>JAUIGR010000087.1 GCA_030430025.1 Gammaproteobacteria bacterium
CGACCATAAAAAAGTTTCTGGAAAACTTTTTCACGTTAGCCTGAGAGCCGCATGGAAGCGGCGAATAAAAATGCATCGTGACACCTGTTTCCTGGTCGAAAAAATGTGCAAAATTGAAGTAACTCTTGATATTTAACAATACGTTATGCATTTTTCAGGTTCGACTAATTAGTAGGGACTAGTGGATTTTTGCTTGTTATTGCTATCAATCCAAAATTATGCAAAAGTCTCTTATATAATGTGTATTTTTTAAAGTCGTGCTTTGAAATGTCGATAAGAGAAAATATTTTAGCAGCCTGGGATCATAGGCAAGATCTAGAAAAATCTGAATTGGAAGATATTTATGGTGGTTTTGTTCGTGAAGCGATTTCGTGTTTGGAAAAGGGGCAATATAGAGTCGCAGAACCGTGTGGTTCAGACTGGCTGGTCAATGATTGGTTAAAAAAAGCGGTGTTGTTATATTTTGCCATTTCCGATAACGATATTATGCCCGGTGCTACCCATGATTATTATGATAAAGTACCTTGTCGTTTTGTTGGTATGAATGAGCATGATTATGCTGATTTAGGCGTTCGAATTGTGCCACCAGCAACTGTTCGTCGCGGTGCTTTTTTAGGTCAAGGGGTGGTTTGTATGCCCTCTTATGTCAATATTGGAGCGTATATTGACTCTGGGACTATGGTTGACACATGGGCAACAGTTGGATCTTGCGCTCAGATTGGTAAAAATGTTCATCTTTCTGGAGGTGTGGGCATTGGAGGTGTCTTGGAACCTTTGCAAGCAGCACCAACGATCATTGAAGATGGTTGTTTTATTGGTGCCCGAAGTGAAGTGGTTGAAGGTGTGCGTGTAGGCAAAGGGTCTGTGATTTCTATGGGTGTTTTTCTTGGGCAAAGTACCAAGATTTATGACAGAGAAACTGACTCAGTTAGCTATGGTTATGTGCCTCCTGGATCTGTGGTAGTGCCAGGCACTTTACCTGCCAAAAACGGAAAATATTCGCTACAATGCGCTGTTATTGTTAAAAAAGTCGATGAAAAGACACGCAGCAAAACTTCCATCAATGAGTTATTACGAACATGATTATATATGGCATCAAGAACTGTGACAAAGTACGAACAGCGTTAAAACAAGCAAAGGCTGATGGTCATGAGGCAATATTACATGACTATCGTGTAGATGGTGTTGATGAGTCATTGGTTTTGGCTATGTTAAAGGACATTCCAATGGTTGAGTTGCTTAATAAACGCAGTGCCACATGGAAGCAGCTTTCTGATCAACAAAGGTCACAAATCGACGTGACACTTCTAATCAACTATCCGACATTGATAAAACGTCCGGTAGTATCAGAAGGAGTAGGATATAGGTTAGGTTACTGATGATGGAACCAGAAGTGATTACTTTGGCCCGCCAATTGATCCAGAAACCATCTTTTACTCCGGATGATGCAGGCTGTATTACATCTCTAATGAATCGGATGTCAGGACAGGGTTTTAAGGGACATCATCACCGTTTTGGCATGGTCGACAATGTGTTAATTTGGCATGGTAACAAACCGGGCCCTTCATTGTTGTTCTTAGGGCACACCGATGTAGTGCCAACTGGTGACCCCGATAGTTGGGATCATCCTCCTTTAAGTGGTCACGTCGAAAACGGAGTGCTTTATGGTCGTGGTGTGGCAGATATGAAAGGGGCAGTGGCAGCGATGGTATTGGCTATGGAAAAATTTGTTGGTCAAAATGCCAGTCACAAAGGCAAAGTTGCACTGATGTTGACTAGTGATGAAGAGGGAGAGGCCAAAGATGGTATCCAAAAATTCATGCCATTGATTGCCCAGCAACACCATTTTGACTTTTGTTTAGTTGGAGAACCGAGCTCTTCTCAGGTGGTTGGTGATACTGTTAGAGTAGGGCGTAGAGGGTCATTGCACATGACTGTTAAGGTCCTAGGTAAGCAAGGTCATGTCGCTTATCCTCAGCATGCTGATAATCCGGTCTTTAGTGCGGCTTTAGCTGTTGAGGCCTTGGGAAAGCATCAATGGGATCAAGGTAATGCAGATTTTCCTCCCACCAGCTTCCAAATTTCTAATGTTTCAGCTGGTACAGGCGCCGCTAATGTCATCCCTGGTAGTATCACTTATCAAGGGAATTTTCGATATTCTCCAGAGTCGAGCCAACCAAGTCTGGAAAAGCAGGTTAAAACCATTCTCGATGGTTTTGGATTGTCTTATGAATTAACTTGGCAGTTATCAGGTGAGCCTTTCTATTGTCAAAATAAACATTTTAGGCATGAGTTAACGGAGGCTATTGTGGCTGCAACCAATATCGAACCGATATTCAATACAGCCGGAGGTACTTCTGATGGTCGTTTCGTTGCACCATATGGCATAGCTACTATGGAACTCGGACTCGTTAATAAAACCATTCATCGTGTCAATGAATGTCAGGAGGTTAAAAATCTACTGACATTGGAAGGTATTTATTTAGATCTGATCAGTAGGTTGCTGAAATGAGCCACAGCCACAAATTAGCGGTGGCACCGATGCTTGATTGGACTGATAGACATTGCCGTTATTTTCATCGCCTGATATCTGACCAAGTGCTGTTGTATACAGAAATGGTCACTGCTCCAGCGATTCTTTTAGGAGATCGAGATAAATACATCGGTTTTTCAAATAAGGAACATCCGGTGGCAATACAATTAGGTGGTTCAAATTCCAAGGAGTTGGCATCTTGTGCTCGAATTGCCGAAGATTATGGATACGATGAGGTGAATCTTAATGTTGGTTGTCCTAGTGATCGAGTTCAGAAAGGACGTTTTGGTGCTTGCTTGATGAAAGAACCGGAGTTAGTGGCGGAGTGTATCACAGCCATGCAACAAGTAGTCAACATACCAGTGACCGTTAAATCTCGCATAGGAGTTGATGATCAGGAGTCTTATGAGGCATTTGATCATTTTATTCAAACGGTCAGACAAACCGGTTGTGATACTTTCATTATCCATGCTCGTAAAGCCTATCTCAAAGGTCTGAGTCCAAAGCAAAATCGGCATATCCCACCACTTCAATATCACTTTCCCTATCGTTTGAAAAAAGATCATCCTGAATTGAAAGTAATGATCAATGGAGGTGTCAATACGGTTGAAGAGGCACAAAAACACTGGCAGCATTGTGATGGCGTGATGATAGGTAGGGCTTTTTGGAATGCGCCTTGGCTGATTCGTGAAATGCATGATGCGGCTGGTTTTAAAAATATGAACAGTGGTCGTGATGATGTGTTGAAAGCCTATCTTGATTATTGTAGACTCCAAATTAATGAAGGAAACAGTTTACATTGGTTAATTCGACCGATTCTGGGTCTCTATCATGGAATGAAAGGCAACAAAAAATTCAAATCTTATTTGGTTACAGAAGCACCTAGAAGAAAAACAGATGTGTCCGTACTGAATGAAGCACGGACATTTGTTCAACCGTGAGAACAGCAGAGCACATACATGTTAGTGAAAAATATTGCCGATTTTAAAAAAGTTCAGGAACTGAAACAGTTTAATGTCAAACAAGATGTTGCTATGAAGGCGGCATTTATGGTCAGTCCAGTTGGGTTTTCGTTGAATGAACAGACTGCCCAAGATAACGAGTACATGCAGATGGACGCCAAAGTAGATGAAAAGTTGGCGATTTATCAGCAAATGCAATTAGCCAGGACGCTGACTGATTTTGGGATTCCGGTCATTACATTCCCTGGTTCTGAAGAAACTCCCGATGCTGTTTTTCCGAATAATGCCTTTGCTACCAACCATAATAGTCGCTATATTGTTGGATCCATGCGTTATCCGAATCGCCAATTGGAAACAGAACGAAGGGATATTAGAAAATTCTTTAGTAGTGTTTTGGGTTATGAAGAGTATGTCATTGAACACCACCGTGCCATTGCTGAATTAACCGGTGTTCTGGTGCCGGATCGAGGCCGTAATGTTGGGTTCATCGGTATGACTGAACGCGTTGATGATGCTGGTGCCGTAGAGCTTGATGAGGGTTTTCAATTGGATTTAACTTTCCAGTTTGACTTAGCAGAAGGAGAATACCATACCAATGTAGTGATGGCTTGTTTGGCCAGTGTTGGTTGTGTAATGCATAAAGATTCATTTGCTGATCCTGATGTGGTACAGGCTATTGATGACTTTTATGATGGCCGCATACTGTATTTGTCAGATGAGGAAAAGATGGCCTTCTGCGGAAATTGTATTTCAATTACCGAGCGAGATGTTTTATTCAGTCAAAAGGCTTTCGATACCCTATCAGCTTCATCAAAGAGAACATTAACTAATTGGGGTTTAGATTTACATGGTGTCGACGTTTCTGAGTTGGAAAAAGCAGGAGGATCGCTGCGATGCATGATAGGTGAAATTTTCTGAGGAAAAATCTGGCGATGGATCCCTGCATTGTCGGTACTTTTTGATGCCGTCGCGTACAGGTCGTACGCTCAGGTATTCAAAAAGTATCTCCGCCTTGATCTTCAAACCCAGATTTTTCCTCAGAGCGTGGGGACTCCCTTGTTCTGTTTAATGTCGTAAACTTTGTATATCACAGAGTCATCACCCGACCCCACTTATCATTATTACTCAGCTTGATCGGATAATCTCGTTTGCGCAACAAGCATTACGAAGTGAATCTTTAACTGTTGGCACTTTTTGATACCATCGCGTACAGGTCAACACTCACGCATTCAAACACCTGCTTTAATCATTATTTTGGTTGATACATTGGAGGTATCTTGCGTATGCTTGCTCTTGGCCTCCATCTGAGTCGGCGTCCGTACCTTGGCCTCCGTCAGAATCTGCATTAATGCCAGGGTGATTTGCTAATGCCTCTAGATTAAAGAGGATGACATTTGTTTTCTAAACCGACGGCTCCAGGTGATTGGCCTCCATCTGAATCAGCAGCATATAATGGAGAGGTTAATAAAAGTGAAATGAAAACAGTTTTTTATGTTTGGTTTCCTATTTAAAAAAATCATAATTAAATTGGGCTTGCATAATACCCACTCTTGGGTAAGTTCGGAATCTCGTGGTCTCAAATGACTCCAAAAGCTTTATGTTTTCCTGACTGTGGGCTAGACACTGTTTGAATAACTCGTTAGAAGCTTTTGTAGAGTTTTCAGGGCTTATTTGTTCTGAATAGTCCCACCTGTATATCAGTTTGTTTTTGTTGACTGTTCTTGAGTAGTTTGCAACTTCACTAATTATTGACAGGCTGTCGCCAAGCAACTGGGCCATTTTTTCGTTTGATATGCCCCCATCAGATATTGGTAGAAGATATCTTATTTTGTCGTCAATGATTTTAATGCGACCTGATCTTTCTAGCTCACTTAGAACAGCCTGCAATGTATATCGGCCATTTGCGTTCGATTGAATAATTGATTCCAATGAGTTTTCGCCATGGATTGATATATCGTTTTTGCCTTCTTGAGTTTGTTTCTTGATGTCAGAGGTAATCAAAACTAATTTATCAGTTGGGCAATAGAGACTTTCTTGCTTTAATATCTTGGAGACTGTGCGTCTGTCAATACCGGTTTTTGCTGAGATGTTTACCGCCTTTGAGCCAACCAGCTTTGCTGCTTCATCAATATATACTTGAGAAAACACAGTTGTTAATTCATTGAAGTTCACGCCCATTTTTAAGAAAAGTTTTGCTATGGGTTGTAAGATTCTTGATATATATTCTTTTTTCATGTCAATAGTTTATTAAAAAATGGTCAATTATGTCCATTTAAGTGTTTGTATTTAGAAACAAAGCGTTTATAATGAAGCTACAAGTTTAAAGATGACCAGTGTGTGGGCTTTAACGTGTGTGTGAGGTTTAGGGTTGTTTTTGGATGTTTCGTGTTTAAAAATGGATTTTTTATGACTGAAAGTCTCACTGGGAAGTGAGTTGTTGATATTCAAATAGATTGGTTTTGTGGACTTCTCATAGACTTTCAGTTTGTTGTCGTTGATTTTTATATGAATAGCTTTCGTCGTAATTAACATACTTTTTTCTCTGTTTTGTCTTCAAATTTTAGGTTTTACTCAGTAAACTAAAAGATAAATATTCGCGTCAAAGAGTCATTCCAGGAGAACCGAGAACAGTGGCAATCTATGTTGCGATTTCATCAGTGGGTTTGCCATCTTGTTGGGCGGAAATCTTGGAAAACTTAAGGTATTGATTAATTCAATTCCGGATATATTATATGAGATAATTAGTCAGTCCTGAAAAACAAATAAGAGATTGATATTAAATACAATGTTGTTGTTATACCTGTTATATTTCGACCGGCGATGTTAAAATTATTGTTACTTT
>JAUIGR010000024.1 GCA_030430025.1 Gammaproteobacteria bacterium
CCGCCTGATCATAAAGATACTCTGTGGTGTTGCCATTCGCATCCGTGGTAGCGACTAGTCTGCCTGCAGCATCATAGCTGTTACTGGTTTGGGGGTTATCCTCATCTCCCGGGGTGTTATCAGCATAAATGATGGCACTGACCCGGTTGAGCGCATCATAGATGGTTTTAGTACGCCGCCCTGCTCGGTCGATACTTTCAATCAGGTTGTTTTCCTGGTCATAGATCTTGTGCTCCTCACTGCCATTTGGATAACGGACTAAGATTTCATTACCCCGTTGATCGTATTCATATTCGGTGGTGTTGCCTTTAGCGTCTGTTTGCGTTGCCAGTTTACCAAGGGCGGTGTAAGTGCTGGTCGTTTCATTACCCAATGGATCGATGACTTGGATGGTATTACCCATGGCATCGTATTGATACTCGGTTGTGTATTCAGCAATGATCTGATCATCCTCATCGGTGAGGATCTGGGTTTCGCTGATCACTCGGGCATCAGCATCATAGCTGCTGACGGTTTTTAGGCCATTGAGGTCAATGTGTTCACCTGAAAGTCCTGCATTGGTGCCTTCATGGATCGGGGTGATTGTATATTTGTTACCCGCTGCATCGGTGTAACCGGTATTGGCTGTGGTGCCGTTATTATCAGTGTACCAGTGAAACTCCGTGCTGTGTCCCAGGGCATCAGTGACTGTAGCTAACTGACCTGTCCCTTGTGGCTGGTTATCAGGTACGTAGGTGTTGCTGATCACCACTTCGTTTAAGGCATTGGTTTGGGTCAGTAGTTCTCCTTTGTTGTTATAACTGGAGCTGGTGGTGTGGCCCAAAGGATCAGTCTCAGTCAGCTGGTTACCCATGGCATCATAAGTCCATTCAGTACTGTGGCCCAAAGCATCGGTGCGCAGGGTCTCTAGTCGATAGGCGTTGTACTGATGGTGGGTGGTTTCACTGATCACCTGCATTAAATATCAACTTGTTTTCATTAGTTTAAAGTCAGCTCCCATTAACTTATTTTTTTTAATAATATCGACCACTTCATCCGTAAAATAAATGGTGTGATTTAACTTCACTTGTGGAACTCTAAAAATACTTGAAGTAACTTTATCTTCAAAAAAACAAGCTTCAATTATTGCCGAAAAAACATTAGGGTCATTGTTAACGAAGTCTGGAACAGTCTTTGAATTATTGACATCTAGACAGTCAACCTCATTAGTACAATGAAAGTAAAAATATTTGCTTTCAACACCTCTAACAGTTAGAGGCAATAAAATACCAGCATTTGTTAAGTGATTTTCTAATATACCAACAGCTCTTTCACTAAAAATTTTGGGAAAAGCAGATGTGAAAGTTATATCACCAAGCTCGAGTTTCTCATTGTGACCATCTTGAGGAATGATTAATTCGGGTTCTGGCCATGTTTCGATTAATGGAACAGTAAAATTTATAGTGAACAAATCAATATCATGGTCATTAGCACCTTCAATTATTGCATAATTTTCAGATGATGTAGGTTTATAAATTCTCATAATCTTTTAGCTGCATTTAATGCAAGCTCTCCTGATAATAATTGAAGACGAATGTTAGTTAAAGCTGAAATTACAGAGGCTTTACCACCTGCATCAGCAGAGGAAAGAATTTCAACTACTAAATCGTCATATGCTTTTCTGTGTCGACCACAATGAATAGTAGAAACTCCTCCTCCGCCTTTGAAGCTACAGTCTGGTAAAAAGACTCCATTAGATGGTGAGTTTATATCAATATCATGCTTTTGCAAAATTTTACGTGCCTTCTCAGCATTTGCTGATGTACCTGCCACCAAATGATGTGCTTGATGGTTAGCTGGAGCATTACCTAACACTTCCTGCATATTATGTCTTAAAGTTGTAGAGTTTGCTTTTAAGCCAAGCTTAAGCTTGACTCCACGGCCCCAAATATTTCCAAATAGTTTTATTAATTTTTCAGATTGTTTAGCTACTGGCCTAAATGCTGCCAATTTCCCATATACAATCTCCTCAGCTATCGCTATTGCTCCACCTGCAAAGTTTCCTGTTGCAAATTGCACTGCAATAGATGCTACTGCATATGAATTAGATATGGCATTAACATTTTGTGCGGTAACAATTTGACCAATTGAGAAGTTTCCCGTTGGATCAATATTATTAATAGGATCGGCATGGGTATAAAGGTACTTATGCAATGACTTCGGCTCAAACGCCATTCCCGGAAAAGTATCCTTATTCTGGAATCTACCTAATTGTGGATTATAAAACCTAGCTCTTAAATAGTAGAAATGACTGTTTGGGTCATACTGTTCACCAGTAAATAGATAATTATTAGCTATATCACCATACTGATAATCGATTTCTCCAAATGCGAAATAGGCATAACTGTTTTGCACAACACCTGTATCATCAGTGAGGATTCTGGTAGAGCCTAATCCATCATAGCCATAACTATAACTGGCATTATCCTGATGTTGGCTAATCAAGTCATCACCATAGGTGTAATAGGTGATCAATTGATCGGTTTGCTCTGCAATCACTTGCGCATAAGGTCGATTGGCATCAATCAGATATTCAGTGGTAATACCATCTACTTGTTGGGATCGTTTAATGCCTGTTGGATGGTAAGTATAGCTAATGGTCGCTTGTGGTGTTATCACTGTAATTAACTGATTTTGATGATTATAACTATACTCAGTATCCAATTGATTATCGATGGTTTTGGTCAGCGTATTACCATTGTCATCATAATTGTAACTGGTAATGATGTTATCCGTGGTTTCACTGAGCAATCGATCATTGGCATCGTACTGATAAGTCGTGACTGTGCCATCTTTGTGCTGTTCTAAGCGGTTGCCAGTACTGTCATATACCCAACTGGTCAAGTGATCACCATTGATCGGATCAGTGATGGTCTCTGTGGTTAAGCGGTACAGCTCATCATAAGTGTATTCAACAACCCGTCCAGTGCCTTCGGTCAGGCTCAAACGATTACCATTAGGTCCTAATTCATAACTGAAACTGGCCAGGATGTTTTGATTATGCGTGTGCTGTAAATCAATTAATCGATTCAAATCATCATAGAAATAATCAGTGACAACACCATTAGCTGCCACTTGTTGTGCTCTGTTACCCACCGCATCATAACTGTAAGTGGTGGTACCTTCACTGTCAGTCACGGTTTCCAGTCGGTTTAATTCATCAAAAGTGTAATCAACCGTCTGGTTCGCTGTTTTCAGTTGGCTGCGGTTACCATTGAGGTCATACTGATATTCGATGTAGTTCCCTGCCGGGTAGTCTATGCGCTTGAGCCGATCTTGTTCATCATAAGTAAAGCTGGTGATGCCCAAGGCGGTGGTGATGGTGGCGATTTGTCCTGTGGCTGTGTAGGTGTTCGCTACGGTGCTGTTATCTGCATAGGTGGTTAAGATCAGCTGGTTGAGGTTGTTGTACTCATAACTGGTGGTATCGCCGTTAAAGTCTGTCATGCTGATGCGGTTACCTACCGCATC
Source organism: Gammaproteobacteria bacterium (assembly GCA_030430025.1). GTDB lineage: Bacteria > Pseudomonadota > Gammaproteobacteria > Xanthomonadales > Marinicellaceae > Marinicella. The sequence continues at coordinate 3,511 of JAUIGR010000024.1, forward strand.
GTAGCTGTAACTTTCGACCTGGCCCATGGGCAGGGTTCTGGATGTGACTCGGTTCAGTTCATCATATGCCCATGTGGTGGTGTTGCCCTTGGCATCGGTTTGGGTTAGCTTGTTACCGCGTTGGTCATAGCTGTAAGTGGTCTGTTGCCCTAGTGGGTCTGTGACTGTGATCAGGTTACCTGCAGCATCATAACCATACTCAGTAGTTAATCCTGCCAGGTCAGTTTCGGCGATCTTGCGGTTGAGGCTATCATAACTCGTCGCGGTATGGGTACCATTAGCAAAGTTCGTTTGAATGAGGTTACCAGCAGCATCGTAGCTGAAAGTGGTGATCTGACCATTGGCATCAATACTTTGCACTTTCTGGCCCAGTTCGTTGTAGATAAACACTGTTTCATTGCCCAAAGGATCAATGGTGTGGGTTCTTCTGCCCGCCTGATCATAAAGGTACTCTGTGGTGTTGCCATTGGCATCGGTGGTACTGATCAGTCTGCCTGCAGCATCATAGCTGTTACTGGTTTGGGGGTTATCATCATCTCCCGGGGTGTTATCAGGATAAATGATGGCACTGACCCGGTTGAGCGCATCATAGATGGTTTTAGTACTCCGCCCTGCTCGGTCGATGCTTTCAATCAGGTTGTTTTCCTGGTCATAGATCTTGTGCTCCTCACTGCCATCTGGATAACGGACTAAGATTTCATTGCCCCGTTGATCGTATTCATATTCGGTGGTGTTGCCTTTAGCATCTGTTTGCGTTGCCAGTTTACCAAGGGCAGTATAAGTGCTGATCGTTTCATGACCCAATGGATCGATGACCTTGGTGACATTGCCCATGGCATCGTATTGATACTCGGTTAGGTATTCAGCAATGATTTGATCATTCTCATCGGTGAGGATCTGGGTTTCGCTGATCACTCGGGCATCGGCATCATAAGTGCTGACGGTTTTTAGGCCATTGAGGTCAATGTGTTCACCTGAAAGTCCTGCATTGGTGCCTTCATGGATCGGGGTGATTGTATATTCGTTACCCGCTGCATCGGTGTAACCGGTATTCGCTGTGGTGCCGTTATTATCAGTGTACCAGTGAAACTCAGTGCTCTGGCCCAGGGCATCAGTGACTGTTGATAGCTGACCTGTGCCCTGCGGCTGGTTATCAGGTACGTAGGTGTTGCTGATCACCACTTCGTTTAAGGCATTGGTTTGGGTCAGTAGTTCTCCTTTGTTGTTATAACTGGAGCTGGTGGTCTGGCCCAAAGGATCAGTCTCAGTCAGCTGGTTACCCATGGCATCATAAGTCCATTCAGTACTGTGGCCCAAAGCATCGGTGCGCAGGGTCTCTAGTCGATAGCCATTGTACTGATGGTGGGTGGTTTGACCAAGCGCATTGGTCTGGGCGATGATGTTACCAGCATTATCAAAAGCATTGATGGTGGCATGGCCACGGCGATCGGTGATCGTTGAGGTCATGGCAATCAGGTCATTGTCGTATTCAATGCGGTTGCCATCGGCATCGATATGGGCTGTTAGCCTGCCCTCTTGATCATATTCATTCCTGGCCACTTTGATGCCATTAGGATCGATGATTTCCTCTAGGTAATGATCGGCAAGGTAATTGAATTCTGTGACATGGCCATTAAGATCAGTGACTGTGCTTAAGTTACCCATCTGATCATAGCTGTAATGGATGGCATCACCGTTTTCCTTTTCGATCTGGGTGATCCGTCCTTCGTTGTCCTTAATGAAACTGACTGACAAGCCGGCTGAGTGATGGATGCCATTCTCATCAAAGCTCAATGACTGACCTGAAGTGGTGATCAGTTCAGTGACACCAAAGCCTTGTTGTAACTGATAGACGGTGCCATCAAGCATGGTCAAGGTGTAGCTATCTGGATCAATGGCTTCAAACTCATCGATCACTTGTAGGTTACCGTTGATCACATTCAGCAGTGAAATGGAAGTAGTTAAGGCTGAGGTGGTATCTCCTTGGGGAATAAATTCAATTTGAAAATCTCCAGGAGGCACCAGATCCTGACACTCAGGTTTACCTTCTGATGGGTTCTGTAGCTTCGCTTGGACTTTGAATTTCTCCAGCTGACCATCGGGCAATCGCACCGAGACCAATGGCTCACCCACAGGCCGGATACAATACCGAGGAAATGGCAGTGGCAGTGGATTGATGTAATAATATTCAATGTCCTGATACCAGCCAAGACCAGGTACCCTGCTTTCTGATAAATGCAATGACTCAAAACCAATCTGCCAGCCTTGGCCAAAGGCCAGCTGCTGATCACGATCTCGGCTATCATAACCCCGGGTAACGGTGATCGGCACACCCGCCACCGCCAAATTCAGATCCTCAAAAGCCAAAGAAAAATGACCCAGCTTTAAATCACCTTCTAGGAAGATGCTGTGGGCAACGCTGCTCTTGAAACCATTGATGTCAGTGGCTTCCAAGACAATGACATAAACACCATTTCTTAACAAGGAAGTATCGAGCTCGGCCACTGTTTCATTATCGATATTGTTATTGCCAACCGCTAAGATGCCAGAGGCATCAGCAAACTGATCATCACTGTTAAAATAATACAATACCCAGTCAGTGAGGTTGTCGTCATAGACACTGATATTGATGTCAATAAAACCGGTGGTAATGCCACCATCCTCAGGACTATTGATGGTGATTTCAGGAGGCTCGGTATCAGCAGGATCACCGACAATAAAGAAACTCTCTCTCATCGCTTGGTCATTCTGATCGGTGATGGTGGCCTCAATGATATGTGTGCCTAACTGCTCAGCTGTGATGATGGCTTGGTGATTATCATCTAAAGTGATGACCTCCCCATCCAAAGTGGCACTGACGGTGACCTCACCGACGTAATTAACCGGTGTGATGGTTAAATTCACCGGCTCACCAGGATCCACTAACTGCGGTTCAACCAAAATGGTCGCGCCCAGGACAAAACTGGAGGGTTCTACAGTGATATTCCAGAACTGTTCAACAAAACTGTCGCCATCGGATACTTGCACAATCACTTGGTATCCACCTTCACTGATAGGCACCCAGCTGATCAAACCCTCATTATCAATTTGCATCCCAGCAGGGGCATCAATGAGTGAATAAAACAGTACCTGGTTATCATCATCATTGGCAATGATCTGATAACTATAAAGTAAATCAACCTCGCCACTAGTCGGTGGCTCTGAAATGATCTCAGGGCCATAAGAGCCGGTACCAATGGTTAAGGAATAACTTTGCGTGGCATAGCCACCTTTATCGTCCATGACTTTTATTTTCACTTGGTGGACACCATCGGTTTGTGATTCCTCGGGCCAAGTGATTAACCCTTGTTGATCAATTAACATACCGGTTGGGCCAATGGGCAACTGGTAGCTCAAAGGATCGGTATCGATGGCCACCACTTGATACGCATAATCACCAGAATCCTGGCTATAAATGGGGATACTGATGATGTGTGGCGCCACATTCGGCTCAGTGGTGATGTGTAACTCAAACCATTGACTAGACCAGGCACCATGGATATCACTGACTTTTATTTCAAATTGATATACACCTTCATCATAGGCCAGCCATTCCAGTAAGTTACCATTTAACGTGCTACCAATCGGCGCTTGAATCAGTTCATAACTTAAATCGTCACCATCAGCATCGGTGGCGATGACTTGGTAGCTGAACAAATCGTCAACAATCCAACCAACCAGATCTGGCATCGATTGAATAATAGGTGCTTGATTGTTATCAAGGGTGACATGAATGGTAAAGGATTGTTCAGCAAACCCACCTTGTGGGTCTTCAACACGAATGATAAAAGGATAATCCCCTTGGTTCGCTGGAGTCCATGTCAATAAACCCTCTTGATCAATCAGTGCGCCCTCAGGACTTTCAGTCAAACTGTAATTAATGGCCATGCCTTCAGGGTCAATGGCTACCACTTGATAGTCATATTCGATCCCTATACCTTCAGGAATGGCAGGTTCAGAGACAAAATACGGAGGCAGATTGCCCGAGGGTTCGACAATGATCTCGATTGTTGGTGGGTAAGTGGTCGCTATCCCCCACTGGTCTTGAGTGACAATCCTGATTTCATGGACACCGACATCAGCTTCTGTAGGTAACCAGCTGACTTCACCTAAATCATTAATCATCATGCCTTCAGGTTTTTCATAAACAAAAAAGTAATCGGTGTTATCCGTTTCTGGCTCTGGATAATTGGGGTTACTTAGTTCAATGACTGCTTCATAGTTTTGCCAAGCGGTGGCATTCGGTAAATCCTGGGCAGGTGATGGCGCCCTGTTGTTTTTGGCCACTCTGATGGTGAAACTCTGTTGATCTGATAGGTCTTGACTGTCAGTGATTGACCAGTGAACAAATTCAGATGAGGCAACGTTATTACTGGTAAAACATTCAGCCAGTGGCACTGTCGGCACCACTTGTGCAATCAAGCGTTGATAAGGCACATTAAAACCATCAATTAAGCCATCAAGCTCAACCCGTTTGATTTCATTGAAATCCAGATCATTCACAACAGTACTACCCAACAAATGATCATTGTCTAATACATCATGATAGAACTGGACTTGCAATTCACCGGCATAAACGACAGGCGTTAAGTTCCGTAAATCAGCATAGATTTGGTGACCATCAACGGTTTCGGTTAACTCAGGGCCTGCGATATGCAAATCAATCATCAGGTTATTTTCAACCAGCTGATCAACTGCGACATTGATCGCTTTGTGCGGATCGCCATTACGATCCAAGGTATGACGATAACCACCACCATCAGTGATTTCACCACCACCACTCCAGCTACCACCATTGGAGCCTAAAACATCTAAATAATGATAACCGCTGGCTCGGTAAGGCACTAAAATCTCATAATCGCCATCGCTGTTGATGTCTGCGATCATGGGTCGATGACTGCCACCATTTCGACGCCAAAATGCGATCTGATCACCGGTCAACGGGTCAGCTATGACCAATGTCTTACTCCCATAAGTACCATAAACCATCTCTAAGGCACCATCCTGGTTTAAATCGGTTAGCCATGGGTTATAGCGCCAGTCACTGGCCTCATTGCGAATGACCGTTCCATCTGCTTCTAGCACCACACCGGTCATCACAATCTCAACTTGATCATCATAATCCACATCAACAACGATCGGCCTAGTGATATCTTCGACTTGTTGAGTCCATAACAAGCTGCCATCGTGATCGAATAGTTTAACTTGATGGTTATTATTGTTTAGGCTGAATACTTGTACCCATTCCAGCATCACATCATTATCAACATCAGCAGTCACATAATAACGTCCATAACCCATGTCGGCATGCCTGACTGAACCATCGTGGTTGTAGACGGTTTTTTGATAGAATATTTCTTTGACTCCATCTTGATCAATATCAGCTATTGCTGCATGGTGATCCCCAGCAACGTTAATCGCTAATGATAAAGTAAATAATTCATTACCTTCCGAATTAAAGACCCGGTTGCCTGCTAGGATTTCCATCTGACCATCATTATTTAAATCATCTGCCAATATAGTCGAATGACCAATACCAACCGATGAGTATTCAGCAGAGGTCCATAACAGTTGGCCATCACTATTCATTACATGAAGATAACCATAAGTATCTAATACCAATATTTCACGATTTAAATCACCAGTGATGTCAGCGACGGCAATGGGGTTGGCTAAGGCATAGTTAGGTGCTCTAACTTCGCTTTGAAACCATCGCTCAGTCAAAGTTTTGCCATCAATGGCCATGATGCCATAATCACGTGAACTGATGATCACTTGATCATCGGCTTCATTGACCACACCATCTTCATTACTGTCGGTGAGTGCTGCAACTATGATGTTGGCACCTAGTGTATCACTGTCATCAGGCCCTATCATCAGTGTTCGCTCAAGTTGAGGAGCCAGGTTATGCCAATCAGGACTGTCACTACCACACCAGTGGTTACTGTGAATCACCCCCTCGATGTAGTCAGTTTGTGCGTTTGGCCACCTGATAGGTACCAAAACACCCTCAGTTTGGTAGTCCGCTTCAGGATCTCTGTAGCCATTGACATACATGCCATTGGGTGCTTGGTGTAAAACCGGCGAAAAGCTTTCTATAGCATTGATGTCATTAAAATAGTGGTAGGTGTTGTAATGGTCACCCTCAATAGCTAAATAACGCTCCTCATTTGTAATTATCGGCGGCGCTAAAGGTTCATCAATAGCCAATAAAAAACCTTGGGCATCGAAATTACCATGTTGATCACTGGCTCGAATGGCCATCACATAGACTTGTTCCTCAATATCAGCCGGCACTTGCCAGCTGATCAAACCTTGCTCATCAACTGACATACCTATCGGGCTTGATAACAGTTGGTAACTCATTTGCGCATCTTCATCAGCAATCACTGCTAACTGATATTGATAAGTGAATCCAGGATGAGCACGCACTTGTGGCTCGCTGATGATCTCAGGACCGACAATACCATCCGTTACTGTTAAACTGAAACTGCTGCTGACATAGGCGCCAGTCAGGTCTGTCACTTGTACAGTAAAGTCATGACTTTGATCTAAATGTTCAGCCTCTGGAGTCCAGCTAAAAACACCGGTCACTGGATTAATGGTCGCTAAATCTTCACCCAATGTTAAACTGAAGTGTAACTGATCCCCTTTATTCTGATCGCTCGCTTGTACTTGCAGTGAATAATGTAAACCATAGCCAATATTGCTACTGGCGATCGGTTCAATGGTCGGTGCTATATTATGCTCTGCGATATTGACCGCGAAGTTTTGCTCATCTGTGGCTAGGCCATCACTCACTTCGGTGCTGAACAGGGCTAAACTAACCTCATTGTTATCAACATTACACTCAGTCTCAGCAGCCACGATCTCGACAGTTAAACCAGTGATATCAACCACATCGAAATTAACGATGGTGCTTTCGCCTACTGGAATGGGCTCTAGGGCATGATTATTAATCACTTCCCCTGCTTTTTTTAATAGCACTTGTGCGGCACCACTGATCGATAGGCCTCGATTAATCACAGTCAGTTGTAACTGATCGGTTAATTCCACTTGCCCAAGTGCCAGATCGGCACGATTGATTAACGAGGTTTGTTCTGCTGTGATGTGACCAACAGCAAAAGCCAAAGCTTGAGCAAAGGACTGACGGGTGAGATCATCTGAGGTGATGGTGTTAATTTGCCAGGCACTGCCGCCACTGACTAAAGCCGGTTCAGCATAATGGATATAACTATTTCCAGCTGTAGAACTGATATGGGCATCAGCACAGCGACTAAAACCGCCATTACCATCCGCTACATAACCAACACCATCAGCGTCAATACCCATGGCAATACTGTCATCTGGGCACTTAATCGGCGAGAAGTAGCCAATGCTATGAACCACCGTATGGGTTTGAATTAATCGTTCTTTTAAAAATTCTGTTTGTTCCGGATTACTGACACAGCTTTGACAGGGCTCATCAGTCATGAGAATAAACACCCGGGATGAATAATCACTGAAAGGATACTCATCCAAAGCCGTGTGCATCGCTCTCACGCCATTTTCGTTGCCACCCTCATTGCCCTGCACGCTCGATATCGGAAACATCAAATTAGCAAAAGTATCTATATCAGCTAAGACTTCACCCTCATCGGTTTCAATTAATATCGCTTGATCACCAAATTCAACTAATCCAACATCAATACCCGCTTCCCCACCTAAACCTAAACCAAGCAATTCACCATACAAACTGGGTAACCATAAACCAATGAATATCTGTTCCTCATACATTGAGCCTGATCCATCCATTAAAGTGACCAATTCCACCTGACTCTGTTCACCCAATTGTGAGGCACTCAGTAAACACTGATTATTAGCCGCACTGATCCCCGACGAATAATCAGCATCATTCACCGACCACTCGATCAACCCGGTCGAACTATCTTGCACCGCACCTGCTGGTCCTTCAAGCAACTGATAACTTAACTGATCACCATCGACATCAGTGGCGATCACCTGATAATCATAAGTCTCATATAAATAAGCAACAGCAGGCGCCAGCGATTCAATTACTGGTGGGTTATTGGTGTCATCACCATCAAAACCATCAGCAAAAATAACATCACCCTCAAAACCATCGGCAAAAACTAAATCAAACGCGAGTGAATATTTATTATTGGAAAGGGACTGCTCATCCAGATAAATAACATCTTGCGAGTGAACAGAAAGTGATAAAAATAGCTGTAAACACAGCAATACAGAAAACCGTTTCAGACTCATAGCCAGTCAACTCCTTTTAACTCATTGTTACGTGTGTCCACCAAATCTATGACTTTTAGCACACTAAATCAAGTTTATTCTCTCTTTTTTATGCCTTTTAGGCTCATCTGAGAGCAGAAGTAAGAAAAGTTAAAAAAGTTGAGCCATTAAAAAAAAAACGTATACGTTAATTGATCACCTTTAAGACGAAACACCATTCTTACATTTTTTAATACAAATGCTGGAAGTCTGATAGTTACTTGTTAAACATCACTGGTGATTACTATTTACACGCAACAAAAACACAAAATCAATATTTTTTAGGAGTCTATTTATATGAAAAAAACAACCATTGCATTGGGTATCATTACAAATGTCATTATTTCACCACTCTATGCAGCCAATGATTGTGCGGACTTTACAGGCACATACGCTGGAAGTTGTGCCAATTTTCCTCCAGAATTCACTCAGGTGAGATCTGTTATTGATCAACAAGGTTGTGACAATGTACAGGTATCTTTGGATGTCATTGTTACGGCAGAAAATCAATTCATTCCTGACCCTGTTGGGACCAAATTTGTTTTAAGAACTTTGGATATGCATCCAGGTAATAACACTGAGACTTTTATTAGAGAAGAAAATGACACCAACACGGTTACTACATATAAACGTCATTCTTATTGGAGTCCTCAGAAAACAACTTTAAGTGTTTTTGAAAATACACATATAGCCGTTAATGATTTCACTGTATTCAACCAAGATCTTGTGGGTGATTTCTTTTATGACGCTACAGACAATACAATGAATCTTGATATCACTAAAGGTGAAAATGAACCAACCAGCTCTGGGGATTGCAAATTATTTAAGTTACCTTAAACAGTATAGCTCTTACTAAATACTGGTGTGTTATAAATCACTCCGATATGATGAAAATTCATTGAGTACTATTTATTTTATATGGAACTGATTTGTAACACGCCCTAACTGTATTCACTATTCTCTACTAGCAACCTTGCTAAATTCTTAAACAAAGATCAAAAAATCTGCAAATTAGCCTCAATCAGTTGACATTTTTACCAATTAAAAGCGCATTAAACGACATTATTGCCTTGATTGGTTTGTTTTTTTGAAACTTTTTCCTCATTGATCCTCAAAAATCGAACAAAGACTTCCAGTCGATATACTTTTCTGATTGACCGATCGGTCGGTTCATGCTAGATTGCACACTATGAATACAAGTAAAAGACAACAAATTTTAGCAGTAGCACTGAATTTATTTGCTGAATTTGGGTTTAGCCATGTATCAATCAGCATGATTGCTAAAGAGGCCGGTGTAGGAAAAAGCTTAATCTTCCACCACTTTAACAATAAGGAACAACTTTGGAACGAAGTTAAGCATCATTATTTTTTAGCTTATACAGAAGCACAACTGTCTTTATTTGACCAAGAGAAAGATCCTATCGAGTTGATCCGCAAGTCAATGCACTCTTATTTTAATTATGTACAGGCTAACCCACAGGTCGCCCGTTTTTTTGCTTATGCGCATCTGGAAGGTGATGAAAAATGTGGGGAAATGGACCAACCACTCATTCGGCGAGGAAGTGAACTCATTCAAACTGCTCAAGACAACGGTTTGATACGTAAAGGGTTTAACCCTACTATTTTAATCATGAGCTTCATAACCACAATAAACCAATATTTTATTGCTCAATGTCACTTCACTCAATGGGATCATCGCTTATATCAAGAACCGGATCATTTTATCACTGAACTGATTGAGTTAACTATTTCAGGAATTAAGTCATGAAGAAAGTGCCCTTAATCATACTACTAGCACTGGTTATGACAGCTTGTACCGACCACAGCAGTAACTCCAGTCAAATACATCAAGTGGTGTATGACAGCGAAATCTTTATGCCAGCACTTCAACACAAAAAACACAAAATATCCGCTTATGCTGAATCTACTGATCATGCCTCATTGTCATTTCAGGTTTCAGGTTCGATTATTAAAGAATATGTTAATGTGGGTGATACTGTTAATAAAGGTGATTCACTATTTGAGATTAGTAATCCAATTTTAGCTCCCAAAATCACGCAGATAGATGAAGAGATTACCGCATTAGCAGCTGATATTGCTCAAAATCAAACCGAATTAAAACGACTTGCCAATTTAAAAAAAACCAATGCAATCAGTCAGAATGACTTGGATAAATTGATATACAAAAACGAAAGTTTGAACGCAAAAAAGAGAAGTTTAGAAGCACAACGTCTCGAGGCCAGGTCGCTATTTGAGGAGACTGTTCTTCATGCACCGTTTACAGGCACAGTAGCCGAAATCTTTAAAAAAAATGGCGAAATGGTCAACATAGGAGAGCCTGTTGCTTTATTGAGTGGAGTCAATTCACTGCAGGCCTCTATTTTTGTACCCAGCCACTTGCAAAATGCATTACACCGAGAACAAAAAATACCTGCTTACTATCATGACTCATCATTTTTAGCAGTAATCAAAGAAATCAGTCAAACAGCCAATCCTAAAAGTCAACTATTCAAAATAATTATAGAACTACCCTCAGAGATCACTATCAAAGCGGGTGAGCAAATTACCACCTTTATACCTGAAGAGCTCGGCACTCACTATTCGGTTCCTTTTGAATCAGTAATAGATGATGGAATCAACAAACCTTATCTTATGGTGCTGCATGAACAACAGGTCAAACAAGCTTTTATCAAAATCATTGCCTTGCGTGAAGACGAAATTTTATTGGATTTAGAAACAGACATCAGTCATAACAAAAAAATCGAAGTCATTACACAGGGCCAGTCACATTTAACAATAGGTCAACATGTGAAATCTAAAGAGAAAAATTCGTGAGTGTGATGTATATATTGGTTGGCCAAAAACGGTTAATTTTAACCACAGCAATTTTGTTGGCACTTTTTGGACTGTTTTCATGGTTTGACATGAACCGTCAAGAGGATCCTTTTTTTCCTTATCGCCACGGATTTATTTTGACTCAATATCCGGGTGCTGATGTCATACGAATTGAAAAGCAAGTGCTCAAACCGCTCGAGGAGGAACTGTCTCAGATTGAAGAAATTGAAGAACTTCGATCAATGGTTCGAACAGGTTTTACGCAAGTCATTGTACAAATGCATGAGTACGTCACTGATACAGATTTGGTTTGGGATAAAGTAAGAAGAGCAATAGATAAAGCAGCACTACAGTTTCCAGAAGGTGTTACTCCGCCAGTTTTAGAGGATCGTTTACTGGATACTGCTGTGGCTGTTTACAGTATCTCTGGTCACAATGACATCATGTCATTACTTCAGGATTCTAAAGATATAAAAAACCGCTTGTTCCAACTCAAAGACATAGGAAAGGTATCTCTTTATGGTGCACCAGAACAACAAATCAGTATTGAAGTTCGTGATTTATTTATAAAGAATGGATTGATTAGTCATGAAGCCATTGCTCAGCAAATCAAGGCAAAAACACAAGTTCTACCAATACGTGACTTTCATATTGGAAAACAGCGCATTAACCTAGATGCCCATACTGAATTTCATACCTTGGAAGAGTTGAAAGAAACCGCCATCTTTCTGAATGATGGTAAACAACTACCGCTTTCAGTTTTAGCTGATGTCCGCCTGGAAACAACAAGCGTGGCAGATTCAGGGTTTTGGTTTAATCAACAACGCGGCATTGCAATGTCCATTTACATTCCAGTGAACCACCTTAATGTGGTTGAATTCGGACAAAAATTGCGCCAGTTCATAGAAAAAACCCGAAAGTTGTATCCTCATTTACAAATTCAAGAGGTGTTTTTTCAACCAGATCGCGTTAAAAACCGCATCACTGAACTCGGTATTTCCTTATTAACGGGAATGGCATTTGTGACTCTAATCTTGGCATTTTTTTTAGGCCTTCGACCTGGCCTAGTTGTTGCAACAGTTATCCCCTTGGTTACCTTTTCCTCTTTGGCCGTTTTTAATCTCGGAGGTGGCGTTTTACATCAAATGGCAATAGCTGGCATGGTGATTGGCTTAGGGATGCTTGTCGATAATGCCATCGTTATGGTTGAAAATATACAATATCATATTGACCATGGTATGCGTGGATCAGATGCTTCTGTTACTTCGGTAAAACAACTGGCACTGTCTCTAGGATCAGCTACCGGAACAACCGTAGCTGCTTTTATGCCTATGCTGTTATCTGAAGGAAACTCGGCTGATTTTACCCGAGCTATCCCTGCCATGATTATCTTATCGATAACCGTCAGTTATTTATATGCAATTATGGTGACCCCTGCTTTCAGTCATCTATTTTTAAAACAGCAGAACAAGAAACAACAATCAATATTCCAAAAACTGGGGACAAAATTGGGCCACCTTGCTATATCAAGATCTAATCTGATACTTTTAGGTGCTGTCTTATTTATGCTTTTTTCTTTCCTTTCATTTGGGTTTGTGCAAAAAGATTTTTTTCCAGATACTGACCGAAATCAGCTTGTTATTGATATAAAATATCCTGAAAGCAGCCATATCGTTAGTAATTCACAACAAACAAATGAGATTGCACAGGCTTTATCAAAACAGCCTCATGTCAAAGATGTAGTAACTTTTACAGGTAATTCAGGACCTGTTTTTTATTACAATCTAGTAGAAAAACCCCGCTCGCCTCATATCGCCAGAATAGTCGCTATTCTTAATGATGTTAATAATGCAGAAAGCATCATCACATGGTTCTCAAAAGAGATCTCACCGCAATATCCTCGTGCTGAAATTGTTGCTCGGAAACTAGGCCAAGGGCCTCCTGCTGATGCCCCTATAGAAATTAAAGTCACCGGTGAAAATCGTGCACACCTGGCACAGGCCGTTCGAGATATTCAATTATTACTCAGTAATACAAAAGGAACTCGTACGATCCGTAATAATCTAGGGTTAGGTATGCCTAAATTAACCCTCACAGCCAATGATGTCCTACTTAATGAAAATCAAATTACCCGTACAGATTTGGCCAGCGGACTGGCACTCAGAACATCAGGCCAAATCATAGGACAGTTCAGAGCACATAAAGACCCGATTAATATCGTCATGCAATCTCAACATCATGTTGAGTATCCAATCCAAGAACTATCAGACATTCGTTTTAATAGTGGTGAAAGAACCCTGTCACTTGATGCATTAACACAACAAGAAATTAGCTATTTACCTGCTACTGTTGCGCACATTAACTTACAAAGAACCGCATCAATTTTCAGTGAAACGGAATTTAACTCTACTTATGCAGATGTTTTAGAAAGCTTTGAACCCGCGCTGGCTTCACTCGACTTACCTCCTGATGTTGATATCATTATTGCGGGCGCTGCTAAAGAATCCGGAGAAGCAAATGAATCCCTCGGCCGTGCTTTGCCTATTGGTATTATTATATTACTCATTTTTTTACTATTAGAATTTAATTCATTTCGAAAACTACTAATAATCTTGGTTACTATTCCTCTAGCTTTCGCTGGTGTACCATTGGGTTTATTGCTAACAAATACATCATTTGGTTTTACAGCCACATTAGGCGTACTGGCTCTGATTGGAATTGTAGTCAACAATGCCATTGTGCTCCTTGATCTGATACAAAAAAACCAAAACCAAGGTAAAACATTACATCATGCCATTAACGATGCCATCTCGAGAAGAACACGCCCTATCATATTAACCACTTTAACAACCATCGTAGGGTTATTACCATTGGTAATGACAAAATCAACACTCTGGCCTCCCTTAGCCTGGAGCATTATTTCTGGTTTATTTGTTTCTACTGCACTGTCTCTATTGGTTGTTCCTGCCATGTACCAAAAAATAATCAAAGAATAACTTCCGACTGCTTAATAGATGCTCGCTTGCCAAATTGACAACCAAGCTTTATTATATTTACCCGCTGTATATGAGATCGTTACACGAATTAAACTTTGACTTGATTATTTCAAATAATTTAGATCAGAGCATCAAATTTGGGTAATCACTTCTCATTAGAAAACTGAGCACGGGGACACCATCAAAATAACATGCTTTATGTCCCCATAATTTAATCTTTGTTAGAGAAATACATGTCAGAAAGCAAACCTTGGCTCGCACAATATGCAGAGGGCGTCCCTGCCGAAATCGGAGAACTACCCTACCAAAATATCCCGCAAATGCTAATCACAGCCTGTAAAAAATACAGTAGCCGAACATCGTTTGAAAATTTTGGCAAATGCATCACATATCAACAACTCGATCAGTTAAGCGAACAGTTTGCTGCATTTTTACAGTCAAAACTTAAAACTGGTGATACAGTAGCCCTTATGATGCCCAATGTTTTGCAGTATCCTGTGGCTGTTTTGGGTGTTTTACGAGCAGGTATGATAGTGACCAATATCAATCCACTCTATACACCACGTGAATTAAAACATCAACTGAATGATTCCGAAGCCAAAGCCATTTTAGTGATCGAGAACACAGCACATACTTTGACAGAGGTCATTGATGAAACCATGGTGGAAACAGTCATTACAACCAGTATCGGCGAAATGATTGGTGGTCTCAAGGGTATCATTATGAACTTTGTTATTAAATATATAAAAAAAATGGTGCCACCATTTCAGTTAGCAGGGAGTATTACTTTCAAACAAGCCCTAAACCAAGGTAAATTACTGAAACATCAACCTGTGGAAAGTACACCGGATGATATTGCTTTTTTGCAATATACTGGTGGTACAACAGGCGTTTCAAAAGGTGCTATGCTTACTCATCGAAACATGGTTGCCAATGTAACTCAAGTTGATTGCTGGATTTCCAGCCAGTTTAGCCAAGATCAAGAAGTGGTGATCACTGCATTACCCCTCTATCACATTTTTGCACTAACTGCTAATTGCTTGACATTCTCAGTGTATGGTGCTCACAATGTGCTGATAACAAACCCACGCGACATGAAGGGGTTTATTAAGGAATTGTCACGACACCAGTTTACGGTTTTAACTGGCGTTAATACTCTATTCAACGGGCTACTCAACACAGAAGGTTTTGATCAATTAGACTTCTCAAAACTTAAGTTTACTTTAGGAGGAGGAATGGCAGTCCAAAAAGGTACAGCAACTCGTTGGAAAGAGGTCACTGGAGTCACTCTAGCTGAAGCTTACGGATTGACAGAAACATCTCCAGCAGCATGCATGAATAAGGTTCCTTTGGATGAATATAACGGAACTATAGGATTACCGATCTCATCTACTGACTGCCAAATTCAAAATGAGGATGGTAGTCCACTACCAGCTGGTGAAATCGGAGAACTATGCATCAAAGGACCTCAAGTGATGCTCGGCTATTGGAAAAAGCCTGAAGAAACAGCCAAGACCATTGTTAATGGGTGGCTCAAAACGGGTGATATAGCCTGTATGGACGAAAAAGGATATTTTAGAATTGTTGACCGTAAAAAAGACATGATTTTGGTTTCTGGTTTTAATGTCTATCCCAATGAAATTGAAGATGCTGCCTGTTTGCACAGCGACATCATTGAATGTGCGGCTATTGGCGTTGAAGATGAAAAATCTGGAGAAATTGTCAAACTGTTTGTCGTTAAAGCACCAAACAGCAAGATCACAGAAGTTGACGTCATTCAACACTGCAAAGACACATTAACTGCTTATAAAGTCCCGAAAATCGTCGAATTTCGCGATGAACTGCCCAAATCGAATGTCGGAAAAATACTCCGCAAGGACTTGAGAGGACAATAACAAAAACACATGAAAGCGTTGATTAAGAAATATGCTAAACCAGGGATATGGATGGAAGATATCCCGATGCCAGAAATGGGTCATAATGATGTACTGATTAAAGTTGAAAAAACTGCTATTTGCGGAACAGATCTACATATTTACAAATGGGATGGATGGTCACAAAAAGTGATCAAGCCACCACTAACAATTGGCCATGAATTCGTCGGTGAAATATGTGATATGGGCAGTGAAGTCAAGGGTTACCGTATAGGCCAGCGAGTCAGTGCAGAAGGGCATATTGTCTGTGGAGTTTGTCGAAATTGCCGTGCCGGGATACCACACCTTTGCCCTAATACTGAAGGCATTGGTGTCAATAGAAATGGCGCTTTTGCTGAATTCATTACCATGCCTGTACAAAATTTATGGCCTATTCCCGATGAAATTCCTTCGCGATTGGCAGCTTTCTTTGACCCTTTTGGGAATGCGACCCATTGTGCCCTAGAATTTGACATGCTGGGTGAAGATGTATTAATTACTGGCGCTGGTCCCATTGGTATTATTGCTACTGGAATTTGTCGTCATATAGGTGCCCGGCAGGTGGTGATCACAGACATTAATGATTATCGATTAAATCTGGCACAAAATATGGGTGCTACTCGATGTGTTAATGTCACAAAAGAAAAATTAACCGATGTAATGAAGGAATTAAAAATCACCGGATTCGATTTAGGAATGGAAATGTCAGGTAACCCGACCGCCTTTAATGACATGCTTAATAACATGTATTATGGCGGTAAAATAACACTGCTTGGTATGCTACCAGATAGCACACAAATTAACTGGGATCATATTATCTTTAAAGGTTTATCTGTTAAGGGTATTACAGGTCGTAGAATGTACGAAACTTGGTACAAAATGACACAAATGTTACGCACAGGCTTTCCATTAGAAAAAGCACTAACACACGAAATTCATATCAACGACTTCCAAAAAGGCTTTGACCTGATGTCTGAAGGCCAATGTGGCAAAGTAGTCTGTAGCTGGGATTGAACATGAAAAACTACCAAAGTATTATCCAAAACATAAAAGACGATGGTCTCTATAAAAATGAACGCATTATCACCAGTCCTCAATCGGCACACATAACATTACCAGACAGTCAAAAAGTCATTAACTTTTGTGCCAACAACTATTTGGGGTTGGCTGACCATCCTGAAGTCATCAAAGCCGCAAAAAAAGCACTGGATACCCATGGTTTTGGTATGGCTTCTGTCCGTTTCATCTGTGGAACTCAAGATCTACATAAACAACTGGAACAACGCATCAGTGATTTTTTTAGTACAGATGACACCATTTTATACACTTCTTGCTTTGATGCTAATGGAGGTTTATTCGAGACCATACTAAGTAAAGATGATGCTGTCATCAGTGATGAACTCAATCATGCCTCGATTATTGATGGGATCCGTTTATGCAAAGCACAGCGTCACCGTTATAAAAACAGTGACATGGATCACTTGGAGTCCATATTACAAGACACCCAAAGCTGTCAACAAAGACTGATTGTGACTGATGGTGTCTTCAGTATGGATGGCACCATCGCCAAATTAAAGGAAATAACTGATTTGGCAGAAAAATATGATGCCATGGTAGTGGTTGATGATTCACATGCTACAGGATTTATTGGTCAAACTGGCAGAGGCTCCGCAGAACTGGAAAATGTGATGTCTAAGATTGACATTTTTACATCAACTCTAGGCAAAGCACTGGGTGGAGGATCAGGTGGTTTCACTACAGGCCGCAGCGAAATCATTGAACTGCTCCGCCAACGTTCCCGCCCCTATTTATTTTCAAATACCTTACCGCCACCGCTAGTGGCTGCCAGTATCAAGGTCTTTGACCTGATTGCTGACTCTACAGCATTGCGTGATAAGCTAGAAATAAATACTCACTATTTTCGTGATCAAATTGTCAAACTGGGCTTCACTATCTCAGGAAAAACCCACCCCATCATTCCTATCATGTTGGGTGATGCCAAGTTAGCTTCAAAAATGGCTGACCGTTTGTTGGAATTGGGTATTTATTGTATCGGCTTTTCATTTCCAGTTGTGCCCCAAAACAAGGCACGTATTAGATTACAAATATCTGCAGCCCATTCAAAAAATGATTTGGACCTGGCTTTAGCCGCATTCAGACAAGTAAAGTCAGAGTTTTGTATCGAATAATGTGACACCTCTTCCTTCACTTAGCCAATACTTGGATGAAATAACTCAACCAAACTCTGACATTTAATTTGGCCAAAAATGACGAGAAATCACAGCTCTCTGGATGAAATTCAGGATCAGTGGTCTCTTCATTATTGACAAATTTTGGCTTCATATGGGTTTAATAAGCAGCTTTTCATCTGTTTATCAAACTAATTATGACCATTCACTCTAGATAGATGCCCTTTAGTGAGAGTTTTAATTTATATTTTGCTTTTTTTTTGAGGATTCATTAAGATGAATAACCAATGTTTTTAGGCAAAAGATTATGGCAAAAATATTGATAATTGACGATTCACCTTCTCAATTATATGGAATGCAAAAAACTGTAGAAAAGTTGGGACATGAAACCATTCTCACTGAAAATGGCAAAGAAGGCATACAAATTGCCAGAGAACAATTACCTGACTTGATTCTGATGGATGTAGTTATGCCTGATTTGAATGGTTTCCAAGCAACCAGAAAAATCAGTAAAGATGAAAGGACTGCACACATTCCTGTCATCATTGTCACTACCAAAAAACTTGAAACAGATCGAGTATGGGGAATGCGCCAAGGGGCTAAAGACTACCTAGTAAAACCAGTGACTGAGAAAGCCTTAAAAGAAGTGATTGAATCCAACCTCAATAAATGAACAACCAGCACTCCAAATCAACTGGAGTGCTTCAGTTTCTCACTTTACTTCAAACCAGAAATTTCACCCATGAATTGTCGGTAATACCTCAGTTCCCTTATGGACTCTTTAATGTCTTCCATAGCTAGATGTTGCCCTGTTTTGTGAAAGCCACCTAATAAAGACGGATTCCAGCGTCTAATTAACTCTTTAATACTACTGACATCAATCTGGCGATAATGAAAAAAATTTTCTAACTGCGGCATCCACTTAGCCAGAAACCGTCGATCCTGACAAATGCTGTTGCCACACATTGGTGATGCGTGAATTTTAACGTGATCACTTAAAAAATCGATAGTCATTTGCTCAGCATCTTTCAGTGAGACATCAGAAGCCAGCACCCTATCCCACAAACCTGAATTTGAATGGTGTTCGGTATTCCACTCATCCATTTTTTCCAATACCGATAACGACTGATGAATCGCCAATGCTGGACCTTCAGCCACCACATTTAACTCCTGATCAGTCACAATAGTTGCTATCTCAATAATTTTATCTTTCAGCGGATCCAGACCTGTCATTTCCAAATCAATCCAAATTAAATGTGATGTGTTATCCATACACAAGCGCTCCTAAAAAAAGCTTTATTTTAGTCTGAAACTAACATATAAATCATCAAATTACACCTCTTCGACCTCAAAACCATTGACTGGCCTGAAATTCAAGTATTGAAAAAAAAGCTTATGGCCTAGAAAATAGCCAGTCCGTGCCACATGACCTAGATGACAAAAATGGAACGCATCAGTTTACAAATCAGTAAAAAAAAGCATCCTTTTCAAATTGCCAGTCCTTTTGAACCTGCCGGGGATCAGCCAAAAGCCATTGAAACGCTAGTTCAAGGTTTTGAGGACGGACTCAAAGCCCAAACTTTACTTGGCGTAACAGGATCGGGAAAGACGTTCACCATCGCCCATCTGATCAACAAAGTTCAGAAAACCACCATGGTTATGGCACACAACAAAACCTTAGCTGCACAACTGTACACCGAATTCAAAGCATTTTTTCCTGATAATGCCGTTGAATATTTTGTTTCCTATTACGATTACTACCAACCAGAAGCCTATGTCCCAGCTTCTGATTTATATATTGAAAAAGATGCTTCCATTAACGAATACATAGAGCAAATGCGTTTGAGTGCTACCAAAGCCTTAATGGAACGTGATGACGTAATCATTGTGGCCACTGTCTCTGCCATATATGGTCTGGGAGATCCTCAGTCTTATCTACAGATGTTGATCAGTTTAAAAGTCGGTGAAACCATTGATCAGCGTACATTATTGAGGCGTTTGGCAGAACTGCAATATGGTCGTAATGACATTGTCTTAGATCGAGGGTCTTTTCGTGTCAGAGGTGAAGTGATTGATGTTTTTCCTGCAGACTCAGAAAAACAGGCGGTACGTATCGAGTTATTTGATGATGAAATTGAACAATTAAGCTATTTTGACCCGTTAACAGGAGAAATCTTCAGTCAAGAACAAAGCATCAATATATTTCCCACGTCTCACTATGCCACCCCCAGAGAACGTATACTCAATGCCATAGAAAACATCAAGATAGAACTAAGGGAACGGCTGAAAACACTATATGATGACAACCGTCTGGTTGAAGCCCAGAGACTTGAACAAAGAACATTCTATGATTTGGAAATGATGCAAGAGTTAGGCTATTGTTCAGGTATTGAAAACTATTCCAGACACCTGACTGGTTTACCACCCGGCTCCCCTCCTCCCTGCTTGTTCGACTATTTACCCAGTGATGCCTTACTTGTGATTGATGAGTCGCACGTCACTATCCCTCAAATTGGCGCCATGTACAAAGGTGATCGTTCACGCAAAGAAAATCTGGTTCGATTTGGCTTTAGACTACCTTGTGCACTGGATAATCGACCATTGAAATTTGAAGAATGGGAACAACGTACGCCTCGGATGATTTTTGTTTCAGCAACACCCAGTAAATATGAAGCTGAACATCAAGATCAAGTGGCTGAACAGATTGTTAGACCTACTGGTTTACTGGATCCAGAGATTGACGTGCGTCCGGTGGCGACTCAAATTGATGATCTGCTTTCAGAAATTAATATGCGAATAGCGAAAAATGAGCGTGTGTTAGTGACCACCTTAACCAAAAGAATGAGTGAAGACCTCACTGATTATCTTGCAGATAAAGGCATTAAAGTACGTTATTTGCATTCAGAAATTGAAACAGTAGAACGAGTAGAAATCATCCGTGATCTTCGTCAAGGAGTATTTGATGTCCTGGTTGGGATCAACTTATTACGTGAAGGGTTAGATATGCCAGAAGTTTCTCTGGTGGCTATTCTTGACGCTGATAAACAAGGTTTTCTCCGTTCTGAAAGCTCACTCATTCAAACCATTGGCCGTGCCAGCAGGAACCAGCATGGTCAAGCCATTCTTTATGGAGATAAGATCACTGGTGCCATGAAATCAGCCATTGAAGAAACTGAACGTCGCAGAACCAAACAAATCGCTCATAACAAAAAGCATGGCATCACTCCACGATCTGTGGTCAGAAAAATTCACGACCTCCAAGCAAGCTATCAGCAACCAACAAAAGGATTGGTTAAAATTGCTGAATCCAATACCCGATATAACCCAGAAAAAGTTAAAGACATCAGTAAATTACTGAATAAACTTGAAAAACAAATGAAAAAATATGCCAGTGATCTGGAATTCGAAAAAGCAGCCGATATCAGAGATGAAATCGAACGAATTAAACAACAAGTTTTTTAATTATTCTGTCTCCTTCAATTTGTCTGGCTCAGTAACCAGAGAACACACCCCAAACAATGTCAAGGGTGCGATATGCTGATGATCGTTAATTAAAACCATCAGCAAAGATCAGATCAGATGTAATCATTGGAGCAACCGGTTCCGGCGCAGTGATGCCGCCCACAGCAATTGTAGTCTGTACCTGATAACTGGAACCCGCCACCAAAGGACCACTGAACCACTGAAAGGCCGTACCAACATTAGCAGGTCCGTAGCCATCACCCCATACATTCGATAAATCATCAATGGTACCATCATTGAGTTTATCAGCTAAAACATCGCCGGAGTTTATTTCATAGTTCTCATTGCCTGTTGCTCGAAATTCTGCTTGGTAAGTATCATCTTCATCTACTTGGATGATGTGACTGGGATCATTGTTGATCAATTGTGCTGTATCATTGTCATCGACTGGTTCATTATAATCATGATTCACACCAAAGAAAGCAGAGTTAAATAAACTGATGTCGATGTCATTTGCCGTTACATTCGTGATTTTCATGGTACTGGTTATAATGGCTTCATCAGGGTTAAGGCCTGTTTGGTCAATGACATGGGTCAAATCGGCTCTGAAGCCTTTACCATCAACATCTAACCAAGTCATGGTCACCGCATCACCCCCATCACTGTAAATGGCATAATCTGGATATAAAATTGGATATTCTCTGGTATCACTAGCTAATCGATATCTCCAGGTCGTAACAGCACGATAATATACATCCGTTTCAAGCCTATGGCTAATACCATCATATTGTATATTATAGCTGGCCTCACCATCATTGATCTGTCCTTTAATTCGGTTTATCAGCAATTGTGCAGCAGAGACATGGCCTGTATCAACGGCTGCGTTATCATAAACATACAATGTCCAAGTACCATTGGGATTTGCTACCTCACTGAATACTTCATTCATTGAGGTATTCAGTCCTGGATCGGCTTCGCCTCCTATTGTCGTGGTCCGATAATTAGCATGAGGTAATACCTCTTGACTACTCAAATTTGCAGCCACTATCCACCAATTGTTTAAAAAGTAATCAGAGGCTTGATCACTGAAAATGTATAGATCATCTAGATTACTAGAGTCCCCAAGACATTCACCTTCCAATGCACCTGTTTTCCCAAAGATAACATGTCGGGTAAAATCAGGGGCTTCTAGTTCGACTATTAAGTCACCCACCCAAGAATGTTGAATATCAAGAGTTAATTCAACTCTGTTGAGCTCAGTAACAGCTGTTACATCAAAGGTGATCGCTAACGGCTCTCCTGATATGCCACAGTCACCCGGGCCATCAGGAATCGCACCATTACCAGGAATCGATCCTTCAAATTCAAATGCGTTGACTATTTGAATGCAGCATAATGTAATCAATATGTATTTTTTCATCATTTTTTCCAATAGTTAAGTATTACTACCATCGAAATTATGATCATGAACAGTTCATGAAAATTGCCATTTTTCTGTGAACTTTTTCACATTTTGGAGATTAAACTTTAAAACCATACAAAAAATTTGGAAACAGTCTAATACAGCAATCTAATTTAAGTTCCGATAATGGCTAACTTTTATTCGTGGAAACTATACAATGCGGTTTATGTCGAGAGTCAACCCAACATTGGACCCAAAAGTATGCCGTCAGGCACGTTTAGCGCGTGATGCGCGTTTTGATGGCTGTTTTTTTGTAGCCGTTAAGACAACGGGCATTTACTGTCGATGCATCTGCCCTGCGATACCACCCAAGGAAGGCAATGTTATTTATTTTGAACATGCAGTAACAGCATCTGACGCTGGCTTCCGACCTTGTTTACGTTGTCGACCTGACAGTGCGCCCCACTCAGCTGCTTGGATAGGTAGTCATGCGGTACTCAAGCGTTCATTGCGTTTGATTGATGGCGGTTATCTGCAAACTCATACATTGGCCGAGTTAGCTGAACACATATCTATTAGTGATCGCTATTTACGCCAATTGTTTATTAAACAATTAGGCGTGTCACCCAAGCAATATGCGTTGCATCAACAATGTTTACTAGCCAAGCAACTATTGCATCAAAGTCAATTGCCTATTAAAGATGTCGCAATAGCCAGTGGTTTTAACAGTGTCCGTCGATTCAACGACTGCTTTAGCAAAACCATCAAACTAACACCGAGTCAAATCCGCAAGACAGAAGGCACCGACTCACAGGGCTTGCAATTAAAATTGCACTACAGACCACCCTATGATTGGCCAAGAATGCAGGCTTTTTTGGCCAATAGAATAATTGATGGTCTAGAGTGGTCGGATAAAAACCATTATGGAAGAACATTCATAATCAATGGCAGTCATGGTCAGTTCACTGCAACCCACGACAGTGAACAACATGCTTTTGTGGTCGACTTACAGCTCGAAGACTTAAGCCAATTGCAGACAGTGGTACATAATGTTCGCCGACTTTTGGACTTGGATGTCGACATACTTACCATTTCAGACGTATTGAGAACTCATTACAATAAAGAATTGAACATCTATGATGGTTTACGTTTACCAGGTATTTGGAGTTTGTTTGAAGCCGGCATTAGGGCGATTTTGGGCCAGCAGGTCAGCGTTAAAGCAGCCCGATCATTAGTGACTCAAGTAGTTCAGAACCTTGGCTGTTCGATTGGAAATCAGTGGTTCTTTCCAACACCAGAAGCATTGACAATGAGTGATTTGTCTTTTATCAAAATACCTAACAGCCGCAAACAAACACTACACAACTTAGCCAATCATTTTGTCAATCGCCCTCAAGAAGCATGCGATCCAAACACATGGTTGGCATTAAAAGGCATTGGTCTCTGGACAGTTGATTATGCCAAAATGCGGGGATTAAGTGAGCCAGACATCTATTTAGGTGGCGATTTGGGCATTCAAAAAGCCATGACTAACAAAATCCTAAACCCTCAAGCTGCAAAACCATGGCGCAGCTATTTAACTTTTCAACTATGGAATCAATAACTATGTTTTATGATCATCTAGCAAGCCCCATAGGTCTGATCGAAATCACAGCCTCATCTACGGGCGTACAAAGTGTTTACTTTGTAGACAAGATAGAAAATCCAGACAATAGCAACCAGTGGAGTCAACAATGTAAAAGAGAGCTTCAGGCATATTTTTCAGCTCAGCTACAACATTTTTCAGTTCCTCTCGACCAAAATGGTACTGACTTCCAAAAACAAGTGTGGGAGGCCTTATTAACAGTCGAATATGGAAAAACAGCTTCTTACTTGGAGATAGCACAAAAAATCAATAACCCCAAAGCCATCAGAGCTGTAGGTTCTGCCAATGGCAAAAATCCTTTATCGATTATTGTTCCATGCCATCGAATCATAGGCAGCAATGGCACACTCACTGGTTATGCTGGAGGTCTAGAGCGAAAGTCTTGGTTATTACAACACGAATCACCAGAACAATTAAACTTAAGCTGAATGTTTCTAACAACATAGGTAACCTCTATCAGTTTATACTCTGACCATTTGAGTGCTAAAATAGGCACCATGAGAAAACAAGCACATCACTGGCTCGATGTCCTGATGATTGAACTGGATCGAGGACTTAAAACCTTAACACATAAAAGTAATCATCTTGTTCCACGACCAGGAAAGAATGAACCAGAAACAGAATTATCTGAAGCTCGCAAACAACACACCATTGGTTTGATGCGAATTAAC
Organism: Gammaproteobacteria bacterium; assembly: GCA_030430025.1. Lineage (GTDB taxonomy): Bacteria > Pseudomonadota > Gammaproteobacteria > Xanthomonadales > Marinicellaceae > Marinicella. The sequence continues at coordinate 28,946 of JAUIGR010000024.1, forward strand.
CATACTGGAGAAGTGTGTGCTCAAGCACTTTATAACGGACAAGCAATGCTGGCTAAAAATAGCACCACCAGGGATCACTTACTCCAAGCTGCTTCAGAAGAACAAGATCACCTGAACTGGTGTCAGGTACGATTGGATGAACTGGGTGGTAAGCCTTCCATCAGTAATCCTTTTTGGTACTTGCATTCGTTTATTTTGGGCGCTATCGCCGCCAAATTTGGTGACCCAGTGAGTTATGGTTTCGTGATGGAAACAGAACGACAAGTGGAAAACCACTTGCAAGAGCATATAGAAGACATTGGCGACTCTGATGTACGTAGCCTAAAAATTCTAAAACAGATGCAAGCTGATGAAATTAGGCATGGTAGCCATGCACAAGCTGCTGGTGGTCTGGAGCTACCCAAACCAGTAAAAAATATCATGACAGTTATGTCGCAATTGATGAAATTGATAAGTTATAGGATCTAAAACATGAGTGAACAGCAAATCGAAAGGGAGTCCATGGAGTTTGACGTAGTGATTGTGGGTGGTGGACCATCAGGATTGGCCACTGCTTGTCGATTAGCTCAATTATCACAACAACATGATAAAGATTGGCAAATTGCTTTGGTAGAAAAAGGCTCCGAGATTGGTGCACATATTATTTCTGGCGCAGTGATCGAAACCGAAGCTTTAACTGAATTATTTCCCGATTGGAAAAATATGGGAGCACCAGTAAAAACCGCTGTCAAAAATGATGAATTTCACTATTTAAGAAGTTTAGATAAGAGCACTAAAGTGCCTCATATGTTCATTCCAAAACCAATGAGAAATCATGGCAATTACATCATTTCTCTGAGTAATTTATGCAAATGGCTAGGCGAACAAGCGGAAAATTTGGGTGTCAATATTTTTCCAGGTTTCCCAGCTGATAAGGTACTGTATGATGATCAGGGCGCGGTTCGAGGTATTGTCACAAAAGATATGGGCATCGGTGCTGATGGTCAGCCTAAAAGTTCTTTTGAACCAGGATATGAATTATTAGCTAAGCAAACCATATTTGCTGAAGGCTGTCGTGGCTCGCTTGGCAAAGAACTCATTGCTCAATTCAACTTACAAGAGCATGCTGATCCCCAACATTATGGTATCGGTATCAAAGAAATCTGGCAAATTAATGAAGCACACTCTGAAACAGGCAAAGTAGTCCACACACTGGGATGGCCTCTTGATAACCACACCGAAGGAGGTGGTTTTTTATATCATCTTGATAAAGGTACTGTGGCTTTAGGGTTTGTAGTGGCTTTAAATTATCAGAACCCTTACCTTTCGCCATTTGAAACCTTTCAACAATGGAAACAAAACCCTGTCATTAAAAACATATTGAAAGGTGGTAAGCGAATCTCATATGGTGCACGAGCCATGAATAAAGGTGGTTTTCAGTCCTTACCCAAACTGACCTTTCCTGGTGGTTTATTGGTTGGTTGCGAAGCCGGATTTTTAAATCCAGCAAAGATTAAAGGAACTCACACCGCATTAAAATCGGGAATCATCGCTGCCAATACCTTAGCTGAAGCAATGCTCAATAACCAGGCCGAAGGAGAGCTGACTGTATATAGTAATAACATTCAATCATCGAGTATATATGCTGAACTCAAACAAAGTCGAAATTTTGAACCCGCACTGAATAAATTAGGTACATTTTGGGGTGCCGCATTTACTTTTATTGACCAGAATATTTTTCGTGGCAAGTTGCCATTCACCTGGCACAATAAAACCCCTGATCATGCCACTTTGAAACCGGCAGCTGAATGCCAACATATTGAATATCCAAGACCAGATAACGAAATTTCATTTGACCGACTTTCTTCAGTTTTCCTATCGAGTACCAACCATGAAGAAAATCAACCCTGTCATCTACAGCTTAAAGATGAGACTATCCCTTTAATGATCAACCTACCCAAATGGGCAGAGCCAGCACAACGCTACTGCCCTGCAGCAGTTTATGAAGTGATTGAAGAAAACGATGAGCAAATTTTTAGAATCAACGCTCAAAACTGCGTACATTGTAAAACTTGTGATATAAAAGACCCTTCACAAAACATCAACTGGACAACACCAGAAGGTGCAGGCGGACCCAATTATTCAAATATGTAATACTTTTTATAATCGTGAAACAAACCGATATTCGGGCCTGCTTTACCGATGGCTAATTAGTCGAACCTGAAAAATGCATAACTTATTGTTAAATATAAAGAGTTACTTCAATCTTGCACCTTTTTTCGACTTAAAAACAGGTGCCTCGATTCATTTTTATTCGCTGCTTCCATGCGGCTCTCAGTAACGTGAAAAAGTTTTCCAGAAACTTTTTTCTGGTCGATGGTGGTATGGCACATGGAAGTGCCACCTTGAGCCGTCAGGCTCAAGTGAGGTCAAAAAACATCAGCAAAATCACACTTTTGCGGTTAAGTGTTTTTTAAACCGAATCTGAAAAAGGCCAGGATGGACTTTTTTCAGGGTTAATTAACTATTAAATTCAAAAAAAATGATCTCTTTTTAATGTTTTTTTCGTGATACATCAAAACATATTTAATAAAGGGAAACATTATGAAAAAAGTCGCATTGATCACATTCAGTTTGATGATCAGCAATCTATCTAAAGCAGGCGAAGTAGAAGTTCGCGAGCATTTACAGCTAATCGTACCTTTTCTAACAACCATTGAAAATACTGAAATAGTCAATCCAATCACTGTTGGTAATGAAGCTTCATGTGACTACAGTACTATTCAGGGTGCTATTGACGCAGGAGCTGACCAGGTCAGAATCACAGACAAAGGTGTACCCTACTATGAAAATCTAGTGATTACTGATAAGACTGTTTCCCTCAAAGGTAATTATGCTAATTGCCAAGATGCCAGTAATAACATTGAAAGTGATGTCAAAGCGATCATCGATGGCAGTCAAAATAATAGTGTTTTTTGGATAAGTACAAAAAACATCAACATGCAATACAATGCCATCAGTCATCTCATCATTCAAAATGGTACTGCTGTAAATGGTGGGGGTATAGTAATCAGCTCTCATTCAAATATTTTTGCCAGTTTGGATAATGTAGAGCTTACATCTAATGTAAGCTCACATTCCTTAGGAAATGGCTCAGCCATCTATATTTCATCACTTGGTGGAGACGATTATCTGGCCCACCTTTATGTTAAAGACAACCTAATAGCTAATAACTCCGGGGGTAGGTCTGTTATCAGCGGATCAAATCAATGGACCATAGCGATTGATGGCAACACAACAATCAACAACAACATGAGTCGTGGCATTAATGCTGGCAGCTACAGCAAACTAACCATTTTTTCACCTGTCACCATCTCAGGTAATCAGTCAGATGTAAATGGTGGTGGATTAGCGATCAACGATAAAGTCGATCTATACGGCAAGCGCATGTGTGAGCAAGGTTATTGTTTTGGATCTAATACTCAACCGATCAGTATTATCAACAATACGACAACTGGTAACGGTGGTGGTATCTATATTCGCAACTTAAGTGGCCCTCTTGATATGCATAATGTCACTTTCAGAGGCAATCAGGCTGCTTTAGGCGGTGCTTTTTTTATTGACTCCAATAACCAAGGAGGTTCTTTCGTCATAGACTCTAGCCATTTTGAAGCGAACCGAGCTGATATTGGTACGATTGGTTGGATTGTTGGCAGTGAAAATCAAATTTATGCTCCACATGATGTTACTATTCAGAATGCTGTCATAACTAATAATGGTAAAGGTGGTGTCGGTAATTATATGGATAATTATTTGTTTTATATAGATACTCGATCAGATTTGAGCTTAACTTATAACACGATAGTGGATAATCAAGTCGAAGGTCCTTTGATCTTAGCTAATAATGGCAATACTGGTGTCAATACCTCGGTATTAACAAGCATCGTCGATGAACCTAATGATTTGTTTTATGGTTCCCTCGGTTCAACATTTTATGCTGAATGTTTATTAATGCAAAACAGCAATAATTTACCAATTGCTAATCATATCATTGTTGGTGAGCCCGCATTTGTTGACCCAGCTGCAGGTGACTATCACCTCACTAATGACTCTCCTGCTATAGATTTCTGTGGCCTGATTGTCAATGAACCCTCTACTGATAAAGACAACGTACAACGAGGATTCAACTATCCATTAAAACCTAATGTATATGGCCCCTATGACTTAGGTGCTTACGAACTCAGTGATATTATTTTTGCAGATGATTTTGAATAATGTTTTACATGCATTGTAAATACATTGCAGTAAATAGTCGAACCTGAAAATTGCATAACTTATTGTTAAATATGAAGAGTGACATTAATCCTTGCACATTTTTTCAACCAGAAAACAGGGGGCACAAGGCATTTTTATTCGCCGCTTCCATACAGCTCTCAGGCTAACATGAAAGAGTTTTCCAGAAACTTTTTTCTGGTCGATGGTATGATAGATGGAAGTGCCACCTTGAGCCGTCAGGTTCAAGCAAGGTCAAAAAACATCAGCAAAATCACACTTCTGTGATTAAACGTTTTTTAACCAAATCTGAAAAAGGCCAGGATGGACTTTTTCAGGGTTAGCTAATTACAATAAAGGGCACTGCTATTAATGAGGTAATTTTTCTGGCAACACCAAAAAATAAGAGGCAAGACATGCTCTTTCAACTAAGCATAACAAATGCATATTTGGACAATTTTCTTGATTCACTTTCGTAAAGCAGCACCAATATAAAAATATTTCATCAAAAAAAATCTTTATTTCTATGCCTAAAGTCATATTGTCACGCTGCTAAATTGACCTATAATTGTCCTATGAACGTGCACAAAGATCACAAATGGTTGTTATTATTACTGCTATCTCTGGCAGCAATGCAACTACACACGACTTTACCCCACAGTGATCTTGAGATTTGTGAGATTTGTGTTTTTCAACCTCATACAGCAATCATACCAGAAGACCAGGATGAACTTGCCTTAGCTCCTTCAATCGCTGCAGTCACACCCAATTTCACTGGTAATTTAGTTAATCAAATACTGGCCTATTCTGAACCCATACGGGGTTCCCCTGCTTTTCTTTAAAATTACATTTTTATATTTCACATGTAGTTTATCTTATATGTGTTTCTTTTAATTATATTTTTAGGAATAGCAATGCGTTATTTATTGATATTTTTCAGCGCCCAATTGTGGGCGCAAACCACTGATTTAAATGGCCAAATCACTAACAACAACAAGCCCGAAGGTGACTTGATTATAAAGATCATACAGACAGGACAAACAACTGTAACTGACCAACAAGGCCAATTTACTTTCAATAACTTGCCATTTGGCTCATATGACTTAGATATTGAAGGAGTCCAGAACAAGCACGTCAACACTCATATTGACCACCAAGGAGAAGCCCTTTCGATCGACTTAAGTCAACTGACATTGGATGACTTAGTGGTTACTGCCAACCCTCTAGAACACAACCAACTGCGCATGACCACACCCGTAACGATTTTAAGCGAGCAAGACCTGGTCTTAGACCGTGGTTTATCGATTGACCAAACACTGAATCGCATTACCGGTGTGAACTCAGGTAGTTTTGGTGTAGGTGCAGGTCAAATCGTTATTCGTGGCCAACAAGGTCCACGTGTGACTGTGTTAAACAATAATGTCACCAATCAAGATGCCGCTTCAGTTAGTCCTGATCACTGGATCACCACTGAACCGCTACTGGCCAATCAAGTGGAAGTTTTAAAGGGACCTGGCACTTTATTATATGGTGGTAGCGCTGTGGGTGGTGTAGTCAATGTAGTTGATGGTGTTATTCCCACACAACAGATTAATGGCGTCACAGGTGGCATTGAGGGCCGCTTTTCTGATAAAACTTTAGGTGAGCAAACCGGTGTTTTTACCATCAACGGTGCCCTAAGCGAGCAATGGATGGGACATTTTAGTTATTACAACAGCCAAACCGATGACTATGAAATTCCTGGTTTTGCTGAATCTAAAATTTACCATGAAGCGGAAGAGGCGGATGAAGAACATGATGATGACGATCAACACGAGCATAATGAAGAGCGTGAAGGTGAAGCATTTGGCTTGCTAGAAAACTCAGCTATGGAATCTGATGGTTTCAATGTAGGTATTTCGAGAGTCACTGATCGAGGTTTCTGGGGGGTGTCCTATTCTGATTATGACCGTAATTACGGTATTCCAGGCCATGAACATGAACACGGTGAAGAAGATCATGATCATGATGATTCAGCGGCAAAAGATGAAGATGACCATGATCATGGTGAAGAAGAAACTGTCCGCATTGATTTGGACAAGTCAGTATTCAATATCAAAGGACTGCACCGTTTTGATGATGACAATTTCATTCGTCAGTTCAGAACGCATTACTCAAACACCGATTACATGCATGTTGAATTAGAAGGAGATGAAGTTGGTACGCTATTTGATAACCAGGCTGATGAATTCCGTTTTGAGATGACTCATGGCCCTGTCGGAGGTTTCGAGGGCATTTGGGGACTACAATGGACTAATCGTGACTTTTCTGCGTTAGGTGAAGAAGCCTACATTTTACCGACTGAAACACAAATCTGGAGCTTGTTCATGATTGAGGAGCGTGATTTTGATAACTGGCATGCTGAATTTGGTCTTCGCTATGATAACCAAACCATTGAATCCAATTTCTTCCCAAATTTTGATGACGATGCGCTCAGTGTTTCTCTGGGTGCAACTTTTAAATTAAATGAAAACTGGACTTTGCCGATTAACTTGACTTCTGCCAGCCGCATGGCCACAGCTGAAGAGTTATTCTCGAATCAACCATTAGGTGAAGAGTTAGTACCGCACTTAGCTACTGGTACGATTGAGATTGGTAATCTTAATTTGACTCACGAAGTTTCAAACAATTTTGATATAGGTCTAAAGTACCGCAACAACGGCTGGCGCTTCAATGCTGCGTTTTTCTACAATCAATTGGATGATTTCATTTTCCTACGTAATTCCGGTTTGGAAGAAGATGAAACAGCAATCTTTGTTTACGCCCAACAAAATACCACTTTTGTGGGTTATGAAGCTGACTTAGCCTATCAATTTGAGGATGGCTTTAATAACCAATGGGATATCAGATTGTTCACAGATGCTGTTAAAGCCGAACTGAATACGGGAGAAAATGTACCTCGTATTCCAAGCAATCGCTATGGTGCTGAAATCAATTGGACTCATGGTCCTTGGGGTATTGGCATCAACCACACCCACGTCACAGACCAAAATGATGTAGCTGATTTTGAATTACCCACCAAAGGTTATGACCTGCTAGATTTAAATGTTAGCTGGGTTCATTATCATGATCGTTTTGAGACTTTGGTATTTTTACGGGCTGATAATTTGCTGGATGAAGAAATTCGTGAACATTCATCTTTCATCAAGGATATTGCACCACGTCCTGGACGCAGTATCTCAGCTGGTTTACGTGTAACATTCTAGGTTCACTTCATACAACAGTAAAAAGGGTGGCCATACGGCAACCCTTTTTGCATTTTTTGGCTTGATCAAAGCAGTGTCAGTCATCGCTAACTCTGGTAAAATGCGCCTCTTGCTTTTAATGGATAATGCATAAATGTCAGAAAAACAAGCTGAATATTTAAATCGTAGAACCTTTGCAATCATTTCGCATCCGGATGCTGGTAAAACAACCATCACAGAAAAAATTCTGCTGTTCGGAGGTGCCATTCAAGTTGCAGGCTCAGTCAAGTCACGTAAAGCTGATAAACATGCCACATCTGATTGGATGGAGATGGAAAAAGAACGTGGCATTTCTGTCACCTCCTCGGTGATGCAATTCCCATACAAAGGACGTACGATTAATTTATTGGACACACCAGGACATGCCGATTTTTCAGAAGACACCTATCGAACATTAACTGCTGTTGATTCTGCACTGATGGTGATTGACTGTGCTAAAGGTGTAGAGG
>JAUIGR010000088.1 GCA_030430025.1 Gammaproteobacteria bacterium
TATGGGAAATAATTATGGAACACTTAGGCGTTGAAGCAGTAGATGTAAAAGAATATTTCGGATTAAATGATTACAACCCCGATAAAATTCAATCAATTAACGATATTTATATCAAGATTCCCTTTACCTATGATGCGAAATATCTAGCGAAAAGAATCATAGATTGGGAGATTCTGAATGACCATATTACATTTAAAGAAGCAAACAATCCTAACAATTACAAAACTGCTGAATATTCAAGAATACAGCTTTTTGTGGAAAGGTTGATTTTTGAAATATTTGGTGGGAATAATGAAATTCTTAATCTGGGTGAAGACCGCATAACCATTGATGGTTTTTCAATGCGTGTGACCTATGAGGAAAATAATATTTCCGGTTATAGTTTTCACTGTAGGGTTGCATCGGATGCTGATGTGTATTCTGAAGATTTAGTGATGCCATTTGGATGGTATGAAATGCTGATGATGAAACAGAAACAGCAAGGAGGTCTTTGGCTTTTCACTGGTAATATGGGTTCAGGTAAGTCAACCACAATTTATGCATACATATGCCAATACATTAAAGAAAACATGGGCGAAGCATTAACCTATGAGGAACCTGTTGAAAAAATCCTTCCTGAAGAAATCAATTCTGGTCGTATTTTTCAAAATAACATTCCTCGTGGAGCAAATTGGGAAGATATTGGCAGAAGAATCAGACGATTTCAGCCTTCATCAACTGGCAACATCATTTTTATTGGCGAAATTAACTCATTTGAAACCGCAAGAATCGCAGTTTCATCTGCCTTACTTGGGACCAATGTCATTTCCACCATTCATGGTTCTTCAATTAAGGATGTGATTTATAACTTAAGGGATTGTTTGAACAATACAGCCAATGCAAACAGAGAAACCACCAACAATATGATTGCTCAAACATTGAGGTTTTTGTCTCATCAAAGAATAGAAAATAATGAACATTCAGAGGGTAGGGCATGGGATGTTAAGAAGGTGGTAGGGGATTTTTTATTTAACCCGTTTGTTGAAGGAGACAATTCTATTGAGCAAATGTTAAGAGATCCTTCGATGTCATCATTAAGCACAATTTTAGAGCGCCAAAAAAACAAAATGATCGCTGCTCGTAAAGCATCTCATTTCAATGAAAAGCTCATTCATACGCCTATATCCGCTTTAGATGATGCCCAACTGAAGTCTAGACGAGACAGCATTTATAAACATTTCATTGAATCGGAGTTAGCCAAATGATCAAGTATGCAATTTTATTTTTATTAAGCTTCAATGCTTTCGCTTTCGACTATAGTTTGAATTTCTATGGGAGAGATCCTGCCAAGCTTAAGGCCATGGGGTGCAAGTGTGAAACACAAGCTCAACTGGATGCTTTTTTGTCAGGTTTTTATACGAAAGTTGCCAAAAAATTACACGAACGGGGGAAGGCACCTGTTGGCGTCCTTAATGCTAACTCATGTACGGGTACAGGTTTTTTTAATACCTATAGTGAAAATCTTTGTAGCCATTTCCAGGCTTCTGACAGAACGCCATTTATTCGACCAATCACGTTAATTAATTTTGACGAACACGGAGACATTCAATGAAATATCTAGTATTTACATTTTTATCAACATCTGCTTTTGCTGGGTATTTTGGGGAACCGGGCGAGTATGAAGAAAAATCCAATGACACGCTTAATGAAGTTATTGAATTTACTGCACAAGAAGAAGCAACGAGGCTTTTAAATATTGCAAGAGCCGCAGAGCGGTGGTTTGAAAAGAATAGCATTGAGCCAAGGGTGCATGAATATGATGTTCCTTATGAGCTTCCAATGAATGAAATTAAAGCATCTGGAGAATTATCTTCTACTTATGCTTTACCTCCTGGTGGAACATCTGGAGTAGACGAGGACTCTGTTTTAGGCACGGGCTACACAATTCGTGTTGTTAAAGAAAGGGTAGCAGGTGCTGATAAATATCGAATTACTGCAACATTAGGTGAAAAAGCTCCAGCATTGCCTTTAACGCCTCCGGCAAACTGTTATGTTTACGGTTCCACCCGACTGGATGGTTCGGTTACTACTTGGAATTGGCACATGCTGCCTAGCACCAGTACATTGACATTACCATATGCGAATACCACATGTGCTGCCATGGCCTCTCAAATGAGCACAGTAGAGTCCAACATCAATAGTGCCTGGCCATTGTTTTCACCTCCAAATACTAACAGGCCAGATAGTATTTCATGTAATGTGGTAACAACCATACCAGGCTCTGCAACTCCGCCACCGTTACATTATGAAGATGTGATTTTTTGTAACTTTGATTATGTGACACCAGCAACACCTACATATTGTAATGGCTATTTATTGATAACCATGCAATCTGGACCAATGCAAACTCACAATTTAAGTTCATTGTCTCATGATTGTACAGCCAGTGATGCATTACTATATAGAGCTGAATCCAACACCAAAATCAACGATCTTGGCCTGGATACCACCACGCCATCTTGTGTCATGCTCAATACTCATTCTTACAGATGTACAGCAACAGAGAATGCACCGCCTGGTGGAGTTGGTGGTAATCCAGGTGCCAGCACTCAATGCGATGTTTATGTTTATGACGTATTTGGGGTGCTAGGTTCTACACCTGAATATCACTGGGATGATACAGATTGCACGGGCATGAATACTGCAACTCAAACCATTATGGAATTTGTGGAATATGAGCAACATTTTAATGGTGAATTTGCCCTTGATACAAATGGGGATGTAGATCCAGAGGTGATTCATGCTAACAGGTTTGCTGAATTACATTTTGATGATACGGGTTCCCTTGGAAGCATGTTTGCAAGCGAAATGCACTACAACAGTGACAATCAAAGTAAACTTGATCAATTTGTTGCCACCTATAATTTTTCCAATCCTAACAATCAGTTGTTAAATTGCGTTGAATATACGGGAGCTTTAGCGCCTGGTGAGGTGAAACATAAAGCGATTTGTGAACGTGATACACAATCGTTTAGTACCACTTTACATCCGGATATGATTGCTACAGATTATGCTTGTTTGTTGACGGGTAATAATTGTCGGTTGGGTGATGGCGATCTCACCATATCCATTTTCCCAATAAATCACTCCATTCACCCTGCCAAGTTTGAAGAATGGCAGGGAGATGACTCTCACGGAGTTGGATCAAGCCATTATTATCAACCCGCTTGGTTAACAGTATCTGATGGAACTTTGAATGATTTGGTTACTGCAGGTTACACATATTCTCTGAGTTTATACTTTTCAGGTTCAGATGCAGATGGGGCTAATGTTACATGCACATCAACACATTCAGGAGCGGCCATCAATCTTAATAACACGGCTGTTGAACTAAAAGCGCAAGTGACTGAAACTACAAATGGGCGAGCATCAGCATCTTGTTCCTGGACTGGTACTATCTATGAATATAAAAATGGCGTGGCAACAGGTGGTCAGGCTAACTATACCTTTGTGATCAGTACGGAGCAGGAAGATTAACTGAGCAATGTTGTTCAGTTAATTGATATGATTTGGTGTATGATGCAAAATTATTTTTGGATAAATACACCAAATCACCCCCATACAGAGTGATATGACATATTTGGAGAAATACATGAAACATAAATTGTTACTGATCATCTTGTTATTCAGCTTAACCTCACTGGCATGGAGTCAATCACAAGTGGAAGCTGGGGCAGAACTTGCTGCCTCATTTCCGGATCTTGCCCAAGGTTCTAATGTGTATGATTTGCCCGAGGATGGTCAATGGTGGGATAGAAATGACTCAGGTTGGGGGTTTGCTTGGGAGTGTCAATCAAGATATAACAGCCCATCGGGGTATTTCTGTTTTGTTACATTATATACTTATGATGATGCTGGCAATGGAGTATGGTATGCAGGTGGTGCCAATTATGAACCATCAGAACCATACCAGTGGCGTGATCACAAAAATTTTTCAAATATGCCTTGGGGGCATAATAATTCACCAGTGTTGGCTGACTATACCATTCCTGTTCACAGAATGAAAAATGGATCTGCTTTGGGAGTTCCTGATACAGGAGATGCTGAGATTGAAGAATCAATAGATGTAAGATTTAAGTTTACTTCGCCGACTTCTGCAGTGATATATCCAGAAGGTGGTCAGTCTCATGAGGTTTCAAGGTTTGCCTGGCGTGATGATTCGGTTAACCCAACGCTTGACTGGATTAAAGATTATTCGTGGCATGTAATTAGTTCTACAGGGATTTATGGTTTTTTGCAAAATGGACCAAATATTAAACATGTTTACAACACAAATGCTTCAATGGAATTTGTTGACCTGGATGTTACTGATCAACCTGATTTAAAGGACTTTATCGGTCATCAAAACCATTATGAGTATTACATCTCAACCATAAAAGTATCATACAAATCAGTTTTGTTTTTTGATCAAGAGTATTTAGCTGAACCTTTTATGCCCTATACACAAGGAGGATCATCTAATCGACAGTATTTGGTTTTAGTGCATGATCCTGTGAGGAATCAAATGAGTTTGTATACCGTTGCAGGTGAACCGGAGCCAGATAGTTTGCGCCCGGATGCTGGGATTTCCATTAAATACCGAGCAAACATCAATCCGGATGCGGATGTGATTGATTTTTATCCATTGCTTTGTGAGGGTGAAAGTCAAGGATGTCCATCGCAATATTATGAGCATAGCTTGTATCCTAACGCCACCTTTTCTGAACAAAATGTACATCGTTCAACTTTGAAGATGTTTAAGATCAGAACAGGTGATAAGGCTTATATGTTTCAGCCTAACACCGGTGAATCTGACTCAAGTGCGACCACAAGAATCACCAATAGAATGCTGGATGAAATACTTTAAATGTTGGTGATGTTATTAACATCTATGAGAGAAGAAAAATGAAAAAACTATCAGGTGTTGCCGAAATGATTATGTTGGCATTGGTATTTTTTACTGCTGTAATTAGCATGTATTTGGCCCATCAATTTGATGTAACCACAAAAAAAGCGCAAGCTGATTATGTGGAAAGACAAGTTATTGCCGAGGCATTGATGATTGAAAATTATTCCCGAGCTTTGGAGGAATGGTTTAATCTCAAAGGTAAGGGGCTGATATATGCTTGTGAGTCTACCACACCAGATTGTAAATTAAACTCATATCAGAATATTTTGCCAACTCATTACAGTGACCTTTTGAATGATTCATTCATTCCCAATAACAGTGTTGCTAAAACATTGGGAAGTGATGGCAGTATGGCGCTTTCAGCCGCAGTTGTAAAAAAACCGGATGTCCCCAGCGGTTATGATTATGAAATTGTACTGAGTTTTGCCAATTTAACTGATAATTGATAGCTGTTTAATCTCGAAGAAGCCCGTAAATGATCGGGCTTTTTTAATCCCAATAATCATCCTCGTTCTCATCTGTAAGTTCTGTCACATCAGGGTGGTTTAATAAATCTTCATTTAATAAAACCTCTTCATCACCCACAGTGTTGCACTCGTTATAGAGGCTGCCTTCGACTGTTCCTCTTATTTCATCTGTAAGTCCAGATGAGATTAAATCCTGTTTTTTAATTTGCCCAATCACAGAATCAAGTTTTGATTTGATGATGTTATTCAGTGTTTTAGGGTCATTGGGAAGTTGACCTAACACTTTGTTTTCATATTCACTGTAAGTAAACCCTTTCGGTTTATCTTGTTTGATTTCTTTAAAAGCTGTTGATTTTCTTTCAATGATATTTAATTTGGCGAGGACATCATGAGGTAGTTGTTTTTCGTCATATTGATGACAAAACTCATTTATTCTGGTTTCTTCTGATTTTTTGCCGAGTTCTGGCGCATAAAAAGAATGTAGCTGAATAGGTTGATCCTTATATGTTAATAGCCACTCAGAAAGGCTTTGCCCTTTTACGGTTTGCACATCAATGGCATCAACTTCTTTTTGCCTCACATCTCTTGAGCGTTTAAAACCTTTGGATTCATCGCCTTCAAACACTTCTGTGACCATGACATTAACCTTGCCAGCTCTTTTAACAGCGTCCTCAATGGCCTCTGTATCTTCAAGAGCGCCGTATAAGTTAAGGCCGGTGTTGGCTTCGATTTCTTTCATCTCAGAATGATAGGAGTCTCTTAAAGCTGCCAATGATTGGCCCCATACCCATACTGAAAACCTCAACGAACGAACCTGGCCGGTCATAAGGCCGATGCCTTCGGTTAACAAGTAGTTTGCTTCATCAAGCGTTAT
>JAUIGR010000089.1 GCA_030430025.1 Gammaproteobacteria bacterium
ACGCTAAACCCCAATTGCCTGGCACTTAGAATGAATGCCAGTCGATGCTCCTCAAGGTCCCCATAATGCTTGTAACCATTGAAATTGTTTACACTGGGGTTCAAGTATCCAAGGCGCGTATAATGTCGAACTGTTTCAGCAGTTGTGTTCAATTTTTTAGCAAGCTCACTGACTTTCATTTCATCCTCTTTTTGTTTGGCAAAGAGTACTCCTATGTCCTGCACATAGGTCAATACCCAATCTTTAATAAATCTAGTGCTCATGTTTTTTAGGTTTGAAATCCCTTGACGAAGAATGGGTGTGAACCACTTTCCAGTCCCCTTCAATTTTTCTGAATAGAAATGTCTGGAAACCACTTTTATCGAATACTTTTCCTGTTTTTCTGACTTCACCTTTCACCCTGGTATTGGCAACGGCCCATGCGAAATCATTTTCATAATGAATCTCGATCTTTGAAAAATCCAATGACAGAAATTTCAATGCATCTTTTTCTGGTTCAACATGGTGCTCTACCAAGTCTGATAAGCCTTCATTTTGCCCACCAGATTCAATGTACCTTGCCCCTTCAAAATCAAGAAAGTTTTTCCTAAATGGCGCTCCATCTCCATTCTCCCAACCATATTTAATTTCATTGATTATTGACTTGATTTGCTGATCATCTTCATTTGCGAAAAGTAATGTGCTGATGAAGATGAGTGTTAGTGTGATGATTTTATTTGACATGTTTTTCTCCTATTTTTATGACCAGTGAATGTGTGTAATGAGCCATTTGCCATCAATTTTTGTAATCACAATGGTTTCCATTGAAATACGCTCGCTGGTTTTACCAGCATCTTTCTTGGTGATTTTTGACTGTGAAGTTGAAATGGCTACATCGCCGGATACCTTGACTTGATGTTCAATCTGTTCAGATTGAATGCTTGATAAGTATTTCATGTCAGCGAGCATATGGCCTGAGACATATTCAAGAGACGACCTTTCTGCATTTCCTGACTCATAAATAAGAACATCTTTACTGAGCAGTGAGTTAGCTAATTTGACATCGCCTGTCATTAAGGCTTTTCGAAATTGAGTGACTACTTTCGCAGCTTTAGAGTCTAAACCTGCAAATAATGGATTTTCAGGTTTTTCATGTTTGTTTCCATGACTGAGTGAAATCGTAGTTATTATTATTATTAAACTCATTGATAATAATGTTCTAAATATATTTGTTTTCATAATTTTTCCTCTAACTTAAATTTTTGAATTCATTCGTGATGACCGGGGCCTAATAAAGTTGTTAATATTCCAGTTGCTATGAGAATTGAGACACCTAATGCACGTTCGACTTTGATGGAAACAATTAGTGAGTTTCGAGATTCTTTATTTTTTAAAAGACTCGGAACAACAATAAATTTATGGAATGCGGCAAGTACTAAAATGTGAATAACTAAAATGAGTTTTAAGATTAACAATTGACCATATGGGGTGCTGGTCAAATCCTTGAAACTATCGGTTAGCTCAAATGCCAAATACGTGCCTGCAACTATCAGAATCAAAACCAAGAAAGAGGCAATTTGCCCGAACTTATGCATCAAATCTGAGAGCGTGCTGGTGGTCAAATGCCTACAGGCGAGTACTAAAGGATAAAAAGAACCCATCCACCACAATGCTATCAACACATGAATTGCTATAGCAAAACGCGCAAGGTATGAAAGCTCTGAGACGTGCCCTGATGTGCAAAAAGAAAGCCCGATAAAAACCAAGCTTAGCCCATAAGTTAAATTAAACTGATTGAAACTTTTAGAAGTAGCAAAAAGGATAGTACATGCAACAGCTAACAGACGATAAAGAGTTGATGTGCCAACAGATGAACTCCAAACAAGTTGCATCATGAAACTGTCAAACATCCCGCTGATACCTGTTTCTGACATCACTCCAACTTGAATGAAAAAATACCCAACTGCTGCAAATAGAACCAACAAAATGGATTTGAGCAACAATGATTGGCAAGGCTTAACCACAGCTTGATTAAACCTAGCCCAGTTCATAATGGCAGGAAATGCGATGGCATTGGCAAAACCTACATATATGATTAACTTAAAAATCAATGCAATGATGTTCCAGTAAGTTGGTACCATAACTTTGAGTCTCCTATTTAATGCTCATGTCCATCGTGGTGTTCCGTTTCAGCCATTTTCATGACTTTAAACTTAAACTCATTTTTCATTTTGTGGCCATCAACACCCATAATTGTCCAAAATACTGTGTACTGACCATTGGGTAATTCTTCTGGTATGATTCTGAAATCCGAACGATCAACCATTGATGGTTTGAAATCAGTTTTCACAGTGTTTTGATCTGATGAAACCAGTTTGAATTTGATCAGCTTCACTGGATTTAAAAAAGCAAGTGAAATGACCTCGGGGCTTTTGTCAAGAATCTCACCATCAGATGGGCTTGAGCTCTTTATATTAGAGTGCGCAAGCAAAAGGTTACTGAATAGCAACAGTGTTAAAACGTATAAACTCTTAATTTTCATATTTTTTCCTCAGTTAAAATTAAATTTTTCTTAATGGCTCTAGATCGCCATAGGTAATAAACAACAGGTAAGACTAATAGAGTTAAAATCAGGGCACTGATCATGCCACCAACCATGGGAGCAGCAATTCTGCTCATAACCTCAGAGCCTGTACCGGTTCCGTACAAAATAGGTAGTAAACCGCCAATAATTGCAGCTGCTGTCATCATGACAGGCCTAACACGCATTCCAGCACCTTGAGTAACTGCCTGTTTAAGCTTGGCTATGGTTGGTTTAGATTGACTTTGGCGGCTGTCGGCAATCATGCTTTGATAAGCCTGATTAAGATAAACCAACATAATGACACTAATTTCAACAGCCACACCGGCAAGTGCTATGAATCCAACGCCTACAGCAACTGAAAAGTTATATCCTTCCAGGTACATCAGCCAAACACTACCTACCATAGCTAATGGCAAGGTACCCATGATGATGGCAACTTCTGTGAAGTTTCTGAAATTGATGAATAGAAGAATGATGATGATACCCAATGTCAGCGGAACTACATAAGCCAGCTTTTCTTTGGCACGTAGCATGTATTCATATTGGCCTGACCAGCTGATTGAATAACCTGCAGGCAGATCAAGCTGATCTTTAACTACTTGTTGAGCATCAACAACATAT
Organism: Gammaproteobacteria bacterium; assembly: GCA_030430025.1. Taxonomy (GTDB): domain Bacteria; phylum Pseudomonadota; class Gammaproteobacteria; order Xanthomonadales; family Marinicellaceae; genus Marinicella. The sequence goes on from JAUIGR010000089.1 coordinate 3,185, forward strand.
GTACCTACATCAACACCTTCAATATCAACAAAAGACCAGCCATTTAATCTGGCATTTTCGCTTTTTATTCCGGGAGGGCCATCCTCCACAATAATGTCAGCCACATCTCCTAAGGCAATTCTTTGATTGCTGGGTGTAACAATGGGTAATAATGAGAGCTTTTCAGGTGAGTTTCTGTAGTCTTGAGGGTATCTGATGTTAACTGGATACCTTTCTAAACCCTCTACAGTTTGGGTGACATTCATTCCACCAATTGCGGAGGCCACTACTTGTTGAACGTCAGCAATGTTTAAGTTAAACCTTGCTGCTTTTTCTCTATTGATATCAACTTTGATGTATCTACCACCTGCTACCCTTTCAGAATAGACTGAAGCCGTGCCTGGTACATCTTTGAGTATTTCTTCTATTCGCTTACCAATGGTCTGTATTTGATCTAGCTGAGGCCCAGAAATCTTAATTCCTACAGGGGTTTTGATTCCTGTTGCCAACATATCGATGCGGGTTTTAATAGGCATAACCCATGCATTAGTAACTCCCGGTAATTTGACCAGAGTATCCAGTTCTTTTTTAAGATCCTCTGTATCAATCCCTTCACGCCACTGATCATGAGGTTTAAGCTGAATAAATGTTTCGATCATGGTCAACGGTGCAGGGTCAGTGGCAGTCTCAGCACGTCCAACCTTGCCAAAAACTGTCTCAACCTCAGGAACAGTTTTGATCAATTTATCGGTTTGCTGTAACAACTCACGTGCCTTACCGATTGAAATGCCAGGATAGGTTGTTGGCATATACATCAAATCACCCTCATCCAAAGGAGGGATGAATTCACTACCAATTTTATTAACAGGCCAAAAGCCAGCCAATAGAACCAACAACGCAAAAACAAGTGTCAATTTTGGGAATCGCAATACTTGTTTTAAAAGAGGAAGGTATATTGTTGTTAGTAGTCTATTGACTGGATTTTTATGCTCAGGAAGTACCTTTCCTCTGATGAAATATCCCATCAAAACCGGCACCAAAGTAATTGCCAGTGCTGCCGATGCTGCCATGGCATAAGTTTTTGTGAATGCCAATGGGGAGAACATGCGGCCCTCTTGTGCCTCAAGTGTGAAAACAGGGACAAAACTAACTGTGATGATCAGCAAGCTGAAGAATAAGGCAGGACCTACTTCACTTGCAGATTCCGCTACAATTTTCCATCGGTTTTCAGCGGTCACTTTTGTCCTTTCCATGTGTTTGTGCATATTTTCAATCATCACAATGGCCCCATCAATCATGGCCCCAATGGCTATTGCTATACCACCTAAGGACATGATGTTGGCATTTAACCCTTGGTAGTACATGACGATAAAGGCTATTAGTATCCCCACAGGTAAAGACAATATGGCAACAAGGGATGAACGAACATGAAACAAGAAAATGATACATACCAGCGCCACAACTCCAAATTCCTCTAACAACTTAATCCATAAGTTGTCGACAGCCCTTTCAATCAAAGCACTTCGATCGTAAACGGGAACAACTTCAACACCTTCAGGTAGGCCTTGCTTTAGCTCTTCAAGTTTGGCTTTAACACCATCAATGGTTTTTTGCGCATTTTCACCAAATCGCATGATGATAATGCCACCTACAGTTTCGCCTTCACCATTCAATTCGGCAATTCCTCTTCTCATTTGAGGGCCAAGACCAATATCAGCCACATCTTTGAGCAACAAAGGCGTACCATTTACATTCGTCCCAAGGGGAATATTTCTTAAATCTTCTTCGTTTTCTATATACCCAGTTGCTCTGACCATATATTCGGCTTCAGACATCTCAACTACTGAAGCTCCAATTTCCTGGTTACCTCGTTGTATAGCCATTTGAATGTGTGAAAGAGGTATATTAAAAGCACGCAATTTATCTGGGTGCACTTTGACTTGATACTGTTTGACCATACCACCAAGAGCTGCCACTTCAGAGACACCTGCCACAGTTTGCAATTCATATTTTAAAAACCAATCCTGCAAACTTCTTAACTGTCCAATATCATGATTGCCGGTCTTGTCAATCAGAGCATAAAGATAAACCCAACCGACACCAGTTGCATCCGGACCTAACTGAGGTCTGGCATTTGCAGGTAAAGATGGGGCTACTTGACTTAAGTACTCCAGCACCCTTGACCTTGCCCAATAAAGGTCGGTTTTCTCATCAAAAATAACATAGACATAAGAGTCCCCAAAGAAAGAGTAACCTCGAACCGTTACAGCCCCGGGTACAGACAACATAGCTGTAGTTAAGGGGTATGTGACTTGGTCCTCAACCACTTGTGGAGCTTGGCCTGGGTATGTTGTTTTAATAATGACCTGTACATCAGATAAATCAGGTAAAGCATCAACAGGTGTATTCTTTAAAGAAAACAACCCAAAACCCACAAGCATAAAAGTAGCAAGCAATACAAAAAACCGATTGCCAACAGACCACTTGATTACTGCTTCAATCATTGCTGATCCCCTTTATTTTTCTCACCTGAATCATCACCACTGTCCTTGTGTTTAGAATGATCCATCATTTGGTGTTTGCTATGATCAACTTCATTAATATCTTGATTCAGCATTGACTTTGGCTCCATAGAGTCATCATCCATTTGGGAGTGGTTCATTTGAGAATGGTCCATCTGTGAATCATTCATATCATGCATTGAATGGTCTATTTCCCCTCCATTATCTTCTGCTGTAGGAATGTGAATACCAATGACTCGATATTGACCATCTTTTATTTCTTCAATTTGAATGTGGGCCGTCATACCATCATCTAATTTACTGATGTCAACTTCTGAAGTAGTGATGAAATCCATTGTCATCTCGGGCCAGTCCCATTGGTCGATGGGTTGGTGAGTCACATTAATCATTTTATGATCAATCATGACATTGTTAATCAAAGCTTCTACCCAAACACTTTGTGGTTTATCAAGACTGGTTTCCATCCTTTTAAAG
>JAUIGR010000090.1 GCA_030430025.1 Gammaproteobacteria bacterium
AAAATTCAGCTGTGGCTTTTGGCGATTATTGCGCTGGCCCCAACCACACACTGCCCACCGAGGGTGCAGCCAAATTCTCAGGCGGCTTGAGTGTACATCAATTCCTTAAAGTCCAATCCACCCAGTGCATCAACGATTCTGGCCGTGCTGTTTTGGCCGAACACGCTGCCACATTAGCAGAAGCCGAAGGCTTGGTTTATCACATGAAAAGTGCTGGAGTAAGAAAATAATCGATACGTAAGCCAAAAGGGCCGCTTTGGGCTTGTGGGTGTCATTAAAGTAATCATTAAGTTTACCCGTGGTGCATTTAGATAATAGTCAAAAAACAAGAAGTTACTCATAGCAAAATGCAGTATATTTATTAGCCTTCAAGCTTCAAAATTACCAGTGATACGAGTGGCTTAGAACGTAGTTATTTCAAAATTCTACTTTTGACGCCAGCTATTTTTCGGGGGGATTCCCATCGAAACTCAGCGATATTGAAGTTGTTGCTTAGGTTTTAACTGCTGAATATCTATCTATTGACTTAGAAAGAGAATTATTCAGGTGGCTCCCTGATCTGCTCTCTACACGTTTTGAACAATCGGTCAAGCACCGAAGAAAGAACAGTTATTCTATTATATTGAATCACTTAGGGTACAAATGGTTGAGTAAATGACAGTGAGAGAACCACCTTATCATTGATTTCATATCCCTTGAAGTGTGCAAAATGAGCAGATCAAACAGGTCAACCATATGCACAGAAGATACATGAACATAACCCAATCACGGTTATTGCGCCTTACTGAAAATGCATTTCTATGGCTACCAGTTACATGCAGTTTGTTCAACTACTGGTGTGTTTAAACATTTTGACTTAACACCAGCTTCAGTTCATGGCATTCATTACTTCAACGAAATTAAACACTTGATGAACAATTGTGTGACCAATTCATGATTCGTAGAAACTACGCCAAATCATTCAAAGGTTTTGCCACAGGAATTCTCGCAAAGCTCACTGCTTTAAAAACAATACAGTGGATAAATCATCTCGAAAACAGAAATATCAACAACCTAAAAGTCAAAATCGCCTAAATGCACTACGGGTTTAAGTAGATTATTATCCAATAATTTGTATCCTTATTTGTATTTATAAAGCCACCTTGTTAAACTCTTCGGAATACAAACACGCTTATTTGCTCAAATTGGATTTATACCTATGAAAAACCTCCTCCGTATTTTGATGATGGTCATCACGCTAAATGCAAACAGCCAAACCAACTTAATAACAAGCATAGATGATGCTGGGTCAGGATCACCACCGCCAACTGCCTATCAGATTAATGAAATTACCCTTGATTTTGATGGGTTGAAGCAAATACCAGAATCACTTCGAATTGACTTCCCAAATGACACCTTTACTATAGTACCAATCGGCAACTTCATTCCAAGAAATGGTTTTACTATTAGGGCAGATAACGATCCACCAGGAACACCACCTATTTATCCAACACCAGGAGTACCGAATGATGAATTAGATTACCTATGGACTGGTTCTAATAGCGATTATGATGTCATGCTTAGTGTTAGTGATGGACAATTAATTGGTTTAATCGCTAGTTCTGAAAAAAGGTTTGGCATAAAGAAAACACCCAAAGATACCTATCAAATGATAGATATTAATTTGTCAGGATATAGGCCCAATGACTTAGCAATTGATGATATGGACCTAGTTGAACGAACTAGTATTCAGTCTAATATCTATCCTAGTCAAAGTACATCTACTACCAATATACCTATAGACGACATTAAAGTGTTTGATATGTATAATGAATTATACCATGGTACAAATTCTTCTTTTACAAACCTCGACATCCTTGTATTTTTTACTGAACAGGCAAGAATAGATGCAGGCGGTGATCCCAATGACATAAATGACAAAGTAGACATTGAAGCATTGATTCGTACATCAGTTGATCACGCCAATACAGCTTTGGCAAACAGCGACACAAACACCCGTATCACTCGACTTTATTCACTGCCACTAGACTTTCCTTTAACTACTGATGAATATGCTGACAGGGATAGGTTTGCCAATGATACTCACGTTAACTTGGTCAGAGATTTTGTTGGTGCTGATATAACAACTTTAATGATAGAAAATTGGTCAGAAACCGGATTTTATTTTTGTGGTGCGGCTTACGTACAAACACATCCTCAATGCGATACCAATGGAGTGACAACAGGTTGTGGTGTAGGTGACGATTTTGAAAATTTTGCATTTAGCATAGTTTCTCAAAAATGCGCTGTTCTCGATGACACCTTTACCCATGAGTTAGGTCACTTGTTTGGTGGCAACCACCCTTCTGCAGAGTTGTCATTGGGCTGGAGGCTAGATGTCACAAACAATGGTTTTCCTGAAGCTTTTGGCCATAAAGATGAACCAGATTTTGTTTCTATTATGTCCACCCGGTACACAGCCCCTCCTTATCGACGTTTATATTTTTCAAACCCCAATGTATTGATTGATACTGATGGTGATGGAATTGGAGATACCCCAACAGGTCAAGCCAGCACCAAAAACAACGCTAAAATCATAAATGATTTATCTCCTGCCATGTCTGAATACAGAGAACGCAGGCATATAGAACATATAATTTTTGTTAATGGATTTGAGTCATAATGAAATACATAGCTTACAGTGTTATTATAATATTGCTTGGCTCATCCAGCCTATGGGCAGGTGATATTGACTTAAGCATTAAAGTTAACCCATCATCACCTGTTATGGTGGAGCCTGGAGAGTATATCGCCCAGTTCAGTATCACCGTTTCTAACCACGGACCAGATACGGCCGGAATAGATTCAACATTTTCGCACCCTGTCGCCATGGCCACTGAAGAAATATATCTTGAGGAAAATGGTTATCCTGTGGATTTTATAATCAATAATAATATTAATCAGGACTGTAAGTTTGAAACTTTTTCCCCTGACCCCGCTCCTGGAAATCCTACTTTAATCATCCTCGCATTCCGTACTCCTATTATCCCTGCAGGCGAATCTATAACTTGTTACGGCTACCATTACACCAATATTTTAAGTGGAAGCAGAAGCATAGAATGGCGCCCTTTAAGTGTAACAGACACTGAAATTAACCCATCTAACGACATAGAAACCATGGTGTTTCAAGTTCAGGTTCCTATGGTTCCAAGCTCATCTATATACAGCCTTATATTTTTGACTTTTATAATGATGGTTTTTGCCTATAGATTTAAAACCACACCTTAATGCGGTTTTCTGTATTAGTGAGCTTCAAACTCCTTATCCTTAACTGTTTTCTAAATACACAGCACAACTTTGTTTAATAAAAGCCGTTCTTGATATACTCAGTTCTTTAGCCCTTACATCGATTGAATCCAGTAGCGAAACAGGAAGCTTTGATGATATTTGTTTTGCCCTTGATAAACTTTTTAGGGTCTTTCTTTTGAGGTGGTTTTGATATTGTCATGATATTCTTTTAATCAAGTTTTCAAACTCGTTAACTGACATAATATTCTGAAAAGATCCATGCCTTTGCACGCCACATTAGGTCATGTTTACGTTTGATAAACATTTCATCAAGGCTCCTTTTGTCAAACTATTTTGCTTCATCAGCGGCATCTGACTATGACATGCATTACCTTATAGGCGTAAGGTCATGTGAATGATTGTCATGTCATTGGGGTGGGGACAAAGGTTTTTTTAAGCCACGTTCAATACGTGAATTCCTTTGATTAATCGAACACTAATATACGCACACCAATGAGAAAACATAAATTGGATTACAATAAGTCACCTTGGGAGTTCGGCAAAGTCAACAAAAGGATTGAAACTTTGTGTTCTCAACTCTGTGATCAATTTGTAAATCGAAGAAACTGTGCAAAATGTTCAAAGGATTTGCTACAAGAGTCATGGCTAAAATCACTATGCGGACATTAATTCGATACCCGTGGTGCATTTGAAGCAAATCCAACTATATTTGCCTTTCAATGACGGCATAAAGTTAACTCAAGCATCATTATGCAAACTGATTTATTCAAATTTGCAAAATATTTCACTTTGTTCGGGTAAAGTCTGTTCGTTTTGGAGAACCTTTAGGAAAATAATTTCCTAAATACACCACGGGTTAAAAATTAAAATCGCCTAAATGTATCGCGGGTTCAAGTTTACAAAAAAATAACAACAGGATAGAGATATTTATTTGTCTGCGTGGTAGAATTGCGCCGTTTGACCTGTGCGATAAAATAGTCGCATTGATTTAGGTCAATATTTCAAAATTCATTAGGGTATCGATTTTATGAAAAAAGCACAGACTAAGTTGATGTGGTTGGTGACGGGCTTGTTGTTTTCGTCAGCTACATGGGCTGAATATGGATTGAACTTAAGGAAGGGCGTGACTGAATACAGTGAAACGGCCTACGACATGCACATGTTGGCTTTTTGGATTTGTGTGGTGATAGGCATTTTGGTGTTTGGCGCCATGTTGTATTCCATCATTGCACACAGAAAATCAAAAGGAGTCGAGCCTGCACAGTTTTCTCACAGCACTTCAGCAGAAATCTTGTGGACCATCATTCCCATAGTGATATTGGCGGCCATGGCTTGGCCAGCGACCAAAGCGTTGATACAAATGGAAAACCCAACAGACGAAAGTGGTAAGCCCATGAAAATGGACATGACCATTAAAGTCACGGGTTATCAGTGGAAATGGCGCTATGATTACATGGACGAAGGCTTTGGCTTTTTGAGTACTTTGGCCAAAGATTCAAATATTGCTCGCCAGAAAGACTCTGGCGTGAACCCTGAAACAGTAGATAACTACTTGTTAGAAGTGGATAAGCCACTGGTGATTCCCGCCGACACCAACATTCGATTTTTATTGACGGCTGATGATGTGATTCACGCCTGGTGGGTGCCAGATTTCGGTTGGAAACGCGATGCCATTCCTGGCTTTGTTAATGAAGCATGGACTAATGTTAAAGTGCCAGGTACTTATCGCGGCCAATGTGCTGAGTTGTGTGGTAAAGACCATGGCTTTATGCCTGTTGTGGTTGAGGTCTTGAGCAAGGAAGATTATGCCGCTTGGTTGGTTGAGCAAAAAGGGGAACAAGCAGAAGAAGCGGTTTTGACTGAGAAAACATGGACTCAAGCTGAGTTGATGGAAAAAGGTCAAGCTGTTTATGAACAACAATGTGCCACTTGCCATCAAGCGGATGGTTCAGGCGTACCTCCCACATTTCCTGCATTGGCAGGCAGTGAGTTGGTTAATGGTCCTGCTGCTGATCAAATTGGCTTGGTTTTGAATGGAAAACCTGGTACAGCGATGGCGGCTTTCGGTAACATTTTGTCTGAAACAGACATTGCTGCTGCCATTACTTACACCAGAAATTCTTTTGGCAACACGGCCGGTGACGCAGTTCAGCCAGCTGATGTCAAGAACTTGAAATAATTAGGAGTTGATTATGGGCGATCATAAGCCAAAAGGGTTCGTCAACAGATGGTTGTTGACCACTAACCACAAAGACATTGGAACTTTGTATTTGATTTTTGCCTTTGCCATGTTCATCATTGGTGGTGCGATGGCAATGATCATTCGTTTGGAGCTATTCCAACCTGGTTTGCAGTTTGTTGAGCCAGATTTCTTTAACCAAATGACCACCATGCATGCCTTGATCATGGTATTTGGTGCAGTGATGCCGGCCTTTGTTGGTTTGGCTAACTGGATGATTCCGATGATGATTGGCGCGCCTGATATGGCTTTGCCACGCATGAATAACTGGTCATTTTGGATTTTACCTTTTGCCTTTGCTTTGTTGTTATCAACATTATTCATGCAAGGCGGAGCACCTGCCGGTGGTTGGACCATGTACCCACCATTGGTTTTACAGGGTGGTAAGAATGTCGCTTATTTGGTGTTTGCTGTTCACTTGATGGGTATTTCATCCATCATGGGTGCCATCAATGTGATTGCAACCATCATGAACATGCGTGCGCCTAATGTAGGTTACTTGAACATGCCATTGTTTGTTTGGACCTGGTTGATTACGGCCTTCTTGTTGATTGCTGTGATGCCTGTATTGGCCGGTGCGGTGACCATGTTGTTAACTGACCGTTATTTCGGTACCAGCTTCT
>JAUIGR010000091.1 GCA_030430025.1 Gammaproteobacteria bacterium
TGCTATCATCTATGCTGATAACACCCCGGGAGATGATGATAACCCCCAAACCAGTAACAGCTATGATGCAGCCGGTAGACTCATCAGTACCACAGATGCGAATGGCAACACCACAGCGTATCTTTATGATGAAGCTGGCAATAACACAGTTGTGACTGACCCTCTAGGAAACAGCACCATTTACACATATGATGCATTGGGTCGTCGGATCATTACTGTGGATGCATTGGGAAGAGAAACTCGCTATGTTTATGATGCATTAGGTCAATTGATACAAACCATATTACCTGATGAAACCGGGGATGAATTTGATAATCCTGTGATTGATGTCACCTATGATTCATTGAATAGGAAAACATCCACCACTGATCAGGCAGGTACACAAATTCAATATCAATATGATGCTGCTGGTAACTTAACATCTGTGATCGATGCTTTAGGGCAACAGACCGAGTATGGTTATGATCAAAGAGGAAATCGAATCAGTCAAATTGATGCTGCTGGGCAAGTCACTACATGGACATACGATGCTTTGAATCGAATCGTTTCTAGAACCTTACCGATGGGACAAGTTGAGTCTTTCACATATGATGCCAATGGTAATCAATTAACACACACAGATTTTAATGGCGATGTGACGACCTTTGAGTATGATCAGATGAATCAGCTGGTAAAAAGAACTTTTGCTGACCAGAGTGAAGAAACTTATCAGTACAACACAGCGGGTAAATTGGCTTCAGCTACTAATGTATATGGCACGACCAGTTACGTATATGATGCACAAGATCGCATCCTCACTGAAACCAAGCCAGATGGTGAGATCATCAGTTATGGCTATGATTTAGTAGGAAATAAAATCCAGATGACCATCGATAAAGATGGATTGATACGCCATTGGTATTACCAATACGATGCATTGAATCGACTGATAAATACCACCGATGATCAGAATAACAGCGAGTTTAGCAGTTTTGATGAAGTGGGGTTAAGAAGTCATTTAGAGCAGTCCAACGGCAACTACATTATTTACAGCTATGATGTCCAAAATCGCTTGGTAGCTCAGGCCACTTTTGATGAAAATGACCTGCAGCTCAGTGGTTTTGATTACACCTTAACACCCACCGGCTTAAGAGCACAAATAACTGAATATTCAGGTCGAGTGACTGACTATGAATATGATGACTTGTATCGACTGGTGAATGAAACAACCACTGATAACATCAATGGCGATCACCAGGCCAGTTACAGTTATGATGAGGCTGGTAATCGCACCCTAAGTGTTGTCAATGGGAACGCCACAGATTTCGTTTACGATGCCAATGATCGATTATTACAAAATGGTGATATTAGCTATGAATATGATGCTAACGGTAACCTGCTCAGCAGCAGCGAAAATGGCATAACAACAGAATACAGTTACAATAAGAAAAATGAACTGGTTACCAGCACCACACCTGATTACAGCTATACATTTGAATACGATCCATATGGTATCAGGACAGCAACTGTCATTAATGGGGAACGAACAGAATACTTGATTGACCACAATCGCGATCATGCTCAGGTGATTTTGGAAACGACACCGGATAGCCAAATTATTTACACATATGGAGATGATCTACTTAAACAGGAAGAATCTGAGCAGCTGTTCTATTTTCATTATGATGGATTAGGCACAACCCGTGCACTTTCAGATCAATCAGGACAGCTAACAGACACTTACCACTACGATGGCTATGGCAATATCATTGCTCAAAGTGGCACTACGACCAATCATTATCTTTACACTGGTGAGCAGTTTGATCCAAATCTTGGGTTCTACTATCTACGAGCCCGGTATATGAGTCCTCAGATGGGTCGTTTTATCAGTATGGACAGCTACCAGGGTACTCTTAACCACCCCATCACATTGAATAAATACTTATACGCCAATGCTGATCCTATCAATCATATTGATCCTAGTGGGCATATAGGGATTGGTTCAGTTATGTTAAGAGGGGGGTTGTTGACAGCATCATTTGCTGTTCCTTTTGCTGCTTTTGATTTTGTTAATACAGGTCATTATCATGTTTATGAGGATGAAAACCCTATTTGTAAACCTAAATCTTTTCAAGATAAAATCTGCACAGAAGAAAATGTTTTTGAAGGTTTAAAAAGATTTCCTGCTCCATTTTATGATGGAACATATCCCGTACATAATAATGCTGAAAAAACGCTTTTCTTTTTTGGTCCAGTTAGACATGAAGTCAGTGATAATTTAATTGTAAACGTTGCTCTTAAAGGCCATTTGTTGTATCCGGGCTCAGTAGAACGTCACATTAAGAAGAAAAACAATACTTTTTATGTCTATACTAAAGGAGATGGCACTGGTCGAATGCCAATACTCAATGTTTGGTTTGCTGATATTGTATGGTCAGCAGTGGACAGAAATATTCGTAACTACGTTGGAGAATAATCATGAACAATAAGGAATTAATTATGTTTTTAGTGGCAGGAATTATTTCAGCTTCTTTGTTCATGCTGTTTGAGTTGAGGTTACAGATTTTCACTTTAAACGGTTTATTTTTTTTATCTGTGGCAGTAATTCTTGCCACTGGTTGTGCCTCTTTTTTTGGCATCCCTTTTTATTTAATTTTGAGAAAGAAAAAGCTACTTTCTTTGGCAAACATATTAGCTCTAACCAATATTTTAGGTGTTGTTATTATTTGTGGCTTTAAGCAAGTATACCCTTGGGATTACCCTTTTGTATTTCTCGTATGCTTTATTACAGGAGTTATTTTTTATATGATGCTGCCGTGGGCAGAACGCTCAAAATGATTGATAAAAGTTGGCAGACAATTAAACAACAACTGACTGAGTGTATAAATAAAGAACTAGAACAAATCGGCTTTAGTGCTAATTATCTTGATTGGTTGAGACACAATAATAACGTATGTCAACTCGTTTCATTAGAAAAGATGAAAGGCAGCAATGTAAGGTTGAGAGCTTTTGTTTTTGATAGAAAAGGATATGTGATTGGAGGAAATGTTGGGGAAACATCATTTGAAGGTTTTTATTCACCAACTGGAGATAATTTCTGGAGCATTGAGTCAGAAATTGATATATCAAATTCCAGTAAGCAGTTTTCAAATGTAATTCAAAAAGTAGTGATACCAGTTTTTAACTTATTTGATAATGAAAATAAACTACATCAAGTCTTGGAGGATTATCCAAGCCTTCCAAAATACTCCTTAGATACTGACAAATATTTTTCATATAAACCAGAGCAAGTTTTTAAATTAGATCTGAATTACATTACCAAAAGAGAAATTTTTGAATTAGTTAATGGGATTTTTAGTAACGCTCAATTTGAAATTCAAGTTACAGCGGTTAATGACAAAATCTGTTTGGTTAAAAAAACAGGTGAAGTCACGCATGTCTTGGAAATGGTTCTAATCAATTTTGGAATACAACTAATGTTAAGATCTTATTGTTGGATTGAAGAGTTGTCACCAGAAACTAATGGTATATTTACAGGTGAGGATACAGTTATATTGGTTGGTGGGAATCTGGATTTTAATGGAGCTATTAACACGGTCAAACCTCATTTCTATAACCTTTATGATTCTTCAACAAGATTGCAATCTCATGACCTAATTAATATAGTTATGAAAGGATTCGATAGTTTGAAGGGAATTGCATCAAAAAAAGACTTTATTGACTCTGTTCCTCCTGAAAAGAGTTACTTATTAAAGATATTTAATATTAAATAGTAATTTAATGATATTCTCATATGAGTAGACTTGTAAAAGCACCAAGAAAAAAAATTCATGATGCGCTAGTAGAGATGGGCTTTGGGTATGATCCTAAATATAAATACTATCATGCTTTTTTAGATAATAGCCCAATCACATTATCTCTCTATTTTGATAAAGTTGATGATAAATATGAAGTTTCGCTTTGGGCATATTATCCACAAAAAGTGGGGCATAGTGGTTATGGAATGAACCCAGATGGGTTAATAGCGCTAAAGCCATATGGCAAACTTTTGCATGGGATTGACTTTGCCGTTGAAGCAGAGAAAGAATGCTGGAGTATTGAACAATTATTAGAAACAGCTAAGTTATGCGAATTAATTAGATATTGGGCAAGAGTAATTACTGACCCAAAGATCATGATTACATTGTCTGATTATCTGTTAGGACTTAGTGATGAATGTCCTGATGAGTTTTCTGATGTCGATACGACTTACTCGGGCCGAAAAATCATACCAGCCCGGTTATGGTCTAAGGCGCTTTACCTAGCTTTTAGTAGTGATTATGAAAAATGTGAACAAACTATGTTAGAAAGAGAAGTAGATGAAAAAATACTTGACGATTGCAAAAATAAACGAATCTTTGTAAGCCCTGATTTAGTTTCATTTATGAATAAAATCGGAGCAAGGGGCTTGGATATTTAATGTGATCAAGAAAATACGGAAACTGGCATTGAAAGGATTCTTTGATGATTGATAAAGGTTGGCAAAAAATTAAACAACAACTGACTGCGTGTCCTGTCCATTGTCCACATCGGCTGATTTGTACATAAACGCACTATATTTTCTCTAAATTAGATTATCTGAATTAATTTTCTGGTTATTTTTTCATTCATTTTCAATATTTTTCCTTAAATTTCACTGTCTCCATCGACAAAATTATCAATTTCCGCTCATTCAAGCACAGCTAGCGGTGGACAGTATTTGTCCAATTTTTTAATCTGCTTTTGACAAAACTGACCATCAAAGTTAACCATCAGGTGGATGGTAAAAGCCAGTCAGTAGACCATCCCATGCCGAATAAACTTTGGCTTTGCGTTTGAACCCTTTTCCAGACCATACCTCGAAAGGGGTTCTGTCATCAATATGTTGATGTGTTCGCACGTGGTTGTACCAGAAACGAAATGTTGTCAAGTGAGTATTGAGATTATTTATATCAGGTACGGAGATCTGGTTTAACTTTTCTTTCAAAGTTCCAAAAAATCGCTCTATGCGTCCATTCATCCAAGGACAACCGACATCCGTTTTCTGATGTTTGATTCTGAGCAACCACAAACCAAACCGAAATAACCTGGAAGTGAAGATCCTTTCATTATCCGTTCTGATAGCTTTGGGCTTGCCGTATTGCTCAATGGTGTCCAAAAGGCAACGAAGTATTGTGATGCTGGTTTTATTTGGGATTGCTTTGAGCATTAAGCTAAACCTTGAGCCGTGATCAATGACACCGAGTATGTGATGGGTGTTTTTATCATGATCTTGTTTTCCCGATAAATCAACGCCCCAGGTTTGATTGATTGGTTGAGGTTTGGTAAGCGGTTTTTCAGTTTTTTGCGTAATTGCAGTATCTCATATTGGTGCTTGCGGACAATGGTGGCCACCCAAGATTTAGAAACCGTTTCCTTATCACCAAATCGCCGATTAAACGATGCCGCAATCTTTCGACAACCGTCTTTGTTCATAATAGCCTTGTGTTCAATGATCCGATTATCAACCCAACGTGGCTTTCTGCGGCTTTTAAAACCAGGTTTTGACTTGGGCTTACGGTAAGTAATTGGTTGTGGCCTGCTGAATAAAATATTCAAGCAAAACCAGATCATCCATAAAGTCATCTATCAATCCTACTGGGTTTTATTGTGCGGGAATAGCAATCAAAATGATGTACCAAAAACGATCATTTAAAATTGTACCAGTTTGGAAACAATCATATAAAAATGTACCACTTAATCGGTTATTGGTAAAATCTTTGCATGAGATTACTCACACTCTGTCTTTGTTTTATTTTTCATTATGCTTTCAGTAGCATCGATCCTTTGGGCCACACCACCACCTCCAGTTATAACAACAAAGGAGAACTACTGACCCAAACCAATGCCTTAAACGAAGTGGTGATCAGCAACACCTACGTACCTGATAACCAGCCACAAGGGACAG
>JAUIGR010000092.1 GCA_030430025.1 Gammaproteobacteria bacterium
GTTCAACCTCGACTGTTATTGACTCGAATACGAACAATTCTACGCAGAATAAATCAAAACGGGAACCAAAATAACACCATCATTAATGCGGGCGAATTACACATCGATTCAGCAAATAGAGTGGTTAAGGTAGGTAACCATAACGTTGACTTAACCTCCGCAGAATTTGAATTATTATTGTTGTTGTCGCAAGACATTGGTCAAGTAGTTGATCGAAACGTTATTGTTCAGGAACTGAGAGGGTTTGAATATGATGGGTTTGACCGGTCAATTGACAGACGTATTTCGCGGTTAAGAAAAAAACTATCAGCTGATTCAAAGATTGAGTTAATCAAAACCATTCGCGGTAAAGGCTATCAGCTTTGTAGCGGCGAGCAATAACTGAAAATTCACTATGCTAAAAGCACTTTTAAAATTATGCCTTCTGGTTATTTTACCAGTTATATACTTAACAGTAGCAGGCAGCTTTAATCCGCTGAAAGTCTATAACGACTGGTTACAGGAAAGGTTAGCGGAAGGCATATATAAAGGTGTGTATCAAGAAATTGAAAAACAGCTCTTGGCCATTGACGAGAGTCAGTGGGGCATTAAAATCAAAGAAATTGGAGATAATTTTAATACCGAAATTCAATTCAAAAAAATTGACGCAATGACAAAAGACAGCGCCCTACAATCAAGGCTAATTGCTGGAGATTATGTGGCACTGGGTAATGAACAGGCTTCTGTTGCCTTAAGAATTGCTGATACTGAATGGGCGCTTGCCATTGCAAGTGACACAACCTTTGCGCAAAACACTTACCTTGAAGCAAGCGGTCCGCTCTACCTGTTTCAAAGCGCATTAAATAAAATTCCCGCTAATCAATTGAATAATCATTTAAAAGAACTTGAATCAAGGTTTCAAGTACAGCTTAAAGTACTCTCTGACGCAAAACTGACAGAAATTAAAGATAAACAGGACATTTATCAATATAAAAATCTTGCTTGGATAAAGGATGAAAATGAGGATGAGATTTTTCTGATTAAAGCCCCAGATGGTACAACGTTGACATTGAGTTTGGAACGAGACCAATTCATCATAGCATCCGCCATGTTTATACCGCTTTTTTTGGTGGCTTTGTTTGTCAGTGCGGGCCTTTTGATGTGGCTTTGGCCTTTATGGAGGGATCACAAATCCCTCACTCAAACCGCAAAGCGTTTTGGTGCAGGTCATTTAGATGCAAGAGCACGTGTGCGCAAAGGTGCTTTTACAGCCGAATTGAGTACATCTTTTAATCGAATGGCAGAGAACATAACAAACTTGATTCAAACCAATCAGAGTTTAACCAATGCTGTTGCTCATGATTTACGCACGCCAATGGCAAGACTAAGATTTGCAAATGACATTTTAAATTCAGGCAATTGTAATGCCGAAGAAACTGCTCGTTACCATCAAACCATCAACAACAGCATAGAAGCACTTGATTACCTGATAGCTCAAACATTACATTATGCAAGATACAACCGCTCAACAGATATCAACCATTTCAAAAACTCACACTTTGCAACCGCTGTTATAGAGGAAGTGGAACAGTATCAGTTTGACCAAGAAGACATGTTTTATGAAACAAAGATTGAACCTAGACTGTTAAAATCACAACAATTTGTCGATGAAAAAGCCCTTAAACGAGCACTGATCAACCTATTAAACAATGCCACTAAACACGCAAAATCCTATGTCTCAGTCAGTTTTATCGAACGCTCTGACGAATTTGAATTAAGCGTAGAAGATGATGGTGAAGGTATTTCAGAAAAAGACTATGAGACTATATTTCAACCCTACAAACAACTCTCAAACCAACAGAGAGATATGGCTGAAGGCGTGGGTTTAGGACTCGCCATTGTGAAACAAATTGCACACTGGCACAACGGCCGAATCCAGGTTAAACGCTCTGACCTTGGGGGTGCATGCTTTACTCTGAGCTGGAAAAAGGCTTCACCATTAAAAAATTCATAAAAATCACAAAATCAAACAACGCTGATCCTGAGGGTCACTTTCAACTCAAAACATCCTGACTCAAACAGTCACATAACTGCACTAAAACGTCACTGAAATACTGTATTTTAATGGTTAATATTGTTGTTCATTCATTGAAACATGCTCATAAACAAAGCGATCCAACAACAATAAAATATAAAGGAGATTCTAAAACATGAAACTTAAACTACTGGCGTTGTTCTTTACAATCATCTTAACAACAACCACACGTTCAATGATCATTCGTCATGATGTCAATCCAGACCTATATCTGGCAAATGAAAATGAACACCCAGCGGTGTTCCCAGTTCAGGTCAATAACAATAGAAAAGAATGTGTGGCCACTTTAATCGCTCCCCGGTGGGCCATTACTGCCGCGCATTGTACTGTGTTGATAAACCAGACTGGTAAACAACCTCATCAAATGCTGATTGATAACAAACACTATGCGGTTAAGTCAGTCCATATTCATCCAGAATTTGGAGAAGTGAAAGGTGTGCGTGATAAAAATGGAAAACTCATTGACATGATTTTAAACCCTCAAAACATGAGCTATGACGCCGCATTGATTGAGCTAAGTCGGTCTGTAGATAATGTAAAACCGATTGATTTATACACGATGAAAGACGAAGTAAACCAGGAAATATTGATGCTAGGCTGGGGGGACTTTGCCAATGGTAAAACTGGCACAAATAGAGAAGAGCCAATTAATGATGCTCAATTTAGGAAAGCATACAATTACATTAATGGTATAGATGATAATTACCTGACATTTACATTCGACCCTCCTGAATTCAGCAAGACACATGAATTAGAGGGTGTCAACGGGCCTGGTGACAGTGGTGGGCCTGCCTTAATAATGAAAGATAACAAAATGTATCTTGCTGGGGTCAGTTCAAGGGGTTATTACTTAAATAAAAAAAGTGAATATACAGCTGAAGGAAAATATGGTTGGGTTGAAAATTATGTTCGGATAAGCACGACATTAAGCTGGATAAGAAAAGTTATTGATCAAAAAGCCTTCAATGTAAATGCTGCTGATATTTTTGAAAAATATATTGGTGATTATGTGTATGAAGAAGCAGATATTACTATGAGAGTCTTCACAAAAGAAGATGGTACCAAGCTCTATACATCAGTGCCAGGGCAAGAACCCTATGAGTTAACTGTAATTGATGTACACACGTTTGCTTTTAAAGTGGATGAAACATATATGCTGAAGTTTAGAAATCTTGAAAATGGCATTTTTAACGAAGTAGTGGCAATACAGCCGCATGGAACCATAGTTGCGACTAGAAATGGAAAGGCTGATATCGATAATTTAAGCACCATTGATGAAAAATTAATCGAGAAAGGGTTTTCAGGTGTCGTTTTAGTCGCTCAAAATAACAACATAATACTAAATAAAGCGTATGGACGAAAAAATAATCAAAAAAACGGATTGAATGACATTAATACAGTTTTTGATATTTGCTCTATTACTAAACAGTTTACTGCTGCTGGGATTCTTAAACTATCAGCTCAAAATAAAATTCAACTAGATGACAAACTAACGGAGTATTTTACAGCTGTTCCAATTGACAAGAAGAACATAACCATTCATCAGCTGCTCACACATTCTTCTGGTTTAATAGATGGGATAGGAGATGATTATGATACCGTTTCACAAAACGAGTTTTTAAGACAAGTATTCAATAGCAAATTGATGAGCCCTGTTGGTGAAAAATTTAACTATTCAAATATAGGATATAGCTTACTTGGTTTAATCATTGAAAAAGCCAGTGGCATGGACTATGAAAAGTTTTTAAATAAAGAAATTTTTCAACCATCGAAAATGTACCATACTGGCTATGTCATCCCAAATTGGGATGCAAATGAAGTTGCTAACGGATTTGCAAATGGAACTGAAGCTAAAAAACCCAATGAAGAAAACTGGAGCAAACAAGGCCCTTACCTCAACCTCAAAGCAAATGGAGGCATTTTAACAAGGGCAAGCGACTTATTGCTTTGGAGTCAGGCAATTCAAAACAACACAGTGCTTGATCAAGCAACAACATCTAAATACCTCTACCCTCATTTTAAATTCAATGGCATGTATACTTATTATGGTTATGGTTGGGGCGTAGAAAATAATAATTCAGAAGACAAATTAGTCCTTCATGGCGGTGCAAGTGATTTGTTTGCTTCTGATCTATGGATATACCCAAGCAAGGGAATTACCATTATTGTATTGAGTAATTCATATGACGAATATGTTTATTCAATTGCACCAAAAATATCAAAGTTTCTACTGGAGAAATAAACGCTCTAAATCAATGAAATTGCATACGGCCATTTGTGAGACTGTAAATTAATCGCAGAAGATTACTGCTGCCCTCATGCCCAATAACAGATAAGATTTTCACAGGGTTTTAAGGGCAGGTAAAAGCAATCACTTCTTTTACTAAGCAATGACAGACCAGAAAGCTAAAGTTGGTCACTTAATACAACACCCCCAATGATTTTGGCTAAACCAGCAACAAAGTAACAGATTAACTAATTTAAAAACATCACATTTTCTAGCCTCAATATTTAAGCTCATTATTTCCTTATAACACGCTGACTCAAACGGTCACAAAACAACTCAAAAACGTCACTAAACAACTACGCTTGAGTTGTTACTATTGAAATACAAGGTTTCCACATGCACACAAGGAAACCAGGCAGTTAACCACTTAAAAAATACTTAACTTGGAGATTTTAAAATATGAAAAAAATAGCATTTCTATCACTTATCTGTATTCTTACTTCAGCCTGTACCAGTAGAGGAACCATTCAGGGTGTAAGTGAGCAAGGTTCAGTCAAGATGGAATACGAACAAGGCGTCTTTGATAATGACGGCCAACTTAAAGTCATGATGCCAGATGGAGAATTGTTTTTCGGTAAGTTTGTTCAGGCTTCTTCATCAGAATTTGGAGACAGCTTAATTTTAGATGATGCATTAGATAATGATGCTTGGGTTTTGAGTGGTTCGGAACGAGTCTCCTCACAAACTCAAGCACAACTTATAAGCACTCAAGGAAACACAATGGAATGTCAATTTCAGCTTTCAAAACCAGACAGTGGCATCAACGCAGGTGGAATAGGAAAGTGCCTCACCTCTAACAATCAAAAAATAACTGTTACTTTTTAACAACAAGCTCTTAACCAAACCCATTGAAATCCTTGCTCATGGGTTTGGTCTTACTAATAACTCTTTCAAAGCCTTGCTAAAACAACAACCAATACGCTCTTGAATCAGGCTGCATGTTCCATATTTTCCTTTTGGTGTGTTTCGGCGTTTTTCAAGCTGCTGATGTTGTTTTGGCTGTCAACAAACACCAAATTGGGTTGATGGGTTTTGGCTTCTTCTGCATCCATGGATGCATAAGCTGCTAAAATCACCAAATCACCGGGCTGGTTATGGCGTGCCGCCGCTCCATTCAAGCAGATCTCACCTTTGCCACCTTCAATCACATAAGTGGTCAATCTTGAGCCACAGTTACAATTGAGCACATCGATTTGCTGATTAATCAGCAGGCCAGCGGCTTTAATTAAATCAGGGCAAATCGAAATGGAACCTTCGTAATTCAGGTTTGCATCGGTAACAGTTGCGCGGTGAATTTTGCTGTGTAGCATGGTTAAGTTCATGGTTTTATTCTCAATCAATAATTATTTGTTTTCATTCAGTTTGTGTGCGATGTAAAGCCCTTTGAGGACAAGATCCGGTACAATGTCATCGAACATATCACTTTCTCGGTAGATGGTGGTAAAACCACCTGTTCCGATGATCAAAGGTTTTTTACCTTTGAAACTTTGTTCTGTTAAGCCCCG
>JAUIGR010000025.1 GCA_030430025.1 Gammaproteobacteria bacterium
TAAGGTCAAAAAACATCAGCAAAATCACACTTTTGCGCTTAAGTGTTTTTTTGACCAATGCTGGAAAAGGCCAGGATGGACTTTTTCAGGACTGACTAATTAACAATATCAAGATGTCTTGAAGTAAGGTTAAGCTATCGAGGTGCCTAGTATGTCAAAAGAAAATATCAGAAGTTTAGAAAAAGGTATTCAACTGGATGTTCCAGAACGTGATAACTATGGTGGTTATTTGTGCCTGGATGTGCTGCTGTCAGCACAAAAACCACTCAGTGAACCACCCCATCATGATGAGATGTTGTTCATTATTCAACATCAAACTTCAGAATTATGGCTCAAGTTGATTGTGCATGAATTACAAGCAGCTATTGAATGTGTTCAAACCAATCGATTAGGAAGGGCTTCAAAGATACTGGCTCGTATTAAGCAAGTTCAAAGGCAATTATTTGCACAGTGGGCGGTGTTGGAAACATTAACTCCAAGTGAGTATATGGAGTTTCGCCATGTTTTTGGTAAAGCTTCTGGTTTTCAGTCAGTCCAATACAGACAAGTTGAGTTTCTTTTAGGAAACAAAAATAAAAAAATGGTGAAAGTTTTTCCAAAAAAATCTGAATCAAGAATGATATTGGAAAATGTTTTAAATGCGCCAAGCATTTACGATGTTTTTATCGCTTATCTCGCTAAAGAGGGGTATGCAGTGCCTAAAACATTGTTGGGACGTGATTTCAGCGAACCACATGTTTACAACGAACAGTTGATGGAGGTTTTAGTCAGTGTTTATCACCAACCTGAAACTCATTGGAAGGTATATGCCCTATGTGAACAGTTAGTGGATGTCGAACAATCTTTTCAATTATGGAGATTCAGGCACATGAAAACAGTTGAGAGGATCATTGGTTTTAAGACTGGTTCAGGCGGTTCTTCAGGAGTTGATTTTTTGAAAAAAGCTTTGGAATTAACATTCTTTCCTGAGTTATTGCGTTTGAGAACTGAGCTTTGATGTTTGGCGTGAATCAAATTGAAATTGAGCAAAGCCAATATTAGCAAAGGTGCCAGTCTTGACATTGGTTTGATATGAAGTAATTAATTGTTGCATTTCTCGCTGAAAAGCGTGCATCTTATCAGCGATGATTTGGTTCAAGTCGTCGTGTTTGCTGTCAGGGATTTTGCTTGAATAGACGGAGGCCAAATTAAGGTTTTTGGCTTGATTTTGGCCATACATTTTTTTGTAAAATGTATCAAATAAGCGTTTTGTAGTGATATCTACTTCGTCGGCAAGTTCTTTTTGTTCAGAAAGATAATCATGGAGTGCTTGATTAATCAGGTAATGTTTGCCTTTTTGTTTCAATACATCCTGAGATAGCAATTCTCGGATAATTGCTCTTGCTCTGATGTGACCGCCGTATATTTTGTCTATGACTTGATTGAGTTTAGATGCAGAAATAAGGTTGCTTCTAATGTTTTTTTGTCGCTGAATTTCATCGAGTAGTAAATCCATTTTGTTCAAAGATTTTTCTGTGGGTTTTATCTGTTTTCTGATTTCCGCAACAGCTCGACGATCGAGTCCTGTTTTGACAGCAATGGCTTGATTGGTGGGTGTGATTCCAGTTTCATTCAGTAATTCTATGGCTGCTTGTACATAGGCTTTTTGTATGTTGTTTTTAAACTCATAGCAGTGTAATCCAAATTGAATAACCATTTTACTTACTGGTACGAGTGCTTTTTGTAGCTGTATATTACTTGTGTCTTTGTTCATTTTTTTGCGCACATATTTGTACGCAATATTATCATGGTAAAATGGTTGTGTACAATATGTCTTACTTGTTTGCAGTGCATTTTCTTTCTCATTTCGCATGCTGCAAAGAGGTGAGGTAGGGTTCTTTCTCCAAATAACTTAAATATGGACACATTTAACTACCTATCAATTAAAGTAAAGCAATGCAGAGTTTTCTGGGTTGACGTTTTTTCTCTGTATTGTTTTGCTTTTCTACCTAATGTTCAAAATTAAAACGATGGAATTTTGGTCAATCTATTCCTAAAGAGGCCTTTGCATAAACGGTGACTCAAGATAAGGAGTCGACGACCTTAAATTTCTGCATCAGCAAACTTTGCAATAGCTCACGGCCTATACGATTTCTATTCTTTGGCTTCTTACCTGCAGCAAACCGCCAAAGAAACAAATTTGGCCTATTACATTCATATGCTTCCTTGAATTTTAAAGATTTTATCTCTTTTTCTCAATGATTCAGAATGATGCAATGTTCTCCTAAAGTGTTTTTAGAGAGAGGATGATGTAGAATTCGATTTTTACTGTCGAGTTATATATGAAATGACAGCTCTTAGTGTTAATTTGAACAAAATAGCCTTACTTCGTAATGCCCGTGGTCGGGATTGTCCTAATGTAGTGGACTATGCCCAAAAGTTAATAGATTTAGGTGTTCAGGGTATCACAGTTCATCCGCGGTCAGATGAGCGGCATATTAAAAGACAGGATGTTTATGATTTGGCTGAATTGGTTTGTTTCATACCCAATGTTGAATTCAATGTTGAAGGTTATCCTTCTGATGAGTTTATGTGCTTAATTGAAGATGTGCGACCGAATCAATGTACATTAGTACCGGATGCTCCAGATCAGTTGACCTCCGATCACGGTTGGGATATGGAGAAAAATCAGATGCAAATCAACGAACTAGGAGTGCAATTGAATTCTTGGGATGTTAGGAGCTCTGTTTTTTTAGATCCTGTTCCAGAACAGGTGCAACTGGTTGCTGATACCTCAGTTGATCGTATTGAATTATATACTGAGCGTTTTGCTCAAGCACACGCCAAAGGTTGTTTTAAAGCTGTATGGCAGCAGTATGCTGATGCAGCGCAAGTGGCTCAGTCACTAGGTCTTGGGGTTAATGCAGGACATGATTTAGATTTACTTAATTTGGCAGACTTTTTAACTATACCGGGTATATTGGAAGTGTCAATAGGACATGCATTGACTGTGGAGTCTTTAGAGCAAGGGAGAGCATCAGTGATCCAACAATACTTGGCAATTTGTCAAAAAGCTTCAAAAACTTGATGCAGGTACAGAGAAAAGGATTGTTTTTTGTACCTGCATGATATAATCCGTCACTTTTTATAAGCGTTATAGTACTGCTTTTCTAACAATAATGATCACGTTAACTTTAACAGACGGAAGTCAGCGAACTTACGAAAATAGTTTAAGTGTAGCAGAAGTGGCTAAGGACATTGGTGCTGGACTGGCTAGTGTTGCACTGGCAGCAAAGGTTGATGGTGAGTTGGTAGATTTATCTTATATTTTAACTAAAGATGCTAATTTATCTGTCGTCACTCCAAAATCTGATGAAGCTTTGGAAGTCATTAGGCATTCAACGGCTCATTTGTTGGCTCAAGCTGTACAAAGATTATTTCCTGGTGTTCAAGTAACTATTGGCCCTGTGATTGACAATGGGTTTTATTATGATTTTTCAACACCGCATCCATTTCACGAAGAAGATTTGGAAAGGATAGAAGTTGAAATGAAAAAAATAGTTAAAGAAAAGTTGCCTGTTGAGCGCTTTCAATTGTCAAGGGATGAGGCAATCAGATTGTTTGAAAATATGGGGGAGTTTTATAAGGCTGAAATTATTAAAGACATCCCCCAAGGTGAGGTGCTTTCACTTTATCGTCAAGGAGAGTTTACTGACTTATGTCGTGGCCCCCATGTGCCTAATACCAGTAAATTAAAAGTCTTTAAGTTAATGAAAGTGGCCGGTGCATATTGGCGTGGAGACAGCAACAATGAAATGTTACAGCGTATTTACGGTACAGCCTGGGTTGACAAGAAAGACTTAAAGGATTACTTGTATAAACTTGAAGAAGCAGAAAAAAGGGATCATCGTAAGTTAGGCAAGCGTATGGAACTATTTCATTTCCAAGATGAAGCGCCTGGAATGGTATTTTGGCATGAGCGTGGTTGGTCTATTTACCAATCCATTCAGCAGTACATGCGCAATAAGTTGAATGCAAGAAATTATCGTGAAATCAATACGCCCTCTGTTGTTGAGTATACTCTATGGGAAAAGTCAGGACATGCTGATAAGTTTGGAGAAGGTATGTTTTCTGTAGAGTCCGAACATAAGCAGTTCGCCGTTAAACCAATGAACTGTCCCTGTCATGTACAGGTATATAATCAAGGTTTGAAATCATATCGTGATTTACCAATTAGATTGGCGGAGTTCGGTTCATGTCACCGGAATGAACCTTCAGGTGCGTTGCATGGCTTAATGCGTGTTCGTGGTTTTGTTCAGGATGATGCCCATATTTTCTGTCAGGAATCGCAAATTAGTGAAGAGGTTTCAGAATTCATTGATTTTTTGCATGAAGTTTACGCTGATTTTGGTTTCACAGATATTATTTATCGTATTTCAACGCGGCCCGAAAAAAGAGTGGGTAGCGATGAGGTTTGGGATAAATCAGAACAAGCGTTGGCAGAGGCATTGGATGCTAAAAATATTGTTTGGGAAGAGTTACCCGGTGAAGGTGCTTTTTATGGACCCAAAATTGAATTTTCATTGAAAGATTGTTTGGATCGGATTTGGCAATGTGGCACTATTCAAGTGGACTTTTCGATGCCTAATCGATTGGAAGCGAGTTATGTGGACGAGCAAGGAGAGCGTCAGGTACCTGTTATGCTTCATCGTGCTATCCTTGGGTCTTTTGAACGATTTATTGGAATTTTGTTGGAACATCACGCAGGTAATATGCCGTTATGGTTGTCACCAGTACAGGTTGCTGTGTTAAATATTACTGATGCACATGCTCAATATGCTGAAAAAATTGGCCAAACATTGAAAAATAGAGGGTTTAGAGCGATTTTTGACTTGAGAAACGAAAAGATCGGCTATAAAATTCGCCATCACACCTTAGCTAAGACCAAATACTTGGTTATCGTAGGTGACAATGAAGTGGAAACTAATACTTTGACTGTGCGTTCACATGATGGTCAGGATTTAGGTTCCATGACTCTCGAAGCGTTAGAAACAATGATGGGTCAACAAGTAGAGAGTAAACAATAAAAGAAAGTCGGAGGAATGACAGATCGCTAAAGATGACAAAGTGCGCAGGAACAATCAAATTAAGGTTCCTGAGGTAAGGTTGATTGATGAAAATGGTGAGCAAGTCGGTGTTATGAATACTCGAGAAGCACTAGACAGAGCCGGCAGTGTAGGTTTAGACTTGGTGGAAATTTCTCCTAAGGCCAGTCCGCCTGTATGTAAAATCATGGATTTTGGTAAGTTCATGTTCGAACAGGCGAAGAAGCAGCAAGCAGCCAAAAAAAATCAAAAAAAGGTTCAGTTAAAAGAGGTTAAGTTTAGACCTAATACTGAAGAAGCAGATTTTCAAGTCAAGCTTCGGAATTTGCGAAAGTTTATTTCGCAAGGCAATAAGGTCAAAGTGACGATCCAGTTTCGAGGAAGAGAATTGGCGCACAGAGACATTGGCTCAGACATGCTGGACCGATTAGAAAATGAATTGCAGGATGAAGTGATTGTCGAACAACGTCCTGAGAAAATGGAAGGTCGGTTTATGATCATGTTGCTGGCTCCTAAGTCAGGAAAGTAGTCTGGTAAAAAGCAGATTTTGTTGCGCTTGACAGATGGTTTTAGTTGTTGAGTGCAGCGAAGTTGGTAAAAATCTCCTAAAGGGAGTTGCAGTGATGATGATTTTGGGTAAGTTTATTTCAAGATAGGTCGTTACGAAGAAACATAAAATTAGCACTTGTAAGTTAAGGTAAATACAAATGTCCATGCGGACTACTTACAGGGGTATTAAAATAAAATATAGGAGGGCATCATGCCTAAAATGAAAACAAAAAAGGCAGCGGCCAAGCGCTTTCAGAAAACCGCTGGTGGCTTTAAAAGAAAGCACGCTTTCAGAAGTCATATCTTGACCAAGATGAGTCAAAAACGTAAACGCAACTTGCGTGGCACAAGCCTTATTCATGAAGCCGATGAGGCTTCAGTGAAAAGATTGTTACCTTACGCTTAATTCAAAGGAGTTTAAATCGTGGCAAGAGTGAAAAGAGGCGTTCAAGCGCGCAGAAGACATAAAAAAATATTGAAGTTAGCCAAAGGCTATTACAATGCGCGTCGTAAAATATATAGAGTAGCAAAACAAGCGGTTATCAAAGCAGGACAGTACGCTTATCGTGATCGTCGAGTCAGAAAGAGACAGTTTCGCCAGTTGTGGATTACCCGTATTAATGCCGGTGCCCGTAACAACGGAATGAGCTATTCTCGATTTATCAACGGTTTGAAAAAAGCTGATATCTCTTTGGATCGCAAAGTATTGGCAGATATGGCCGTTAATGACAAAGCGGGTTTTGCTGCTGTGGTTGAACAGGCCAGATCTGCATTGTCATAATATCCTTAAGTTATATTAAGGTAGTATTTGATCTGAAAGAGGAGTCAGCCTTTTGCTGATTCCTCTTTTTTATTTTTGAAGGCCAAAGAATGGCAAATATTTCAATTGTTGTGTCATTATTTGAAGTCTGATTCAGGATAATGAAAGTGAATTTAAAACAGTTAGTTGCAAATGGGGTGGAACAAATAGAAAAAGCGACGTCTACCCAAGTTTTGGATGAGGTGCGAGTCGCATTTTTAGGTAAAAAAGGTTCCGTGACCATTTTATTAAAATCGTTGGGTGACTTGCCGGCTGAAGAAAGAAAAGCAGCAGGGGCAGAAATTAATCGTGCCAAGCAACAATTATTTACAGCCATTCAGTCTCAAAAAGAGCATATCCAACAGCAGGAATTAAATGCTAAATTGATGAGGGAATCTGTTGATGTGAGCTTGCCAGGTAGACAGCGTATTAAAGGTGGTATTCATCCTGTCACCCGTACTATGCAAAGAATTATTGATTTATTTAGTCAAGTAGGCTTTGAGGTCTGTACTGGACCTGAAATAGAAGATGATTTCCACAACTTTGAGGCCTTGAATTTTCCGGCTCATCATCCTGCTCGGGCAATGCACGATACGTTTTATTTTCCAGATGGTCATCTATTACGTACGCATACATCGCCAGTACAAATTCGAGCAATGAAAACAATGCATCCTCCAATCAAAATCATTGCTCCTGGCAAGGTATATCGTAGTGATTCTGACCAGACACATACCCCTATGTTTCACCAAGTTGAAGGGTTAGTGATTGGTGAAAATATTACATTTTCTTCACTGAAAGGCACGCTAAGTCAATTTGTTAATGCCTTTTTTGAAGATGATTTGCAGATTCGTATGAGACCATCATATTTTCCCTTCACAGAACCTTCTGCCGAGGTTGATGTAGAGTGGAAAAAGGCTGATGGTAACACTTCATGGTTAGAAGTTTTGGGTTGTGGTATGGTTCACCCAAATGTTCTGAAATCTGGTGGAATTGATCCAGAAAAGTACACCGGTTTCGCTTTTGGTTTAGGGGTTGAACGTTTTGCTATGTTACGTTACGGTGTGCAAGATTTAAGAAACTTTTTTGAAAATGATATGGGCTTCTTGAGCCAGTTTCAGTCGTAAATAGAACAGGGAGGTTGAGTTATGAAAATCAGTAAACATTGGCTAAATGAGTGGTTGGGATATTCTTTGGACACCGATGTGGTAGCAGAACAAATGACTCAGTTAGGTCTGGAAGTGGATAATCTGACCCCCGCAGCACAAGCATTCAGTGGTGTTGTGGTAGCTGAGATCCTTGCATGTGAGAACCATCCAGATGCCGATAAGCTGCAAGTTTGTCAGGTCAATAAGGGTGATGAGATCGTCCAAATAGTTTGTGGTGCGCCTAATGCTCGGGCTGGACTGAAGACGGCTTTATCTCAAATTGGTGCTGTTTTGCCAAACGACTTTAAAATCAAGAAGTCTAAGCTCAGAGGTGTTGACTCCTTTGGGATGCTTTGCTCTGAAGTGGAGCTAGGTATCAGTCAAGAGGGCAGTGGTATTATAGAGTTATCTAGTGATGCGCCAGTAGGTGTCGATTTGAGGGATTACTTAGGGTTAGATGATGACATCATCGAAATTGATTTGACCCCCAATCGAGCAGACTGTTTTTCGATGCGAGGTGTAGCCAGAGATCTGGCGGTACTCAATAAAACTGAATTGAAAGAACCTGAAATAAATGTTGTACCAGTGCAAACCAATGGAGAAGTTCCAATACAAATACAAGCGCCTGAAGGCTGTGCTAGGTATATTAGTCGCGTCATTAAGGGTGTAGATGCTAAGGTTGAAACACCAGTTTGGATAAAAGAGCGGCTGCGAAGAAGCGGTGTAAAAAGTATTAATCCGGTTGTTGATGTTACCAATTATGTAATGATCGAGCTGGGTCAACCAATGCATGCTTTTGATTTAAGTCATATAGAAGGTGATATTGTTGTCAGAATGGCTAAGGAGGGTGAAAAATTAATTTTATTGGATGGTTCAGAAGCCATATTGGACCCTGGGTTTTTAGTGATTGCCGATCAAAAACAGTTGCTTGCTGTTGCTGGTGTTATGGGCGGGCTACTTTCAGGTGTTCAGAAAACCACTAGTGATATTATGTTGGAATCAGCATATTTTGATCCTGCCACTATTATAGGTAAATCGAGAAAATTGGGGGTACATTCAGATTCTGCTATGCGTTTTGAGCGTGGCGTTGATATCGCTATACAAGCCCAAGCCATGGAACGTGCGACTCAGTTAATTATTGAGATTTGTGGTGGACAGGTTGCTCCTTCGGTGGTTGTTGATGAGGTTTCAGCCTTGTCAGTGCGTAAAGAAGTGGTGTTGAGCGTTGATAAATTAAAACGTGTTTTGGGTTTTGATTTGCCTGAATCGCAAGTCACTGCTATATTTGAAGGTCTTGGCTTTCAACCACAATTCGTCGATCAGCAGTGGTTTGTCAGGGCTCCTTCTTGGCGATTTGATATTGAAATAGCAGAGGATTTAGTTGAAGAGGTTGTGCGTGTAATTGGCTATGATTCAATACCGGCGACACGCTTGTTGGCTGATGATACCATTTATCCCATTACAGAAACCTTGCGGACTCAGCAAAGTATCAAAATACAATTAGCCGATCTGGGTTACCAAGAAGTCATCAATTATGCTTTTGTGCCAGAAAAACAACTACAGCAATTGGGGGCAGATCATTCAGTTTTTGCATTGGCTAATCCATTGACCCAAGACATGGCGATGATGAGGACCCAGTTATTAGGTGGAGTGCTGGAAAACATAAAGGCTAATTTGGCCCGGCAACACAATGATTTGGCTTTTTTTGAAATAGGTAAAGTGTTTGCTAAAACAGAAGAGATAGTACAGCATGACAGTTTGATTATGGCGCGGTGTGGTCAAGCAGCGCCAGAGCAATGGGCTGTCAGTAGTCGCAATGTGGATTTTTATGACATCAAAGGAGATGTATGCCAATTAATCGGTCATCATTTACAGTTTTCTTCGAGTCAGTTAAAGCATTATCATCCTGGTAGACAGGCGGCTATTTTATCTGATGAAAGAGTCATCGGTCATTTAGGCCAAATTCATCCCAGTATTTGTAAGAAACTAAAAATCAAGCAGGATGTTTATGTAGCTGAGTTTGATATGTCTGATATTCAAGAAACGCTGTTGCCACAGTGGTATTCGACTTCTAAATATCCGGCAGTGCGGCGTGATTTGTCACTTTTAGTACCAGAAAATATTACATGGAATGACATCAATTTTGCGATTAAAGAATCGTTGTCTGAACAGATTAATTTATTAAAATCTGTCCATTTATTTGATGTTTACCAGGGATCACATTTGAAAACAGGATTCAAAAGTATGGCCATGGCACTGATTTTCCAAGAAAAAAATCGAACTTTAGAAGATAAAGAAGTAGACAATCTGGTGTTAAAAGCGGTATCCTACTTAAATCAACAGTTGAACGCGGAACTCCGAGCATGAGCGAAACAATTACTAAAACTGATCTGGCAGAAGTTTTGTATATGGAAGTTGGTTTGAATAAAAGAGAGGCAAACGAGTTTGTGACAGCTTTTTTTGACACCATTAAAGAACAGTTGATTGCTGGGCACGGAGTGAAACTATCTGGATTTGGCAACTTTGAGCTGAGAGATAAAAAATCTAGGCCGGGGAGGAATCCAAAAACACTGGAAGAGATTCCTATTACAGCGAGAAGAGTGGTAGCATTTAAACCAGGTCAAAAATTAAGAAACACAATAGAGACTTATGCTGGATCAAGGCCATAATAAATCCTTACCCCCTATCCCTGCAAAACGTTACTTCACCATAGGTGAGGTCAGTGTTTTGTGTGATGTTAAGCAGCATGTGCTGAGGTACTGGGAAAATGAATTTGATAATCTCAATCCGGTTAAAAGACGAGGTAATCGAAGATATTATCAAAGAAATGATGTAATGATGATCAGGCAAATACGCAGTTTGTTATATGATCATGGCTACACTATAAATGGCGCCAAACAAAAACTTTCTGGTGATGTACCACAAAAAGAAGCCAGTAAATCATATCAAGTAATCCAGCAAACTCGTGCTGAGTTGGAAGAGATTTTAGAGTTATTAAAATAATTGATAGGTGACTCGCTCTTTGATGTTAGAATATCCGGCCCGATTAGGGTTAACCTATTCGGGTCTTTTTTTGCCGGAGCGTAGCGCAGCCTGGTAGCGCACCACAATGGGGTTGTGGGGGTCGGAAGTTCGAATCTTCTCGCTCCGACCATTTTTTTACTTTAAAATCAATGGTTTATTTTTTTTGACTTGACAATAAACCACCCTAAAACACCTAAAAATTCCATCAATCTGCCAACATTTCTGCCAATTTTTTACTCATTTTTTGCTCATTTTTTACTCCAAAAAATATCTATTGCTTTATCGCCTGCATCAGGATTTGTTGATGGTATCCAATTGGCGTAAATATCACCCGGCAATAGCCATTTAGCATGGTCCATTTGATTGGCTACCCACATAAGAGGCTCACCCGCAGAGAGCATCATTGATGCGTATGTTTTCCGTGTCTGATATATGCGCCTGTGGTTAATGTCATTATCAGCCAGTTTCTTTGTCCATATCTAGAACCTTCCGCGATTCCACTGCTCACCCGTTCTGGGGTTTACAAAGACCAATCTTCTGTTCATATACGTGTATTGCATCTGGTGTTTTAACGCCTCGTAAACTGGTTGCAGCATTTTAATGTCTCGTATAGATGAAGGTGTTTTTGGCACCTCAGGCTCTTTTGCGCTGTCTGTTTGTGACTTATTGATACGGATTGTCATGTCAATATCCTGCCAGGTTAGCCTGAGAGCCGTATGGAAGCGGCGAGTAAAAAAGCATTGAAATACTTGTTTTCTGGTCGAAAAAATATGGAGATTGTAATAAATTCATCTTATCCAACAATAACTTATGCATTTTTCAGGTTCGACTATTTAACAATAAGTTATGCAATTTTCAGGTTAGACTAATTAGGCATTTTGAGGCATCAGAACCTGATTGGTTAGTCAGTTCGAGTTATACACCTTTATTTTGGTCAATAATGACCTTTTCGGATGTATTCGTCAAATCCGGGTAAAACCTCATGGTTATAGGATTAGGTTCGAATAGCTATTTAAATATTGATAAATGAAATTATTCTAAAAAAGTTTCAGTTAGTAGCACAAATAGTTATAATGCACACCGTCTTTTTGTGAACTGAACTATTTAAACGTCTTTGTAAGAGGTTTAAATCAGTTACAGGTGAGAGGCCTAAGCCTTCTACCTTTCCATCTTGAAGTTTAAATTTGGATGGCAGTATAAAAGATAAGTAAGAAGAATTCCCTTTGTTTGACTGTTTTGGCTGAATTAAGGTGTTTTTCAGCTATGCTCACATCAACATGTGGGGAATTTTAATTTGATTATTGAGAGTAATTATGTCAGATAGAGTAACAGGAACCGTAAAATGGTTCGATGAGGCCAAAGGTTTTGGTTTTTTAGAGCAACCCAGTGGTAAAGATGTTTTCGCACATTTTTCTGCCATTTCAACGGAAGGCAGTGGTTTCAGAA
Source organism: Gammaproteobacteria bacterium (assembly GCA_030430025.1). GTDB lineage: Bacteria > Pseudomonadota > Gammaproteobacteria > Xanthomonadales > Marinicellaceae > Marinicella. The sequence goes on from JAUIGR010000025.1 coordinate 12,048, forward strand.
CGTTAGCAGAAGGTCAACAAGTTGAGTTTTCTGTTGTGGATGGTCCTAAAGGACCTCAAGCTGCTGAGATCAAAGTTCTTTGATCAATTTGTAGACTTGCTAAAGGCCGATGCAGTTGCATTGGCCTTTTTTTATGCCCACAAAAAACAGTAAGTGGTATATATAGGTATGCATGATATAATTCGCGCCGTTTAATTTTAACAATTGGAGAATGTGATGAAAGCACCTGTTAGGGTTGTTGTTACTGGGGCCGCTGGCCAAATTGGTTACCAATTGCTTTTCAGAATTGCTGCAGGTAATATGCTGGGTTCAGATCAGCCGGTTATCTTACATTTGCTTGAAATTCCACCAGCTATACAGGCCGTTCAGGGTGTGGTGATGGAATTAGAAGATTGTGCATTCCCATTGCTTCACGGCGTATTAGCGACTGATGATGCCAATGTGGCTTTTAAAGAGGCAGATTTTGCGTTGTTAGTTGGCGCCATGCCACGTGGACCAGGTATGGAACGGAGTGATTTATTGGCAGCGAATGCCAAGATCTTTTCAATACAAGGAAAGGCTATAAACGATTATGCTTCAAAAGAAATTAAAGTATTAGTGGTCGGCAACCCAGCAAATACCAATGCCTTGATCACACAGCAAAATGCACCGCGGATCGACCCTATGAATTTCACGGCGATGACTCGTTTGGATCATAATCGTGCATTAGCACAAATGGCTAAAAAATGGGATGTGAAAACGACTGATATTAAAAAGATGACTATCTGGGGTAACCATTCATCAACTCAATATCCTGATATCTCTCAGGTAATCATGAATGGTGCAAAACTGACTGATGTTGATCAGGATTGGTATGTCAATGATTTTATCCCAACAGTTCAACAACGAGGTGCTGCAATTATTAAAGCGCGAGGTGCTTCTTCAGCCGCATCAGCTGCTTCAGCTGCCATTGATCACATGAATAACTGGGTGCTAGGTACTGCTGATGGTGACTGGGTTTCTATGGCTGTTCCGAGTGATGGTTCATATGGTGTTGATCCAGGTGTGATCTTTTCCTATCCGGTAACTTGCCAGAATGGTCAATATCATATTGTTCAGAATTTGTCTGTCAGTGATTTTTCACAGCAAAGAATCGACATGACAGAAGCAGAGTTACGAGAAGAACGTGCTGCTGTTGAACACTTGTTTTAGTTTTGTAACATATATATCATCAACATACTGTCAGCATCCTTTCGCAGGCAGTGCCCAGAAAACTGAGAGCCTGCGAAAGGAAAACTAACAATTACAATTGGTCAAGCATTGGTCTTTATAGTGACCGTTGTCTTTGGTGGGTTGTTAATGTGCATTATATTCATCAAAGCCCAGATCATAATAAGGGCCATATAGATTTTCTATTTCAACCCAGTCCCATCCTCTGATATCACCATCTACATCTAGCTCTATTAAAAGGAGATCTGACTTAGAAAAACAAAAATAAATGGCAGGAGATGTGGCTTTGAGGTAGTAATTCCCTGATGCTGGATCGATAAACTGTGGGTTACCAATTTCGTTAAACCATTTTCCAATACTGTCAAGTTGATCTGTGTAACGGATGCCTGATCCCATTATATTATCTCTTAAAATTAAAAGGGTGGGGAGTTTCAGATTGCTGAAACAACCTGAAACTCATCAAACTTAAACTAAATGTTGGTTTATTGTCCTGTTTCTAAACCATCTTCGAAAATAATATCACTCAGGTAAGTTTCATCAGCGCCGATGTCATAAGATCCTATGTAATTATCTTGTTCGGGGTCGTCCCAACCTCGTGTTTCACCATCACTATCAAGCCATTCGGTTTGTATAAATTGATCACTACAAAAATCGTTGGCTGGTGATTGTGGCAGAATGTGATAATCGTCCATTTCACTGTTGACAAACAAAGGATCATCAACTTCAAGTATGGCGATACCTTGATCGATAGGCTCACTGCCGTTATGAATCATCAGACAATTTGTGTTAGTGACGGTATTGAGTCCTGCTAGAAAGATAATCTGTGGCGGTATTCCGTATTCTAAGGAATTGAAAATGATAGAAGAGTATATTTCGGCCTTGCCAGGGCTAATAATAGTAATGATTTTGCTATTTCCGTCATCTTTGATGTAGTTATTAACTATGGTGTTATAGTACATCTTAAGCAGTGGATAATCCTCTTCATTTATCACTCCGACGGGGCCTTGTTGGTGGAATAGACTATAGTCAATGTCTCTGCCATTTTTATAAATGTAGTTGCTTTCAAAATGGGTTACGGCATTTGGGCCATAGGAAAAAAGCAATACACCTTCTGCAGAACCTTCTGATTCCACGGTATTTTCTTTAATGGTTGTATGTTTGATTGAGGCCTGTCCACCTTCACTTATGGCCAATAAGATACCTCCAAGATCTGAAGTATTGTTGCTTATCACATTACAGTTTTCAATTTTTTTGCAAAAGCTGATGTCTGATGATGAAACATCAAGCTTAGCATCGCTGCTAATATGAAAGACAGCGCCTGCCTGCCTGCTGAAGTTTCCTGTTGCTAGAAAGTCTTGTATCTTGACTGATGTGCCGTTTCCGGTTGCATAAATGGCGCCACCTTGACCACTGTATTCAGCATTGCCAGAAGCTGAGTTGTGAGATAGTGAAGTGATTTTATGATTGTCTCCAGTAATAACTACTTCTGAACCTCCAGCAGCATAAATGGCACCACCATGTCCTCTCTCAGGTATATTATCTGCATTTGATGCTGAATTAAATGAGATACCTCCGTTGGATTGATCTTCAATGTAAAGACGACTCTTCAGTCGACAGCTGAATAAGAACATACCCCCACCGTTACCATTTGTTGACTGATTGTTTCTTATCCCTTGATACAGGGTATCATCGGTAGTATTTAAATGAATGCTTGAACTATTATTTTCAGAGTAACAATAGATTCCGCCTCCATCAACTGCTGCTATGTTATTATTTATCCATGTGTCGTTGGCGTTTATATTAACTGTACCGCTGAGAATAAGTATGCCCCCACCATAGGCTCCTTGATTGTTTCGTATCCACACGTCTTTCAACTCTAGATTGACATTTGCAAATAGGATCGTCAGACCGCCACCTAGATCATCATTTTTACCGTTGGTGATTTCTATCCGTTCCAGTGTGATTGTGTTCACAATGGGGTTGTTGCTTTCTGTTATGGTAATAACGCTACCTAAAAGACCAGCATCTATGGCTGCTCTTCCTGTGCTTTGATTATTGGCTTCAGCATCTTGGCAATTAGCATAACCGCCTTTGATTGTTATATTTTGATCTTGTAGCTGCAATGTTTCCTGATATACACCATTGACGATGAGGATTTCATCGGGATTGTTAGCCAGCGCTCCGTTGATTGTCGTGTAATCACAGCCATTGGGTCCGACAGTATATGTCAGCCCATACGCACTTGATGACAGCAGAGTCATCATGACAACAAAAATATTAATATTCATCACACACCTCTTATAAAATTAAAAATGTAATGATGTGTTTTCAACTGATCTAATGATTAATTTTTATGCTCAACATTTGAGTTAATTGAGAATTTTTCACACACCATCAGCTATACCATCGTAAAAAAAGAGAGAAAAAGTCCACAAAGAACGATTTTTTTTGTAAAGGCTAACAAATCGTGTTATTTATTGGTGTTAATGATTTAATTTTTTGTCAGTCATAGAATAAACTAAACCTTATTTTGATTAGTAAAGAACAGTTTTGATACTCACACAAGTTTTATCATATGGTCGTGGTTATAAGGTACAAGCACTTTGGGCTAGTTTCTGTTCCATAATTAATAAATTATTCGATATTGCTCCTGAAATTTTAATAGGGGTTGCTATTGATGTAGTGATCAGCCAAGAAGATTCATTTGTTGCTTCTTTAGGTATTTCAGATCCTAAACATCAATTGTTCTTTTTAGGCTTTTTGACATTTTTTATCTGGGTTGGTGAGTCTTTATTTCAATATTTATACTTAAGAAATTGGCGAGAGCTGGCACAGAAAATTCAACATCGTTTTAGAGTCGATTGTTATGGTCATATTCAAAAGATGGACATGCGATTTTTTGAAAATCAATCGAGTGGTCGTTTGACTTCTATTTTAAATGATGATGTGAACCAGTTAGAACGATTTTTGGATGTAGGTGCCAATGACATCCTTCAAGTAGCCACTTCTGTGGTGGCTGTCAGTGTTGTCTTTTTCCTTATTTCTGTGAAACTGGCTTTATTATCTTTTGCTCCCATACCGGTGATTATTTATGGCGCTTTTTATTTCAAAAAAAAAGCGGAGCCTCGTTATGCGGAAGTCCGAGAAAAAGCAGGCAATATTGCATCAGCGATCAATACCAATATTGCTGGTGTGGCTACCATTAAAAGTTTTACACAAGAAGAGCTAGAGCAACAGCGTATTGCCCATATCAGTCGTCAGTATCTGGATGCTAATGCAGCTGCTATTAAAGTCAGTGCGGCATTCACACCAGTGATCAGAATGGCCATCCTGACAGGTTTTCTTGCTACTTTTATTATTGGTGGTTTGGATGTGTTAAATGGTGATTTGGCTGTTGGCGCTTATGGCATATTGGTGTTTTTAACACAGCGTTTGTTATGGCCATTTCGTGATTTGGCCAATACTATGGATATGTATGAGCGTGGTATGGCATCGGCTCGCAGGATATTGAGACTGTTGTCAGAACCAATGACTACCAGAGACCGTGATGATGCAGAAAATGTTGAGCTAAGCGGTCGTCTTCAGTTCAAAGATGTCGATTTTTCATATAATCCGAGTGAATTGCCTTTTTTATGTGGCATTAACTTTGAGGTCAAAGCAGGGCAAACGGTTGCTTTCGTTGGACAAACAGGTTCCGGTAAGAGCACTTTGATCAAATTGTTGATGCGTTATTATCACGGTCAAAGAGGTCATATTTTGTTGGATGACATGGATATTGAAAACATACGGCTACAATCATTGCGCCAACAAATTGGTTTGGTGTCACAGGCGACATTTTTATTCAGTGACACGATTGCAGCCAATATCAGGTATGGTGATAATGAAGCCAGTCATGAAGCAATAGAAGCAGCGGCTCGTGCAGCAGAAGCACATGATTTCATCATGCAGATGCCTGCTGGATATGACAGTTTTGTAGGTGAAGGTGGTGTTAAGTTGTCTGGGGGACAAATCCAACGTATCGCACTGGCCCGTGCATTGTTGAAAGACCCTCCGTTATTGGTATTAGATGAGGCGACATCAGCTGTAGATAATGAAACTGAGGCTGCTATCCAGAAATCTTTAGCGACTATCAGTCAAGGAAGAACAGTCATTATGATTGCCCATCGTTTGTCCACGGTGGTGAAAGCTGATTGTATTTATGTGCTAGAGAATGGAAAAATTAAAGAATCAGGAACACACCAGCAGCTCGTTAGCAAAAATGGTCGTTACCGTCAACTTTGGGACATACAAACAGGTTCATTATTTGAGTAATGAATGATTTTGTTCTATAGTGCTTTTATTTATGATTTGGCTTTCAATTGTTGTCTTTATGGTCTTGCGGAATTTCGTAATTAACCATCCAGTTGATGCCAAACTGATCAGTTAACATGCCAAAATAGGAACCCCAAAAAGATTTTTCTAGTGGCATACAAACTTGACCGTTAACTGATAGAGCTTCAAAAACTCGTTTTGCTTCCTCGAAATCACTAGGGTTGACAGATACAGCGAAATTATTGCCTTCTTTCATTATATCAGCGGCCTGACCAACCGCATCGCACCCCATCAGAATAAAATGGTCGTTTAATGGTAATGATATGTGCATGATTTTATTTTTATCTGCATCAGTCACTTGACAGTTTTCATTTTCGGGCATTTCTTTGAAGTAAGACTTCATACTGATAGCTGTTTGAAAAACTTGCTCATAAAAGGCGAATGCCTGTTCACAGCTTCCTGGAAAATGCAGATAAATATTAATGTTGTTCATGGTGATCTTGAGCCAAAAGTCTAATGAGTCAACCCTGAAAAAGTCCATCCTAGCTTTTTTCAGGGTTGACTCATTATAGGGCACTTCTATTAATGAGGCAATTTTTCTGGCTAAGAACCGCAGGGCAAGGGATCATTTGCTTTGTTGGACTTTTTGTCAAGGCAATGAGCATTCACTGCAAAGTGCGCCTTGCATATGACGCCTTGTCAACTTGCAGAAGAAATAACTCACCGAAACTGTCATTAATGCACAACCAGAAACCATCTTCATGGAGTCCTGTTATTCAGCCAACGCATGGGGCAGACAGTTCCAATCGATGGGCTTTGAAGTCAAACTGATTCCAGCACAACACGTCAAACCCTTCGTTAAGGGCAACAAAAACGATCACCACGATGCGGTGGCCATCTGTGAAGCCAGTATGCGACCTGGTATTCACTTTGTACCCGTAAAAACCCTTGAGCAACAGGACCTACAAAGCATGCATCGGATCAGGCAAAGACTGATCCGTGAGAGAACATCACTAGTTAATCAAATTCGAGGGCTACTTTCAGAGTACGGCATCGTCATAACCCGCAGCTACCGTTCCATGAAAGTACAGCTACCATTAATCATCGAGGATATTGAAAACCAGCTGACTTTCTTAATGCGAGATATGCTCAATGACTTGTTGGAGGAACTACACACCAGTAACCAACGGGTCAAAACCATAGAACAAAAAATAGAAACCACTGCTGCCACTCACACTGAATACAAGCGAATGATGGACATCCCAGGTGTTGGTCTCATAACAGCATCAGCACTGATTGCTCAAGTTGGCGATGCCAAACACTTTAAAAGTGCACGTGGATTTGCAGCATGGCTCGGACTGACTCCTAAGCACCAAGCCAGCGGGAATAAAATCGTCAACCAAGGCATGTCAAAATGGGGTAACAAATACTTAAGGACAATGCTTATTCATGGGGGACGCATTGTGCTAACCCACTGCAAACAGGAAAGCACACTGCAAAGATTTGCCAAACAAGTTGAACAGCGGAGGAAGACACAAAGCCGCAGTCGCCACCGCCCACAAAATGGCCAGAATCATCTGGGCAGTCATGACAAGCAAGCAACCCTACAATCCTGAACACATACTCACCATGAAATAAACACAGAATAAACAAGCCAAAACAAGTCAGACAGCATGATGATAAAAAGGTAACCCGACCTGACTCAAAACTGAACTTAGGGTAAGGCTTAATAAGGCCATTGAGGTGATTAATAGTCAACACTGAAAAAGTCCCTCCTGGCCTTTTCCAGCATTGGTCAAAAAACACTTAAGCGCAAAAGTGTGATTTTGCTGATGTTTTTTGAGCTCACTTGATCCTGACGGCTCAAGGTGGCACTTCCCTGTGCCACACCGTCAAGTCTGAAAAATGTATCAAGGCACCTGTTTTCTGGTCGAAAAAATGTGCAAGATTGAAGTCGATCTTTATATTTGACAATAAGTTATGCATTTTTCAGGTTCGACTAAGTAAGTCAAGTTCGGATCTCATCAAGGCTAAGAGGCAACGAAGCACTCACAAAAAGGCCGGATATATGTCTGAAACCAATTTAGCCATCAGCTAAAAAACTTGTTATGGGGCTCCGCCCTATACCCCGCTCATCACATGAGGGGTGTGAAAGGAGTTAAAGGCAATGATTTAACAATTAATCCTGAAATAACACTGGAATTATCAGAGGCGTTCATATATGCCCTATAGACCTTTCTTTAGGTGTTCTTTTGGGTTTTTTTAATGAAATTTCTTTTAGAGTGACCTTTTATTGGGTCAGATTACGATGGTTGCAATGTGTGAGTGATTTGGAATGAATATCGATGAGTGAGTTTTTATTATATACAGCAACATAGATGCTGTTAATCAAAAAAAGAGGTAGCTTTGTGAATCAATTTAAATATTTAGGTTTTGTGTGTATTTTTCAGTCGTGTATCGCTATGGGTGGATCACCTAAGTTAGACCTGAGTGACTTTGTACAGATGAAATTACAGTATGGAAATAAAGGAGGGGGGGTGGTTGTAACTGTTGGCACCATTGGGTCATGTGATTATGCATCAATCAGTGAAGCGATCAATTCTGGTGCTGATGAAGTTCGGGTGTCATATCAGGAAGGAGGTTATGTAGAAAATCTACTTGTGGACAGTGTTGATTTAGTGATTAAGGGTGGTTATGCAGATTGTACGGACGCACAAAATGATGTTTTTAATGGATCACTGACGACAATTGATGGAGGAGGTGTTAATTCTGTTATTCGGGTAACTACTCAAGATGATACGGAAAGGGTAGTTATACTTGAAAATTTACTGTTGACTAATGGTTCTGGTATAGATGCAAATTATCCTGGGGGTGGTTTGTCTGTCTATGATGCCGCTTTGGACATGACCATAAGAAATGTCGAGATCACTGGTAATACTGGCATATCTGGTGGCGGTTTGGCTTTAGTCGAGGGCGGTAGTGTTGATATGTTGATTGAGCAATCGAAGATTCATGCCAATGAAGCTGACATAGGTGGTGGTTTATATTGTCATTCTGGTATGCGAGTGGTTTTTGATCAAAGTGCAGGTATATATGGAAATCAAGCTTCTGATACAGATGGTGGCGGTATTTATGGAGAGGGTGGTTGCCGAATTTATAGTTATGGTGGTGATGATAATGCTTTGAGTGGTAATAGTGCGAGTAGACATGGCGGAGGAGCCTACATTACTGATTCGGCACATTTATATCTGCTTGGTTTTCAATATTGTGTAGAGGATGTTTGTTTTGGTGATGAGAGCAGTTTGGTGTCAGTGATTGGCAATAAAGCACAAGCAGGAGGTGGTATTGATCCTGGTGATGGGGGTGCTATTTTTGCCTCTGGGATAGGTACATTAGTTAATGTTTTTAATGCCGATGTCAGTGAAAATAGTGCTCGTTGGGGTGGTGCATTCTCAGTGACTAATGAGGCAAAGCTCAATATTGAAAGATCCAGTAGTGTAAACTGCGACCAGTGTAGTCGTCTTATTGCTAATGATGCGGATGTTGGTGGTGTGTTATTTATGGACTCTTCTGCTGAGGCGACAATCAAAAGTAGTTATGTACAGAATAATCGGGCAGATGTAGTTACATTTGCTTCACTTTCTGGTGCTTCTGTGTTGACGATCGCAGGTACGGTTATAACTAACAATGGAGATAATGGGGTTGGATTTGATGATCATTGGTTAATGACTAGTACTGACTCAGAACTCATAGTCAATTATACTACAATAGCTGATAATCATACCGATTTCATATCTTTGATAGCGTTAACTGGTGGTTCTCTGAGTATTAATTCTTCAATTGTCTATGAATCTGTACCTATTGATATTTTAAGTACTGATGGAGAGGTTGATACCAGTTTCGACTGTTTGATAACACATGAGAATGTATCAATAAACGGAGCCACACGTTCCACTGTTGATGATCCGTTGTTTATAGATCCATTGAATCATGACTATCATATTTCACCGAGCTCACCAGCTGTTGACTATTGTGATGAATCGGTGGTTGCCGCGGTTGGAGGAGATATGGATAGTGAGCAATGGGGTTGGGATGACCCCAATAAGGACAATACATATGGTGTATTTGATATTGGTGCTGATGAAACCTATGCCACTGATGTGATTTTTGAGGATGATTTTGAAGGTTAATTGCTGATAGGATAGACAAAGTTCGGATGTGAATCGGTCTAAGTTACTCATAATATGGCATATTTTAAAGTTGGTGACTTATAAATGGACAGCTTTGTTGTTGTGAGTAACTTAGATTCTTCGATTCATGTCAATATGTATAAAAGTTATTGAAAGAACTGGCTAATGGTGGTGGTTGCTCATGAAAAGTACACACATGACACCAATTGAACTGATCAGTGCGCCGATGATTTTACGCTGTGTTACTTTTTCTTTAAGGACAAGCCAGCCAAGTAAAAGAATAAATAAGGAAGCTGATTCATTGAGAATAGAGGCAACAGATGCTGAAGTGAATTTATAGCCAGCAACCCATACCATGGTTGATAAATATTGGCCTAAAAACGCACCCAGAAAAAGCCAGTATCGGCCACGACTTTGAAAGACTTTAATGATGTTCAGCGATTTACCCATCAGCAGATTAAATAAAACCATGGTTACCAATCCTCCTAAAGAGCGGATGGTGATGATCCAGAAAAAAGGGATGTCATTACTGATGGGCTTGATAATGACAATGCCCAGAGCCGTAAAAAAAACGCCTAAGGCAGCAAATAAAAACCCCAGGGGGTGAGGATGTTCAATTGCCAATGATTTGCGTCGATAAGAAATCACAAGAACGCCTACCATGACTAAAGCCATGCCTATCATTTGCCAATTGTTTAAACGTTCACCAAGGTAAAAAAACGATAATAGTACGACAAAAGGACTGTATAGACTTCCGGTCAGTCCTGTCAAACTGGCACCTATCAATTGTAGTGCACGTAGATAGAATAAGTCAGCAAGCATGATACCAACAAAGCCGCTGAACAATAGTAGCAACCATTGTTGCCAGGTAAGATCAGGCGGTATGACACCCTCAGTTATTGCTATCGTGGGAACCATCAAAACCATAGTCAAAGAGATTTTGAAAAGGTTCATGGTTGATGCGGCCATGTGATTTCCCGCTTGACGATAGCAAATCACTGCAAAAGCCCAAAGTAGTGCACATAACAAAGATAAAAATTCACCCAGACCAATCATCAAGCATTTACGCAAATGAAAGTCCAGATTTTAAGCGATTTAGGTGATTTATAGATTGTGTTTATTGAATTTGAGGAAATATGATGGTGTTTTGAAAGCAGGTTGATCATTGAGCTTAGGTAACTTATAAAGTCCATAAGCGAAAGATTATCAGTTCTAGAAATTTTGCATGATTGATAGAGCTTGAGAGCTTGCAGCAGTACGGTTGTTGACATTCAGTTTACGATAAATTTGTTGTAAATGTTTGTTAACAGTACGGTCTGATATGCTTAAAATTTTAGAAATTTCCCAATCTGTTTTACCTTGAGCGACCCAATACAAGACATCCGCTTCTCTACGAGTTATTTTTAATTTATTTTTAAGTGTTTGCTTTTGGGTTTTTAAGTTTTTAGTTGTGATTTTGATTAAATTTTGATTATTGATTTGGCGTTCAATGAGAGTCAGGTGAAATAAAGACTCATCATGTTGAATCGCTATGCTATGGTCTGTTTCTTTATCAGATAACCAGATTGTGATTAGCTGACGCTCTTTTGTGGTCAATGAGGTAAATAGTTTTTTAGCGTAAGTGGTTTGCCAGATAATATGTCCGTTATTATCTAGAGCCATTAAATACTGTCCAGTTTGGTCTAGAGCCGCTTTGGTTTTTTTTGTGATTTGAGCATTACTTAGATGTACTTTGATACGGGCCAATAATTCTTGATGGTTGATGGGTTTGACTAAATAATCAACACCTCCAGCGTCAAAACCAGCCACTATGTGTTCTGTTTCACTTAAACCTGTCATGAAAATAACAGGTAAATCAGGTTGAATTTGTTTAACTGCTTTACAAGTTTCAAAACCGCTGAAATCTGGCATGATGGCATCTAATAGCATCAAATCTGGTGTGATTTGATTGATGATGTGAATGGCTTGTTTTCCCTGGTTCGCTATCAGTATTTTGAAACCATGGCCAGCGAGTGTTTGATTGAGAATGTTTAAGTTTTCTGGATCATCATCAACCAGTAACAAGATAGGTTCATTGATGACTGACATGGTTAAGTAAATCTTTTATATACTGGAGTTGATGATTGTTGGTGGCTTGTATCAAAGTATCATGACTTTTTTGATTGATCTGCTTTCCATCGTACCATTCTTTTAATTTGTTTTGTATGCCATTGATGTGGCCAATTTCAACTAAACGATGGATTGTGTTTTTTTGACTATCAGTGAGCGTGATGTGTTGTTTGTTTTTATCAACATTTAGCTGTGCTAAACAGTGCTTTAACTCATTAATTAGAACCGGTTTGTTTAAATAAGCCTGATGGCAGTTGTGGTTACTTTTATTGTGATCACGAGCATCTCCAGATAACATGATGATAGGCGTTTTGTGGTCTTTTTTACGTATTAGGTTTGCTAATTGCCAACCGTCAACTTTTGGCATGTTAATATCCAATATGCATACGTCTATGTCATGTGATTCTAACCAGGTTAGGGCATCATCAGCATTGGATAGGTATTTGGGTTTATGATTTAATTCCATCAGCAGGGCTTCCATTAAGGCACCTTGTTCCATTATGTCATCAACTATCAATACCTTTAAGGCATAGTTAGTACTTGTATTATGAGTCTTTTGAATGGTTGGTTCCTGTTGTTCTGTAAGCATCAATTTTAATGTGAATTGACTGCCATTTTGCCATTCACTTTGGACTGTTAGCTCTCCACCTATTAGGGTGGCTAATGATTTTGCAATAGGTAGACCGAGACCAGAGCCTATGGTTTCTTGCTCATTATATGACAGTCTTTCAAAAGGTTCGAATACCAAGTGTAAGTCGTCAGTTTTGATTCCTTTTCCTGTATCTGTAATAGAAAATGTAACCACTTGTGAGCGATAACTGACAGATAGATTAATGGAGCCGCGTTCAGTAAATTTGATGGCATTGGATAGTAAGTTGATCAGAATTTGTTTGAGTTTTTGTTGATCGCTTTTAACCCATATTGGTGTGTTTTTACTCAATTGATAATCGAGACTCAAATTTTTGTTACGAGCAGTCTGTTCAAACATATTAATGAGTTGTTTAAGTAATTCATGTAAGTTAAAGGTGTTTTGGTGAATTTTTAATTTACCTGCTTCCATTGCTGAATATTCTAGTAGGCCTTCTATCAAATGATTGATATGCTCACAGTTTTGTCTCATTAATGAGAGTTTATGATTACAGTGGGTAGTTTCTTGTTTTTCTAGTAGTTGTGTGTAGCCCATGATGATGTTCAATGGCGTTCGTAATTCATGAGACAGTCTAGATAGATAGCGTGATTTCGCATTACTCAGTGACTCAACTTGCTTTTTCTCAATTTGCAGGGTTTGCTCTTTTTTACGGGAACGTGTTTTTAGCCGGGCGAGCATTTTTTTCAATTTACGCTGTTTATTCCAAAGAGCAATACAGACTGTTAGCGTCAACGATAATGAAAAAATAAGAAAGTTATCCATGCCATCATTTTACCTGAACTGGCTATCCTTGATGGTCAGATTAATGTTGATTGTTAATGGCACCTCTGTTATGAGTTATTTCTTCTGCAAGGTGACAAACCGTCATATGCAGGGCGCACTTAAGTCAAAATAAATTGTTAATCAGTTTGAAGTGATATGACCAATACCGTAATGTTGTCAGAGCCACCATTTTCTAATGCTTTGATTAATAATTGGTCTGCTATTTCTTTGGGGTGATTGTCTTGTTTTAAAATTTCACAGATGAGTCTGTCATTGACTTCTTCAGTGAGACCATCACTGCATAAAAGAAATTTATCTCCAACCTTATATTTTCCAGTACGATGTGAAATATTAATTTCACTATTGTCAGTGACCCCCAAAGCTTGAGTAACAACATTTCTATGTGGGTGATTGCGAGCTTGTTCTGTGGTTATCAGTTTTTGGTCAACTAATTCCTGTACGTAAGAATGATCTGAACTGATAGGTGTGAGCGTGTCTTCACTGAGAAGGTAGACTCGGGAGTCACCCACCCATGCGCATTGGTATTGATTGTTACTTAAGCTCAACATGGCTATAGTCGTGCCCATTGGTAAATCACTCGGTTTTTCTAAAGACGCATTGATGATTTCCCTGTTAGCCTCGATAATCGCTTGTTCTAGATCGGCTCCTTTTGCTATCTGATTGAGGATGTTGTCTCTAGCTAAGGCGCTGGCAATTTCACCATGATCGTGTCCCCCCATACCATCAGCGACCAGGTAGATATGATTGTTATTGTCTATGCCATAGGTATCTTCATTATGATCCCTTTTGATACCTGGGTGTGTGGTGTGACCAAGAATAGCTTTCATTAATACTTTTTACCAAAGTTTCCTCGGGTGATTATATAGCATGTGGTGATGACATTGCATCATTTGGGTAGGCGAGTTAAGTATGATCCCTAATTTCATGTAATGAAATTAAAATTAAGGGCACCTCATTAATACAGGTAGCCTTAAGATTACCAGCCCCCTTTTTGTGATTTCCATTTCAGTAATTGATGATAGGTCATGATATTGTTGACATAAGTAATTGCGGTTTTCCCGTCAGTTGGGCCATGTTTCAGGTTTTTAGCTATGGCATGAGAGTTCATCTGAGGTAAAAATGTAGCTACATCATTCCAAGAATCAGGATTCTTACCGTTTTTTTGTGTCAAAATTCTGGCATCTTCTAGATGACCATATCCTATATTGTAAGCTGCTAATGCGAAGTGTGTACGGTCAGGTTCTTGAATGCGGCTAGGAATTTTTCTGTACATTTTTTTATAATAAACAGCCCCACCTCTTAAACTTTGTTCTGGATCAGTTCGATTGGTAATACCGACTTCATTGGCTGTATGTTGAGTTAGCATCATTAAACCTTTGACGCCAGTTGGCGATACGGCATCTGGATTCCAATGCGACTCCTGATAACTGATTGCACCGAGTAATAAATAATCCATGTTGGTCTCTTTGGCTACTTTTTGCACCAGGTTGACAATTTTTGGCCATCTTTTGTATAAAAAATCAAGGAATGTAACTGTGTTGCTGGTATCTATTTTAGGTAATAGTGCGATCACTTCTTGTTGTGCTTTTTTTACTAATTGCTCTCGAAGAGGTTGTTTCAAAAAAGAGTCAAGATGAGTTTTGAGTGTGGTACTTTCGGTATGTAACATGAATGCAATGTCTTTAGCATCTGTCAGATTTAATGGTTGGTATATACCAGGAAGAAAATGTTTATATATCTCGACGAGGTTTGAGTCAGCTAAAGTATAATCAATTTCTTGTAAGCTAATCATTTTGATTAGGTCGAATAGAGATAAGTCACCTGAAAACGAAAGGTTGTCTAATTGCCACTGTTTTTGAGATTTGATGAATTCTTCGTTACTGCTTGGATAGGTGATGATACCCATGGC
The DNA here is from genome assembly GCA_030430025.1 of Gammaproteobacteria bacterium. Lineage (GTDB taxonomy): Bacteria > Pseudomonadota > Gammaproteobacteria > Xanthomonadales > Marinicellaceae > Marinicella. The sequence continues at coordinate 27,208 of JAUIGR010000025.1, forward strand.
TTGTTGTAATTCATTCATGTCTTGAATGTTTCGCAAGTTAAAATGAGTAATTAATTGAATTTCCGATTGCATAAAAGGTATGGTGAATAAGTGATTTTTTTTACGGGATGTAGTAATACTTAAATGACCACCTGCAATGTCAATGTTTTGGTTCATTAAAGCACTGAATAAATCACTGTTGTTATCGAATGTAACGACATTCAGATCAATATTTTGTGATTGGCAAAAAGCCGCTAATAAGTGATATTCAACGCCTAGTGGTTTTCCATCATTTATGTAATATGATAATAGTGATGTACGTGTCCCATAGGTTAGCACACCAGTTTCTTTGATTTTTTGCCAAGGTATGGGGTTCGTCGTTAAACGTGACTGCAAAAAAAGTACTGTGATAAAAACTAAAACGATCAGTACTGCAGTCATTAACCAAGAGGTGGATCTTTTTTTGCGCTGGTAATTCAATGAGTCCTACTTACAAATTCACACACATTGATTATAATCTGACAATGGAACAATTGGAATTGGTGTTATAAATGAGATTATCTGGTTTTGCGTTGCGATGGGCGGGTGCATTGTTATTAGTATTTATCACATTCAATCCCAGTGGGTTTTCATACGGTCACTGGATTTGGCCTTTATCAAGTGAGCAAATCCCTTTAAAAATTTTGACCGGATTAGGCTTGTTAGGATGTTATGTGGTATATGTAACCGCGACTTTCCGTTCATTAGGTGCAGTCGGTGTGTTATTGGTATTTGCTTTTTGTGCTACTTTGGTTTGGCTATTTGTCGATCAAGGTTGGCTTGATTGGCGTAATGCTGGTGTAATGTCTTGGGTAACAATAATGGTTATTGGTTTTGTTATGGGGTTAGGTATTTCTTGGTCTCATTTTAAAAAACGATTAACTGGACAATTCGATACTGACGATGTTGGAGAATGAATATGAGTTTAGTGAATACGCCCATTTCTGTTGGTGAGTTATTGGATAAAATCACCATTCTGGAAATAAAATCAGAAAAAATAAAAAATCCGGAAAAACTCAAGAACATTAATCATGAATTGAAATTGCTGAGTGAGTTATGGTTTCAGCTTGGCTTCAATGATGAGTCTATGGTTTCACTTAGAGCCGAACTCAAAACGGTTAATGTGTCACTTTGGCACATTGAAGATGACATTCGGGTTAAAGAAAAAAACAAAGAGTTTGATGAAGTGTTCATAACTTTGGCGCGAAGTGTATATTGTGAGAATGATAAAAGGGCTCAGCTCAAAAAAGATATTAATTTGCATACAGGATCTGAGTTAATCGAAGAAAAGTCTTATGAAGATTATAAATAATAATTTGCATCACATTGAGAAAGTGTCTATAGATTGACCCTGAAATCAACTTTCAAGGTCAATCGTTTATCCACTTTAAACATGCTTCACACTAAGTAAATCACAAATCAAACCCATCCTCAAAGATCAAATCATCATAAGGAACATAGCGATACCCTATATTTGGCACAGTATCGTTATCGTTATTATAGTTAGGTCCCGGTTCAGCAATACATCCACAAGGATGTTCCAGGCCGATGGTGGCATTTGTTTCGCCATCATCTGTTGAACTGGAAGCATAGTGCAGTTCGATAACATCACTGCCTTCATACAATTTGGCTTGAGCCCAGATATTATCATCATCACTACCGAGTATTCTGACTGACTGGTAGTCAACAATCAGCACTCGGTTAGGCTCTTGACCTTGAACAACATATGAAATCTGATCAGTGAAGCCATCATTTTGAGCAACTATTAAATCATCCCAAAAGACTGCAATAATGCCATCAGGACTTCCTACTGGATCTGGCAAAGTATCATTGGCAAGGAGATCTCCAGGCTCACCCTCAGGAAAGACCAAATAACCATTGGAACTAACTCTTAGGCTGTTATACTCTTCTCCGTAAAACTCAAACGGAAAGGGTAACAGTATTTCGGTTTCCTGATCATCATAGGAATCAACCAATCCATCAAAAAGCATTTCCCTGTCAGGTAAGCCTTGCATGTTTTGATAAGCTTGATTCACTTCACTGCGTGTGTAATATTTAGCTACTGGTGTATAGCGATACGCCTCATCTGGCACAACATCATTATCTTTACGGTAGTTAGGACCCCTAACAGCCAAACAGCCACAAGGATGCTCTAAACCGATAGTCGCTGTAACACCTGCTCCTGTTTCGGCAGCTCCATAGTGAAGTTCTATCACCCCAGTCCCTTCATACAATTTCGCCTGAGCCCATAGATAACCAGAATCAACCTCCCAAAATGACACCGAAGTGTAATCAACAATCAACACCCGATTGGGAGCCTCTCCCTGAACAACATATGAAATCTGGTCCGGGCTTCCTTGCTCTGGAGTCACCAGCAAATCATCCCAAAAAACAGCAATGATACCATTTGGCCCCCCAGAATCGGGCAAAGGGTCATTGAAAACACTGACTCCTGACTCACCCTCAGGAAAAACCAAATAACCATTGGTACTGACCCTTAGGCTATTGTACTCTTTTCCGTAAAATGGAAATAAAAATGGCAAAGGTATTTCAGCATCTTCATCATCATAGAAACCTTCATCCCCATCAAAGAGTAACACCCTGTCAGGCAAACCAAAAATTTCTTGATAATTCATAGCAATCGGCTCAAATTCATAATCTACTTGCGCCCAACAAAAACCAAGATATAAAAATGAAACCAAACAAAGTATTTTTTTCATGCCATCACCTCCTTAACATGTTAACTAATCATTCATACCATCGATAATTAACAATAAAGAAGGTCATTTTCTTGATGTTTTTTAATTTTAAGAGGCATGTGTATAACCAGTATTGTTTGTCGAGATGTTTTAAGATCTTGCTATGAACAGACTAAATCATTGACTCAAAAAAATATTTTAACCACAAAAGGTTTCAATCATGAGAAGTTATATAGTCTTGATACCACAGGAGAACTACTTGAGAAAAATCAAAATATACTAATTGGATTAAGGTTCAACAGCAGAAATTTGTTATACTAATACGAGTAATTGGTGGTGGGGTTCATTGGAGGTCAATTGATACATACTAAAAGAAGCGCCAAAGAAAAACTTGTTATTGCCATTTCTGTTTCTTACGGTTTGTGTGTTGGTATATTCGCTATTATGCGATTTATCAATCGAGATTGGTTGATTGGTCTTGTTGATAGTATAGCTGTAATATTTGCGTTGTATGTTGGATATTATGTTTATAAAACTCGACAAACACGTTTTGCTAGTTATGCTATGGCAACAGTTACTCTATTGGGGACGGTTGTTTCAATAGGTATTAAAGGCAGTACTCAGGTTTTTTGGGTTTATCCTTCGGTAATTTTGATTTATTATCTGATTCCACCTAAGTCTGCTGTTGCTTTTTCGGCTTCTTTTTTCTTGGCTTTTACTTTTTTCTTCAGTGATTTGCCTGCGCTCACTTACTTCACTACTTTGATGACATTCTTAGTTACCGTGTATTTTTCGTACCTTTTTTCAGTACAGTGGGCTGAAATCAATGAAAAATTGCGTTCTATGGCAACAGAAGATATGTTAACAGGAGTCGGTAATCGACGTGCTTTACATGAGACAGTTGATATGATCAAGTCAGATCATTTATCTGCATCAGCTGTTATGATTGATGTTGATAATTTTAAAAAAGTGAATGACTTACTGGGTTATCAGAAAGGCGATAAAATTCTAAATGATACGGTAGAGATTATCGACAACCAAGTGGCGGACGATGATCTATTATTTCGTTTAGGTGGAGCCAAATTTGTTTTAATTTGCTTGCATCAAGATTTTGATCATGCTTACCAAACTGCTGTGCGAATTAGGGCTGCGTTCAATCAATCGTATTTATATATAGAAAACGGAGTTTCTCTCTCTATGGGTGTAGCTAAGAAAGATGCAGAAGAATCTGCAGATGGATGGCTTGATCAACTCAATTCTGCAGTTTTTAAAGCCAAAAGAACGGGAAAAGATCGTATTATTAAAGCCATAAATTATTAGTTTATCTTTGTTTTTCTATTTTATATGGCATCATAGTATCACTTTGAATTGAATTCACAGGTTAGGATGCCAGACATCAAATTGTATTTCAGTCATTCGGTTGAGCATTTAGCGACGCAATTGCATCGTCACCTGAAGTCAGAAAGAACTGACTTTTCTTCGTTATTAAAGTCGCAGGAAGTTATTGTACCTAATGGAAATATGCAGCAATATTTGCAAACGAGTTTTGCTCGTAAAGACGGTATTTGTGCCAACATTGAATTCCCATTTCTAGAAACAGGTTTGTTTCAGTTACTGAGTAGTTGTTATCAGAGTGAACAGCAAATAACCCAATTAAATCAGACTGATTTGGCTTTGAGGATATGGCAAAGGTTATATGATATCGATTTGTTGGATGATGAATTATATTGTCATATAAAACGCTATTTATCAGTTGACGATACTGCTGCATTACTGAGCAAGAAGCGATGGCAATTAAGTCAACGATTGGCTTTGCTTTTATTGGATTATGAGCTGAAACGACCTGAAATGATACTCGCTTGGCTTAAAGACAAACGGGTGTTTAAGTACAGTCGGGATACGCGTTTGATTACGCTTGAGAATATGCAGGCCGACTTGTATATGTGGTTGTGTCAAAACTGTGGGCAGCAAAAAACGCTTTTTCAGCTGTGGAATGGGTGGCAAGCGTCTTCTTCACAACAGACTGCCAGCGTACATTTATTTACACCGAATCGACTGTCTCAACTTCATCGTCAAGTGTTGTTGGATTTGTCAAAAATATATCAAATCCATATATATAGTTTGAATGTTTGTGCTGAGTACTGGCAGGATGTCAGTACGTTGGGTGAAGATATTTGGCGTAAACGTCTTACCAATCAGCAACTAAAAGTCACTGATATGGATGGCCAAGCTATCGCGGCTGATGATATGCAGTCCGAGGTTTTTCTTGAAATGGATGATGAATTGGTTGAAAACCCTTTGCTGAAATCTTGGGGTAAGCCGGGTCGAGAAGTTTTAAAGTTGTACAGTGATTTAGAAGATGATGCCATTCATTTTGATGTTGCTTTTTCTGATGAGTGGTTGGATTCTGAACAAGAGAGATCTGACCATATGTTGCATTTGATCCAGGATGCTATTTTATTCCGAGCATCAGGTGATCAAGAAATCACCGAACAACAACAACTTGATAGTTTACAAGTGATTAAGGCGCCATCTATAGAACGAGAGGTGGAAGCAGTTTACCATGACATTTTATTTCAGCTTGGACAGAATGCCAAATGGCAACCGGCTGATATCGCTGTCTTAGTCACCGATATAACACGATACCGTTTTGTTATAGAACAAGTGTTTTCAGAATTGAACCGACAAACTGGTGCTGACCTGCCATTTACTCTTATAGATGTTTCAGTGAACACGGAAAGTCATTACAGCCGAGCAGTTATTGGTTTGATGGCGCTAATAACAGGTGGATTTAAACGCGGTGAGTTTTTTGAATGGTTACGTAATCCTTGTGTTATGTTTGGTTTAGGAATCAGTGAACTTGAATGGGATCAGTGGTTACAAGCTGTTGATCAATTAGGCATCTTTGCAGGTTTCGACCAGTTATATGAAGGACAAACTTGGGGACATTTGTTTACTTGGAAACAAGGTTTACAAAGATTACACCGTTTTTTAGCTAATGATGAAGAAGATCACAGTGGTTTAGATGCTGAGTCTATAGGTAAGCTCAGCGTATTGCTGAATTATCTGCATCAACAACAGTTGCAATGGCAACACAATCAATCAGTTATTGATTGGGTGATGATGTTGTCATCGGTTTTTGAGCATCTGTTATCAGTACCAGATGACTTACCCAATGAGTTGCATGTCCAAATGTCGCTGATGCAATCGTTACAGAGATTAACACAACAGGTATCTGGTTTGCGTTTAAGTTTCGATGACATGTATCAGTTCATCGAAGCAGAACTCCAGGGGTTGTCAGCGAGTGGGGGGTACTATGCAACTGCTGGTGTTGTTTGTGCAGCATTACAGTCTATGCGCCCCATCCCTTTCAAGGCGACTTATGTTTTAGGATTGGATGGCCATACATTTCCTGGCCAATTGCGTCATGAAACCCTTGACTTAACGGCTCGATCCAGACGAATAGGGGATATTAATGGTATTGAGAACAAACAATACTTGTTTTTAGAAACTTTGATGTGTAGTCGTGATAAGTTATGGTTGTCTTATGTGGGTGAAGACTTGAAGAAAAATGAAACGGTTGAACCTTCTTCTGTGATTGTTGAATTATTGTCCTTTTGCGATACTTTCCTGGATCATCAGTCTTTAGAAATAACCTCTTTCCCAGTCTTTGAAATTCCTCTTGATATGTCTACTTGTTTCACAGAAGCAAAAGGTGTTTTGCCTGACAATCTACTGGTCAATCATAATCCTTGGGATGAACTGCGGATATTGGCTAAATATGGAGAGACTGAAGCGATGGCATCAGCATTGGCTTATCAGGATCATTCAATGCAAGCATTCAGGCAGGCAGCTGACTGGTATTTGTCATCATCTGAATCAGAGTCTTCAGATGATACCGAATTAAAAGATATCATCGATATAGATATCAAAGAATTAGCGAGTTTCTTGGAATGGAAGATACCATTCTTTATTCATCTTGCTTTGATGCAAACGGTGGATTATTTGAAACCATACTAACTGATGAAGATGCGATTATTTCTGATTCGCTTAATCACGCTTCAATTATCGATGGTGTCAGATTATCAAAAGCAAAGCGTTTCCGTTACGCAAATAACGATATGGCAGATCTTGAAGCGCAATTAATCGCTGCTAATGAAGCTAATGCAAGATATAAACTAATCGCGACCGATGGTGTTTTCTCCATGGATGGTTATTTAGCCAATTTGTCAGCAATTTGCGATCTTGCCGATAAATATGAT
>JAUIGR010000026.1 GCA_030430025.1 Gammaproteobacteria bacterium
GTAATCACGCCAATGGGAACTTCTGCTGGTGCTGCGATGGTTCTTGATATGGTATCTGCTAACAGCATACAGCTGCCACCGAGCCACATTGAGTTAAACAATAGTTTTCTATAGTCACTACCAGTCGTTAAACGCAACAAATGAGGAACCACAAGGCCAATAAAGCCAATGATGCCACTGACTGAAACGGCTACACCAACCGCTAAAGCGTTTAACCACAACAGTTGTGTTTTGACTTTTTCTATGGGGACACCCATGTATTTTGCATTGGCCTCGCCCAATAACATTAAATTCAATTCTTTTCTTTTTCTCAGGATGCCCCAAAGCGCAAGCAATATTAAAGGAGCTACATATGACAGGTTACTCCATGTGGCTGCCGCCAAAGATCCCATCAACCAATAGGTGATCAGTCTCAGTGATTGGTCGTCAGCCAAGTAGCTCATTAAACCAATGACAGCAGCAAATAAGGCGTTGAGCGCAATCCCGGAAAGTAACAATGTGATAATCTGAATTCGGCCGTTGATCATAGCCATTCGATTAATGATCAATGCAGTCGCTAAGGCGCCTAAAAATGCCAGTACAGGTAATACATACCCTTGAAGCCAATTGGCAACAGCTACTTGTTTGAAATAGACGATACCAGATACTGCCGCCGCTGCTGCACCAGATGAAATACCCAGCAGACCTGGGTCAGCCAAAGGATTTCTGCTCAATCCTTGCAAAGAGGCGCCACTGACTGCCAGAGCACAACCTACCAAAATAGCAAGAAGAGCACGAGGTAACCTGATTTGCATCACTATACTCAATAGGTGTTGAGCAGTTGATTCTGAACCCCAAAGACTTTTCTTTATCAATTCCCAAGGTAAAGACAAGTCATTCAACACCGCACCATAAGACAATGCACACCAGAGGCATATCATCATAAAAAGCGGCAATGTCAAGACTGATATGATGCCTTTATAAAACATGTTGATAGGCAATTTCAGGATGTCAGCGGTCATCTTTAGCCAGTTTCAAAACAGCCTCATCAATGCGAGTACCATACCCTAAAACTAACAAAGCATCGATGACCAATAACTGACAGCCCTGTTCAACAGTCGCTAATTTCAATATGATATTTTGACAGACAGCCTCTTGTCCTCCCATTTGTTCAACTGTATGTGAAGGCATGACGATTAAGTCAGGTCGGAATGAAACTAAGGCTTCTGTACTCAAGGGCTTATATCCTTCGAAGGTTGTTGCTTGGTTGTTGATGTTGGCCAGTGCAAACAACATGTCTGGGACGGTATTTTGGCCTGCAGCAACAGGCCCCCGGTCTCCTATGTTTAATAAAAAGAGCGCGTTACGTCGTTGTTGAGTTGTTCCAATGGTTTTCATTTGGTGTTCAACACGGTTGATGATGGCTTCAGCTTCTCGATCACGGTTGAAATATGATCCAATGTCTCTCAGATAGGCTTTCCATGCTGATAGATTGTATTTTTCTTGCTTGAAAACTTTAACAATAACACCTTGTTGAGCAATTTGGTCTAAAGCTTCTTTGGGTCCACCTCCATTTCCAACGACAAGTAGATCTGGTTGCATCGCTAATACTCCTTCAGCAGAAAGGGTACGAAAATAACCAACGTGAGGTTTTTGAGTTGCCTCAGCTGGGTAATAACTGCTGCTATCTACTGCTACAATCTCAGAACCCAGGTCTAAAGCGTATAAAATCTCAGTAACACTGCCACCTGCAGAAACAATCCGTTTGGCTTCAATAGGAGTGGCAATGATCGATAACAGAGCGGTAAAGATAATGGCTTTCATATTTTTATTTGATGTATTTATTGATGGTTTCGGATATAAAGCGACGAGCGTCTTTGGGATCATAATCTTCCCCACCATCAAGTTTTGAAGCATAAGCGAACATCGGCATAAATAGGGGTTGTCCATCGACTTTTTTTAATAGTTTGATGTGCTTATTTTTACTGATGATCTGTTTCCAAATATTTCTAACATCTGTCCAGAATAAGCCCGTTCTTTTCATATACTGATCACCCGGTGAAAAGTCGGTACCTATGATGCGTTGATAACGACCAATACCTTCCTCTTTAGCCACTGTACCGGTTAGTTCACCATCAGAATTGATTTGTTGCTTCCAGTTTTCCTCTTCCTGTACCCAGCCAAAACGATTAATCGTATGTCGGTTATATCCTGATAATACTTGGTAGTCATCTCTGACACTGTATTCTCTGCGAGGCAAAGGTCTGTTGGTTTTGTCACTGATCCAGGTTGAGTATGATGGGAAATGTTGCCACTCGCCCATGGCTTCATAGCGGGGAGAGTCATCAACTTGAAACACGGCTTGTGACCAACGACCTTGTCGCTGTTCTTTTGATGTTTCAGTGTTATACCATTGGTTATGATGATCATAGGTAAGTAGCGATGAGTCTTCATAAGTCCAGTCTTGACGCCAATGTTTCATTACCATAGGTTCAGAGACACCTTCTGCTGTTTTGAAGTACATGACCATGATGTGTTGCAAGCTGATGAAGTTTTCTTGATCACTCAACACATAAATATATTCAGTCCCCCATGAGTGGTATGGCCTGTCTCTTTGGAAATGTTCAGAAAAACCGACGGTTTCAATAAAGTTGAAGTCAACCCGATAAGGTCCAGCCATAGCCAAGATGGCCAATCTATCCTTTTCTTTTTTATTTAAGCCATCTTTATTTAATGCTAACCAGCCAGAGTGTGGAGCTGGGTCATTCTTGACATCAACTCCTTGTGAGCTGCCACCTCTAGGTTTGTTATCACAGCGGTCTATCAGTGGCCAACTAAAAGCATAATAATCTATTTGGTCACATTTGATTTCTTCGTTGGCGAGACAAGGAAAAGTAAGTATAAGTAAAAAGATGAGAATGTAATTTTTCATGATTATATTAATGAGAATGATTTGCAATTGCGTGTAATTTAAATTATAGTGCGCTCCAATGTCAATATATAGAGTGAAAATCAAATGAAAAAAACAATACTGTCTTTGTTCATTTCAGTAGCAATTGTCAATACCGTTCATGGAGAAGAGGAAGCCATCGATTTGACGAAAGTGACTGTGACCGCAAACAAAACAGAAAAAGAATTGGCTCAAGTGACGAGTAAAACCACAGTGATCACTGACGATGAAATGGAGCAATATAACCACAGAAATATCAAGGATTTGATTCGTTATGAGCCAGGTGTCATGGTGCCTGGTTCTGGTCGCTATGGTTTGAGTGGTTTCAATATCAGAGGCATTGGTGGAGATCGCATATTGACAATGATTGATGGTATACCGATTGCTGATGAATTTTCCTTTGGACCTAATTTATCTTCCAGAAGAAACTTTGTTGATATTGATTCTTTGAAGGCAGTTGAAATTGTGCGTGGGCCATCATCCAGTTTATATGGTTCCAATGCCATTGGTGGAATGGTGACGTTTCTCAGCAAGGATCCTGCTGATTACCTTCGGGGTGATCACCAGTATCAATCGATTTTAAAGTTGGGATATGACACCGTTGACCAGTCCTTTGATGGCCATTTCACCTATGCAGCTGGCAATGAAAAACATCAAGGTATGATTCTGGCGACTTATCGGGATGGTCATGAAACCGAGACTTATTTTGGTGGAGAGGAATCGGGGCCAGACAGAAAAGCGGCCAATCCGATGAATCAAAGGGATACAAACATATTGGCTAAATGGGTGATGGCTCCCAATGATAACAACATCATAAAATTAACTTTGGAAAAATATCAGGCTCATATTGACACCAATGTGCTGAGTCAAGCAGGCACGGTGGTTTTTGGCACACTTAAGCAAGCAGTGACAGCAGAAGATGAGAAAAAACGAGATCGATTTGGTTTCAACTATATATATTCAGGAGATTTATGGCTTGCAGATGAGCTGTCGTTAAGTATTTATGGACAAGACTCTGAAAGTGACCAACGTACTCATGAGTCACGGTTATCACCGACACAAGTTGCAGAAACTAGGTTCAGAGACTCCATCTATAAACAAGATAATCATGGTTTCAAATTAAATGTAGTTAAAGACATCGGTACAAAGATCCCACAGCAATGGGTTTATGGTTTTGATTACGATATTTCAGATGTTAAAACTTTGAGGACTGGCCAAACATTCGTTATTGCTACAGCGGAGCAAGTGCCAGAGGCCAGTGATTTCCCTACACGTGACTTCCCTAATTCTGAATACAAAAGCTATGGTATTTACTGGCAGAATGAAATGGCTTTCTTTGATCAGCAGTTATTCATTACACCAGGCTTTCGCTACGATAATTTCAAGTTGACCCCGACTGCCGATGATGTTTATCTTTCAGGAAATACGGGTTCGCCAATACCTGAGGGTTATGACGAATCTGAGGTGAGCGCCAAGTTGGGTCTATTGTGGCAGATCAATGATCACTGGTCGTTATTTGGTCAATATGCTGAGGGTTTTAAGGCACCTCCAATAGACGCGGTCAATACGGGTTTCACGAACTTTGCTGGTGGTTACACTACTTTACCTAACCCAGACCTCAACCCTGAGTCATCACAATCTATTGAGCTGGGTTTTCGATATGTTGGCGAAAGCCACCAATTCGAAGTTTCTTATTATGATAACAACTATGATGATTTCATTGAGTCCTTAGCGTTCAAGGGTTTTAATCCAGTCACTGGTTTATTGGAGTTTCAAGCTCGTAACTTAGCTCAAGCCGAAATCAGTGGTTTTGAATTTCGGGGATACTGGAATATGAGCGGCTTATTGGAGGGCATGTATATGCAATACGCTTATGCCAACTCAGAAGGTCAAGACAAAACCACCGATTTAGACATTAATTCGGTGCAACCAGATTCACTGTCTGTTGGTATTGGATATGCCTCTTCATCAGGTCGCTGGAGTAGTGAGTTGCTGGCTACAGCGCACAGAAGAAAAACTGAGATAGATGCTTCTGCGATTCAGCCAGCAGATCCAGCAGAGCCTGCTGTGAGCTCATTCCAAACACCCGGATTTACTGTTCTTGACTGGGTCGGTCAATACCATTTGACAAAAGACATGTCAGTTTCTTGGGGTGTTTATAACATCACCGATAAAAAATACTGGCAATGGAATGATGTATTGGTGCAAGCAGCTGATGCTCCGGGTTTGGATCGATTGACACAACCGGGAAGAAATGCATCGGTTACCTTTAAATTTGTCTTTTAGGTAACATATGTCAATGACTCTAGGAGACCTCTGCATAAGTCTGAATTATTGAAAAAAAGAGATAAAATCTTAAAGTTTGCTGACGCAAAAATTGGGGATTTTAGATTTTTTATCTTGATTCACGACTTATGCAGAGGTCTCTCTAGAGCAAACACAATCGATGAACAGCGCGTTTGCGTTATAATACCGTCATTTCAATGCCAACAGAACTGTTGATTTTTTAATTTGTGAATGTGATGAAATACGACCAGATTTTTGATGTGATTGTAGTGGGTGGTGGTCATGCGGGTACTGAAGCTGCTCTTGCTTCGGCTCGAATGGGTGCAAAAACCTTACTGTTGACGCACAATATTGAAACCATTGGTCAGATGAGCTGTAATCCAGCCATAGGAGGCATTGGTAAAGGTCATTTGGTTAAAGAAATAGATGCGTTGGGTGGCATTATGGCACAAGCCACAGACCATGCGGGTATCCAATGGCGTACCTTGAATTCTCGCAAGGGGGCGGCAGTTCGGGCTACTCGGGCGCAATGTGACCGTGCTTTATATCGGCAATTCATCCGCACCACTGTTGAAAATCAAGCAAATCTGTATATCTTTCAACAAGGTGTTGAGGACCTTATTATTGAAAATGATCAAGTGAAAGGTGCTGTGACTCAAATGGGACTGATCTATTTGGCAAAAACAGTGGTATTAACTGTTGGTACCTTTTTGGCAGGCAAAATTCACATTGGTTTGAACAACTATGCGGGTGGTCGTGCGGGTGATCCACCAGCTACTGTATTGGCAGAAAAATTACGTGCTTTGCCTTTTGAAGTTGATCGACTTAAAACCGGTACACCACCAAGAATCGATGGTAAAACTGTTGATTTTTCTTTGATGGAAGAGCAGCCTGGTGATTCACCCAGGCCAGTGTTTTCATACATGGGTGATGTCAATCAACATCCAGAGCAGGTCAGTTGTTACATCACCCATACCAACCTAGATACCCATGAGTTGATCCGCAATGGATTGGATCGTTCACCCATGTATTCAGGTGAAATTGAAGGTAGGGGACCTCGTTATTGTCCGTCAATTGAGGATAAAATCATGCGTTTTGCTGATAAAGATTCTCATCAGATTTTTGTCGAGCCTGAGGGCTTGAATACGCATGAACTCTATCCTAATGGGATATCGACGTCTTTACCATTCGATGTACAAATTGACTTGGTTCGTTCGATTAAAGGGTTTGAAAATGCTCACATCACCAGACCAGGCTATGCCATTGAATATGACTTTTTCGATCCGCGTGGTTTACAAGCGAGCCTTGAAACCAAATATGTTGAGGGTTTGTATTTTGCTGGTCAAATCAATGGTACCACTGGCTATGAAGAAGCAGGCGCTCAGGGTCTGATTGCTGGGATGAATGCTGCCTTGAAAGTAGCAGGAAAGCCAGCCTGGACACCAGCGAGAAATGAAGCTTATATGGGTGTTTTGGTCGATGATCTGATCACTCAGGGTACCAATGAACCCTATCGAATGTTTACTTCCCGTGCAGAATATCGGCTGATGCTGCGAGAAGACAATGCCGATTTTCGATTAACTGAAAGAGGTCGAGATCTCGGTTTGATCAGTGATGAAAGATGGATTGCTTTCACTGAAAAAAAACAACATGTAGAAGGTTCCCTTGAACATCTTAAAGGATTGTGGCTGGGCCCCAACAATGCTTTAGGAAAGAAATTCATGACTCAAACTGGGATTGAGTTGAGCAAAGAGACCAGCGCTTACGACTTGCTCCGTCGTCCTGAAGTCAACATCAGCATGCTCATAGAGCTAGATGAAATTTCACTGCCATCACAAGCCGAAAAAGTTTTAGAGCAAGTTGAAATCCAAACCATGTACGCCGGTTACTTGGAACGTCAGCAACAGGAAATCGATAAGGCGAAGGCCCATGAAAACAAACCTTTGCCAGCTGACTTGGACTATCGTCAAATCAAAGGTTTGAGTGGTGAACTGACCGAAAAACTCAACCACATCAAACCGGGGACTATCGGCCAGGCCAGCCGCATTCAGGGCATGACCCCTGCTGCAGTTTCCTTGCTATTGGTATATTTAAAAAGAGTCGGTTAGTGTGCTAAGCAAAATGATTATACTCATTGGCTGGTAATTGCTTTTTTGCTATCTGAAAAGAACTCGAAGCTACAGGATAGCTGCATCTGAATTAGGGAAAATCCATCCTTAATTCAATAACAACCACAGATAAACGAATCAAAAAGACCATTTTTATACATTAAAGTCAAATCAGGGAAGATGAAAGAGTTAATGTTACATTGATCATTTTTGCAGAGGTCCCAAGAAATAATGCAATTATTATGAACTTTTAATTAGGAAAATTTCGATGGTTCAAAAAGTACCTCATAATCCATGATGCGTTTTTAATCTAAATAGTCAGTCCTGAAAAAGTCCTTCCTGGCCTTTTCCAGCATCGGTCAAAAAAACACTTAAGCGCAAAAGTGTGATTTTGCTGCTGTTTTTTGACCTTACTTGAGCCTGATGGCTCAAGGTGGCACATCCCTGTGCCACACCATCGACCAGAAAAATGCATCGTAGTAGCTGTTTTCTGGTCGAAAAAATGTGCAAGATTGAAGTAACTCTGTATATTTAACAATAAGTTATGCATTTTTCAGGTTCGACTAAATAAACCATGGATAAGGTTTTATTAATTTTAGAGACCTTTGCCTAAAACGTGATTCAAGATAAAAAGTCTAAAATTTTCTTAATGATTCAGAATGATGCAAAGGTCTCTCTTATTTTTTGGGAAATTATTTCATTATGCGTGCTTTCTATGTTTTGTCTTTATTTGTTATTTGTGGTCATGCTCATAGCATTTGTGAAAATCCAGTTATTAACTATGACCCTCCCTATTGTCCAATAGGTTATGAACATGTCAAGACAGGCATTTGTGCGTGTGTGGACTATGGTTGTTGCGAGTTCATTTGTGAAGCAGAATGTGTCGAGATAGATCCTGTGCCTATTTCCTGTGAGGATCCGTTATGTGTAGGGGTGCCCTACTTATTAGATGATAACTGTCCGGTTGGTCAAGAGGTCATCGGAGAAAGCTGTTCTTGTTCGTTGTTTGATAATCAGTGTAGTAAGTCGTGTGATGCGATCTGTGGTTATCCTGTGCCAGACCCAGTAGATGAGCCGGTTTTGATTGCTGAGCCAGAGGCTCAGGTCGGTGAGCCTGAAGTGCCGATCGAAGGCCGTTTGGGTAGTTTTGATGTGATCCAAGGTGAGTTTATCTACACAATTCCTTTGTTAGGTGGCGCCAAAGGTACTAATGGTATGGAGCCGGGTTTAAGTCTGAGTTATGGCAGTAACGCAGGTCATGATGTATTGGGATTGGGTTGGCAATTAGCAGGAGGTTTATCTATGATCCATCGTTGTGGTCAGACTCAAGTTTTGGATGGTCAGATCAGAGGGATTGATTTTAGTGAGCAAGATCGTTTTTGTTTGGATGGTAGACGATTGTTGTTGGTATCAGGTAGTTATGGCGCTGATGGTTCATGGTATCGATTTGAACATGATGACATGACCAAGGTTAAGTCGTTGGGTTCATTGGGTAGTGGTCCATTGTCATTTGAAGTATGGTATCCGAATGGTACCCGAGTTTATTATGGAGTGAGTGAGAATTCACGGCTTGTTGTTGAGAAAGAAGGTGTTGAGGTTGTTAGGCTATGGGGTAGAGATCGAGTTGAGGATCATCATGGTAATTGGATGAGTTATCGCTATTTAGAGAATGATTATATTAATGGTGTTTTGACTGACTTAACGTTATCTGGTATCGATTACACAGGGCACGGTGAGACGGATGATCCGTATGCTTCAGTTGAGTTTGACTATGAGCTCCGTCCCGACCAAAGGGTATTGTATCAATCAGGTGTCAAAATCAGAAAGCTGTGGCGTTTAGAGTCGATCAGGATGCTAGAAGGAGCAGCAGTCATTCATAGCTATCATTTGGACTATGATGGGGTGGCTGAAGCTGATAAACGAGCTTCACAACTGATCAGTATTTATCAATGCTATAAAGAAACGTATTGTAGTAATAAAACGCGATTTAATTGGAGTAATGCTGATTTTGATGGCAGGACGTACAGTGATGAAGATACTCAAGATTGGATTCATTCGATGGATTTTTATGCGGAATGGAATGATTCGGTGGCATCACGGTTAAGCAGAGTGATGGTGGGTGGAGATTTTGATGGTGATGGCGACAGTGATATATACATTAAGTTAGCTAATAAGAAATACGATGAAAATTATCAAGTGATCAATCAACATGATTGGATCTATCTGACCGTATTTAACGAAGAGAATCAAAGTTATGAATACAGAAAAATCAAGAGTATCGATTTAGATCATCGCCCGATGACTATTCATGATAGTAATCCGTATTCAGGTCGGATGAAGTTTGCAGACTTTGATGGTGATGGTGACAGTGATCTTTATTTGCTTCGGGGAGGAGCGGCGGAAGAAGATGCAGATCAGTGGGATGTGTTCAAGAATGAGCAAGACATTATCTTTATGTTTGATATTCCTAAAGATGGATTGGATGAGGAAGGTAATCCGATTGAATATGCAGATTATGAGGTTCTGTATGGTGTTAATAGTGGTGTAATCAGTGGTGATGATCAGCAGGCGCTTTATGATTATGACCGTTTCTCGTTTGCTGATTTTAATGGTGATGGTTATTTGGATGTCCATATTAATCTGGGTACACCGCTTGATTTCTCACCTGATCTGATTTGTTACTTTGTGCCTGGTGTTGGCCATATGGAAGAGGGTCAGACAGGACTAGAAGCATTGGAAGCTGGTAATTGTTCATATGGTGAAGTGCAAACTGCTTCAGGTGATGCGACAGTGTTGATTGAAAAAGGTTATTACGATGCCAGAGTCAATGTGATGGGCAAGGTAATTGATGTGGTGATGCGAGTTGGTATGACCGCAGGTGGAGTCCTAGCCCCTCCTTTATCGCCAGTGATTTCTATATTCCAGCAACACTATCAAGCAGCGGCAGGGCGTCCAAGGACCAAGCCAACGGTATCAGGCAGGGGTAATATGACTTTGCTCGGTGATTTCAATGGCGATGGATTAGCAGATATTTATGCGGCCAGGCCAATCGATGTTGATGAACCGAATCGTCTATATTTTTCAACGGGTGATTCATTTGAGATGGTTGAGGTAGTCGGTTTAGATGTGGCACCGCATGATCCTCAGTATATGGTGCGTTATCAGACGGGTGATTTCAATGGTGATGGCTTGACAGATATTATCAGGTTAACAGGCGCTGCTGCTGTTCATGAGACGATTATTTTCCCTGATTACCCGGAAAAGCTTTATTTGTCGAAAGGCGATGGTAGTTTTGAGCTACATGAAGATGAGACGATGCCGGCGTATTTGAATGCGCATAATGGTTATTTCCCAGGTCAAAACCCTGATGCGGGTTATCCGATGAAACGGTGGTGGCATCAGATTAATCGTTATCGGTTTTTAGATTTTGATAATGATGGTTTGGTTGATATGCAAGCGTTACAGTCGTGTGATGTTGACAGTGAAGCGGAGGTTTTGGCTGGTATTGATAAGATCTATCATGGTACGGGTGTTCGTGGTCAGTACCGATTGGTTGAACAAGGTTATGGTACTGAGTTAGATCATGATGTGATTGAAGACAGTTTATTAGATCAATCTCGGACTTTTTATGGCGATTTTAATGGCGATGGTTATATTGATTTATATGTCAACCGGAGTGATACGAGTTTGGGTCCGGCAGATCAGATTATTTATAACCGCAACAAACCGATAAAGATTGAAAGTATTGTTCATGATCAAGGGTTTGGTGGTGCTGTTGAAGTGAGTTATAGCATGCTGAAAGACAGCAGTGTTTATGAATCTGCTATGGGAGCATTAGAAGAAGTTGATTTATCAACTGATCGTTATGTGCCAGTGATGAGTGCCATGAGTGTTGTCAGTGAAGTACGTGGTGATGTAGCGCCTGATAGCGAACAAGTGTTGCGTTATTTTTATCGTGGTGGTCGATTAGATAAGGAACGTGGATTTTTAGGTTTTAGGGAGATATCGGTAGAAAGTTCGAACAGTGCTTTGGATATGGATCTGATGCGTCAAACGAATCAATATCATCAACAATACCCATTTACTGGTTTAATTGAATACAGCAAGAGTGAACGTTTAGTCAATGAATATAATACCGAAGAGGAAGTGTTGTTAAGTGAGGTTAATAATCTGTGGGTTGAATTACCGGATATTGATTTAGGTAATCGTCATGTTGTTGTACTCAAACAGAGTGATGGTGTTAACTACCATGCAGATGACGGTGTGGCATTAAGTCGTCAGCGTTATGAGACCACTGATTGGTATGTCGATGCAAATCATGAATATTGGTTCACTGGCTCAACCAAACAGCAGATTTATACAGGAGATGGTAGTGAGTTATTACATCAGAGTATAACGGCATATGATTATAAGAATATCCCCTTATCATGGCAAATTGGTCTGGTTAAGGAAGTAGAACGTTGGATGGACGATGATGAGATCAAGGATCAGTCAGATCAGGAAGAGACAGGGAAAGATGAGAAGTGGAGCCGAGTTTATATGGAATATGATGCGGATCATCGATTGCATGTGTTAAAGGGTTATTACAAGACAAAGGATGATAATAACCAAGAGATTGAAGTTAATTATTTGGTTGAGAATCATAATTGGGATACCTATGGTAATTTGACGAGGTACAACCGTTATGGGGATGGTATCAGTTACGCAGATCGATTTGAAATTGATATAGATTATGATGCCAACGGACGTTATGGGGCTAAAGTCCGTAATGTCTATGATCACGAACGTGAGATTGAATATCGAGATGCCATGTTTGGCGTGCCATTGCAAGTGATTGATGCCTCAGGTCACAAGCGAGCCGTTAAACTAGATAGCAGGGGTGTTGTTATTAAGAGTTGGGATGAGCAAGGACATTGGTTGACCTTAGATAACGATTGGTGCGAAGGTTCTTGTGCTTATGGTAGTGAGTTTGTGAAACGCACACAGGTATCGTCGAGTGCAGATCGGATTGATGAAAGTTATTATGATGGTTGGGGTCGCCTGTTGGGTAGTAAGCGTTTTTCCCCTGACAGTGGTGAGGTGTATACGCGGATACAGTATGATGCTTTGGGTCGAGTGAAGCGTGTTTGGGGACCTAAAGTGGGTCAGCCTATTGAAGTATCAGATGCGGTTGATGTTGATAGTCAGGGACGTTATTACGATGATTTGAATCGCATCAGACAGATAGATCGATATGGTAAGAGTAGTGGTCTAAATCATCAGTATAGTCATGGCACTGAGTGGGATGCTGCATTAGATCAGTTGCTTAGTTTTATTGACATTAAGGAAGGTTTTTTTACTTTGAAGAAGCGTGTTTATCACAATGCTTTAGGTCAAGTTGTTAAGGTGATTGACTATAACGGGATAGATGAAATTGTCCTGCGCTATGAGTATGATGTTTTAGGCAACATGACCAAGTTATGGCCGGAAGGCTACGCAGAGGATTATATAAGGACTTGGGTTTATGATGGTTTGAGTCGCAAGGTCTCACAAAGTGATTCGAGTATGGGGACCTGGTCGTATGAGTACGACGGAGTAGGTCAGGTCATCAGTCAAATCGATGGTAAGGGTCAAGAGCGCACCATTGGTTATGATCGACTAGGTCGGATTGATTACCAAAGTGATGCAGATGGTTATACTGATTTTCATTATGATACTAAGTATCCAGGTTCATTGGATTGGGTGAGTAAGGATTATAGTGTATACAGTGAGATTAAAACCTATAAACAGGAGTATAACTATGATGTTTGGAATCGTCTAATGAGTAAGGTCACTACTTTGGATGGTGTGCCTTATGTGATGGGTTTTGGTTATGATGAGCATGGTCGTCAAGATTTCATGGGTTATCCTGATGGAGATATGTTCAATAATAAATTTGCCATTGAGTATGTTTATGGTGATTTAGGTCAGATAAGGGAGGTTAAACGCCGTGTTAATAATGGCGATAAGGAGGTTAGTTATTGGCAATTAGATGAGTTAGATGAGTACCATCGGATCACCAAAGAACGCTTAGGCGATATCAATGAGGGGGATTATGTATACCGTCATTATGATTATCATGATGGTGTGAAGGGTAATCGTGTCTCTCGCATAGAGAGTTGGATGGGCGCACAACAGACGATCATTCAATCGATGAACTTTGATTATGATATGTGGGGTAGGGTGCTTGAGTATCGAGATGATGAGATCATGGGCGTATCTGAAAGTTATGAATATGATGAATTGGATCGATTGAAGGCAGTTTACAGTTCGAACCCATTGAATAATGCCAGTTATGCTTATGATGACATGGGTAATATGACATTGAAGGATCATGTGGGTGGTCCTGGAGTGTTGGGCTATGATCCGGATCGTCCTTATTTGTTGACTGACACGGTTAACACTTCATTGCAGTTTAGTTACGATGCCAATGGTAATATGCTGACCAAAAGTATTCCTGACAGTGTCGAGCCGTTACGGGAGATTAGTTGGACGGTTGATAACAGGCCGCGGATGATTACCAATCGTCAGTTAGAGAAGACTGATCGGATGTATTTTGTCTATGATCCGTTTGGAGCGTTGATCTATAAGCGTTATGAAGACAGTGAGGGGAATGTTAAGACGCATGTGATGTTAGATTCCTATCAATTGATTGAGAGTAATGAAGTCGAATGGCAGCAGGTGTATCAGATTCCGGGTGGTGTTCAATTGACTGTTAGCAGTGATGCAACAGAGCGATTGGAGGTCTTATTGAAGGATCACTTGGGTTCTGTTGTTGGTATACAGGGTTTTGATGGCCAGATGGATTATTCTGGGTTTAATTATGGTGCTTATGGTGAGTTAAGGCAGTCAGGATGGGGCTGGCAGGTTGATTGGTTTGGTAACAGTGATCAGACTAGTTATGGCTATACGGGTCATTTATCGGTTTATGGTGATCAGGAACAGTTGGTATCGATGGGGGCGAGGATGTATGATCCAGATATTGGCAGGTTCATTAGTTCAGACAGTATCACTTATGGGGCGTTCAGTAGTCAGGCACTGAACCAGTATGGCTACGTTCATGGTAACCCATTAACCATGATTGATCCTACTGGCCAATGTCCATTTGAATGGTGTGGAGCACTTGGTTTCTTGAAAGACTTAGCTGTTACCCAGGGTGTTGGGCAAGGAACTCAGGTCGCTGGTAATGGTATTTTTAGGCTTGCACTTAATGCTGGGATGAATGCCGGTTTGGGGATGTTAAATACTAACTTGCATACAATTAATGTTTCTCCTGCTAATATTTTCAGTATCTCCACAAATTCTCAGGCTCATAATCAAAAAGATCAGTCTGTAACTGGTGGAGCAGAGCGAGGACCTGACAGATCTTTTGTCGTTGAAATTGATCCTAAAACTGCAAGCAAATTTCAACAGAGTGAACCGACTGATTCTGTAGCTCATGATACTATTAATTCTGATCCGAATGACTCTATAGATCGAACAGATGACGATTCAGTGGCTAAAAAAAATAAAGAAAATTTAGAATCGTTGGCCCCTGAAAAAATTAGAAAAATAGGAAATGAATTTTCAAAAGAAGTACAAAGAATGTACGAGTCGCCTGAAAGGGAGTACCCTGGTATTTCTTACGAAGAATGGATGAAAAGACGTTCTTATGAACCGCAACCTGAGCAGACTGTAGAAAGTGTTCTCAAAGAGTTCAAAATTAAATTAATGCTAGGAGATTTTGAAAAAGAGATGTTGAGACTCCAAATGGTTCCTGCCGATAATACTAATGTAGCTAAACCGCCATTGCCGATTATTTTTGGGATTTTTTATTATTAGAGACCATTGCCTAAACCGTGATTCAAGATAAAAAGTCTAAAATCTTAAATTTCTGCGTCAGCAAACTTGGCCTATTACATGCATTTGCTTCCTTGAACTTTAAGATTTTATCTCTTTTTCTCAATGATTCAGAATGATGCAAAGATCTTTAAAATTCAAATAGACAAACCGCTGTTAAGTAGTCGAACTTGGAAAGTGCCAGTATGGACTTTTTCAGGGTTAACAGCCCCTAGTTTGGTGGCTGAGAATCATGGTGAATTGTTAGTTTGAACTATCTCATCCGAGCTTTGGTATTAAGGGAGAAGTAAGGTTAAGTCAAATGAAATAAATAAAATTAAGGGCAGAGCTGTTCCAACCAGAGAATGATTACAATAAAAGTAAAACTACTGAAACTTATAGAAATAGATGGAGTGGCTTGAATGATAAATTAGGTAGATTATCCATTAATAAAAACAACATCTACTTTCATTTCAAAGAACGTTTGAATAATATCAAGCCATTTGAGAAAGTGACTGGCGGATCCCCCGGTTAAGCCCGAGGATGACGGTAATGAGATTGTTCAGTCAACTAGATTTGAACGTTTGTTCAATGACACCAAACCCATGCATACAATCCGATAAATAGCCTGAACCAAACAAGTTGTAATGGTTCAGTTGATGGTAGAGGTTGTAGATGATTTTTTTCAACGGGTAGGCTTTGGACAATGACTGCACCGATTCATAACTGCGGTAGAATGCTTTTGGAAAGCCACCAAACAGTTCAGTCATGGCGATATCAGCCTCGGCATCACCGTTATATACCGCTGGATCAATCAGCCAGACATTATTTTGATCAAACAACACATTACCGGACCATAAGTCACCATGCAATAGGCTGGGTCGCTTGCAGTGTTGGTTGAGAAATTTTATCAATGGTATTTTTATCTCATCCAGGCTGTTTCTGAAGCTTGCTTGGAGGTTGTTGTCACCGATCAGACTGACTTGAAAGCCTAAGCGATTGTGGTAAAAGAACTGTCCCCAGTTATCGAAAGTTTCATTGGGTTGTGGATTAGCACCAATGTAGTTGTTTTGCGATCCACCAAATTGGGATTTTATTTGCTGATGTAATTTGGCTAAAGCTTGACCAAAATTCATCCATTGTTGATGTGAACCTAGCGATTGATTGATCCGCTCAAGGACCAGGGTTTGTTCATCGGCCTTTAATATCGTTGGGATTTTAATTGCAATGTTGCCATGCTCAAAGGCTTGCTTGAGTTTGTTCAAACCTTCTGCTTCTCTGATTAATGAGTCAGGGAAGCGAGTGTTATTTTTTTTATAGTAATATTCCATTTTTTAGCTATCTAGATCTTTCTCTACATGAAATATGTTTGTTGTTTTGGTATAACTGCGGATCATTGAAATTATTTTAAGAACATGAACCTGATTTGTTTGTTACTTATTTTTATTATGACTTTCCAAACCGAACATGTAAATGCCGAAGCACTGACTTTGGAACGCATCTTTGCCAGCCCTGATTTATCTGGCCCGAGTTTAAGGGCTTTGAAAATGTCACCTGATGGATCTCGTGTGACTTTTTTACAAGGCAAAACCGAAAACAAAGACCAGTATGACCTTTGGGAGTATCACATTGCAGAGCAACAAAAGCGTTTGTTGGTTGATTCCAATGATATCTTGGATGGTGAAGAAGTCTTATCGGCCGAAGAAAAAGCCCGCCGAGAAAGACAGCGCTTGGCAAGTGTCAAAGGCATCATTGATTATGCCTGGTCCGAAGGCGGAGATTCTTTGTTATTTCCGCTCAATGGTGACTTGTATGTCTATCAATTGGTCAGCAAACAAACCAAACAGCTGACGGCATCTGAAGCATTTGAAACTGATGCCAAGTTTTCACCCAAAGCCAACTATGTTTCTTTTATTCGCGAACAAGATGTCTTTGTGGTGAACACCCAAACCGGTGAGGAAAAGCAACTCAGTAGTGATGGTGAAGGCTTGATCAAAAATGGCATGGCTGAATTCGTTGCACAGGAAGAAATGGGTCGCGATACCGGATATTGGTGGTCACCTGATGAGCAGTACATCGCTTATCTGCAGATTGATGAATCACCTGTGGCCATCACCAAACGCTACGAGATCAATGCCGACGATATTGAAGTGATTGAACAGCGATATCCATACACTGGTGAGGCCAATGTCACCATCAAAATGGCCATTGTTAATGTCAGTTCAGGAGATACCCAGTGGGTGGATTTGGACAACAACCAAGACATTTACATTGCCAGGGTAAGGTGGTTGCCTGATTCGAAGCAAGTCAGTTACCAGCTGCAAAGCCGTGACCAAAAAAAACTGAATCTTAATTTTGCTGACTTAACAGGGAAAAGTCGCAACATCATCGAAGAGAGCAGTGACACTTGGATCAATTTGCACCATGATCTGAAATTTCTCAAAGACGGTCGTTTTGTCTGGGCCTCTGAACGCAATGGTTTTAAACACCTTTACTTATATGCCAATGACGGACAATTGATCAAACAACTTACTGATGGTGAATGGGTGGTTGACGCTGTAGAAGGCATTGATGAAGCTAAACAGTTGCTTTATTTTACTGGCAGTTTAACCTCACCATTGGAAAGACACTTGTACCGCATCAATTTTGAGCGGGTTAGCACAGCTGAGAAAATCACTCAACGTCAAGGCTTCCATGCCATCACCATGGATAAATCAGCTGGTTATTACATCGATCAGTGGTCGGATCGCAATCATCCACCACAAACTTCATTACATCAAGCTAACGGCAAACGTTTGGTCTGGTTGAATGAAAACAAAGTCGATGAAGCTCATCCCTACTTCCCCTATGCCAGTGAACATTTAGATAATGAATTTGGTATGTTGCAAGCCGAAGATGGTCAAGATCTGTATTATCGAATGATTAAACCCAAGGGTTTTAATGCCGATCAAAAGTATCCGGTGTTTCAGTACGTTTACGGTGGTCCACATGTACAATATGTAACCAAATCTTGGGGTCGATGGATTGAACAATACATGGCACAACAAGGTTTTATTGTGTTTGTCATTGATAATCGGGGTAGTTATCGACGCGGAATGAAATTTGAGTCGGTTATACATAAGCAAATGGGTACACCTGAGTTGGCAGATCAGTTAGTAGGTACCAATTTCATCAAATCTTTGCCTTATGTGGATGCTGAAAAAGTGGGGATTTTTGGTTGGAGTTACGGTGGGTTCATGACTCTGAAAGCGTTGACTAATGCACCTGATGATTATGCTTTGGGTGTGTCAGTCGCGCCAGTGACTGATTTTGCTTTGTATGATACCCATTACACCGAACGCTACATGTCAACACCACAATTAAATCCTGGCGGTTACCGCAAGACAGCGACTTTCGACAATGCCAAAAATATCAGCAAACCATTATTGTTGATTCACGGTATGGCTGATGACAACGTATTATTTTTAAACTCCACCAAGATGATCAAAGTGCTTCAAGATGAAGGGATTCTTTTTGATACCATGATTTACCCTGGTGGCAAGCATGGGATCAGCGGTAGCAAGTCACAATTCCACGTGTACAGTACCATTGCCCATTACTTTATTAAACATTTGAAGCCTTAAAGAGACCATTGCATAAACCGTGACTCAAGATAAAAAGTCTAAAATCTTAAATTTCTGCGCCAGCAAACTTTGCAATAGCTCGTTATTACATTCATTTGCTTCCTTGAACTTTAAGATTTTATCTCTTTTTCTCAATGATTCAGAATGATGCAATGGTCTCTTAAATGGTGATAACACGAGACCGGCATGAGAGCAAATCTTCACTTTTATATTAATGGTCAATGGGTTGTTCCTGAACATCATGGACAATTGCCTGTCATTAATCCTGCGACTGAACAAGTGGCTGGTTATTGTCCTCTTGGTATAGACAGTGATGTCGATATCGCCGTTAAGGCAGCCAGTCAAGCTTTTGAAACATATGCTCAAACGACAGTGGATAAACGTTTGGATCTGTTGCAATCGATTCTCACTGAATATAAGAAGCGTACAGGAGAGATTGCTCAAGCGATCACAGAAGAAATGGGCGCACCTCAATGGTTGAGTGAAACTCATCAGGCAGCTTCTGGTTACCTGCATTTTAAATCTGCTATTGAGATACTGAAAAAATTCATTTTTGAGTTTCAACAAGACAGTGCGTGGATTCGGAAGGAGCCGATCGGTGTATGTGGTTTCATCACACCTTGGAACTGGCCTGTGAATCAGATTGGTTGTAAGTTGGCACCTGCCTTGGCAACTGGCTGTACAGTTGTTTGGAAACCTTCGGAATTAGCGCCGTTTTCGGCTCAAATTTTGATCGAAGTGTTGGATGCTGCTGGTGTGCCTGCTGGTGTAGTTAATATGATTCATGGAGATGGTCCGACAGTGGGTGCAGCGATTGCTAAGCATCCTGACATTGATATGATTTCATTCACCGGATCAACACGTGCAGGTATCGCTGTGGCAGAAGATGCAGCACCTAGTATTAAGCGGGTAACCCAAGAGTTAGGTGGTAAATCAGCCAATATCATACTGGATGATTTATCTGAGGAGCGATTCGCTCAAGCTGTTGCTTCTGGGATCAAAACTTTATGTTTGAATTCTGGGCAAAATTGTAATGCACCATCGCGTTTGTTGATACCTCAATCACGTTTGTCAGAAGCTGAGGCTATAGTCAAAAAAACCATGGAAAGCATCCTAGTTGGTGATCCCAATAGCAAAGATGTATATGTTGGACCAGTGGTTTCAGAGCTGCAGTGGCAGCGCATTCAGGGTTTGATTCAAACAGGTATTAATGAAGGTGCGAAGCTATTGACCGGCGGTTTGGGTAAGCCGGAGGGCTTGGAAAAAGGTTATTACGTCAAACCAACCGCGTTTACTCAAGTCAACAACGAAATGACAATTGCTCGAGAAGAAATATTTGGTCCGGTGGTATGCGTAATTCCCTATGTTGATGATAAAGATGCGGTCACCTTGGCCAATGCCAATGATTATGGTTTGTCCGGTTATGTATCTGGAGCCAGTACTGACCGTGTGCATCAAGTGGCGCGTTCTTTACGTGCTGGAATGATACACATTAATGGTGCTGTAATGGATCGCACTGCACCTTTTGGTGGCTATAAACATTCAGGTAATGGCCGTGAACGAGGACCTCAGGGATTTGAGGAATTTTTGGAAATCAAGGCGATGTTGGGTATGTCATGAAGCGGTTGATTATTGAGACTTTCATTCAGAGACCTAGAAAAACTGGGAAAGATTCGTTGGTTTTGGTTTTATTGTTGATAATGATTCTTCCTTTGGTGATTTTGATGTTGATATTAATGTCTATATTTATACTTTATCAATACACTAAGTGGAAATTTTGGGCCAAAAAGCAATCATCGGTAATTTCACCAATGGGTATTATGATTAACCAAAATGGTCGTTGGCAATTGGTGATGTGGGGACAGATTGAAAAAGCTGAACTGTGGTTAAAAAAGGGCGCTGAAGTGACTGTTTTAAAGCTAAAACGAGGTGAAGATGTATTATTACCTGATGTGAATACAGATGCTTTGAAGCAGGCATTGGTTGTTCGTGGTATCTCTTTTCATGACCAGATTGTCGTTGTCAATTGAAATATTAATGAGTCCATTGCTAGATATTGAGTTTGTTAGGAAAGTAGCTTAAAAATTGCCGATTAAGTCAAGCCATGGATTTTAGATAGTCAACCCTGAAAAAGTCTATCCTGGCCTTTTTCAGATTCAATCAAAAACAGTTAATCGCAAAAGTGCGGTTTTGCTGATTCGATTAAATGGGTGACTATGATTAGTTTATCAATGTATGAGGGTACTAGGTAAATCTTTTCTAATGAGTTCATGCAGGTGCAAAAGTTTTAGTGCATTTCATGATAGACGATGATGCGATTTCGACCTTGTGATTTGGCACGATACATCGCCATGTCAGCGTGTTGAATGGCCTGTTCTAATGTGTCTTCTTTTTTAAATTGAGTAATTCCTGCTGAAAAAGTTACTCTAAAATCAGGGTCATCTAGGATGATTTTTTGGGCACATTGTTCTTTAAGTTGGTACATGGCTTGCATAGCTTCAGTGATTTTTGTTGTATAAAAAATCACCAAAAATTCTTCCCCTCCTAAGCGAGAAATAGTGGTGTTTTCAGGTAATACCTTGTGACACAGTTGTGCAAAAGTAATCAAAACTTCATCACCAACAGTGTGGCCGAAACGATCATTAATTCGTTTAAAGTGATCTAAGTCTAGCATCACAACCAGGTTGCTTTTGGATGTTAGTTTTTTTGATTTGACGTGAATGGTAGCTGCTTTTCGATTCAAAAGACCAGTTAAACTGTCATGATTGGCCATATATTGAAGTTTCTGACGGTGTTTGTAGGATCGATAAATAATGACTATAAGTAATAGAGAGGTAATTGCAAATGCAAGGACTAAAAGTGTTTGTAGCTGATATCTCTCTTGCTGAGCCTTAATTTTTTGTTGTTGTAATAAGTTTTGTTGAAGTAATAAAGCATTCTCTTTTTGTTGTGTGGCAAAATCGTATTGCTGCTGAATGCGACTGATTTGTTGTGAAATCTGTTGTTCCTTTTGTGTTGACTGGATTTTCATGGCTTGCAACAATACTTGATAAGCTTTTTGGTGATCGCCCTGTAAATTTAACAATTTGGCTTCCAAGCTTAAATTACTAGCCAATAGGTAAGGCAGTGTATTCTCATCCTCGAATGACTTCATGATCATCAGTTGTTTTTGTGCTTCATCATACTGTTTTAAATCGGTATAGATATGACACAGTTCATAGGCTACTTCCATCATCATCGGATCATTGTTGGCTTCTTTGAAGATGTCCATCACTCCATTAAGTGTGTTGATGGCATTTTTCTTTTGTCCTTTGAGTGAAGAGATGTTTGCCAATTCTTTTAAGGCATAGGCTTCACCTTGAATATCATTAATTTCTTTGGCCAGTCGGGCTGATTCTTGCAGATTTTTAAAACCCAAATCGAGATCATTATTATGGACTTGTGAGCGTCCTAATCCATAGAGCACGATGGAAAGCGTTAATTGATCATCATGACCATCAGCTAGATAATCAATGGCTTCCTGGTAATATTGAATGGCTGTATTTGAATCGTTTTTATATTCATAGACGAGTGCAATGTCAGCAGCTATCTCTCCTTTGTTAATTTTACCTCCTGATTCAGGTGCAAGATCATAAGCCCTTTGAAAGTCTTTTAGAGCATCAGCTGATAAGGTCATCGCATTATAAATATGGCCTCTGGCAATCAAACCATCAATCAATAGCCAGTTATCTAAATGGTTTTCTGCCCAGATCACAACCTCATGTGTCAGAGGTAAAGCTTCTTTGTGACGACTTTCAAATTCTAAGGAGGTTGCTTTGCAGAGTAGTATTTTATTTCTCAGCCATTGGTGTTTATGCGACTTAATTAATGCTAAACCAGCTTCAGCATGTTTCAAAGCCAGATTGGGGTAAGTTAAAGCCAGCTGAGCTTGGCACAGTAGGTATTCTTTCTCTATTTGATCAACCTTTTTATTTGGCGGTTTATCAAGATTTTGAAAGTGATCTAAAATGAGTTGGGGGTTGTTTTTTAATTGCTCTTCTAGCTTTTCATGTTCGGCTGATAGTGTTTGTGTTATTTCTGCCAAAACATCAGGTGCTAAAACAGAAAGTAAAAACAACCCAACCAAAAGCCTCTTAAAATGCATGTGCCCCTCTTACAACCCAGCACATTTAACTATAAAGTATTTGCTAAAAAAAAGCCATGTAAAACATTATTCCGAGTGTCATTTATTGTTTTCTGAAAGCAGTTTTCTGATGGTTGTTAATTCCCTTTGTATTTGGTTTAGCTGATGATTCTGATCGGTGATGTCGTTATGAAGGGTATTGGTTTCCATTTTTGCATTTTCTTTCTCCAGTACGTTAACCACAATACCAATAACCATGTTAAGGAATGCAAAAGCAGTGAAAAAGATAAAGGACAGGTAATAGATCCAGCTTAATGGAAAGACAGTCATGGTTTCATACATAACATCTGTCCAATCTTCAAATGTCATTACTCGGAACAAGGTTAGCATGCTGGTTGAAATATCACCCCATAAGGTCGAGTTAATTTTTTCAAAAAACAAAGAGCCAACCGCACCATAGATATAAAAGATGATGAACATCAAGAGCATCACATAAGATAACTGAGGCATGGCTTTGATCAATGAATTGATTAAAACTCGGAGTTCTGGAATAACAGAAACCATTCGTAAGACACGAAAAACCCGTACTAAACGACCCACCAAGGCCATATCTGAATTATTGATGGGTATCAGACTGACAATAACAATCAAAGTGTCAAAAATATTCCAGCCATTTTTAAAAAAGCTTGCTTTGTTTTCGGCGGCTATAAAGCGAACAGAAATTTCAAGTAAGAAAAAGAGAGTAATGCTCCAATCCGCAACAGTCAATGCAGACTCTACATAACTCGGTAATTCATAAGTTTTTGCACCAATCAACAAAGCGGAAAGGATGATGACAGCAACCACAGTCCATTCAAAGATTGTATTATTGTGGATACGTGTTAAGACATCTTTCATTGTTATATGCTAAACGGTTAAAAGCGGCTATTTTAATAAAAAAAACTTGTTATAATCGATATTTTTATATGACATACATGGTATGAAAATGATTGTTTGGATGACGCTCTTGAGTACCTTGGTGAGTACTGAAGTTAGTACTGAGATACAGTTTCCTGGTTTGGTGTCATTGGTAGGGCGATGCTATCAAGCTACATTCCCAGACAGTGAAAAAATAGATACACATTGTTTTAGTGAATTATATGAGGGGCAATTCATTGTTGATGATCATTTGGTTTGCGGTGATGGTAATGATTACCAAGGTAAAACTATTTATGCTATTGAAGCCAAATCTAAAAATATCATTTATCGTTATTACAACTCTCTGGGAGGCTTTAGTGATGGATCAGTCAGATATGCTGATGGTCACCTGCAGTTCCCTGAAGAAACATATCAGCAAGCCGATGGTCCAGCGAAAGTATACAGAACCATCTGGCAATTAAAAGGCGGAAGCTATGTTTCAATGATGGATGAAAAAGTGGCTGATAATCAATGGCAGCCTATTTGGAAGATGAATTTCAAAATAGTTAAGGCTAGCAACATGGTGACTGAATTTAATGAAAAAGGACAAATGCGATGTCTGGTAGGTTCTACACCGAAATAAGCAAGATGTGTATGAAGACTAAGCAGTCAAGCCTGAAAAAGTCCATCCTGGCCTTTTTCAGATTCGACTAAGTACCGAGAAACACCACAGGTTTGTGGCGTTTTTTTAGTAAAGGGGCTCATTAGTGAGAGTGATTGTGATGACTGTCTTTGTGTTGGACTAGATCATTGTACAACTGGCGTGTCATACGTTCAGTGGTGATGAAACTCCAGTTCCATTGATCATGGTATTTTTGTAAAGGGTTGTCTTTAAGGATTTGGTCGATATCGTGACCTTTTTCTATGGCGGCTAAGATGATTTTTTTACTGTCAATGAGCATGTCAAGAGCCTTTTGTAAATCGGCCTTGTTGGCCAGTGGTCCGTGACCTGGGATGATTTGGGTTTGGTCATTGCTCATGCTGATGACTTTCATTTGTGCATGGATATAGCCTTCTAGTGAGCCACCTGAGTCAAGGTCGATGAAAGGAAACATACCATTGAAGAACGTGTCACCCATGTGGATCACATTAGCATCGGTGAAATGAATCAAAGCATCGCCGTCAGTATGTGCTTGTGGTAGATGAAAGACGGTTGCAGGTTGACCGTTGAAGTGAAATGTCATGCGATCTGAAAAAGTCACCACAGGTAACGCGTCTTTTGGTGCTGGCACCATACCTTCAGGACCTTGAATGCCTTTGGTTTCCATGTGTTCACGTAGGTTCTCATGGGCGACAATATGTGCGCCGGCTTGCCCCATACTCTGATTGTTACCTGTATGGTCACCATGGACATGTGTGTTGATCAGAAAATCAACGGGTTTTTCGGTGATTGCTGTGATGGCTTTTTTGACTATGTCTAGCATGGGGGGCATTGAGTCATCAATCATAACCACTGCCTCATCGCCTACCAAAAGGCCAATGTTGCCACCAATGAAACCACCATCGCCATACAACATATGAATCCCAGGTGCGACTTCTGTTGCAGCCACATTGATTTTAAGATCATCTTTGGCGCTTCCAATAGCACTGATCGAGGTTAACAAAATAGCCAATAAAACTTGTTTACTCATGATTATACTTGTTTGTGAAGAGAGGGTATTCTAACCGAAAGATCGTACCGGGTTAATACCCGAACTATTTTGAGTTTTACATAAATTATGCAGAGACTTTATTCTCAATTATCCAGAACTAGACAAAGATCCTTAGTATAAAAATGCCAATGTTACGTGGTTTTTTTAACCAACTGGTTTTTACCGTTTGTTTTCGCTTGATATAACCCTTTATCCGCCATGTCGAACAGTTGTTCCATAGCAGTTTCTGGGAAATGAGCTACACCAATGCTAATAGTGATATTATGTTTAAGTGTTAAATCAGGCCAGCCATATTGTTCGACATTTGAGCGAAGTTTTTCCAGTGATTGTTCTGCATTTGCAGGAGTTAATTTAGAGAGTAAGATGACAAACTCCTCTCCACCATAACGAATCAATGTGATGCCAGCTTCCGACCATTGTTTCATGATGGCCGCGAGGGTCTGTAAAATCCAGTCACCAGTATCATGCCCACAATGATCATTTACTTGTTTAAAATAGTCAATATCACAGACAGCTAAGCTGAGTTGGTTTGGTGGCTTTATTTTAAGGTGCTTAATTATTGTATCAAAGTATCGCCGGTTGTATAAACCGGTGAGTGCGTCAGTTTGTGAGGTTTTTTTCAATCGATTGACTAACTGACTTTTCTCTTTATTGGCTTGCTCCAATTGCCTGGTACGGATAGCCACTTTAGTTTCAAGGTTGTTTTTATATTCTTTCAATCGTTCATAAGTGATGGCATAGGATAAGTCAGTGCGAAAACGTCTAACAAATAGCCGCAATAAATCCAAATCCGCTTCATTGAAAGGTATTTGATTGTCTCGTATCAAAATCAATCTTGCGAAAATGCCTTGTTGATCAATAAAAGCAGCTTGCATAATATGGAGGTGTTGACCTTCAATGTGGCTGGTTGATTTTTGAAATTT
Source organism: Gammaproteobacteria bacterium (assembly GCA_030430025.1). GTDB lineage: Bacteria > Pseudomonadota > Gammaproteobacteria > Xanthomonadales > Marinicellaceae > Marinicella. The sequence goes on from JAUIGR010000026.1 coordinate 26,438, forward strand.
AGCGGTGTTTACTGACTGTTTGAGTAATTCTGATAAGTTTTTAACAGTACTGTTGTTTTCTTCAATCAGTATTTGGTATTGTTCTTCATCAACAGCGAGTAGAAAAAGTCCTTGAGCATTGAATAACTGGTCACTTCGTTGGCTAATGGACTGGCAAACATGATCAAGGTCTAAGGTGTTGATTTGGTAGTCAGTTCCTTGTTGCAAATACTGTGTTTCTTTAGTGTGTTCAGGTTTATTCAGCCCACGAAAAATGATTAATAGCACGGTAATAAAAAAAGCGAATAATGCAAATAATGAAGGATCATTGGCATGCCATAGTAAGGCGGATAATACACCAACTGGTACAAACACAAGGTCCAGTAGTAAATAAGCTGATGTGAATAATCGATGGATCTTTTTTCTATCTAGCTGAAAGTAGAAAAAAATCATAGTAATATTCACAACTTGCATCGCGAGTGCACTGATGGAAATGACCCAGATGTTATGCCAAGTTAATGTGGTTAATGGTAAATCCAAACCAAAGTTTAAAATCAAATAACCTGTTAACATCATCAGAACATTCATGGCTAAGTTGTTAACAGCGCGAATTAAAGCCACATGATATGAGTTCATGCGATAGGCTTTATTAACAAAAGGCATGATCAAGCTTGGAATAATCAGGATAATGAGTGTTTCTGAGATAGGCAGCGTCAGCAGTAAATGAAACTGCACTAGCCTTTCCATGGATGTCAATCCTAAATATGGGAATTTCACTCCACAATGCCAAACCAGTAACAGACTGCTAGATCCTAACAACCAAGTTATTGGCGCAGGCCAGCTGAATTGAGCATCAATGACTTGCCACGCACTATATCCGGCCAGGGTAATAATCAATGCGACGTATACCAGGAGTCCTTTGTTCGTATATTGCTGCCAGTGTTCAGTCATGTAGTCATTATACATCGATCTGTTTTGACATCATTCTGATTAATTAGTCAACCCTGAAAAAGTCCTTCCTGGCCTTTTCCAGCATCGGTCAAAAAACACTTAAGTGCAAAAGTGTGATTTTGCTGATGTTTTTTGACCTTACTTGAGCCTGATGGCTCAAGGTGGCACGTCCCTGTCCACGCCATCGAACATAAAAATGCATCATGACACCTGTTTCCTGGTCGAAAAAATGTGCAAAATTGAAGTAACTCTTGATATTTAACAATAAGTTATGCATTTTTCAGGTTCGACTAATTAGTCAACCCTGAAAAAGTCCATCCTAGCTTTTTCAGATTCGGTTAAAAAACACTTAAGCGTAAAAGTGTGATTTTGCTGGTTCGACTAAGTGTGTTTTAGAAACTGGCTTGTGTTGTGAAAAAAACGGGTTGTTTCTTGTTGGGGTGGATGATACTGAGAGACTGGCTGTGTAAATGAAGTCGTTTTGAGTAATTCAATGCATCACCAGTCCCATAAAGCCGATCACCGACGATGGGATGGTTTAAATATAGCATGTGAACACGTAGTTGATGAGAACGGCCAGTGATTGGTTTGAGTTTAACCAAGGTCGTTTTTTCTTCTTTCTTTAGCATTTCCCAGTTGGTGATGGCGTGTCTGCCGTGTTGGTGGTCTATTTTTTGTTTTGGGCGATTAGGCCAGTCGCAAATTAAGGGTGCTTCAATGCAACCAGTATCTTTTGTAGGATGGCCCCATATTCTGGCCATATAAACTTTCTCCACTTTTCGATTCTGGAACTGATAAGCGAGATGTGACTGGGTGGTTTTGTTGAGTGCAAATATCATCACTCCAGAAGTTTCCATGTCCAAACGATGTACTATTAAGGCGGTTGACCATTGTTCTTGTATTCGACTAATTAAAGAATCCTTGTGTTCTGGAAGGCGGCCTGGTACGGATAACAAACCAGCCGGTTTGTTGACCACTAATATGTCATCATCTTGGTGCAGGATTTCGATGTTATCTTGAGGTGGTTGATAAATGAATGGCGGCTTCATTTGCTTTTTTTAAATTTGGCGAGGCGTTCGGCTTTTCTTTCTGCTTTTTGTTCTATTTCTTTTTTGACTGCGAGCTCTTCTTGCTCCATCATGTCAGGTGTTTCTAAAGTGATTCGGCCAATTTGACCAGTGCGGAATTCATTGATGAAGATTTTTGATATTTTGTCTAAATCGATCATGCCACCTGAGCGTAGAGAACCACGTTTGGCGCCTATTTCAGTCAGTAAGTCAAAGACCTCATTGGGCAAAGTATCCATTCTAAAACGGTGGCGTAATAACTGAGGATAGGCTTGCATCAGATATTCAGCGCCGATGAAAGCGATTTCTTCGTGGTCTATCACAGTATCCTTGATGGCACCAGAAAAGGCCAAGCGAAAAGCTGAATTTTGATTGTGAAATTTTGGCCAAAGCACACCCGGTGTATCATAGAGTATCACATGATCACGCAGTTTGATGCGTTGTTGTTGTTTGGTGACGGCTGCCTCGTTACCTGTTTGGGTAATCTGGCGTTCGGCAATGGTATTAATGATGGTTGATTTGCCGACATTAGGTATACCCATAATCATCACTTGAATCGGTTTTTTATTGTGTTCTCGCTCGGGAAACCAAGATCGACACCAGCTTGGAATTTGTTGTACTAAATTGGGTTGATCACTGGTGATGGCGTAGGCTTTGTTGTGGTTGTTGGATTCAATGCTTCTGATCCATGTTTGAGTTAATTCCGGATCAGCCAAATCAGCTTTGTTCAGTAGTTTGATACATGGTTTATCGCGGCGGATTTTTTGTAGTAATGGATTTTGAGAGCTGTAAGGTAAACGTGCATCAATGACTTCAATCACCAAGTCGACTTCAGGCACCAGCTTTCTGATTTCTTTTTGGGCCTTGTGCATGTGGCCAGGGAACCAGTTGATGTTCATGCTGAATCTCAAAAAAAAGCGGTGGCAATCACTATGCCACCGCTTTAATTATTTTACAATATTAAAAATGACCAGTTATTCAAAATCGTCTTCGAATATCAGATCAGAATCCGAGAATTTTAAACGCAGTAAATAGGCAATATTAAATCCAAAGTCTTCACTGTTACTCCATTGACCATTAGGATTGGTTGGCCAGTCGACCCACATTTTTCCTGCAGTAAAACGATCTGTGCTGGTGTGTAGTTGGACATTACCGTTACTGAAGGTTGCGTTTTGTCTGACTGGTTCAGTGAGGGCGAATAAATATCTACCAGGCGCCAGATCCAAACCGTTGGTGAACGCCACTTCAACTGAAGTCGCTTCTGCTGAACCAGCTGGGACAACGTATGCTTCAGAAGAAGCAATCATCTGGTCAGGGAGTTGGGTGTTTTCATTAAATGAGAACACATCTACCTGAATGGACTCTTCATCTAGTGCACATTCGTTTGGTGGATTTGGATCACAATCATCATTGTCGTGGATAAAATTAACCGCGGTGATGGTCACGGGTACATCAAAAGTATATTCTTGACCTACATATCCACCATTCTCAGCGCCAATGCCAAGTGTGCCTTGTGTTCCTGTATCTTCATCACGTGCCATGGTATCTGCAGTTATGGTGACCACATTATCAACAGTGACTGCATTATTTGACGGATTTTCATCAATGGCTCCATTCAGCTCAACTGCATACTCAACACGGTAAATGCCTACCTGGTTAGTCGAGAATGAGCCGAGGTCAACCAGCTGTTGAGCATCACTACTTAAAGGGCCAGCAATGACGTCGGATGTCATATATACACTGATGTTATCAGCAAATACTTCTGCAGTGACTAGAATATTAGATTGATCTAAGTTTCCTGGATTGCTGATAGTGACAGATAAAGGTATTTCAGTGTTAAATACTTGGGGGGTTTGTGAGTACTCAGGTACATCAGCAACGCTGTCAATGCTAACATCATTGTCGAAAATTTCGTATACTCCAATATCATCAACTAATAGAATGAACTGGTCGTTTGAGTTGTTTCTAAAACAGACAAAAATACTCTCGTTGCCATAACCTTCGGCAGACAGATTAACCTCATGTTCAGTATATACATCAACGTTTTCTGCAGCAATACTGAATATGGGTGGGTTGGCACCACAACCAGCAGTATCTGCTGTAGTTGTAGAAATATAAACTTCATAACCATCAGGGAAGTTTTCGTCCACAGCCCTGGCACGCCATTTCAATCTGGATTGAGAGGGAATGGCAATTGCTGGTGATATGGCCCAATCATCTGAGGTTCCCGCAGGGTTATACCATGAGGTGCTCGCTAGAGCATAATTAGGCGCAATGTCTTCAATTACTATCCAGGCGTCAGTAAACTCTGCGATAACAGGAGTTAATCCATCGAGATTAAACAAAACCCAGCCAGCAGGCAAAGTTTGTGACTGAAAATCTTCAAAGTAAATGGCGCCCATTCCTTTATTGGCATTAACCATGGGTTTAGTTTGTACCTGGTAGGATGCCAGTGTTAGCTGTTTGGGTGAAATGTCAGCTAAGTTAGCTGCTTGTGTCACTCCTGAAACAGCCATAAGCAATGGCAGAGTAATACTTATTTTCATTTGTTATTCCTCATTTTTTTATGTGTGTGAAATATGTTTGTCATTGGTTGAACTAATTAAGATTATGAGTTTATGAAATTTAAGGCGCTAAGTATTTTTAACTGAGCTATAAACCAGAATAAGGTGAACCAAGGACGTTTGGAATTATAACAAATTTGTAAATTTGTTAATACACCTGTTTTGCATTTAGGAGATATTGATTTTCAGGTTATTGATGTTGAGTTTTCCTTGCTTATTAATCCACTGAATAACTGTTTCTAACTTACCCATAACATTGGTTGTTTTGAACTTTAAGCACCAATAAATATACCCCTTTGTAGACTTATGGGTAACTTTCTTTTTTAAGAAAATATCAAATACACAACGGGGTTATATATAAATTATTTATTCAATTGTACCTTGAAACTTTCTCATTAAACCTTAATTACTGAACAGTTGAAAACCATGAGTAAGAACAGATGACAGTAAATGCTAAGAAAACTGAACAATTTGAATTCCAAGCAGAAGTCAATCAAGTATTGGACTTAGTGATTCATTCACTGTATTCCAACAAAGAGATCTTTTTACGTGAGTTGATATCCAATGCCTCTGATGCGTGTGATAAGCGTCGCTTTGAAGCCATTAAAGATACGTCTTTGGGTGCCGATGACTTATATATCAAAATTGATTTTGATGCTGATGATAAAACAGTCACCATTACAGACAATGGAATTGGTATGACTAGGGATGAAGTCATTGCCAATATAGGCACCATCGCCAATTCCGGTACCAAGAAATATTTGGAATCGATTGCTAAAAAAGATCGTGATGATGCCAATTTAATTGGTCAGTTTGGTGTCGGTTTTTATGCATCGTTTATTGTCGCTGATGAAGTGGAGTTACGTACACGTAAAGCCGGAGTGGCAGCTGATCAAGCAGTTTCTTGGAAGTCTGATGGTAAATCTGCGTACACTTTGGAAAATATTGAAAAAGAGGAGGTGGGTACAGAAATCATATTGCACCTGCGAAAGGAAGAAGGTGATTTTGCTGATCATTTTCGACTCAAATCATTGGTCAAAAAATATTCAGAGCATGTCGCTTTTCCGATCAAAATGTTGGAAGTGATCTACCCTGAAAAAGATGACGAGGGCAACGAGATCCCAGCTAAGACACCTGAGTACGAAGTAGTGAATGATGCTACTGCTTTGTGGAAAAAAAATCCGGGTGATATCAAGTATGAGGATTATCAATCATTCTATAAGCAAATATCACATGATTTTCAAGATGCAGCATTTTGGAGTCATAATCACATTGAAGGTACCCAAAGTTATAGTAACTTGTTGTATGTGCCATCCAAGTCGCCTTTTAATATGTTTCAAAACCCGGAAGATCGTGAAGGTTTGAAATTATATGTCAAACGTGTGTTCATCATGGATGCGTCAAAGGAGTTGCTGCCGAACTATTTGCGTTTCGTTAAAGGTGTCGTTGATTCTAACGACTTACCATTGAATGTGTCTCGTGAAATTTTGCAAGACAATCCTTTGTTGAAAAAAATTCGTTCAGGTTTAGTAAAACGTGTTTTGGGTTTGTTGAAGAAACAGTCTGTCGATACTGATGTTTATGCCAATTTCTGGAAAGAATTTGGGGATATTCTGAAAGAAGGTGTGGTGGAGGATTTTGCCAATCGAGAAGCGGTCATGAAATTATTGCGTTTTTCTTCTACTCACAATGATGATGCGACAGAGAATGTGTCATTGGAAGATTACATTGGTCGTATGAGTGAGTCACAAGAGACCATCTATTATGTGACTGGTGAGTCGTATGAGGCAGTCAAAAATTCCCCCCATTTGGAACTGTTCAAGAAGAAAGGGGTGGAAGTGCTGTTAATGCATAGCCGAATTGACGAATGGATTATGAGTCATGTTCATGAGTTTGATGGTAAGAAATTCCAGTCAGTGGCTAAAGGTAAGCTTGATTTGGGTAAAGATGAGGAGAAGCCAGCTGAAACTTCTGATGAAGAAAAGAATTTCCTGAAGCAAATCAAAGAAAATCTCAAAGATGTGGTCAGTGATGTGACTGCTTCAACCCGCTTGGTTGATTCAGCGAGTTGTTTAGTAATGGATGAACATGCAATGGCCATTCATATGCAGAAATTGATGGAGCAAGTTGGCCAGGCTGTACCTGGACAGTTACCTGCACTAGAGATCAATTTGGAGCATCCATTAGTTAAACACATCGAACAAATAACAGATGAAGATCGGTTTGCTCAGTGGGCTGACATGTTGTACCAGCAGGCGTTGTTGGCCGAAGGTGGGCAGTTGAAAAACCCTGCTCAGTATGTTCATCAACTGAACCAGTTGATGCTGGAAGTGATGAAATAATGTGTTATTAATAGAGACCTTTGCTAGATTCGTACAACAGTCAAACATGTCTGAAAAATGGTATATTGGCGTTATAAATCTTGCTAATAACTAATTATTAGTTGCGTTTCAAGCCTTAATCTGCCACTTTTCAGCCACTTTGAACAAAGTTGCAGAATCAAGCAAAGATCTCTAATAGCACGTTTTGGATGTCATTTATGAACCATAATGGTTATTGACCATAGACTACCCCTGAGCTTGCAAACTGACGGCAGCAGAATACTTCAGTCATGCTTTTTATTTGAGTATGGTATTCTGCTGTCTTTTTAGGGTCATTGATCAACGATTTATAGTATCTTGAATTCCACTTGTAAGTGCTTATAGGAAAAAATTGATCACCGGTAAATTTTGATGGGTTTTCAATGAAAAGCCTAACTTTGTGCAGTGGTAACGATCAAAAGTCACAGTTATTTAGTCGAACCTGAAAAATGCATAACTTATTTTTAAATATAAAGAGTTACTTCAATTTTGCACATTTTTTCGACCAGGAAACAGGTGTCACGATGCATTTTTATTCGCCGCTTCCATGCGGCTCTCAAGCTAACGTGAAAAAGTTTTCCAGAAACTTTTTTATGGTCGATGGTGTG
>JAUIGR010000093.1 GCA_030430025.1 Gammaproteobacteria bacterium
CACCGACGGTGCAGCAAGCTGAAATGGTGAGAATGCTTAAGAATTTAATAACGTGCATGATGACATATTCCTTTGTAGTAGATCAAAAAAACCCTTGTCTTCCCCTAACCAAGAGCCTCACACACGAGCAAAATGTTAATGCTAATGAATGCGTGTTGTCAATTGGAAATATGCGAAATACCAGCATCGAGTATCTGAATGTTAATCTGACGTTAAGTTCATAGTAACAACCTCTGATTAACATAGACCCAGGGTTAGTGTCATAAAAGGTTGTAATAACTGTCTATAGTCTTTATAATTCGCGCTCTTTTCCTTGCTGCACTGAATTTATTGATCAGGTGGCGTTTTTATATCATAAGGAGTTAACTAAATGAGACATTACGAAATTGTGATGCTGGTTCATCCGGACCAAAGCGAACAACTGCCAGCCATGATTGAAAGATACAGTGGTATGGTAACTAAAGGTGGAGGTGCTGTTCACCGTTCTGAAGACTGGGGTCGTCGCCAGTTGGCTTATTCTATCGAACGATTACACAAGGCCCATTATTACCTTTTGAATATTGAATGTGACCAAGCAGTTATTGATGAAGTGGTAGATGCATTTCGTTTCAATGATGCTATTTTGCGTCATATGGTGATCAACATGAAAGAAGCCTTCACCGAAGAATCTCCTTTGAAAAAAGAAGAGGATGACAAGCATGCAGCTAAGGCTGAAGCAGCTAAGGCTGAAGCAGCTAAGGCTGAAGCAGCTGAGACTGATACTGATGTGGATAAGGATAAAGAAACTGAAGTCAAAGATGAAGCGAGCGAAGAGGAGTAACCAAAGATGGCAAAACAACAAAGAAGAAGACGTCCTGCACAACGCATTATCAGCCGAAACTGTAAATTCACAGCAGCAGGGATTAAACAAGTCGATTACAAAGATTTGGACATGTTGAAACAATTTGTTACCGAGACAGGTAAGATTATTCCATCTCGTATCACAGGTACAAAAGCTAAGTATCAAAGACAATTGTCTGTGGCGGTTAAACGAGCCCGTTATTTGGCATTGTTGCCTTACTGCGATCAACACGGCAAATAATTCTGGAGTGTATTATGCAAGTCATTTTATTAGAAAAAGTCCAAAACCTCGGTGATTTAGGCGACATTGTTAATGTGAAGAATGGATACGCACGTAATTTTTTGATTCCTCAACAAAAAGCTTCTCGTGCGACTGAAGATAACATCAAAGCATTCGAAGAGAAAAAAGCTGAATTGGTAGCTAAAGCCAAAGAGTCTCAAGCAGCAGCAGAAGCCAGAGCGGAGTCAGTAAGCGGTTTGGAAATTACCATTGCTGCTAATGCATCACCAGAAGGTCACTTGTATGGATCTGTAGGGCCCCGTGAAATTTCAGATAAATTAACTGAAAGTGGTTATCCTGTGGATAGCAGCGAAGTGATTTTGTCTGAAGGTCCTTTCAAAGATGTTGGTGAGTTTGATGTTCGATTGAAATTTCACGCTGATGTCGAAGCAGTTTTAAAATTAACTGTTGAAGCTGAAACTGAATGATTATCTTTTATTGAAGCTCATATTTTTAAAAGCCGGATCAATTTCCGGCTTTTTTTGTGTTGACGACTGGTTAGCTTTGCTAAAATTTATCTTCAGAGACTGCTTACATAACCGAGATTGATTGGTTAGAAAAGAAGTTGTATCAGAATTGGGATGTATCGTAATTAACAATGCCAGAATTTAATAAGAATCAGTCAGCTGCCAGCGATATCAATAGCTTAAAAGTGCCCCCTCATTCACTAGAGGCAGAAAAAGCTGTCATTGGTGGATTGTTATTAGTACATAGTGCATGGGACAAAATTGCTGGCTCTTTGTCTCAGGAAGACTTTTATCATAATAATCACAAGCAAATATTTAAAGCCATTGAGCACATCCATGAAAACCAGCAAGGTTGTGATGTGGTGACAGTCAGTGAGTGGTTGGATGCACATGGTTTAACAGATCAGTCTGGAGGATTGGACTATTTAGCGGGTTTAGCAGCCAATACACCTGGTGCATCTAATATCGATGCTTATGGCAAGATTGTTCGAGAAAAGTCAGTGCTCAGACAGTTGATCCAGATTGGTAATGAACTGGCTGAAAAGGCTTTTAATCCAGAAGGTCTTGAAAGTGATGACTTGCTTGAAGAGGCTGAAAGTCTGGTTTTTAAAATCAGGGAAAAAACCCTGAAATCTAAATCTGGTTTTCATGATTTGTCCGGTGTTTTGGTCAACACATTAGAGCATTTACAGAAATTATCAGAGAGTGATGGAGATATCACTGGATTACCCTATGGTTGGGCAGATCTGGATAAGAAGACAGCTGGTATGCACAATTCAGATTTGATTATCATCGCCGCAAGACCTGGTATGGGTAAAACGACGCTGGCCATGAATATTGCAGAGCGTACGGCAGTGACAGGAAAATCAGTGGCTATTTTTAGTATGGAAATGTCTGCTGAACAAATCGTGATGAGGATGTTTTCCTCTTTATCACGAATCAATCAAAGTGATTTGAAGAAAGGTCAGTTATCTGACCATGATTGGCCTAAAATCATGCAGTCCAACGCTTTGCTGAGTCAATCTAAACTGTTCATTAATGACACCTCAGGTATGACTCCAAATGAGATGATGTCACATTGTCGTCGATTAAAAAATAGAGAAGGTTTGGACTTGATTGTTGTTGATTATTTGCAATTGATGCAAACCAGAGGAAAAAGTGAAAATCGTGTCAATGAAATTTCTGAAATTTCAAGGAATCTCAAAGGCATGGCGAAGGAACTGAATGTGCCTGTCATTGCCTTGTCACAACTCAGTCGGAATGTTGAACAGAGAAATAATCGGCGGCCTATTATGTCAGATTTACGTGAATCAGGTGCCATTGAGCAAGATGCTGATTTGATTATGTTTATCTATAGAGATGGATATTACAATGAAGATTCACCTCAGAAAAATGTTTCGGAAATTATTATAGGTAAACACAGAAACGGAGAAACTGGCACCATCAAGTTGGCATTTTTGGGGCAATACACGCGTTTTGATAACCTAGATAATCACATCTACTTGAATGAACCAGAAGTTTCAGATTTGGGTGATATGCATTGATGAATGTCAGAGAGAGAGGGGCTAAGGCGGTTTTGAAACAAGCTAACCTCACATATAACCTCAATCAATTTCGAAAATTACATCCAGGACCGATAACAGCGGTGGTTAAAGCGGATGCTTATGGCCACGGTCTAGAGCATGTGATTCCTGCTTTGAATTCAGTTGATGCATTCGCTGTAGCGACGATTGAAGAGGCACTTGAGTTACGGGCGCTGACTAGTAAACATCGCATCATTTTATTGGAAGGTGTCTTCAACGATGAAGAATTGGCTGTGGCGCTGACTCAACAATTTGATTTGGTGGTTCATCAAGAATATCAAATAGCCATGGTTATGGCATTACCTGATACAAAATCCCTTAATGTTTGGTTAAAAGTAGATACGGGTATGGGGAGGCTCGGATTCACTCCCAGTCAAGCGAAACACCATATAAAAAGAATGATGACAAGAGCGCAGCTGAGCTTACACTTGATGAGTCACATGGCACAATCTGATCAACCCTTGGCTATTCAAACTCAGCAACAACAAAAACATAATGAGTGGATTAAATCGTTAGGTCTGCCTTATTCTTTCAGCAATACCGCTGCAGTTTTGAATCGATTATCTGATGCGAATGAATGGGTTCGAATCGGAATTGGTTTATTTGGTGTTTCACCATTGGTTGGAACTTCTGGTCAAGATTTTGGATTGAAGCCGGTGATGCAATTGCAATCTAAAATTATTGCTACTAAAGTGGTAGATAAAGGATGTGGCATTGGCTATGGTGCGCAATATGTTACTACCCGAGAACAAAGGATTGGTGTTGTTGGTATTGGTTATGCAGATGGTTATCCTTGGTTTAAAAAAGCCAGTTTACAAGCTAGGATAGCGGGTCATTATTGTGATGTTTTGGGTCGAGTATCAATGGATATGCTGGTTGTCGATTTATCTGAAGTGCCTGAAATAGAGGCTGGTGAAGATGTGGTGTTGTGGGGTGAGGAATTACCTGTGGAAAATTTAGCAATGGCACTTGATATGATACCTTATGTTTTAATTTGCGGTATTTCAAAACGGGTTAAGTATCGTGTCAATCAGTAACATTCAAGCTTACTTTAAGCACCAAGTGCGGCCTGGAGAGTGGAAACTATTATTGGCTTCTTTTGCTTATTTTTTCTTTTTACTGTGTGGATATTATTTGATTCGCTCTATTCGTGAGCAAATGGGTGTAGTGGCAGGTGTTGATAACTATCATTGGTTATTTCTGGGGACATTATCAGTAACAATAGCCATTCAACCAGTGTATGGGGCGGTTGTTTCAAAGTATACACGTCGTGTTTTTTTGCCTTATATCTATGGTTTTTTTGCATTGGTTATTTTGGCATTTTGGCTGGCCTTTCAAACCTGGGGACAAACTGCTTACTTGGCGAGATCATTTTTTGTTTTTATCAGTGTTTACAACGTGTTTATTGTTTCATTATTTTGGAGCTTTATGGCTGATGTTTATACTAAAGAGCAAGGTAAGCGATTGTTTGGATTGATAGCTTCAGGTGGTTCAATTGGGGGAATTGTGGGGCCATTGTTGGGAGTATTGTTAGTTGAACGTATTGGTGCTTTAAACCTTATTTTGTTGTCTTTTATTTGTATGTTGATGGTGTTATTGATGCTTTTGATTTTGAGAGGACATGCCAGTGACTCTCGAGAAAATGCCACAGCACCTATGGGAGGAAGTGCTTTAGAGGGTGTTAAATTAATAGTTAGTTCCAGGTTGTTACAACAAATCACCATTATGACTGTTTTGGCTACTTTTCTTGGTGCTTTTTTATATACGTTACAAGGAGTGTATGTTTCTGATTATGTTTCTGGTATCAATGCTCAAACCAAACTATTCAATCAAATCAATTTGATAACAAATGTACTCACTTTATTTTTTCAAATACTTTTAACACCGTATTTATTACAAAATGTCCGTATTCCAAAAATACTGGCAGTATTACCTACTTTGTTGGTAATTGCTTTTGCATTAATAGGACTGGTACCTATCATTTATGTCGTCTTGGCAGGTATCATTGTGCAGCGTAGTGGTGCATACGGTATCATGAAACCGCCTACTGATTGGCTGTTTACTGGCATGGACAAACAGATTAAGTACAAATTTAAGAATTTTCTTGATACAGTTATTTACAGAGCTGGAGATACTATTGCTCAATGGGTTGTCAGAGGGATCACGCTCATGACAAGAAACATTCATATTCTGGCAGTGATTGGACTCTTTTTAGCATGTATGTGGGTTTATAATGCTTACCGAGTAGGCCGTTTGGCTGAATATCAATTTGAAAAAAAGTAATCTTGAATATGGTGCATTAGTCACATTTTCATATCGGCTATAAATAGTCGAACCTGAAAGATGCATAACGTATCGTTAAATATAAAGAGTTACTTCATTTTTGCACATTTTTTCGACCAAGAAACAGGTGTCACGATGCATTTTTTTGACCGATGCTGGAAAAGGCCAGGAAGGACTTTTTATGGACTGACTAATTAGTCAGTCCTGAAAAACAAATAAGAGATTGATATTAAATACAATGTTGTTGTTATACCTGTTATATTTCGACCGGCGATGTTAAA
>JAUIGR010000094.1 GCA_030430025.1 Gammaproteobacteria bacterium
CATGAACTGGCCAGATTTACACAAAGTGAAATACCTCATAACGCCGGTGTTGGCCTATTTGGTGATCGCGATACCCAATGTGCAGCCGTACCACGCCTCTTTTGGCTTGCTGGCTTGTTTGTTGGCTTTTGCTGTGAATTATTGGGCTTTGAAAGTTTATGATCAAAAATTGGGCAAAGTCACCGATGCTTTCCATGTCATCAGTTTATTCAGTCTGAGTTTGCTGTTGATGTATGAGGGGACGCAATTGATTCAGATGCTGTGGGGTAAAGCGAACATTTGGTATGACGCTGCAGCTGTGTCTATGTTACTGTTTGTTATGGTCGTGGTTTATGCTTTGCGAAACCGCATCAAGTGGCCTTTGAAAGATCATCAACAAGCATACTTTTATTGGGCTTTACCTATCATGATGGGCATTCAATGGTTGATGTTGTTGGTTTTGAATATGTCCAAACCGGGTGAATCCATTGGCATTCCTTACCTGCCTGTGTTGAATGTGATTGATTTGGTGGGCATGGCTACTTTGTATTTAAGCCATCGCATGCAAAAGCCAGAAAACGAAAATATGACATTCTTTATTCCTGACCAACGCATCAGGTATGCATTGTTCGCAGTTATGGGCTTCATGCTACTCAATGCCGCCATGTTGCGTTGTTTCCACTTTTGGTATGGCATCAATTACAACTGGCATGACTTACTGTCTTCATTCATGGTACAAACCGGTTTCAGCATCTTGTGGGCGTCCACAGCCGTGACCTTGATGGTTTTGGCAGCGCGCAAGAAGTGGCGTCCGGTGTGGTTATTGGGCTTGGGCTTGATGATTGTCGTGGTGGCGAAGTTGTTCCTCGTTGACATGTCAGCCTCAGGCAGTATTGAGCGCATCGTGGCGTTTTTGACCGTGGGTGTGTTGTTATCGCTTGTGGGCTACTTTTCGCCTTTACCACCCGAAATTAAAAAAGAACAGGAGAATAAAACTGGAGCTGAAACTGAAAATACCACAGAGGAGGGTGCATGACATTCAAGAGTAAGTTCAAAGCATTGGTTTTAATCGGTTTACTGGTTTCGCTGAATTCAGTGGCTGCCAATTTTAAATACCAGCAAGCATTAAGCACAGAGGACAGCGAAGCCATGGGCTATCAGCTGACTGTGCCTGAACAGGTGTATCAGCAGGCGCAAAACCCACAGTTATATGATGTGCGGGTTAAGAATGCTTTGGGTGATGATGTGCCGATGCGATTGAGTTTGATGCCTGATGACATCAAGCACAGCTTGACCGAAAGCACGTTGCCGATTTTTTCTTTGAACCACACGGTCAGCACACCTTTGCGCAGCAAACAAGTCACCACATCGTGGCAAGGCGATGTTCAACAGTTCACGGTTGAAACCTCTGAATCTGTGCAAAAGTATATCCGCAACCAAGAAACGGTACACCTCGACCGCTTTTTGCTCGATGCCACCTCATTGAAGTCAGCCAAGGTGACCGGATTGACCTTGGATTGGCAGTTCGAAACAGCGGGTAACAGAGTCTTTTATGTGGAACTCAAGGGCAGCCATGATTTATCACGTTGGCAAACCCTGAAATCAAAGCACAAATTGATAGAACTGAACACCGGACAAACGGTGGTTTTGGAGAACCACATACCCTTGCATGAACCATCTTTTGCCTATTATCAGCTGCGATTCTTAGGCCAGCCCGTTCCTACAGTCAAAAGTGTCAAAGCCCAGTTATCCAGCCACAGCACCTCACAAAGCCTGAAACACAAACACCAATCGGACTTTGAGATTTTGGATAGAGAACAACATGGTCACGCGCTGACGTGGCAAACCGATGGCGTCTATCCAATTGAGTCATACCAATTTGATTTTGAATACAAAAACCTCATGGCCGATGTGCAGCTGTACTCAAAAGCCACAGAAACCGCACGCTGGCAAAGGGTCAGCAGCGGCCAATTCTATCAATTGGGCGCTGGAGAGTTTGCCACCGAAAAGCGCAGCCTGAACTTCCGGCCCAACAACCACAGCTTCTGGAAACTCACCACCCAATCCAGCATATCCAGCCAATGGATCAACGGCATTAGCTTTTCATGGCGGCCCCACCAATTACAATTCCTCGCCCAAGGCGAAGGTCCTTATAACTTGAACTACAGTGCCAAAGGCTTGAACCGCCCGGCAGCAAACCGCTGGTACCAACAACTGAACACCCAAGTCAAAAACAGCCTGTTTTCAGATAAAGTCACCTTGGGGCAAGTAACGGCATTAACGCCCAAACCAAAACCAGTACCCGAGCCAGAAGCCATGCCCATCAGCCGTTTTGTTTTCTGGGGCTTGTTGGTTGTTGTTCTGTCCGGTTTGTTCTATATGGCGAGTAGGTTGATGAAAGAGGTTTCGGGTGATGAATAAGTAGATTGCTTAAAAGATTATGTTTGTTTAGTAATTAAAACTTTCAAAGAAAACACACCCCTATATCCCCTCTCGAGAGGGGACAAAGGGGTGTGTTTCTTTATGATGCCAGCGAGTCGCTGGAGGTCCCTTTTTTTTTAAAGTAAAAGTGTCAAATAGAATTTTTTCAAATTAAAACATATTGTGGGGGGATAAATAAATGTCCTGTTAGGGCACTTGAAATGTAAATTAAAGACTATATATGTTGGGAGGGTAAATAATGAATTCCATTTATCCATACTAGGGTAGTAAGTGGTTAATGGTTTGGTTTAATAAAATATAGGAGTGGTTTTGGACGAAAGAAACGAAAATTTTAAAGAAAAGACAAAATTCTTATTCGATGTCATAAAAAGGTATGACCACTACGTTGCTACAACAAACTTTAAAGTCGGGTTGATGATGTCATTTGTTGCTGCAATTGTATTCGGACTCACTTTACGGGTTATGTCTATTACCCCACCGTCATCAGGTTGTAACTATATATATTACTCTGCTGTAATATCATCTGCCTTGACAGTTCTTTTATCTTTACTTGCAGCTTTAAACCTTTTTAGAGCGGTTTTTCCCAATACAAAAACTAACGACTCTAAAAAGTCTCTAATATTCTTTGGTGATGTTGCTTGTTGTAATAATGGGATTGATGGTTACATGGAAAAATTAAAAGAATCTACAAAGAAAAGTTTATTCGAGGATTTGTCAAAGCAAACTTTTATCGTTGCTAAAATAATAAATGAAAAATTTCGAGTATTAAAGATTGCTGCAAGAATAATTATTTTCGGAGTCATTCCATTATTAGCAATTTCATTGTTACTTTTGATACTTGAAGGTGCCAAATAATATATGGCTAATTTTGAACAAATATTTGAATCTATTGTAGATTCTGTAAATATAAAATCCACTTCAGTAGCTACAGAACAATCAGTATCAATGGGTGCAAGAGATCCTCTTAGTACCATAGAGTCGTTGCAATCATTAACATCTGGACCACAAAAGGAGTTTTATCTTCAAACACAAATTCGCCCTTATTTTGGCAAAACTGGTGTTAATAGAAGTCCGATTGGTACTCACCCTGATTTCAAAGCCCTTGAGGGAACGTTAACGACCCAGAATCATTATACTTGCACTCTATTTGTTGACATAAAGGGATCGACAAGACTCTCATTACTATACCCTTTAGAATTTGTATTTGGATTTAAAAATGCAGTGATTCAAACATGTATTGAAATAATAAGATCCTTTGACGGTCATGTTCATAGATTGATGGGTGATGCAGTCATGGCATTTTTCGGTGGAAATTCTACTGAAAAGGAAGATGCAATTTCTGACGCAATTAATTGCTCTATAACCTTAAGGTCAATTTTAGAAGAGGGCATCAAACCCTGGATGGAGCGAAAAGGTCTCGATGCAAAAGATTTTGGCTTTAGAGTAGGCTGTGATTTTGGTGATGATCATGAGGTGCTTTGGGGAAGTTTTGGTTATCAAAATGTTGGAGAGATTTCCGCAACTGGATTGCCAGTAGATATGGCTTCTAAGCTACAAAGTTTGGCCAGCAAAAATCAAACAATGCTTGGGCAAGGGTTGTTAAACTTTGTCAATTGGCCAGAGAAGTATTCGAAAATTAAAACTCGAAACAAAGGTGGTGCGCAAGAGAACCTTCCCGTAGTTACTCCCAATCTTACCGACAGCGAAGGAGCGCCATTAAATTATGCCATGAGGCAGTTATCATATTCTAAAAGCTTAGAATTTAGTGCACTTCCTCGAAGTTTTCGAGAAAAAATAACAAAAGGTAATGTAAAAAATGATTCTCAGATAGAGTTTAAATGTTTCACTGTAATTGACGATGATAAGAGTGAATACATCTCAGCTTCAAGGTTTTTGGAGCCAAAAGTTTCGTTGGTTTTTGAAGTTGTAGCTAAAACAACAAATAGACTTAGATTCCCCCTAAAAGTTATTTTTAAGAAAACGAATCATGGAAAAGCAACGCCTCTAGACGAAAGGGATATAGAGCAAGAAGGCGTAATTAAATTTATCTACAAACAACGTGTTAGCCAATTTAACAAATCAATAAAACCATTTTCTACAGTAGAGCTCAATGAGTCAACCTTATACCGTGGTTTGCATACTATGAAATGTGAAGTCTATGATTCATCTGGTACTATGTTATTTCGTGATTGGATTGGAGTAATGATAAAGTAAAATTAACTTATTGCAGTGGAAAATTGTGAATTACTCGTATAGATCGGCTTCATATGGTAAAGCCTGAGTTTATTAGATACTTTATGGTTAGTGAATTTATTGAAATTAAAACTGAAAAATAAAAAATAATGAAGCTAAATTTTTTATATGATTGCAGTGATTGAAAATTTATTAAGAAAAGTAAAATTTTATCTAAAGTATGGCAGATGCCCTACAGTGAAGCAATTCATCGAAGAATGGAAAAAAGATCCCTTGCGACATTTTTTGGGGTATTACAATCATAAATTAGTTTGGGACACTGTATATGACTGGGCTCCAATGGTAGGTTTGCCTAACTCGCACGGACTTAGTATGTTACCGAATATCGTTTGCCGATATAGTGAATATAAATACTCACTAATAATTGGATATATTGAAGAAATTTCTATGTATTCAGGTGGCATTGTTAGTATCAAACACTTTGCATTACACCCACGTTTAACCAGAAATAATATAGGGGAATTTTTTTTAAAGTCGATTATTGAGTTTTTTAAGTCAAAAAATGCTGTCGTTATAGAGTTTCAAGAAAATCACAGCACAAAGATTGAACATTATAGAATTTTTTTTAAAAAACTTGGTGTTCCTGAAGTTCGGTATAGGGTGTGGCGTGTGGAGCTTTATGAAAACAAAAAAATCCCCATGCAAGTATTAGCATATCAGGAAAAATTAAAGCTTAAATAAAGTAAAAAATAGCTGTGAATCCGGGCGTTAAACTCAGTTTTCTAAAGATTTCTCCGCTCGTGCCTCGGTCGAAATGACGGTTTGGGGTGATTTTGTGTTACTTGGTCAGGTTGATGATTCAAGCCAAGCCTTTACCTCACTGAATGGGTATTGTTCCAATTGTCCGAAGTTGGGTAGGGCGCGGACTTTTAGGCGGGTGAAGATGGGGGTGTGGATGCCGCAGAGGTATTTGGTGGCGTTGTGGGTGGAGTAGGCATCATTTAGGGTTTGTTTGAATTCTTGAAGTAGTTCATTGGCGTTGATGGTT
>JAUIGR010000027.1 GCA_030430025.1 Gammaproteobacteria bacterium
TTTGCTGATGTTTTTTGACCTTACTTGAGCCTGATGGCTCAAGGTGGCACCTCCCTGTGCCACACCATCGACCATAAAAAAGTTTCTGGAAAACTTTTTCACGTTAGCCTGAGAGCCGCATGGAAGCAGCGAATAAAAATGCATCGTGACACCTGTTTCCTGGTCGAAAAAATGTGCAAAATTGAAGCAACTCTGTATATTTAACAATAAGTTATGCATTTTTCAGGTTCGACTAATTACTTAAGTGATTCTCTCAGAACGGCACATTCTACATCAAAAATGCACTTACACAGGAGGGATACCTAGAACTAGCTGCCTGTTGACCCCTATTATCTATAAGGCAGTGCTATTATGAATGTATTGATTTTCTTTATTCTCAACATCACTTCTATTATAATATCGGCGCCATTCAGCTACCTGCTACGGGAGCAAGGCCAATGATAAAGTTTTGTCCGTCATTTGACAATCTCCATGCTGTCAAGTCATGACAAAATCAGGCATAAGCCAGTTCATCCAAACCAAACGGAGAGTGTAAGTTGACTACTGTTGCATCATTTGATATCGATTATCTGCAATACCTGTCACCCAATGGTGATTTGGTCGGTGATAAGAAACCTAGTATCGCCAGTAATTTTGAACATCTGAAATCCATTTACGAATTGATGGTTATGACTCGTACTTTTGACGCCAAAGCGGTTGCTCTACAAAGAACGGGAAAAATGGGAACCTATGCCTCTTGTTTAGGGCATGAAGCAGTCCACATTGGCATTGGCGCAGCGATGGAAGAATCAGATGTTTTTGCTCCAATGTATAGAGAATACGGAACCCAATTCTACCGTGGCGTCAAAATGTCCGAGGTTTTGATGTATTGGGGTGGTGATGAAAGGGGCTCAAATTTTTCAGGACCTAAACACGATTTTCCCTGGTGCGTACCCATCGCAACACAATGTATGCATGCAGCGGGTGCTGCGCTTTCGTTCAAATTAAGAAAAGAAAAAAGAGCTGCTGTCAGTGTGGTTGGTGATGGTGGCAGTTCAAAAGGTGATTTCCTTGAAGCCATCAATGCGGCCAGTGCTTTCCAGTTACCTATGGTACTGATGATTGTTAACAATCAGTGGGCCATATCTGTACCACGTAAGAAACAAAGTGCAGGCAGAACACTTGCACAAAAGGGAATCGCAGGTGGTTTACCATCTGTTCAAGTTGATGGTAACGATTATATTGCAGTTTATACCGCCGTTAAGTCTGCACTTAAAAGAGCCAAAGAAGGCAAAGGAGCTTCGGTCATTGAAGCCATCACTTATCGACTCAGTGACCATACCACAGCAGATGATGCCAGCCGATATCGCCCTAATGAAGAAGTAGATAATGCTCGTGAGTTTGAACCCATCAAGCGTATGCGCACCTATCTGATAAAACAAAATCAATGGAACGAAAATCTAGAAAACCAACTACTCAACACATGTAAAAAAGAAGTCGATAAAGCAGTAGAACAATATTTAAATGCCGAACCACTTAATGTCACAGACATGTTTGATTATATGTATGCTGATCTGCCACATGACTTGGAGGCACAACGTCGCTATGCTTTAGAAATGGAGGAAAAATCAAATGGCTAAAGTTACAATGGTAGAAGCTGTCACAATGGCATTGGCATATGAGTTGAAAAATGACAAAGACGTTGTTATTCTTGGAGAAGATGTTGGTATCAATGGCGGTGTTTTCAGAGCCACTAATGGTCTGGCTCAAAAATTTGGTGAAGAACGTGTTATTGATACTCCATTAGCTGAAGCCATGATTGCTGGATTGACTGTCGGCATGGCTACTCAAGGCATGAAGCCAATTGCAGAAGCACAGTTCATGGGATTTATTTACCCCATGGTTGAACAAATCATCTGTCACGCTGCCCGTTTTCGTAATAGAACACGTGGAAGAATGACCTGTCCTTTAGTGATTCGGGCCCCTTATGGTGGGGGCATTCATGCTCCAGAACATCATTCAGAAAGCACTGAAGCCATGTTTGCACACATGCCTGGCATTCGTGTAGTTATACCCTCATCACCAAGCCGAGCATACGGTTTATTATTAGCAGCTATCCGCAACCCAGATCCAGTATTATTCCTTGAACCTAAACGTGTTTATCATCTTAACAAAGAAGAAGTAGAAGACGATGGTGAAGAATTTCCTTTAGACATGTGCTATGTGCTACGTGAGGGCACTGACCTGACGCTAGTTTCTTGGGGAGCCATGATGAAAGAAACAATGGAAGCAGCAGAGCAACTAGAGACCCAAGGGGTTTCTGTCGAAGTGATCGATGTTGCTACAATCAGTCCTTTAGACATGGATACGATACACGAATCAGTAGCCAAAACTGGTCGATGTGTGATTATTCAGGAGGCTGCTCGTCACTGTGGTGTGGCTTCAGAGATCGCAGCCAACTTAGCAGACCAAGGTCTCTATAACTTACATGCACCTGTTAAACGAGTGACTGGCTATGACACTATCATGCCTTTATTTAAAATGGAGAAAAAATACATGCCATCCACTGCCAGAATTTTAGACACTGTGAACAAAGTATTGGAGGTCTCATGAGCATTTTCAAATTACCTGATTTAGGTGAAGGGTTACCAGACGCTGAGATCGTTGAATGGCATGTCAAAGTCGGTGACACAGTAGAAATTGATCAACCCATGGTCTCTATGGAAACAGCCAAAGCTGTTGTTGACGTCCCAGTACCCATCAGTGGCGTAGTCAGTAAACTTTATGGCGAACCTGGGGATGTCATCGATACAGGTGCACCACTGATTGAATTCAATACAGACAATAAACAAACTCAAACCGATTCACCTGCTCAACTGCGAGCAGAAGCAGAAAAAGTATTGAAAGATCTGAATGAGGAAGCCAGTAATAAAAAAGAAGAACCTGTAGGGACGGTTGTCGGTCAAATGGAAACCTCTGATCACGTGGTTGACTCAATGCAAAGCTTTGGTGGAAAAAAAGCGGCACCAGCTGTTCGCGCATTAGCAAAAAAATTAAAAGTTGATCTAAACCTAGTTGAAGCTACCGGCGCTGGTGGTGTCATTCGCCCCAGCGATGTCAAAAAAGCAGCAACCACTCAAACTGCTATAGCTGAAGATAGCCCAAAAATCGAGGCACTTTCTACCGTCTTGAAAACAACACCAGCAAAAGCAGACTCAACAGAAACTAAGATCACAGGAAACTGGGAACAAGTCAAAGGCTCTCGTCGAACAATGGCTCGTGTTATGACTGCATCACATGCAACTGTTGTACCTACTACCATAATGGATGATGCCGATATCCATGCTTGGCAACCAGGTCAAGACATCACTGTGCGATTGATACGTTCATTAGTTGTTGCAGCTAGGGCAGAACCTTCACTGAATGCTTGGTTTGATGGTGAAAAGCTGGCACGACGTATGATCAAACACGTAGATGTAGGAATCGCCGTTGACACCGAAGACGGATTGTTTGTTCCAACCCTGAGAAATTGTGACTCCCTGGAAGCACCACAAATCAGGGAAGAAATGAATTTGATAAAAACCCAAGTAAAAACCCGTAGTATCCCGCCTGAAGCGATGAAGGACTATACCATCATGCTATCAAATTTCGGCGTTTATGCAGGTCGATACGCGACACCGGTCATTACACCTCCTTGTGTAGCCATCATTGCTGCCGGAAAGTTATCACATGATGTGGTTCCTATTATGGGCGGTATGGAAGCACACCGCATAATTCCTCTGTCATTGACATTTGATCATCGGGCAGTCACTGGTGGCGAAGCAGCTCGATTTTTAGCTGCTATGATTAGAGATCTGTCCTTGCCCAATTAAGAAAACACCTTCATCAATAAAACGCTCAACAACTCAGTTGGGCGTTTTTTTTGTAAGGAAATATGTTATCAAAGGTCTGTATCTATACTTTTTCGATCATTCTTTAACTGACATTTAATAAAATATGTGTCAATATACCGAACGTAAACTTAACAACAAAATGGTTTACCATAACTTTAAACTAACATTCCTTCGGAGGAAAAACAATGAAAGATATTAAACTAAAACCTGTAACTGCTGCAGTAGCGGCTGCGATCACATTGGTAGGTACAAGCTCTATGATCAACGACAATCCATTTGGTCAAACAGATTTAGTACAGGGCTATCAAAACGCCGAAGGTCATGCCATTAAATTTGATGGTAAAGACGGTGAAGGCAAATGTGGCGAAGGTAAATGCGGTGACGATAAAAAAGCCGAAGGCAAATGTGGCGAAGGTAAATGCGGTGACGATAAAAAAGCCGAAGGCAAATGTGGCGAAGGTAAATGCGGTGACGATAAAAAAGCCGAAGGCAAATGTGGTGAAGGCAAATGCGGCGACGACAAAAAAGCCGAAGGCAAATGTGGCGAAGGTAAATGCGGTGACGATAAAAAAGCCGAAGGCAAATGTGGTGGCAGCCAATAAAGAACCATGAAATTATCTGAGCTTCAAGGCGCAGGTATTGGTTTGAGACGGGGATTGATTTCCCCGTTTCAATCCTACCTAAAAAATCATGGTTCTTTAGACCATGTCAGTTTCATGGAAGTCGCTCCTGAAAACTGGATTACTGTTGGTGGGCAGTCCAGGAGAGACTTCTTAATTTTTGCTGAACAATACCCTATCGTCTTACATGGTCTTTCTTTGTCAATTGGGGGACCAGATCCTTTAAATGAAACCCTAATTAAGCAAATTAAATCATTCAAACACGACCTACAGTCACCGCTGTATTCAGAACATTTATCTTACTGTACTGATGGAGGGCAGCTTTACGACCTAATGCCCATACCTTTTACTTACGCTGCAGCTAAATATGTGGCTGATCGTGTGATGCGAGTACAAGACATATTAGGTGAACAAATGGCATTAGAACATGTTTCTTACTATTTAACCCACCCAGGTGCAGAAATGTCAGAAATAGAGTTTATTAACACTGTATTAGAAAAAGCTGACTGTTTATTACACCTTGACGTAAATAACATATACGTGAATGCTATTAACCATTGCTATGATCCTTATCAATTTTTAGACGCGCTCCCTCACAATCGTATCGCATATATTCACATTGCTGGACATTACGACGAAGATGAAGATCTAAAAATCGATACACATGGGGCTGATGTGAAAGACGATGTCTGGGAAATTCTTGATTACACTTACAAAAATTTTGGCATATTTCCCACCTTATTAGAACGTGATTTCAATTATCCGCAAGTCAATCAACTACTTTCTGAAGTGAATCGTATTCACAATGCCCAACAAGTTTACAATAAGAGCAATGTCCAACAAGCCGGACTTTAAGCAACTTCAAATTGATTTTGCAGCACATATTCGCCACCCAGCGGAAGTGCCTGCTCCAATCGGCATAGAAAACAGACGTTTGGTTATATACCGTAAACTTTTTATCAATAGTTTATCAAACTTGATAGCAAGTACTTTTCCAGTCTTACATAGCTTATATTCAAATAATGATTGGCAACAATTGATACGGGATTTTTTTCAGCCTGAATTAAACAAAACACCTCACTTTCCAGAAATTCCTCGAGAGTTTCTTGCTTTCATACAATCTAAAACATTAACTGCTGGTGATAAACCATTCTTGCAAGAACTCGCTCTTTATGAATGGCTAGAATTACACTTAGACAAACATTTACAAAAGATTGATTTTATAGCAAAAAACAGTAACGATCTGAACAACCAGATACCTGTCATCAACCCCATATCTTCTCTCAATGCCTTCAACTATCCTGTTCATCAAATCAGTATAGATTTTCAACCTCAACACCCACTCGAACAAGCTGTATTTTTGTTATTATGGAGAGACCAGACAAATCAAGTTCGGTTCACAGAGCTGAATGCCATATCTGCCATGTTATGGGAAAATTTGAAAAACAACCCAAATAATAAGTCAGGTCAAGAGATTCTGAATGAAATAGCTATAAAAACCCAGTCATCAGACATGACAGGATTCATTGAGTTTGGTTTGCAATCACTCAATAGATGGCAAAGGCAAGGCATTATCTGCGACACCAGGAATCAGTCATGAATGCATCGTTACAAATTCAAAACATCATCATCAATCTAATCAGTCGATTAAATTCTATCGGACAGTGGCTTCCTCCATTTTTTTTAAGGGCTATCTTATTCTGGGAGTTCTGGGAGTCTGGTATCGAAAAATACAAAGGTGACAACTGGTTCAACCATATCCAAAAAAACTTTCCTTTCCCTTTTGATAAAATTCCTGCTGATATTTCTTGGTTTATGGCCACATGGGGAGAAATAGTCTTTTCAATATTGCTGCTACTGGGTTTATTTACACGTTTTGCAGCGTTATCATTAATTGTTATTACAGCTGTCGCTACAGCAGCCGTACACTGGCCAACTGAATTCAACTCACTATCAGAATTATGGCAAGGCTATGCCATTAGTGATAATGGACATGGTGATTTCAAGCTACCTTTGCTATTCGTTATCATGTTGATGCCGCTGTTATTCAATGGTGCTGGTAAATTCAGTATAGATCACCTCATAGCCATATTAACCGGAAACCATGTTGGAAACATACGCTCTGATTTCATATCTAAAGGATTGGCTTTTTCTGTATTAGGTCTGACTCTGTACTTTGTAATGCCAATGTTAGGGCTGATTTTATTTGTTATTGGCTTAGTACTGATGTTATTGGATCGATTCATCACACCCAGAGCCTAACTAATCAGCCCTGAAAAAATCCTTCCTGGCCTTTTCCAACATCGGTCAAAAAACACTTAAGCGCAAAAGTGTGATTTTGCTGATGTTTTTTTGACCTTACTTGAGCCTGATGGCTCAAGGTGGCACGTCCTTGTGCCACACCGTCGACCAGAAAAAAGTTTCTGGAAAACTTTTTCACGTTAGCCTGAGAGCCGCATGGAAGCGGCGAGTAAAAAAGCATTGAAACACTTGTTTTCTGGTCGAAAAAATATGGATATTGTAATAAATTTATCTTATACAACAATAACTTATGCATTTTTCAGGTTCGACTAAATAGACGATCAACGTATCATAGACATTTTTGCAAAAATCCAACCATGACAAAAAGACAACCAGATATCGATTCACAACGTTATAGTATAGCTAATGGGGGTGCTTTTTCCTTCTTGCCATTCAACAACCAACCCAAAGGTGTAGATCTGACCAAAACGACATAGCTCAACAAGCCCATAGCTAAAGTCACTGAACAGCTAATAACAAATTGACTCATCATTCCCCACTCACTGTCCAACAAATAAAACTGTAACCAAAATAATATCGGTATATGGATTAAATAAATCCAATAGCTAGCATCAGTCCAAAGTTTTAAATATCGATTACTGCGATTTAACCAACGTTGACCTAGCAATAAACAAAAAACCGTCATGTACATAGCCACCACTGCCTCTGCCAAAGCTACCGGAAAGTGGTCCCAACTCATATTACCGACAACACCCATTAGCATCGCTACCTGAGGGTCAATAACTTTGGGCAAAGTGCTATAAAAATAGATAAAAATAGCAACAGAAACTAACAATAACAGGTACTTATAAGGTTGCCATGATATCAAAGTGTTGCGTTTCTGTTGCATCAAACCACCAAGAAAGAAAAACATACCATAAAACAGCAATGCCCACCACTGTGGTATGACTTGTTCTGGTGCAGGATGGGGAGCAGATACTTGAAATAAACCTATAGCCATTAGCAAAGGAAAAAACAACAACAATACCGGAGGATACAAACACCGTGACCAGAAACGCCAACTAAAAACCTTTAATTGATAAAGCAATGCTACCAAAATAATAAACAGATACAGATAATACAAAAACCACAAATGCATAAATGAAAAAGGTGATTCAGGTGGTTTGGGTAAATTGAACATCATTTTGATAAAGGTCATAACAGGTGACAACTGCTCAACATTGGCAATAGCCCAAGAGATAATCACACCAACTAACCAAGCTAAAAATGGTAGAAATAACAACAGCGGCAATAAAATACGCAAACTGCGATGTTTCAAAAAACCCAAAACACCACGCTTTTCTAGCAACATCAAGGCAAAGTAACCTGCAATCAAGAAAAACAAAGGCATACGAAACAAATGGCTAAACCAACCGACGAAATCAAAACCCCAATGATATTCACCACTGGCCGTGAACCAGATGTTTTGCATCAAAGGACCATAAGCCAGCGCCGCATGAAACACCACCCCAAGCAGCATCGCCAAAGCCCTCAGGTTATCCATATAATGCAAGCGCTGATAATCACTGCCGGCTGTGTCTGTATTTTGTGTATTAATCACTCTTATTGACCTCATAGGATATCCTTTTTATGTAATTGCAAGTAAAAAGTCACTGTCACAATCAACACGGCCAACAACAATTCAGTCAAAATAAAACCCAATGAAGTACTATTCCAAACCGCTACTTCACCACCCAAATAAGGGTAAATACCATCAAAACTACCAGCCCAAAACATAAACAAAGACGCAGAAACATTGGTCAGTGTGATCACTATGATTGTGATCTTTTCCGACCCTGAAACCAACGCCACCCCGAAAACCAAAAGAAAAGACAAAAGTAGTTGTAATAGAACAATCACTGCTATTGGAATCAAGCCATTGGTTAAATGATCATAGGTATAAAAGACCAATAAGGTGGACAGCATAAGAATCAACCAAGCAGTCAAGTACGCACCTAAATTAAAGACCATTTTAGCCACGGTATAGTCACGAATAGTCACTGGTAAGCTCATCACAAATGGCAAAGTTTGTTCTTTACGTTCATTAACCACCGATGAAAACACCAATAAAGCACCAATCAAAATCACCATAGTTAATAACAATGATAATGCCAGATAAAAAGCTTTAATACTTTCCACTGAAAACACCGTCACTGACAGCAACCCCATCAAACCAAACCAAACAAAAGTACGATGATGTAACATCCAATCTTTTCTGATCAGTGCTTTAACAACGGATTTTTTCATGCTGTTACTCCTTGCTCTTTTGCAAGCCGACTGGCCTGCACTTCTGAAACAAAAATTTCTTCTAAAGTCATATTTTCTATCGCTTGAACCGTGGCACCGCATTGCTGGTATTGTTCAACTAAATCATTACTGAACTGCTTTGTGGTGATGATCGCTTGATGCCCTGTCCTGCGCTGTTCAACTACTCTTGTGATATATGGCAGCTTTGTATCTTCCGATAACAGTAGCCGCAAACGCCGCCAAGATTCTAAATAGCTTTCTTTATCCTGTGATGCAATGATTTGACCTTTATCAATGAAGGTGATTTGATCAGATAGTTGCTCGATATCTTGAGTATTGTGAGAAGAAAACAGAATACTGCGATCACCTTCAAGCAGGACATCCATCAATTCATTCAAAACCTCATGCCTAGCCACTGGATCTAAACCTGTGGTTGGTTCATCCAAAATTAATAGTTTAGGTCGTCTAGCCAACATCAGTAACAAAGCCGCTTTTACCCTTTGTCCATGAGAAAGTCCTTTGATTGGGTGATCAGCTAATAAATCAAATCTTTTGAGCAAAGTTCGGGCATAACTTTCATCCCATGATTTATAGACCGATCTGATATAATTCATGTGCCATTGTAAAGTACACTTACCATAAAGGCGCAAATCCTCAGAAGCATAGCCAATATCCCACTTAGCTGTCACCTGATGTTCTGGCATCTGATGTCCCAGTACCTCAACCAAACCAACATCTTGTTGAATCAACCCCATCAAGATTCTGATGGTAGTCGACTTACCTGCACCATTAGGACCAATAAAACCCATGATTTGGCCAGTTTCTAAAAACAAGTCTAGGTTAGCCAATTGAAAATGAGGATAGCTTTTATTCATTCCTTGTACCTTGATAGCCAAACTTGATGATTTAAGATCAATCATTACCCTGCTCCATAGTCAATTTTTCATTCTGTTGTTGATGTAAGTCCAGTAATCGTTTTTGTAATTGCTCAACAGCTAAGCCTAATGACTCAGCAATGATCATTGCTTCTTTTAAGTGTTCATTCATTTCTTGCTCCTTTAACTGGCCAGAAAGATTATTAATCTGCGCCACAAAAGACCCCTTACCTTGTTGAGTTACAATCACTCCTTCACCCTCCAATTCTTGATAAGCACGTTTGACAGTGATCACACTGACCTTGGCTGCTACTGCAAGCTCTCTGATGGAAGGCAGTTTTTCACCAAGAGGCCAGTCACCTGAAGTAATGCGTTGTTTGATTTGATTGATGATCTGCACATACATGGGCCGGCCATCGGTCTGCGACAAGATAAAATCAAAGGTCATCTGTGTATACTGTATATATTAAATAATCACAGTATACACATATATACACAGTTGGCAAGAAATCATAGAAAAATCATTAATTTCTTAATAACCACTCCGCTAAGGAGTTTTATTAAAATTGAAAAATAGGTATGTACTTAGTCGAACATGAAAAATGTATAACGTATTATTAAACATGAAGAGTTACGTCAACCTTGCACATTTTTTCGACCAGGAAACAGGTGTCACGATGCATTTTTATTCGCCGCTTCCATGCGGCTCTCAGGCTAACGTGAAAAAGTTTTCCAGAAACTTTTTTCTGGTCAACGGTGTGGCACAAGGACGTGCCACCTTGAGCCGTTAGGCTCAAGTAAGGTCAAAAAACATCAGCAAAATCACACCTTTGCGCTTAAGTGTTTTTTGACCGATGCTGGAAAAAAACAGGAAGGACTTTTTCAGAACTGACTACTTATAAATAACTGAAGGGATAGACATCATCTCACCTACCCGCTTGCCAAAGTACTTCATCTTGGTCATTGAGGCTTCTGGCTAAAACAAATAAATAATCAGATAACCGATTAAGATATTGCATCACTTCTGGTTCAATCTGATGTTCAATGGCTGCTTGCCAGGTTTTGCGCTCAGCACGGCGGCAGACGGTTCTGGCTAAATGGCATTGGCTACCACTTGGATTACCAGCAGGTAAGATAAACTGTTTCAATGGGTTCAAATGTTCTTGCATCTCATCAATCCACTGCTCCAATTGATCGATATCGCTTGTTTTAAGTAAATTGCCTTTGTACTGAGCGACTTGAGCACCCAGATCAAAAAGCTTGTGTTGCACCTCTGACAATTGCTGATCAATAACCTCGTCGTCATTTAAACTACGCAAAACACCAACCATAGCATTGGTCTCATCAATGTCTCCAATCGCATCACATAACAGATCACTTTTAGCTATTCGAGTGGCATTGGCCAACCCCGTTTCTCCAGTGTCACCGGAGCGAGTATAAATTCTTGTCATTTTGTCTGGCAAAGCTGTGATTATAATGGTTCTGTCATGTATAATTCGCTCAATTTTCCAATCTATTGGATAGACAATTACACATGAAAAAAACGGTTTTGAATGAAGCTCACCGCAAAGCGGGAGCGAAGATGGTTAATTTTAACGGCTGGAACATGCCCATTAACTATGGTTCACAAATCGAAGAACACCATGCCGTACGTACTGACGCAGGTATGTTCGATGTTTCGCACATGACAGTGGTTGACATCGAAGGATCAGAAGCCACCAACTTCTTGTATCGGCTACTGGCTAATGACATTAAAAAATTAAATACCAATCAGGCCATGTACAGCACCATGCTCAACGAACAGGGTGGCGTTATAGATGATTTGATTGTATACAAGCTATCAGACACTAATTATCGCATAGTGGTCAATGCGGGTACCAGAGACAAAGACATTGCTTGGTTTGAAAAACAAATAACGGCCTTTGATGCCATCATGACTGAGCAAACAGATACCGTGATGATTGCTGTTCAAGGACCCAATGCCATTAAAAAGTTGCAACCATTGCTTGATCTCGATCTTTCCGACACCAAACGATTCTATGCCAACTACAATGACCACATATTTGTTGGTCGGACTGGCTATACTGGAGAAGACGGTGTTGAAGTCATGATAGCTCCTGAAGCTGCTGGGGCATTGTGGCAACAATTAATTGATGCTGGAGTTAAGCCATGCGGTTTGGGTGCTCGAGATACCTTGCGGCTGGAAGCTGGTATGCATTTGTATGGCCAGGATATGGATGAAAACATCACCCCTTTGGAATGTGGTTTGGGCTGGACCATTCGTAAAAATGATGACAGTTTCATCGGTGCACAAGCACTGAACAACTTAAAAACAAAAGGTGTAGATAAAAAGTTAGTTGGTTTGGTTTTAAACGGACGCGGTATATTGCGTCATGACCAAACTGTCAGTGATGAAGCGGGTTCTCAAGGCATCATCACCAGTGGTGGTTTCTCCCCATCAACGGGGAAAGCCATTGCCATGGCTGTAGTTGATACAAACATGAGCGATCCTGTATCGGTGGCTATACGTGAAAAAACTTTGCCTTGTCATGTTGTCAACTTACCTTTTGTCAGAAATGGCAAATCATTAATAGAGGAATAAATCATGAGTTACGTACCTGATAATTTGTTATATACAGCCAGTCACGAATGGTTGGAAGAGTTAGATAAAGGCATCTATCGTATAGGCATAACCGATTTTGCTCAAGATCAATTAGGTGACATTGTTTTTGTTGAACTACCGAAAGAAGGTGGATCCTATGCACAGGAAGATGAATGTGGTGTTGTAGAGTCTGTAAAAACAGCATCAGACATCTATTGTCCAATAGTAGGCACTGTCATTGCTGTCAATGATTCTCTGGAGGACTCACCTGAGTTAATTAACGACTCACCTTACGATGATGGTTGGATATTTGAAATAGAAATTGATGAAGATGCCGATCTAGACCACCTGATGTCTGCAGAAGATTACAGAGAATCAATAGAAGAAGACTGACCATGCCTTTCATTCCCCATACTGACGATGAAATTAAAGAAATGCTCAACACCATTGGTGCTGAAAGCATCAATCAGTTATTCGACGAAATACCCAAAAATCTGATCTCATCTCAACTGGACCAGATTCCAGGACGCATGACTGAACATGAAGTGACTCAACACATTAGGGAACTGGCAAAAAAAGACGGCACGCCTCATTGTTACGCTGGAGCTGGTGCCTACGAACACCACATCCCAGCTGCTGTTTGGCAGATCACTACTCGAGGCGAGTTTTACACAGCATATACACCATACCAACCTGAAGTCTCTCAAGGCACGTTACAGGTAATATATGAATACCAAAGTATGATGGCTCATTTAACCGGGATGGATGTATCCAATGCTTCGATGTATGATGGTGCATCTGCTTTAGCTGAAGCCATATTAATGGCTGTAAGGGCTAATCGAAATAGCACTTCCAAAATTATTCTTGTTCCGAAAACTGTTAATCCTATTTATCGACAAGTTGCTCATAATATAGTTAAAAATCAAAACATTAAACTGGTTGACATTGATTTTAATAAAGAAACTGGCCTAACTGACATCAATACTTTGGATGCTCATGCACAAGATGATATTTGTGCTGTTGTCATTCCTCAGCCGAACTATTTTGGCTTGTATGAAGATGTTCACACCTTAACAAATTGGACGCACCAACAAAAAGCCATGGCTATTGCTCTAGTGAACCCCTCTTCGCTGGCATTATTATCTGCACCAGGCAATTGGGGTGAGCAAGGTGCCGATATCTGCTGTGGAGAAGGCCAGTCCATGGGCATTCCGTTGTCATCAGGGGGACCATACTATGGCTTCCTAACCTGTAAAGAAAAACTCATACGTCAAATGCCAGGCCGCATTGTTGGAATGACCGAAGATTTGGATGGAAACCAAGGCTTTACGCTTACTTTTCAAGCACGTGAACAACACATCAGGCGAGCTAAAGCCACATCAAACATCTGTACCAATCAGGGATTAATGGTGACCGCTTCCACTATTTATATGTCAATGCTTGGTTCAGAAGGGTTACGCAATGTGGCGAGCAACTGTGTGTACAATACAGAGCAGTTGAAACAAAAGTTAGTCACTGCCGGGTTTGAATTGATCTTTGATGGCAAGAACTTCCATGAGTTTGTCATTGGTGTGAATGATGCTGAAAAAATAATCACTCAAATGGCTGCCAAAGGCTATGTTGCAGGGGTCAACATATCTAACCAATACCCAGAGTTAGGACAATGTTTATTACTGTGTGTCACCGAAACAAAAACCAACAATGATCTTGATCAATTTGTCGAGACACTGCGTACTTGTCATCAATAAATAGTTGAATCTGAAAAAGGCCAGGATGGACTTTTTCAGGGTTGACTACTTAACCATAGCAAAAAGAGAGCCAAAAATCGAAGGCAACAAATAAACAATGCTAAAATCAAGTCATGATTAAAAATCTACTTGATAAAATTTTCTTTGCAGTTGGTGTGATTATATTTTTACAAATACCTCATTTCATTAACCAATATGCTCAACGCATGGGTGGTTTTATCGACTCACAAAAGGAGCAAATTGCCGAATATCAGGCGATTGCCAACCGACATTTTGATGGGAACCTTAATGCTTATATTAATAGATTAAAAACCAATAGTGATCCAGCTATCATCGCATCAGCGGATCAAATAGAACACAGCTTATCCAACAGTCAAAAAATGAGCGCTGAATTACTGGTATATCAACAAGAACCACTTTGGTATCAAATGCCCTACTTTTTCGGTCACATGCGAGTCAACCTAGCCAAAGGTACGTTTTATCAATTCCAACCTGGATTACCCATTAACTTATGGGCTTGGGGTTATGGACTCATTGGTGGTTTGTTATTCAGCCTTTTATTTAGTAGCATCACCAAAACACCCACAGCCATTCAGAAACTCAGAAACAAACGACAGTTGAATTAAACCAAATAAGCCTTGTTCCAGAAGCGCTTTGCCTTACTAATCGATTCGAGGGTATGAGATGATCAAACCAAATCATAACCATCAAAGTTATATTTCACTTCCGCACGGTTTGAGACAACATACTCTGAATGAGTTTGATGACCTCCATTCTTTCTATCATATACTTTACGCCAAAGTTGATTTGATCGATAGATTTTATCATTGGCTTCCTCGAAACGATGGCCAACTTCAAATACACTGTATGAATACCGTTGCACTGAATCACATCTTATTTCCCCATTCAAACATTTAGCATCAAGCCATAGATTGATTTGATAATGATTCTCGGTGTTATTTCTGACTCGTAAATCTCTATAGTTATACATAACAGTCGCTCCACTAGCGAATGGCAAGATACGTCCTTGATCTGGAAAAGGGTCAAAACTATGATGGTGCCGTTCGATAATTTCCAGTGGTGTATGCAAAAATAACCAGTACAATAGATTAGATGCCTGGCAGATTCCACCACCCACTCCCACTTGAACTTTTCCCTGTGATAATTCAATTCCAGGTAGGAAACCCCGGCGAATTGAAGGCTTGCCTACCAGTTTACAAAATGAGAACGTCTCACCAGGCTTAATAACCAACCCATTGATCATTTTTACAACCACCTTTAGACTCTGAATTTTATTGAGTTGAAGTGTTTTATTTTCCTTTGAAGATAATTGTTTGATTAACACACTCTGATGCTTTTTTACTCGGAACTTCAGTCTTTTGCTGCCCTTATCATGGGCATACGCATAAGGATCTAGAATCCAGGATAACCGCCTTTCTACACGCTTAATAAAAACCACCAAGTGATATAAAATGGGGTGATAAGTAGCAAGTGACTTTTTAATGAAAGAAGGACGTCTTATCATAACTAAGATAATTGACAAAAGGTTCAGCTATATATTTTGCTGGTATCAGACCGCCCCAGATAAGAAAACGTATCAACATCAAAGACAAAAGATTCTTATTGCGCTATAACTAGTCAGTCCTGAAAAAGTCTTTCCTGGCCTTTTCCAGCATCGGTCAAAAAAACACTTAAACGCAAAAGTGTGATTTTGCTGATGTTTTTTGACCTTACTTGAGCCTGATGGCTCAAGGTGAGCACGTCCCTGTGCCACACCATCGATCATAAAAAAGTTTCTGGAAAACTTTTTCACGTTAGCCTGAGAGCCGCATGGAAGCAGCGAATAAAAATGCATCGTGACACCTGTTTCCTGATCGAAAAAATGTGCAAAATTGAAGCAACTCTTTATGTTTAACAATAAGTGATGCATTTTTCAGGTTCGACTAACGACAACAAAATTACCTTCTTTCAATCTCTTAAACGTATTCAGCCCACTCTTTGACACGCTCAACTTGTGCTTCCAACAAAGCATCTACATCACCAGAAAGCGTTATCGTTTTAATTTCATCTCCTCCTTCAATGGCATCAACCACCGCCTGATCATTAGCAGAGATTACTTCTCCAAATACTGAATGTTTACCATCCAACCACGGCGTAGCCACATGTGTGATAAAGAACTGACTGCCATTCGTTCCTGGACCTGCGTTAGCCATTGACAATACACCTGGCTTATCATGCTTCAAAGAAGTATCAATTTCATCTTCAAATCGATAACCAGGGCCTCCTGTACCGGTTCCAATTGGACAACCTCCTTGTATCATAAAATCTGGAATCACACGATGGAAACTCAAATTATCATAAAAGCCACTTTTGGCTAAGTTAACAAAATTTGCAACAGTTATTGGCGTCTTATCCGCTGTCAAATTAAGGTTAATATCCCCCTTATTGGTTTGAATAGTTGCTTTGATTTGCATGTCAATATTCCAGATTAAAAAAACTATGTGGGGAAAATATTATTTTTTTCAAGTACTGAAGAACTAACAACATATGATCAAATGTCAACCATGAAAGAAAAAAGTCAAATAAAGGCAATAATTTACGATTGATAGAAAACAAGGAAATCGTTTAAGATGCTTGGCAAATAAATAAGAGTGTTTCATGAAAAAATATATCATTTGGTCGATGATGGTAACCTCATTGAGTGTCGCAGCTGATATCAGACAAAACATCGAATCAATTGAACCACAAATGTTAGAGTGGCGACGTGATTTTCACCAACATCCAGAGCTCAGTAATGAGGAGTTTCGTACCAGTGATATAGTAACCAAACACTTAGAGTCCCTCAATATGAACGTTAAAACCAAGATCGCTCATACTGGTGTGGTTGGTTTGCTTGATAGTGGTAAACCAGGACCTCTCATTGCTTTAAGGGCTGATATGGACGCACTGCCCGTCACAGAGCAAACCGACGTTCCATTTGCCTCAAAAGTCAAAGCACAGTACAGAGGTGAAGAGGTAGGAGTGATGCATGCCTGTGGACATGATACTCATGTGGCCATGCTAATGGCTGCGGCTGAAGTCCTGGCTCACAATAAAGATGAATGGCAGGGAAAAGTCATGTTTATTTTTCAACCTGCTGAGGAAGGTACCCTAGGCAATGACCCTGCTGGTGCTGAGTTGATGCTACAAGAAGGTATTTTCGACAAAACAAAACCCGAAGCTATCTACGGAATACACGTCACTTCTTCTTTGCCGTCTGGTGTGATCGGATTCAGAACTGGACCTTACATGGCTGCAGTAGATGACTTCGAATTGGTAGTCAAAGGGTTGCAAACTCATGGTTCTAGGCCTTGGGGTGGTATCGATCCAATAGTCACATCAGCCCAAATCATCAATTCTGTTCAAACCATCATATCTCGTCGTACTGATATCACTAAAGCACCTGCTGTTGTTTCCTTTGGAGCCATCAAGGGAGGTATCCGGAACAATATTATTCCCGATGACGTCACTATGGTCGGTACCATTCGTAACTTCGATATGGATATTCGTAAAGACATACATAATCAACTCAATGACATCGTTCACCATATCGGACAGGCCAACCAGGCAAAAATCGAATTCAAAATCAATCACGGGTATCCTGTCACCATCAACGACCCCGAACTGGGCCAACGCATGCTACCAACCCTCAACCAAGTGTTTGGAGAGCAAATGGTCATTGACCCTGGCCTGATTACAGGTGCAGAAGATTTTTCATATTTTGCAAATGAAACACCTGGCTTATATTTTTTCATGGGTGTCACACCAATTGACCAGGATTATAAAACAGCAGCTTCTAATCACTCACCTTTGTTTTACGTTGATGAATCAGCACTTATTAAGGGAGTAGAAGCCTTCGTCTCACTGGTACAAAATCACAACTGACATGAATAAGCCATCAAAACCATATTACATGGGGCTGATATCATTAAGCTTTTTTTTATTGATTGGTTGTCAAATAAGCAGAAAACCAGATCTGGGTCGACTATACATCGACCATGCTAATGACCAAAGTAATACACCACTAATTATCATTCATGGCACGATGGGTAGCAAACTACGTGATAGAGAAACACAAGAAGAGTTTTGGATTGGTAACCTAAAAAAATTGGCATTTTCTAATTACCGTGATCTGGCCTTAGAAATTGATACGGAAACATTAACCAACAAACCAGATGAACTCGAACCATACGAAATACTTGATTCTGTTTCTGGAATGAAAATATATGAAGATCTGATTAACATTCTGACTAAATATGGCGGTTATCAGCTCAATCTTACAGCAAGCACAAAACAGCCTGGGAGAAACTTATATATTTTTACATATGATTGGCGGCAAGATAATGTAGCTTCTGCACAACAATTAGCCTCTTTCATCTCTCAAGTCAGAGCTAACAATGAAAATAAACAGGTAGATATTGTTGCTCATTCAATGGGGGGATTGATCAGTCGGTATTATTTTCGTTACGGTGGTCAAGATGTTCTTGAAAAAAAAACATTCATACCTAACTCCCAAGATCACAACGTACGTCACGCCATATTTCTTGGAACACCTAATTTAGGATCAGTTTTATCTGTCAATCGTTTTGTCAATGGCTTTCAATTTAACGTCAGAACCATCCCCATAGAGGTGCTCATTACATTACCAAGCGTATATCAACTACTGCCTTTTGATCAAGATCCTTGGTTGTATAACACCTTAGGCGAAGCAGTTGATTTGAACCTATATGACATAGCCACATGGCAAATGTACCAATGGGGTGTATATAATCTTGAAGTCCAACAACAAATCAATAAATATCACCCTGGTGAACTAGACACATATATTTCGTTTTTTAATAAACAACTCCAACGAGCTGAAAAATTCTGGCAAGCATTATCAGTATCACAAAAGGAACCTTTCCAAAAATTCGTAGTATTGGGTGGTGATTGCCAATCAACTACTGACAACTTGATTCTTGAATATGTAAACAGTCAAGTGATGTTACACGCCAAACCCAATCAAATAGTTAACCCCAGTCCAGAAATCGACTATCGATTATTAATGATGTCACCTGGAGACGGTCATGTAACTAAAAGTTCTCTTCTTGGTAGA
This sequence comes from Gammaproteobacteria bacterium, assembly GCA_030430025.1. GTDB lineage: Bacteria > Pseudomonadota > Gammaproteobacteria > Xanthomonadales > Marinicellaceae > Marinicella. The sequence continues at coordinate 19,400 of JAUIGR010000027.1, forward strand.
ACACAAAGTGAATCATTTAACATCCCAATCAAATACCCTATTTTGCTTTGTGAAGACCACCTAAAACTAACCAAAAATATCAATTTTCAGGACAATCTCTTACACATACTCTTGCAATAATAACTTGATTAAGAAGCCTGATGAGATTCAGCAAAAGATTTAAAATCTTCCAAATATTGACATGACTGTTTTTGAAACATCGATTTTGGCATAAACCAAGACATCAGTTTCATCACACCAGAAAATTTAAACTCATGATCCGCTGTCCAAACAGTATGACCAGCATCATCTTCTCTGAAATGATTTTCCACCAAATTCCAAACACCTTTGGCTTCATAAGTAGCATCAAAGCGCTCAGGGAAATCATAATTAACGATGGTTTCGATCATCTCCAACTCTCGTTTTCCCATTTTGTAATGAAGCTTCATTTGAGCCCCTTCACGCCCTGGATCGCCACCTAGCAGCTCAAAGGATATCAACCCTTTCTGCCAATATTTCATGTTATCTGGATTGTCCAGTAGCTCAATAACACGTTGACGTGGTAAATCAATGGTTACTTTATTTTGATATTTCATGTCATTTCATTTCATTAAATTTAGATTTTCTAAAATAGATTCTTTAACCTATGGTGCATTCAGGAAAGAACTGATCGCTTTCCAATGAAAATCCTATTTTTTCATTCGCAATAATCAAAAATTTCTCTTACTTTTTGTGGTACCTACCTAATTTGCCTATTAATATCAAATGTAGCAAAATTTGCTGCAAATACAACACGGATATTCTTTAGCACCATCATTCCAATTCAGCAAGCACGCAACGCAAAGTACCATAATCGTATAAACCGTCCAGAGCGTCATAAACAGGCTTGAGTTTCTTATCATCCAAATATTCCGTCATTTCGGCTGTTTGAATGATATATTCAATTTCATTATCATCTAATCCAGTGACGTCTCTTTTGTCAACCAAACCAACAGCAATGGCTTGAGATAAATGCATATAAACCGTATTGATATTCAAATCAAGAATATCTGCCACTGCTTCAGCATCTTTATGCTCTAAAAAATGGTCCAAAGTTACATTGACAACTTCTTCTAATCGATTATCCAACTTCTCTGGCAAAGGGTTATCTTTGATAACTTGAATAAATTGTTTCCCGTACTTGGCTAATTTGTATTCGCCAACACCTTGCACATACATAAATTTTTCGCTTTCAATGGGTCGCTTACGAACCATTTCTAGCAAAGAAGCATCAGAAAAAATGACATACGGTGGCACACCATGCTCAGCAGCCAAATTAGTTCTTAGTGTTCTCAACGCTTCCCATAAAACCTGATCATGACGACCAAGATCCACTTCATCTTTTTTCTTGGTCTTATTTTTCGCTTTAACCACTTCCCTGATATAAAAGGGTTCATCTCCCCTAAGTATGGGTTTGGCTTTTTGATTCAATTGCAACGACCCATATGCTTCATCAACATCAATATAACCCTTGCTCACCAATTGACGATATAACCGTCGCCACCAAGTTTTGAGATGGTCTTTACCAATTCCAAAAATTGACAACTTATCATGTTTCAACTTTTTAACACGTTCATCAGAATCATTACCTAAAAGTAAATCAATCAAATACATCATACCAAATTGATGACCCGTGTGATGAATTGCTGACATCGCCATTTGTGCTTCTCTAGAAGCATCTGTTCTTTCTGGTGGATTGAGGCAATTATCACAATTGCCACAAGGTTTTGGCAACACTTCATCAAAGTAATTCAGTAATGTCTGACGTCTGCATTCAAGCTGTTCACACAAGTCAACCAATGCATCTAGTTTGTCATGCAAAACCTGTTTATGATCATCACCTGCTTCAGATTCCCTGATAAATTGGCGCTGCATGACCACATCCTGATAATTATAGGCCATCCAAGCATTAGAAGGTTCACCATCTCGACCAGCTCGACCAGTCTCTTGGTAATAAGACTCGATATTTTTAGGCATGGAAAAATGCGCTACAAACCTTACATCAGGTTTATCGATACCCATACCAAAAGCAATGGTTGCAACGATTATGATGCCTTCTTCCCGTAAAAATTGAGCCTGATTTGCTTGTCTAATTTTGTTGGACAAACCAGCATGATACGGTAAACTCTTACGACCTTGCTTATTCAGAAATCCAGCCACTGATTCCACTTTACGACGAGATAAACAATACACGATACCCGCATCATCTGGATGATTTTCCCTAATAAAACGCCAGAGCTGCTGTTTACCATTTTCCTGTTCTTCAATAGCATATGTGATATTAGGACGATCAAAACTAGATACAAAAACCTCCGCGTTTTCCAGCCTTAACTCTTTAATGATTTCATCCCGAACTTTTTTATCTGCGGTTGCTGTCAATGCAATACGAGGTACATCAGGAAATAATTCATGTAAAGTCGAAAGCTGTTGATACTCTCTCCTAAAATCATGCCCCCATTGGGAAACACAATGGGCCTCATCTATTGCAAATAAACCAATATCAACAGTTCGCAAAAATGCTTGCATCTCATCACTAACCAAACGTTCAGGAGACAAATAAAGCAAATCTAATCGACCATCAATGATTTGTTGTTTAACGCACTCCTCTTCACCTAGAGACAATGTAGAATTAATATATGCCGCTTTCACACCGAGTTGTAACAAGGCATCGACTTGATCTTGCATTAAAGCAATTAATGGAGAAACAATAACCCCCACACCTTTTCTGACAATCGCCGGAATCTGGTAACACAAAGATTTACCTCCACCTGTAGGCATCAAAACCAAAGCATCCTGACCAGATACGACTGTCTCGACAATGGCCTTCTGCTGACTACGAAATGCATCGTAACCAAAAACTTCCCTAAGAATTTTAACCGCGTCTGTCATATTAAATGATTGTAAACAATAGACAGATTGAATTCAAGATAACTGCCATATTGGCTTATTGAAAAAATGTCTCAATTCAGTTTGATGATATCTGATTTATCAAACCATGAAATCAGCACCAAAAACACACTCAAAGCATGATTTTGTAGATCATACATAGGACAAAAGACACATGACAAAAACACCACGTGTCATCTAGAATAAGATCCTATTTTAAACGAGATACGACTAATGAAGAACACATTACTTGCCATGAGCATGACAATGAGCATACTGCCTATGAGTCTCATTGCTGCCGAAAGCGTCACGAATAACAAAGCCAAAGAAAACAAAGCACTTATCTCTGGTATTGACCAGAGTAACATGAATCCACTGGTTAGGCCACAGGATGACTTTTACCGCTACATGAATGGAACTTGGTTGACTCATTTTGAATTGCCAGCTGACAAATCTAATTATGGCGCATTCACTAAACTGGCAGAAGAAAGTCGTGAACATGTCCAAGCCATCATCAATGATGTTTCCAAAGGAGATAACGAATCTGGCAGTGATGAACAAAAGATTGCCGATATTTACAGAACTTATATGGACACTGAAACATTGGAAAAAAAAGGACTAAAGCCTATCGCTAATGAACTCAAAAGAATCAGAGACATCAATGACAAGGAGACCCTGTCAGAATATATGAGTTACGCGGATATTTACAGTACTGCACCGATCGGCATGTATGTATATATTGACCAAAAACAATCTGATCAGCACATTGTTTACATAGCACAAAGCGGCCTCGGCTTACCTGACCGTGACTATTATTTTAAAGACGACGAAAAATCAAAAGAAATACAACAAGCTTATATCAAACATATTGCTAACATGTTGAGTCTGGCTGGTATCAAAGACAGTGACAAAAAAGCCTTAAAGATATATTCCATTGAAATGACATTGGCCGAAGGTCAATGGACTCAAATTGAAAACCGTGATAGTGAAAAGACTTATAACAAAATGACTTTTGATGAGTTGACAACCAAAATACCTGAAATTAACTGGGATGCATGGCTTAAAAACAGCATGATCGACCAACCCGATCATGTTGTTGTTGCACAACCATCTTATTTAGCCACTGTAAATAGTGCATTACACCACTTCAATATAGATGACTGGAAAGACTACTACACCTTCCATTTACTCAGCAAAACCGCCACTTATCTCACTGAAGCCTTGGACAAAGAAAACTTCAGCTTTTATGGAACTGTACTATCTGGCACAACAGCACAAGAACCTCGATGGAAACGCGGTGTCGACCTGGTTAATGGCATTGCTGGAGAGCTGGTCGGTAAAGTCTATGTCAAAAAACACTTCCCAGCAGCGGCTAAAAAACGAATGGTTCAATTGATCGAAAATCTGCGCACCGCTTATGGCGAAAGCATCAAGGAACTGGAGTGGATGAGTCAAGAAACCAAGAAAAAAGCCTTGGAAAAACTGGCCAAATTTGACCCTAAAATTGGTTATCCTGATGTCTGGCGTGACTACAGCAAAATGAATATTCAGAATCAAGATTTGATTGCCAACATGAAAGAAGCCACACGTTTTTTGACCCACAGAAACCGCAGTAAGCTAGGCCAACCGATTGACCGCAACGAATGGGCTATGAATCCGCAAACTGTCAATGCTTATTATAACCCAACAAAAAATGAAATCGTTTTCCCAGCAGCCATTCTACAACCTCCTTTTTTCAATCTTGAGGCTGATGAGGCAGTGAACTACGGAGCCATTGGAGCTGTGATTGGACATGAGATGGGTCATGGCTTTGATGACCAAGGTTCTAAATATGATGGTGATGGTAATTTAAAAAATTGGTGGACTGATGAAGATCGAAAACAGTTTGAATTACGAACCAATCAATTAATTAAACAATATGATGCCTTCACAGTAGTTGATGGTACCCATGTCAAAGGTGAATTTACTCAAGGTGAAAACATTGGTGATTTAAGTGGACTATCAATCGCCTATAAGGCATTCAAAAACAATCATCCAGACAGTCCTGTTATCGATGGGTTGACGGGTGATCAAAGATTCTTCATGGGTTGGGCTCAGGTGTGGATGCGTAAATACCGCAATGAAGAATTATTGAAACGAATTGACACCGATCCACACTCACCATCCGAATTTCGGGCCAATGGTATTTTGCGCAATTTACCAGAGTTTTACCAAGCATTTGATGTCAAACCAGGTGATGGTATGTATCTTAATCCTGAAGAACGCGTCAAAATCTGGTAAAAAAGCATATCCCACAAAAAAGCCGCTAACAATTGGCGGCTTTTTGTATTCAATATTGATTCAAACACCTGCTTGATAATTTTAATTTTAGCTCTCAGATCAGGTTATTAGTTAACACTATTGAGTTAAATGCTGCTGGCACTACTTTTTTCCTATAACAAGGCAGAAGTCGTGATCTGTGGTTACTCCACATAAGTAGACTGATAACGCAGTTGTAAGGGAAAAAGCAGTCCAGACCCTAGATACAATCCGAGATTTGTAATCCATGAGCTGATTGGAACGCTGAGGTGTGTAAAAATATTTAAAAAACTTGACCAGTTTTTCAAAAAAAACATAATATAACGGACGGGGGAAATGTGTAGAGTGATAAATCCATCAAAATATTAACTGGAGGAATGCATTGAAACCTCAGCTTAAACCCCTTGTTGCAGCCATCATAGTCTGTAACACAGCATCCGCCGACTTACCTCTAATAACCAGCCACACTCCAACAACGAAACAAATCAAAGAAGCCATAAATGACAACAGCTTGATTTTGGCAACAGGCATCTTTGACCCTAAAAATGAACAGTTGAATTTTCAAACTCAAGGCATTGTCGCTCACCCAGCCAAACACTATGGTATCATTCAATTTGATCAAGGAGCTGTCCAACCAGATTGGCTGACAGCCCATGGATTTTCAATCATTCAGCATTTGAAAAATAATGCTTTTGTGGTCAATTGGCAAAAAACGGATCACTCCCTTTTAACTAAAAACAATAACATTCGCTGGTTCGGCCCATACCAAAGCGGCTTTAAAGTTTCACCTAATTTATGGAAAACACACCGAACTGTACAATCAGAATACCCAATAGAAATACAGACATTCAAGGATTATCCAGTAGAAAAGATACCTGATTTGATCAAAAAATTAATACCTAACGCCCTTCCCATTGAACACACCATCCCTCGTACCGATCATCGAGCAGCCTTCAAGGTCTCAGCTGATGATCTTGATCAGGTTATTAATGTATTGGCACAAAGTGAAGCTGTCCAATGGATTAACTTATACCGATATGGACGATTTTTTAATGAAGATGCTGTACCTGCCATTCAAGATACCAGCAGTAACCTCAACGACCAAAGCATTTTTGACCATGGGATATATGGAACCGGACAAATTGTCGGAGTCGCAGATTCTGGTCTTGATCGTAATGAAGATTGGTTTGTTCATCACGACAATGGCTCTATATTAACCACCGCCATGACTGATGCGGAAAACACTGTACCTCCACAAACAGGAACGATTCAACCGAACAATAAAGTCGTTGCTTACTGGGTCATGCCTGGTGCAGCTGCCTACGATCACCCTTCTGCCAGTTATCATGGCACCCATGTTACCGGTTCCATAGCAGGTGACAGTGCCAATCAAAATAACGGCAGTGTCTCTTCTCCAACTCAATCAGGATACGATCCGGACGATGGCATGGCTCCTAATGCCCAAATATTATTCCAAGATATTGGTAATGATAATGGTGTAACAGGTCTTCTTGGTTCTTCTTCAATATGGCAACAAGCATATGATGGAGGGGCGCGAATTCACAGTAACAGCTATGGTTTTACTACATTAGGAGAATATACATCCCCTGACCAAAATCTCGATCAAACGTTAAGAAGCCTAGAAAACATGATCATTCTTGTCGCTGCAGGCAATGATAATGGATTGAATAACAGTATATCATCACCGGGGAACTCCAAGAACGGACTGACAGTTGGCGCTTTGGGCCATGGCAACAGCAGTTCTGTAGCAAGTTATTCCAATCGGGGGTTGACTGATGATGGCCGGTTAAAACCTGACATTTCAGCAACAGGAACAGCAATCACTTCAGCAAGTGGTGACAGTAACAACTCTAATTCTATCGATTTAAACCCTTCCAAAAAGAACCTGAGTGGCACATCAATGTCAACTCCGATCACAGCTGGTGCTACAGCGCTGTTACGTCAATATTTCACCGATGGCTTTTACCCAAAAGGCAGTAAAAATTTAGCTGACCATTATCAACCAAGCGGATCATTGATGAAAGCTTTGTTATTGAATGGCTCTAACACAGACTCCGGCTTTAATTATCGGCATACAGGATGGGGACGACCCTGGCTTGATAACACATTGTACTTCAACGGCGATTCTAGAAAAATCAAATACTGGGATGTCACTCATCAAAGTGGCCTCAGCACAGGTGAATCCGCTACTTATTATGTAGATGTTTTGTCTGGAGAAGAATTCAGGGCGACGCTGACTTGGTATGACTTACCAGGACCAACAGGATCCGGCGTGACACTGGTTAATGACCTTAATCTCACTGTTGTAGCACCGGATGGCACTTACTTAGGTAATCAGTTTGATGGTGCCATTCAGGCTGTTTCACAAACAGGAGGTTCCCCAGATACCATCAACACTGTTGAACAAGTGAGATTGACTAACCCACAATCAGGTACCTACGAAATTACTGTCTCAGCACCAGATGTTCCTGGTGATGGTGAATTTAGTTCAGACCGACAGGGTTATGCTTTGGTTGCTGGTGGTGCCCTAGGCAGTAATGCACCATTGATCATTGGGGATCCGACTGATCTGACTGTCGATAACAGTGACATCAACGGTATCGATTTAAGTTGGGTAGAAGCAAACAATGCAGATTATTATGAAATTTATCGTGCCAATGGCACTTGTCAAAATCATGAACCTGGTACCATGCGGCTGGTTGGACAAGCCACTACCACAGTATTTTCAGATGCCGACACCTATGGTGGTTATGATTTTGCCTACCAAATCAGAGCATTCAATGCAGATGATGCCAGCAATTTGAGTAACTGTGTAGATGCCATCTCTTCGCAAGTCTGTCCAATACCACCTGAATTTGATACGACATCCGCTCAAATCACTCAAACTGTCAATGATCAATGTCAGATTTCAATCGGTTGGAATCAAGGCAGCAGCTTTTGCCCTAATGATCCTAATGTTTCATACCTCATTTATCGGGGTACTGAACACAATTTCATCCCATCAAATCAAAATCTGGTTGGCACAACAAACGACTCATCATTTGATGATACAACAGTCCTTGGAGGACAACCCTATTTTTACAGGATCACAGCAATTAATAACAATAATGAAACACCCTTCTCTCCTGAACTGGGTGGAATGGCAACAGGAACAACTTCTGCTCAAACAGGAACAATAACTGATAATGTAGATGACAGCCTTTTGATGGCAACAGGTGGTGGGACTTGGTCTATCTCTAATGATCGAGCCAATAGCGGTTTATTGAGCTACAGAAGCACATATGAAGGTGCTACAACATACACGAGTAATACCTGCGCTCGTATGTATTCGCCTGAAATCAGTATTCCAAACACAGGTAATCCAAGTATTGAGTATCAAGCTTGGTGGCAAATTGAAGCTCAGTGGGATGGTGTCGTGGTTGAAATTTCAACTGACGGAGGAAACAATTGGCAAGATTTACCACCAACAGGAGGTTACCCAAGTGATTTCAGTTTAACACAAAATCCACCTATCAATGATTGCGGATATCCAAGCACTCAGGGTGCTTTTGGAGGTGCTTCTAATGGCTTTGAAGCGATTGAACACGACTTAAGTAGCTATGCAGGGGAAACTGTTCTTATTCGTTGGAGCTTCTCAACTGATCCTGGTTATGAAGAAGAAGGCATGTACATTGATGACATTAACTACATTGATGTCTACACAGCTAATCAATGTGGGGTGGACAGTGATTTGATTTTTAAAGATGGTTTTGATGAACTGTAAAGCACTTATTCATACTTTGTAGTGATGAAATCATAAGGATACACCCACTTAATTAATGCGGGTGTATCCTCTGTAACATCATGATCGATGACTGTAACAGTCTGCTTCATATTATATAGATGACTATTTAACCAACGGTTCTTTAATCTTTGGTAAGTACAACCATTTTAAAAATTGTTTTATAACTTGAGTGACGCTCAAACCCTCATAAATCACTATTCACTATCGATACCCATATACTTCCGATATTTTGCCAATTCACCATCATATTTCGTCATCGTCTCACCAATTTCGACTTTTTTATCCGCTATAAACTGTTTTTGATACTCAATCTGCTCCTTGAGTTTATCAATCTGAGCTAAAAATGCTTGAGAAACAACTTGACCATTGCGTTCCCTATCAGCTGCACGTTTAAGTAAATCTTCATGATTCTTCTCCTGAATAACCAAATTCTCTTCAGCCATTTCAATGTTTCTAGTTAATGAATCTAAACGTTCCTGCTTCAATCTAATGATTTGATCTTCTGAAGAATACGACTTCAAAATGGCATTACGCTCCTTTTCAAGCCTTTTAGCTTCCAACAACTTTTGCTCAGCTAACTCTTGGGCCTGCTTTAGCTCAGCAGCTTTCTGTAGCTTTTCTTCTGGAGTCAAATCACGATTGATACTTTCTGTTACTACACCTTGATCATTCATTTGTTCTCGAGCATATTTATTATGCTCTGGTGGCACCTTATCACTATAATGCACTTTACCGTTTTCATCGACCCATTTATAAAGCTTGGCCGTTATTCCTGTACCAATAACCATAACCAACAAAAAACTCATTAACACTCGCTCTTTCATTTTTACCTCACTGAAAATAAAACCAGCAATGCAACAAACACAAGCCAAACAACCAACATTCGTTTCAACACCGACAATGTAGTTCGCATCACTTGCATTGTTGTTTCTTCTTTGCTTTCTAATTCTTCATATTCAATATAATCATACATTGCGTCATACAAGTATTGACCTCGTAACTCTTGAATTGTTTGCCAATTTAAAAAAAGTTTACATTTTTTCCATACTTTTTCGAAATCAGTCGCCACCGCCAATGATAATGACATGACTATAATGACAGGAAATTGCATCACTGAGAGCAATCGACTAGCCAAATAACACATGGATTGATCTGTATCAAATAACACATGTATGCGCTCACCTATCCGGTAAACTAAAGCACCCCATAATCCAAAGAACAGATACCAAAAAAATACACCAAACCAACGATGCAATGCCGCGTCAGTCATCGCCCGAATTATGGTTTCGTGTTCACTGTTGCTTCCTAATTTCAATTCTTTCAATAAAACATTGTCAGCCAAATCGCTATCCATAGCTTTCGGACCTAAGCACAAATAGAGAACAAAGACATGAACCAATAAAAAGCAAGCACTGTGTGGATGTGGTGACTGAACCTCTAGCCATTCAACCAAAAACCAAAGCATTAACAATGGCAATATGATCATTACTAAATAGCGAGACCAAGTGACATCAAGCTTAATTTCTTTCAATAAAAACCTATTGACTGATTTTAAAAAATCAAATGATAACAACCACTTTGGTTTTTCTACCCAATGAAAAAGAGCAAAGGCAATAATGATAGCCAGTAATGTCATAATAACCGAATAATAAAGTAAAGATAATCTTTACATCATTGTACCACGTTCAAGGTCTTGAAAAAATCGCCATCGATTCAACATGTGAAGTATGAGGAAACATATCCATAACACCCGCTTTATCCAGTGTAAATCCCAGTTCATTAACCAGTCGGTCTGTATCCCTAGCCAAACTGGCAGGATGACAGGATATGTAAACCAGCGTTTTAGCTGGCGTGGCGGCAATCAGTGGCAAAACTTCCCAGGCTCCGCTTCTCGGTGGATCAATTAATACTTTTGTAAATGGTTGTTTAAACCAAGTGGACTGACTATGATTTTTTGTTAAATCCGCACAATGGAATGACGCATTCAAATCATTTATAGCAGCATTGTATCCAGCCCGCTCTACTAAACGTTCATCACCCTCAACACCAACGACCTGAGCAGCAATTTGGGCCATGGGCAAAGTAAAATTACCCAATCCACAAAATAAATCCAAAACCACATCTTCCCTTTGAATAGCCATGGCATCGAGCGCCTGATGGATCATTTTTTCATTCATTTTCCGATTAACCTGGATAAAATCATTGGGTAAAAAGTGATAACGAATACCAAAATGATCTAAAGAAAAAAACAATTGTTTATCGAGATAAGGTATCAATGGCTTGACAGTATCAGGTCCTTTAGATTGCAGAAAAAACATCAAATCTCGATCAGAGCCAAAAGATTTAACCAAAGTAAAATCTTCATCAGACAAGGGTCTCAAATGCCTAATAATAATAGAAATTCCATTATCGCCTAATGAACATTCAAGTTGTGGAATAAATGCTTTAACAGACAGTCTTGCTATCATCTCAGACAAAGGTTTGATTAAGTCAGCCAGTGGCTTCTCCAATACTTCACAAAAATCCATTCTGGCAACAAATCGGCCATTTTTCTCGCGAAAACCGACCAACACCTCTTCTCGTGCTTTAACCCACTTAACACTCAAACGCGCTCGTCTGCGGTACTGCCAATGAACATCAGTAAGTGGTGACAGCCATTCTTTAGGCATCACCTTGGCCATTTTCAACAGGTTACTCTTGAGTGTATTGAACTTAAAGTCAATCTGCTTATCCTCAGCCAAATGCATCACAGTACATCCATTACAAACCTGATAAAATGTACACTTAGGAGTAATTCTATCAGGAGATGAGTCAATGATTTGTTGTGCTATGGCTTCATTAAAACGCCTAGTCTTTCGCGTTAGTTTGGCCCACACTCGCTCACCAGGTAAGGCATTTTGCACAAAGACCACTTTATCGTTCCATTTCGCCACTCCTCTTCCATCATGACTTAAATCCTCTATCACCATTTCAATAGGCTCTTGAGGTAATTTCCTTGATCTTGCCATTTAGTTGATATTTTTTAAGCGCTTTATTTAGTCTGCCATTGACCTGCTTCGTTTTGATATTTCCAGCCTGATTTAGCTTGTTTTGTCCATTGTTTGACAAAAGCCTCACGGATCTGATCTTCCCACTCTGGATGGCCGTTAGCTACCGCAATTTCTCGATACAAAGCGTCTCGATCACGATTTTCATCAGCAACCAGCTTGTTAACCACTTGCCTATCTTTTAAACCCAAACTTGATGCATCAACAACAGCAACCAAACCAGCATTGGTAAAACCTACTGCTTGATTATCTAAAAAAGGCTTCAAACTATTCTCATAACGTCCTTTGATCCGATCACGCAAAACTGTAATCGCAGGAGAAGAAACATTGATATCTGCCTCTTGAGCATGCGCTGTGCTAATAATCCAACTCACTGGATTAACATGCTTGACAATGGTTTTTAACATGGGCATCAAAGCACCCTGTTCATTACTGGCTTCTGGTTCTTTACCAGTATTTTGATCATCACCTAAAATGTCTTTCACTACTTCTTCAGCAGCAGACTCCACTTCGGCCGCTGGAAAATACACATTGATAGTGACACAAGCCGCCACCAGAGCGAAACAAACCATCAATATAGACTTTTTCATAAAAACCTCTGAAGTTCAAATGCTTGCATTATAAATCAAGTCAGTGAATCTGTGCTGAATGTTATTATTCAACTTTTAATTTGGTCTATTAATTAGTCAGTCTTGAAAAAGTCCCTCCTGGCCTTTTTCAGCATCGGTCAAACAATACTGAAACACAAAAGTGTGATTTTAGTGATGCTTTTTGACCTTACTTGGGCCTGGCTTATTCAAGGTGAACACTCCCAAGTACCATACCTCGACCAGAAAACTGCTCACAAGACAAATATCAGCTTAAGCATGAGATTTATCTTAATGAGATCTTTGCATAAGTCAAAAATTTATGAAAATTTGAACTTCTTTTCCGTTAATTAACGATGGTCTTGGTGTTCTTTTATAAATATTTGAGGAGTTATACCATGAGAATACCATTACAACTGTCTTTGTGTCTGCTGTTAACATCATTCAGTCTACAGTCCTTGGCCGGAACTTTTCAAGGTTCAGGTTTT
>JAUIGR010000028.1 GCA_030430025.1 Gammaproteobacteria bacterium
TCGGGTTGTCACGCCAGTGGCATTGCCCGGTAGCTATGTTCGGACGGGATAACCGCTGAAAGCATCTAAGCGGGAAGCCTCTTCCAAGATGAGATCTCACTGGAGCCTTGAGCTCCCTAAAGGGCCGTTGAAGACTACGACGTTGATAGGCTGGGTGTGGAAGTGCAGTAATGTATGAAGCTAACCAGTACTAATTGCCCGTGAGGCTTGATCATATAACACCCAAGAGGTTTTAAGTTATATGCAAGTTCAATGGAACTCTGATAATAATAGACCCATTAACCAATCAATCGATTGAATCCCGAAAGGGAGATTCATATTCCAAACATCAGTCTTAAGGAATTTATTTCTTAAGCGACCAGTTTTCTGGTGAACATAGAGCTATAGAACCACCTGACCCCATTTCGAACTCAGCAGTGAAATGTAGCATCGCCGATGGTAGTGTGGGAGTTCCCATGTGAGAGTAGGACATCGCCAGGATCTTACAAAAGAGAAAGCCTCAACAGTTTGTTGGGGCTTTTTTATTTATAAGGTGGATTCCATTTGCAAGTGGAATCCACTGTTTTCATTTAAGAATTACTGAATGGTAGTTTATAACGTAACAAAAAAACACCGCTTCCAGAATGATATTCTGGCAATAAAGATATGTAATTAGTCGAACCTGAAAAATGCATAACTTCTTGTTAACTATCAAGAGTGACTTCAGTTTTTCATATTTTTTCGACCAGGAAACAGGTGTCACGATGCATTTTTATTCGCCGCTTCCATGCGGCTCTCAGGCTAACGTGAAAAAGCTTTCCAGAAACTTTTTTATGGTCGATGGTGTGGCACAGGGACGTGCTCACCTTGAGCCATCAGGCTCAAGTAAGGTCAAAAAACATCAGCAAAATCACACTTTTGCGCTTAAGTGTTTTTTTGACCGATGCTGGAAAAGGCCAGGATGGACTTTTTCAGGACTGACTAATCAACTTAATATTCAATTACATAATAAATACTCCTGATTGATTATGCAGGAGGTTGATTGATAGCTGGATTACCTATTGCGACTGAACCAGTTGGTACAAAACTTCTCAATCATTTCACAGTAAAATTTGATTACACCATTTTGCAGATGGTATTTTGCTTAAGAACAGAAATTATTCATAGCTATCCTGCTCTTTCTTTGGTTGATTTTATAAGAAAATTCTCATTAGTGTAGTCCCTTAATCTGGGAGAGGGGCTCTGCTGCAGTAAAAGATATTACTGCAGCAATTCATTATTTAATCAACATGCACTTCCATAGATAGTGTCAAAAATCTTTCGCACTTTTTTTTCACGGTGGTCTCAAGCAGTTATCTGATTGTCGATTTCAAACTGTTTTAATTTCTCCATTGACAGGTACTTTCTGGTCCCCCATTTAGTACCTGCAATGTGCCTCAATCTGGCAGCAGTGAGCATCAATGCTGAATGCCCATCAGGAAACGCGCCCACCACGCGAGTACGTCGCCTGATTTCTCTCATGATCCTTTCCAGTGGGTTATTGGTCCTAATCCTGACCCAATGACTGGGTGGGAACTGGTAATAAGTCAATGTTTCACTAATCTTCTGCTCAACCAATTGGGCTGTGGCTTTCAGCTTCATTCCTTTCAATTGTTCGATGACATTGGACGACTTCTCTTGAGCAGCCGTTGCTGATTCCTGGGCATATATGGCTTTCAGCATCCTGGCGACTTCTTTGACTTTCGTCGAAGGCACTTTGCCCGCCACATTGCGATGAAAATGAACCATACACCTTTGCCAGGCAGCTTCAGGATAATATTCTGCTGCTGATTCATACAACCCCATACAAGCATCTGAAATGATCAATTTAACACCCGTTAAACCCCTCTGTTTAAGGTGAGACAAAAATCCACCCCAACCACTTTTATCTTCCTTGTGACCCTCACAAACACCCAGGATTTGCCGATAACCCGACTCATGCACACCAATGGCCACCAATACCGACACATTCTTAATCTCACCCGCCCAAGAACGCTTGAGAACGATACCATCAAGGTAAACATACGGGAAGTCGCCTTCAATTGGTTTATTGCGCCACTGATCAAGCTTTTTGTATATCTTCTTGTTAAGATTGCTCACTGTTCCTGATGAAACACGAGTACCCCACAAAGCCTCGGTGATATCCTCAACGCGCCTGACTGAAACACCTGCCAGATACATATCAATCAATGATTCCTCAATCGAGCTTTCACGACGACGATAACGCTCAATGATCGCTGTTTCAAAGGTTTGTGTGCGTAACTTGGGCATCTTGATGTTGACCTCACCTGCTCGTGTGTGGAGCTTACGCTCATAATGGCCTGCTCGCGTATCTACACGTTCAGCGCTCCTTTCATAGCGCTGAGCGCCGCAAAGACTATCAGCCTCTGCATCAAGCATCGAATTGAGGGTTTCTTCAACCGTTCCCCGTATCAATTCACCCAAATGGTCTTGGATACGACCTTCATCAATACTTACTACTTGGTTCAATTTTTTGATATCATCTTTCATCGTGTGGTTCTCCTATAGGTTGCGATTAATTTGCACAATCAATCTTACAACCTGAGAACCACCGCTTCTCAAATCTGCGAAAAATATTTTACGTTATCCTTCCATAATATGACCCATCAGGCCTTTAAATACAGCTTCCCAAGTACACATTACACCAAGCTACCTTATTCGAATGTGGATCTGGATTTTCGCAAGGAGCTCTATCCCAAAGTTCTCAGGACCATTCATTGAAGGGTGATTTTCATAAAACGCATACTTTCCTCCTGTAGTTAATGTATGCGAGTCAACCATCAAAAAAAATATAGAGAAAAAGGTCATGATTTTGAGAAAAAGTTGAAAAAAATTATTGAAAAGTATCAAGTACATGCTTCACATCGGATTTCTCTGTTTGTATTTTATCTATAAGAGATACTGTTTTACCGTTCAATAGTTTTGTTAAATGTTGACAACGGCCAATGAAGCTACGAAAGAACCCTAAAGGTTTCTTCGCTTCATTAGCCTTGTAGCAGCTTCTGCTAAGTACAAGCCATTGCCTTTTTGTTATTTTGGGTCAAAAAGTTGTTTAGGCTTTAGCACACCATAAGTCAATACCAATAAGTTTCCTCATCACCGCACAAACGGCCAATTTTTTTGCTTTTTCCTTTGATAACGGTTTTTGATAGAAATCCTTGAGTACGGGATTATAGCGAATGGCAACCAAAGCAGGTATGTACAATATGATTTTGTGAGTGTTGACAATATGCTGAAATCAAAATAAGTACACATGAAAGCAGGTTGAAGTTCAAAGTTTTTTACTTTGTTTAATAACACCTGTTTTTAGCAGAATTTTTAGTTTAAGGAAAAGTGATCGACAAGGTGATTAAGCAACTTCCTGACTTTTAATGGCATATATTTACTTTCTGAAAAAACAGCATGACAAGGTACTTTTGGTTTATCAATTATGTTGGGTAACAAAGAGACCAGTTGCCCAGCATCTATGGCTTGTTGGCAAATGAAGTCAGGTAGCATGACTAATCCTTGTCCTTCTATGGCCCATTGTAAATTAATTTCACCGCTGTTGCTAACAAGTGTTTGGTTCATGTTGATTGTGATTTCTTTAGCGCCATCTTGTAATTTCCATGATTCTGGTGCTATGGCATATCTAATCATTCGGCAGTTAATTAAATCATCAATTTGGTTGATGTGACCATTTAATTTTAGGTATTCAGGGCTGGCGCAAATGTGAATTTTAAAGTTAGTTAAAAATCTGACTTTGAGTCCTGAGTCTTTTAAATGTCCGATCCGTAATGCTATATCAAACCCTTCTTCTACCAAATTAACCATTCGGTCATTTAGATCAAGGTCAAATTTAATTTCAGGATGCTTTTTTTGGAAAGGTAAGAGTAGTTCGGATAAGTGACGTATCCCATAACTAAGAGGAGCTGCCATACGAATGATCCCAGATAGTTGTAGTTGTTCATCTTTAAGTAGTGATTCGGTATTATGAATATCTGCGACAATTCGTAAGCTATGTTGATAATAAAGCTGACCGGCATCTGTTAATTTCTGGTTGCGTGTGGTTCGTTTTAACAAGATAACACCAAGTCGAGTTTCTAGTAGTTGCAGTCGACGACTGATGACAGATTTAGCCATGTGCATTTGATTGGCTGCAGCTGTGATACTTCCTGCCTCTACTACACGAATGAAGGTTTGCATGTCTTCTAAAGTATTCATTGTTCTATATTATAGAACATTAATTTCTTTGACATGGTATTTATCGTTGTTTTTTGAAACTATATAATGTGGTTATTCCAAAAAATAAAACACATAATGAAAAAGATTTTGCAGTTAAATTCAAGTAGTCAGCACATCTCAAAAACAAGAAAATTGAGTGATCTTTGGATTGATCAGCTTTTCGATAAAGGAGATGTAGTGGTTCAGAGAGATCTTACTGGGTTGCCTATAATTAACGGAGATTGGATGGTGGCTAATTACACTCCTGATAATGAATTGACAGTTGAACAGCATCGGATACTTGAGTTATCTAATCAACTCATTGAAGAAGTGCAATCCGTTGACATTTTAGTTATCGGCGCCCCAGTTTATAATTTTGGTATTCCTGTCGCCTTGAAAGCTTGGATAGATTTAATCGCCAGAGCTAAAAAGACGTTTCGATACACTGAAGAAGGGTCAGAAGGGTTGCTCATGAATAAAAAGGTTTATGTCATTTATGCTTCAGGTGGCACGCCTATGGGTGCTGATTACGAATTTGTTACTCCCTATTTGAGGCATATTTTGAGTTTTTTAGGATTGACTGATATTCAATTTATCGATGGTAATAACAATCAGCTACCTGAATTAAACCAATTGAAGAGCGTATCATGAAGCAAAATAAAATAATCAAAGGGCAACATAGCGTTGATGGTGAAGGAGTTGAATTAAAGCGCTTTATTGGGACTCATGTATTGTTAGACCACAATCCATTTTTATTATTTGATGTATTTGGATCACACGAGGAACAACCACATCAGGGATGGTTCCCACCTCACCCACACAGAGGATTTGAAACGCTAACCTATATGTTCTCTGGTAGTATCACTCACGAAGATAATCAAGGTCATCAAAGTACTGTAGGACCTGGTGGTATTCAATGGATGCAAGCGGGTAGCGGTATTATTCATTCTGAAACCCCACATCCTGAAAACGGTAAAATGCATGGGGTGCAGCTATGGATTAACAGTCCTGCAACAGTAAAAATGAATGCCCCTAAATATTTGGCACTGGAATCTTCTGCAATGCCAACATTACCATTGAGTCATCAAGCCACTATTAAGGTCATTGCAGGGACATTTAATGGTATATCTGGACCATTAGTAAATGAGCATATATCGCTGCAATACGGACATTTGTCAATGCATGGTGACTTAAAACAACCAGTCAAGATACATAAACACCATAACGGTATTATTTTTTTGATTCGTGGTCTGGTGGAGGTCAATGATGAGCCAATGGCAGCAGGAGAAATGATGGCTTTTCAGGATTTATCAGAGTTGGTGTTTCTGAATAAAGGCGACAGTGACTTATTGATTGTCACTGGCCAACCGATAGATGAGCCGATTGTCCGTCGTGGGCCATTTGTCATGAATACGCAGACTGAGCTTGAACAAGCTTTTCGAGATTATAGAGATGGTAAGTTCATTTAATTGTCGCGGCCATTGATTACTGACTATAGCCCCATGCTCGCATTTTTATGATATTAACAGACTGTAGCAATCTGTTATTCATTACTTATGTGTGAGCGGGATCATTTTATTTTGAAGGGTTATAGATACCTTTCAGCTGAGTTGCTAACCAAGTAGCATTGTTGATATTAGCAGCTATGATCTGTTGTTTTTTTGTGAGTTGATCTCCAGCTGTAAAGTCAATACATTGTCCGCCAGACTCTTTTACTAATAGTTGCACAGCATCCAAGTGGAAGGGGCTGATGTCACTTTGCCAGTAGCCATCAATTTGACCTGCAGCGACCATTGCAACATCCAATAAAGTGCACCCCATATTTTTGATATCGATGACTTGTTTACAGATGTTTTTGTAGGCTAATAGGTGAGGTGCTAGTCCTTTACTTTGCCTGGGTTTGTTTGTGGCCACAATCATTTGTTTTTCCGTGCTGCTTTTTTCTAATCGGACACGTCTTTGGTTGTGAAAACAGCCAGCGCCGTTGGAGGCAGAATATAAGTCATCTGACAAAGGATTATAGATCATAGTTAGTTTAACTTGATCATGTTCGATTAGTGTGACTGCTACAGCACAGTGGGGAATATCATACAGTAAGTTAGTCGCTCCATCCATAGGAATGATCTGCCACTTACGTTCAGCATTTTGTTTTTCTGTTAAAGATTGTTCTATGGTTTCTATGGCATCCAGTGGATAGGCTTTGTTTAGTGTGTAGAATAGGGCATTAAGGCTGGCATCAGTGGCTTTTTTTACATAGCCATTAGCGATCTTTTTGTTAACGGATAATAGCTCGTTACGTGTTCTTAATTGTTGTATGGCATCAGCTGCTTGGTGGACAGCTTTTTGGGCAATGTTGAGTTCTGCGGACATGATGTTGATGTTAATTTGTGAACCGCGTATGATAGCAAATTTTAATCATATGATATACATGGAATGTTTGAGAGACATTTGTGTTGTATTGCTGAGTACTTCACACGCTGGGAACATTGGTGCTGCTGCCCGTGCGATGAAAGTTATGGGGTTATCTGATTTGCGATTGGTGATGCCTGATCATTACCCCAGTGCTGAAGCTACTGCTCGAGCCTCAGGTGCTGATGATGTGCTATATCGTGCCAAAGTGGTAGGACATGTTGATGATGCCATTGCTGATGCAACATTGGTTATGGGTACCAGCGCTCGAGATCGTGGTATGGATATTCCGGTCATAGATATGAGAAAAGCAGCTGAAAAATTGGTAGCGCATGCCCATCGAGGTAAAGGTGCTTTGTTGTTTGGTAAGGAACGTTATGGTATGACTAATGAGGAAATGCAACGTTGTCATTATTTAGTGAAGTTTCCAGCTAACCCTGAATATTCTTCTTTGAATCTAGCGGCAGCTGTACAGTTGGCTGCTTATGAAATCAGAATGGTGTATCTTGGAACTAAGAGAGCCGAGTCGAGTGAGTCAACAGAACTGCCTTTTGCGACAATGGAAAAAATGGCCAGTTTTTATGATCATATGTTCAGCACATTAAAAAATGTTGGGTTCATTTCAAAAAATAACGAAGCCTCTTTGGAGGAAAAGTTTAGAATGATGTTTAATCGTTTGAGGCTCAAAAAACATGAAATGGATATATTGAGAGGGATGTTAAGTGCTGTTAATAAAAGGGTACAAAAAAGCAGAAAAAATCTTGATTAAATCTTGACAGTTAAAGGGGAGCGAGTAAAATGCGCATTCCTTGTTCGGCAAGGTGTCAACATTCCCCGATAGCTCAGTTGGTAGAGCGGATGACTGTTAATCATTAGGTCGGCGGTTCAAGCCCGTCTCGGGGAGCCAAATTCTTAGAAGCCGCAATTTTGCGGCTTTTTTGTGCCTGTTTATTTTTATGTTGAGGATTTGAGTTTTGAATGAAATCTTACAGTCCTTCATGTAAAATAGCTCGCTTTTTATAATAACTCATTTTTAGGAACCAGTTATGGCATTCGAAGAGTACGATGATTATGAACAAGAACAGCTTGTTAAGGAATGGCTCAAGAACAATGCGTTGACCATGATTTTAGGTGTTGCTTTAGGAATTGGTGGATTGTATGGTTATGGGTATTGGCAAGATGGTCAAGCCAGAAAGGCACAGCAGGGTGCTGTCGAGTATCAGCAGATCGCTCAGGTTTTAGAACGTCAGGAATTTGAAGAAGCTGAAAAAATGTTGGGCAATTATGAAAAACAGTACGGTACTAATTTGTTTGCTCTTAAAGCTCGTATGCAGCTCGCCAGCGAATTTTTAAATGCAGAGAAATTGGCTCAGGCCAAAGCTCAGTATCAGATGATCGTTGCTAGTAAACCAGAAAAAAGTATAGCTGAAATGGCGCGATTGCGTTTAGCACGGTTGATGATCAGTATGGGTGAGCTGGATGAGGCTACTGAGGAGCTTAGTTCAGTACAGTCTGTTGCTTATAAAACAATGGTTGAAGAAATTAGAGGCGATATCTTTGTTGCTCAAGGCGATTTAAGTCAGGCTAAAGATGCTTACCAGTTGGCATTAAATGAGGGAGAAGGTTTTTCAGGCCGTCAAATCATAGAAATGAAGTTAGCTGACGTTCAGTAATATTTATTTAAGAGATCAGTATGAAAAAATTGCCTACACTATTTGTCTTGTTATTGCTTGTTGCTTGTTCTAAGAAAGATGAAATTAAACCTAATGAGCTGATTGATTTTTCTGAAACTGGTGCTTTTAGTGTCAAGTGGAAAAAAAGTTTTGGTAGCGCTGATAAGTCATTTGGTTATCAATTATTGCCAGCTTTTGCTAAAGGTCAAATTTTTATTGCCACACAGAAAGGTCGGGTTAGCGCCCTGAATGCAGAGTCAGGCCTTACTAATTGGGATGTGGATTTGGATATGGAGTTGTCAGCAGGTCCAGGCGTCAGTAATACATTGTTAGTCGTTGCCTCGCCGGAGGGTGAGGTGGTTACGTTAGATATTGATTCGGGGTCAGAACTGTGGCGTGCCACTGTCACTTCAGAAGTGCTTAGTCCCCCAGTGATTGATCGTAATAAAGTTATTATCAGAACTCAGGATGGCCGGGTGTATGGTTTTGAGGTGCAGTCTGGTGAGCGTGCTTGGGTATTTGATACCAATATTCCAAATTTGACATTGCGTGGGACTTCTACGCCAATTGCAAGGGGTGGACGTTTGTATGTTGGTTTTGATAATGGTCGTGTTGCTGCATTAGATATTGATGATGGTTCTGTCTTGTGGCAACAAGATGTTGTACAAAATCAGGGAAAAACAGAAATAGATCGTATTGCTGATATTGATGGTGATATTGATGTGGTGGCTACAGATTTATATATTGCTAGTGCTGCCAATAAAACCATGTCTGTGGCTACGGAGTCAGGACGGGTGCTGTGGCGGCAAGATTTAGGTTCTGTTACTGGCGTTACTGTTTCTCGGCGCTCTTTGTATTTGTCTGACAATGACTCTGTTATCTATCAACTGAATCGTGCTGATGGATCTCAAGGCTGGTCTCAGGATGCGTTAAAGTATCGAGATATCACTAAGCCAGTGTTTTATTTAGGTGATGTTATTGTCGGTGATTTGGAGGGCTACCTTCATATTCTAGATGGTGCAACTGGTGAATTCCTGAACCGTAAAAAAGTTGGAGGGAAGGGTTTTTATCATGCACCTTTGGTGGTTGGTGAGGTCGGCTATAGTTACAGTCTTGATGGCACACTGACAGCATTTACTTACCAGAGGTAGGATGACCCCCGTCATTGCCATTGTTGGTAGACCTAATGTAGGTAAGTCCACACTGTTCAATGCGTTAACTCAGACACGTGATGCCTTAGTTGCTGATCTTCCTGGTTTGACTAGGGATCGTCAATATGGGGATATGGATTTGGGTGAGTTGCAAGCGACTGTGATTGATACTGGAGGTATGTTTGGTGATGAAGGTGGCCTGACATCAATGATGGATGGTCAGATTTTGCAAGCGATGGAGGAAGCGCATTTGGTTTTATTTGTTGTCAGTGCTAAAGAAGGTTTGCTGACACATGATGAAATGATATTGGATCGCATCAGACAAAGCCAAAAAGATATCTTACTTTTGGTCAATAAATCAGAGGGTTTGGTCAATGAAATCGCTGTTGCCGAATTTTATCAAATGGGAGTGACTGAATTACTGGCGATCAGCTCAGCACATCGTAAAGGTCTAACAGAGCTCAAAAATACTTTACAAGCATACTTTTTACAAAAAAAAGCGTTCAGTACTGAACCAGAGATTATTGAACATGGTCCCAAAGTGACTATTGTCGGTCGTCCTAATGTTGGAAAGTCGACATTAGTTAATCGTTTATTACGGGAAGATCGTGTGTTGGCATTTGATATGCCAGGTACAACAAGAGACAGTATTGCCTTGCCAATGACTTGGGATGATCATCCATATACCCTCATTGATACAGCAGGTGTTCGTCGCCGCTCTAAAATTGGTGAGGGGATAGAAAAGTTCAGTATCTTGAAAACAATTGAATCTATTGAGTTAGCACAAGTTTGTGCTTTGTTGATTGATGCTCAGGAAGGTATTACTGATCAGGATATGCACCTGATGGGACTGATTGTTTATAAAGCTAAACCCTTAGTTTTGGTCATTAATAAATGGGACCACCTATCAGAATCGCATCGTCAATATGTCAAGGAACGATTGCAGCTAAAAATGCAGGCTTTTGATTGGGTTCCATTGCTTTATATCTCGGCATTACATGGTTCTGGACTGAGGGTGTTGATGGAACGCATTAATTTGTTGCTTGATAAGGCTAATTCTGAATTAACGGCCAATCAGTTGACTAATGTGCTGACAGAAGCTTATAAAGCACACCAGCCCCCCTTAGTGCAGGGGTTGAGCTCTCAACTTAAGTATGCACATCCTGGTGGTATTCACCCGATGAGAATCGTTATTCACGGGAAACGTACTAGCAAATTGTCAACGACATACAAAAGATATTTGGAAAACGCTTTCCGAAAAGCTTTTGATCTTAAAGGTGTACCTATTCTCTTGCAGTTCAAAGATGGTAAAAATCCTTATAAAAATAAAAAGAGTTTAGATCAAAAGTTTCCTTCTCGGCGAAAAAAAAGTAAATGAGGTACTTATATTCTGTGGATGTATTGTATCGATTAATTATATTGAGTGGACAGTTTTTAGATTTATGTCACCAATGAAACAAGAGCATAAGAATCAAGAATTTGTAACCAGTGTGTTGTATTTGTCATGAGTTATCCTAAATCAGTCACTTTTACCCAAGCCAGAAATTTCATTGCTCAGTCAATACAATCAAAGACTTTGCATTCTCAACTCATTAGCATTAAAAAAGCCATGGGCTATCCACTGGCTGATGACATCTGTGCAGCATCTGATGTGCCGGCGTGGGATTGTTCTCGGGTTGATGGTTATGCGTTTGATATTGCAACCATGAATCAACATATTGAGGCAGGATTGCAAGTAGAGCCGGCTATTTTTGCGGGTGATAACACCACTGCTGCGCAGAAAGGTCCAGTGGCTTATCCTGTGATGACTGGTGCCGTCTTACCTGATGGTACAGACACGGTGGCAATGAAAGAACAAGTAACGCTGAGTGATTCTGGTCAATTAAAACTCTCTCAAAAAGTAGACAAAGGACAGTTTATACGAGGCTGTGGCACGGATGTTAGGAAAGGACAAACTGTATTGAAAAAAGGAAGAAGGTTGAGGCCGGAAGATTTGGGCTTGCTGGCCTCCGTAGGTGTTGGTTCTGTGCCTGTTTTTCAACGTCCTAAAGCACTGGTGTTAACGACAGGTGACGAATTGGTCGCTCCAGGTCAACATTGTCAGATTGGACAGGTTTATGACGCTAATTCTTATATGATTAGGCAACAGTTGGCATGTATGGGGTGCGATGTACTTGCTGTCAAACACCTCAAAGATTCTAAGGAAGCTACAGTTAAAGTGATGAATCAGCTTAAGTCTAAATCAATCGATTTGGTGCTTTCAATTGGTGGTGTGTCGATGGGTGATAAGGATTTTATCCCTAGTGCATTAAATGAAGTTGGGGAGGTTATTTTCCATAAGGTGGGTGTTAAACCTGGCTTCCCTTTATTATTTGGAAAGTTGGGTCAGTCTATATATTTTGGTTTGCCTGGTAATCCTGTTTCAAGCTTCACAGCGGTCTGCCAATTTGTTTGGTATGCTATTAGGATGTTCCAAGGTGAAATGGATGTACATAATTTGAACTGGAGAGGTAAACTCACCCATGATGTCAATAAGAGTCACTACAGGCGTGAGTTTATGCGTGGTTATTATGTGCAAAGTTATGATGGCTCTATCGATGTTACTGTTTGTGGTGACCAGCAATCGAGCCGCATAAGATCTCTTGTAGAAGCTAATTGTTTTGTTGTGCTTGATGAGTCACAGCAGGACATTAAAAGTGGTGAATTGGTACGTATTCAACCTTATCATCAATTCAATATTTTTTAATGAAAGAGAGAAAAATTGATCCAAGATATGTTTGGTCCCTGATTAGTAGTGGTAAAGGCTGTTTGTATGATTTGCGACCACTTGAAATAAGGATAGAAACAGGTATTGTGCCAGGCTCTGTGGCGGTTAATTGGCAAGAGCTTGAAAGTATATTGATATCACAGGTCAAGAAACCAGTTTATTTGTTATGTGAAGTCGGTTATCAGTCTAAACAATATGTGCAGAGGAGTAAAAAATCAGGAGTTTACTGCGTTGCGGGTGGTTTTGATGCTTGGTATTTCGCCGATTTGCCAATCGATTATTTGAAAGCTGATGAGGCTGCACTGAGGTATGATCGTCAATGTCACTTACCAGGTTGGGGCATGACTGGTCAGCAAAAAATAGAAACAGCTCATATTTGTGTTATTGGTGCAGGTGGCTTAGGTGTGCCCGTTCTTCAATATTTGGTTGCTGCTGGAGTAGGGCGGATTAAATTGGTAGATGATGATAGCGTATCATTTAGTAATCTATCTAGACAGGTTATTTATACAGGGGCTGATGTGGGTTTGCCAAAAGTGGATGTGGCTCAAAAATGGGCAATGAATCATAACCCTCATTCTTGCGTAACACCTTTGATGTATAGGTTTGATGAAAATACTGCTGATGAATTGCTGCAAGATATTAATGTGGTGGTAGATTGTAGTGATAATATAGCGACCAGGAAAATCATTAGTATTAAATGTCAGAAGTTAAAAATTCCATGGGTATTTGCAGCAGTTACAGATTATGAACTACAACTGAGTGTATTTGATCCTCGTCAGCCGAATGCTCCCTGTTGGTTTTGTTTGTTTGGGGATGATGCTTTTGATGATATAAGCTGTAGCCAACGAGGTGTTTTGGGTATGGTTCCTGGTATTGCTGGTATGATGCAAGCCACTGAAGTGATCAAGCTGATCCTGTCTATAGGTAAGCCTTTGGTTGGTCAGCTACGAGTCGATAATATGCTAACAGGTTGGTCAAAGGTGTTAAAATATGATCGCAACAATTTGTGTCAATACCATTAAGACAAGGGTAGAATCGATGAGGTTTTCATGACGACAGCACAAATACTAGATGGTAATATCGTATCGTTGGCTTTACTCAAAAATATTGCTGAGCAGGTAACTAAACGGATCAAACAAGGGTACATGGCACCTGGTTTAGCAGTCATCTTAGTCGGTGATGATCAGGCTTCCAAAATTTATGTAAACAATAAAA
This sequence comes from Gammaproteobacteria bacterium, assembly GCA_030430025.1. Taxonomy (GTDB): domain Bacteria; phylum Pseudomonadota; class Gammaproteobacteria; order Xanthomonadales; family Marinicellaceae; genus Marinicella. The sequence continues at coordinate 13,458 of JAUIGR010000028.1, forward strand.
TTAAAGCGTGTGAAAGGACAGGTATCAGGTCGCGAACTTGTTTTCTGTCAAGGCAAACTGCAGCCAAAACACTTTTTGCGCTGATTGATGAGCTTAATGAAGATCCTGAAATTCATGGTATTTTAGTGCAATTACCTTTACCAGAACATATTGATGAAACTGAAGTGACCAATCGCATCAACCCCAATAAAGATGTCGATGGTTTTCATGCAAGGAATGTAGGGCATTTGGCTTTAAGACAGCCGGGGTTAAGGCCATGTACTCCACGAGGTGTTATGACGTTATTAAATCATTACGGATTGGATGCCAAAGGTCAGCACTGTGTAGTCGTTGGGGCATCTAACATCGTAGGTAGGCCACTGATGTTGGAGTTGTTATATGCTGGTGCTACAGTGACTTGTTGCCACCGGTTTACTCATAACCTTGAATATCATGTTGCTGCTGCTGATATGTTATTTGTTGCTGTTGGTCGTTCTGGTATTGTGCAATCAGAATGGATCAAACCGGGTGCTGTGGTGGTAGATATCGGTATCAATCGTAACAGTTCAGGAGGTGTATGTGGTGATGTTGATTTTCAAACAGCAAAGCTTAAAGCGTCCAAAATTACCCCTGTTCCGGGGGGAGTTGGACCGATGACTGTGGCCACTTTGATGCAAAACACTTTAGAAGCGAGTCTTTAGCTATCAGGTTGGATTGTATTGGATTCATTAGTGGATGATGATTCTGTCGATAGTTTACTTTCATTTTCCATTTTTTTTGCAATGGCATTCAATGCACGTTCAAATATAGGCACTTGTTGAAGAATCCGTGCGACCTTTTGTCTGAAGTCATGAGCCAGTTCATCGATACTTTTATCAGTGACTTTGACGCCTCTTGAATTGACAAAGAGCAGTTTGTGACTGATTGGGCTTATCCATGAAAGTTTAGCTTGAATATTTCGGCTGTTCTCTGTTTCCGTTAAAAACTCAATCCATTCACCTGTTTTTAAATTTTTTGCGGTCATGTGGTGTTCATCATCGATATGAACTATTTCTTTATTTTGTGAATTAATTATCTTGTTTCGAATAAAGTGGACAATCTCTGGAGGTTCTTTATTTTCAGTTGGTTTGGCATCTAAAGCTTCTTTCGCCCTGATAATTTCTATATGTGACGATTCTGTATTTAGGTCATTAATTTGTAATAACAGTTCGAAAAGTTCAACGCGTATTTTTTTTATACTTTTTTCATCAAATGCGACCATTTTTAACCCTACTTCTAGGTGTTCACAAACATGATTGATTTGAGTATTGGTTGCTGATGTGTTTTTGTCTTTAAGACTTACAGTAATTAAAGAGTCGATGAATTTGATGTGACGTTCTAGGATATCTGTATCATTTTCATGTCTGAGTTGTGTTAACACTAATACATTTGCCCATGAATTTAACAAGATGTCCGAAACCATCTTAGGAAGAGGATAGTTTTTCATCTTTTCTTTTAGAATTTCTGCGGTATTTTCCTTAGCTTTGAAAATACGTTCTTGTCCTAGGGCTTTTTCTGATGTTCTTTTTTCAATGACCTTAATCCGTTTCTCTGCTTTTTCATGGAAATGTTCAAAATCATCGATTAATGCTTCAAAGTCAATTTCACCTTGATGGTTCTGTAAAATGATTTGTATGATTGATTCAACCTTATTAATAAATAAACTTCGTTTGTCATTTTCTTCAGTCCATCCAATAGAAGCTTGTGCCATTAAATCGAGTAATTTTCTGGCATTATTGGCTTTATTTGAAAATAAATTGCGATCTTTTAATGCCAGATGTAAGTAAGGTATTTGTAATTTGACCAATAAGACTTGAATTTTGTCGGGTATGTCTCTGTCTTCAACCAAGAATTGAAACAACATTCCGATTAAGTCAATGGTATCCTCATCTTTTTGGTTTACTACTTTATTGTCAGCATCCTGATCTAAGCTTCTTAGTTTCATCAGCAGGTGATCTTTAATTTCAATAGGGCTGAGAACTATCTCACGAAGGTTGATATTGTTCATTTCCTCCAACCGTAGCAGGTTCAACGCACTGTGAACTATGGTTGCGTCATACTGTGGTATGTTGGGGTTATGAGGTACGTGCCGATGAGTGAATATGTTTTTGATTTGTTCATAGCTTGAGTCTGGTATAGCGGTGTTTTGATATTGGTTTTCGTTTTTTCTGTCATTTGGATGCTGAGTCAATTGATCTGGGGAAATCTGACTGTCTCGCTGCTGTGTAACAGAGAACTTCAAATGAGGATAAATACCTTGGTCAGCTAAAAATTGATTGATGGTGTGATAGATGTTATTGAGGTCGGTCAGCAAAACTCTTTCCAGCAATTTCATCATAATTAATTTAACCCTTACATCTATGAGTATATGCTCTAAAGTTATGGAAAAAGCATTGACAATAACAGCAGGAGAGGTAGGAGTTTGATCAATACTGATTTCAGAACCTCCTGCCAATAGTGTAAATCGTTTCTTTATAGCAAATAGTTCATTGTGTAATACACCATTAGCCTTATTGACAATATTGCTGATAGCGAGTTTTTCATCTAGCTCTTCATCAGCGACTAATGATAGACTGCTGTCGTCTTTTTGCTGTTTCGATTGAGTGATTGATCCGAAGTAATTGAATTGTCCCTTTTTAAAGTTTTTGAATACTTGTTGGATATTCTCAGAAAATTTTCTGACCATCAACTCCTTTTTTTTACGCACTTCACGCATGGCATCAAAGTATTGTGTTTGTAATTCGTTATTTCCTGATTTTTCGGCAAAATCAAACAATGAATCATCGATTTTATTGTAGTAGTTTTGGATGATCGGCTTTAATCCTCTTAAGAAAATTTTATGGACATCTGGCAGAATCTGACTTAATTGAATAGGCTTGCCTTTTTTGTCAGGTATGTTGATGATTTTATTTTCCTCTTTTGTCACAATCTCACCTCAACGAGTCATGGTCAAATTTAACTATAGCATCTAGATATAGCTGATTGTTGTGAAGCTATTCACATGATCATTATCCATTGTGTAATAATCGATAACAATTTGTATCCAATTGATTACTCCCACATTTTTAGTCAGTAAAAAATTCTCGTGAGAATTCGTGTTTAATGATTTGTTGCGAGTTTTTGGGTTGAGCTTCTATTGTAAAATGTATGCTTTCTTGGTCATTTATCATATACAAGGCTAAATAATAAGTGGCATCATTACCTTCTTTGACTGTTTTGATCTCAATGTCTTTTTTTTGCCCTAAAATGTTTTGTGCAGATACATTGATTGCCGCTTCAACTGCTTTGACTGGTTCACTGCTAATATCCATTAATGTGATGCTGAGTACACCTCGATTGTTGGATCTTTTGATTTGGTGTGTTGTGGCAATTTCTTTGCTTAAAAATGTGGAGGGAATTGTGTTGTAATGCAATTCGTAGTGACCTTTTGTGACGGTGAGTTCACTCAGGGCTATTTGGCTAATAATTATTAGGCCAACCGTTGAAAATAGTTTCATAACAATCTCCAATATTGAAGTATTACTATGATACCATTGCCTTAATCTGAATGCATAGATAAAAGCCGACATTATTATCGGCTTTTATGTGGTGTTTGGTGTCCTTTTACAGTAGCTCCTTAATGCTTTGACCCAAAAATGTTGGAGATTTAACAGTTCTGACACCTGCTGCTTCCAGTGCTTCATATTTGGCTTGTGCCGTACCTTTGCCTCCGGCAACGATGGCACCAGCATGGCCCATGCGTTTACCAGCAGGGGCTGTGACACCAGCAATATAAGAGACGACTGGTTTAGTGACATAGTCTGTAATGAATGTTGCCGCTTCTTCTTCAGCCGAGCCGCCAATTTCTCCTACCATGATGATGCCTTCTGTTTGGTCATCATCTTGGAAAAGGCGTAAACAGTCAATGAAGTTAGTGCCTTGAATTGGGTCGCCACCAATGCCAATACAGGTAGATTGTCCTAGGCCAACTGATGTCGTTTGGTGCACTGCTTCATAGGTAAGTGTTCCTGACCTGGAAACAATGCCAATACGGCCAGGTTGATGAATGGCTGCTGGCATGATGCCTATTTTACATTCGCCAGGTGTAATGATACCTGGGCAGTTAGGTCCAATCATGACAACATCGGGATTTTGGTCGAGGACTGCCCTGACTCGCATCATGTCTAGTACGGGAATGCCTTCGGTAATAGTTACGATCGTTTTGATGCCAGCATCGACCGCCTCAAGAATGGCATCTGCTGCGAAAGGTGGAGGTACAAAAATCACCGATGCGTTGGCGCCAGTTTCCTTTACACCATCAGCAACAGTATGAAATACAGGGCGATCAAGGTGTTTTGTGCCTCCTTTGCCAGGTGTGACACCTCCAACTAGGTTAGTGCCGTAGTCAATGGCTTGTTCACTATGAAATGTGCCCTGAGACCCTGTAAATCCTTGTACTAATAATTTAGTGTCTTTGTTGACCAATACGCTCATGATGTTGCTCCTGCTGCTTCAACTGCTTTATTGGCAGCGTCGTCTAAGTTGTTGGCGGATATGACTGCCAGATCGCTTTCATCGAGGATCTTTTTGCCAAGTTCCACATTGGTGCCTTCAAGACGAACGACAATGGGTACTTTTACGCCTACTTCTTTGATTGCCGTCAAGATGCCATTGGCAATCAAATCACAACGGACAATGCCACCAAAAATGTTAACAAGTACCGATTTAACATTGGGGTCAGATAGAATGATTTTGAAAGCAGTGGCCACGCGTTCAGCTGTAGCACCACCGCCAACGTCCAAGAAATTAGCAGGCTCTCCTCCTTTTAATTTGATAACGTCCATAGTGGCCATCGCCAAACCTGCACCATTCACCATGCAGGCAATGTTGCCATCCAGTTTGATGTAGTTCAATTCATGTTCATGAGCTTCTGCTTCAGCAGGGTCTTCTTGGGATTTATCTCTCATGGCAGCTAAGTCTTGATGGCGATATAAGGCGTTATCATCAACATCTAATTTAGCATCCAAAGCCACTACGTTTTGTTGGTCATCGATAATCAGTGGGTTGATTTCAATTAGAGAGAGATCAAGATCTAAAAACATTTTATGCATTTGTATCATGATGTGGGACAATTGGCGAACCTGCTTGCTTGTTAATCCCATAGCAAAACCAGTTTTGCGACAGGCATAAGGAAATAAACCTTCTGTGTTATCAATTCGAATGGTATGAATTTTTTCTGGGTTGGTTCTGGCTACTTCTTCTATCTCCACGCCACCTTCAGCAGAAGTGACAAATGACAGGCATTTATTGGCACGATCAACAAGCAGGCTTAAGTAAAGTTCTTTTTCAATATTCGCAGCTTCGGTGATTAATACTTCATTGACAGGTAAAGCCAGTCCACCTGTCTGGTAGGTTTTTATTGTCATGCCAATCATATCAGAGGCATGTTGATGAACCTCATTCAGTGATTTGGCTAATTTAACACCGCCGGCTTTGCCACGTCCGCCTGCATGGACCTGGGCTTTAACTACCCACATATCACAGTTGAGAGATTCTGCTACTGTAACAGCTTCTTCTACAGTCCGAGCCACTTTGCCTTTAGGTACTGGAATGTTATATTCGGCAAACAACTCTTTTGCTTGGTATTCGTGGAAATTCATTGGTTCATTCCTGTTAATAAAATTCGGCGGATATTTTAGCTGAATCTGGTGGTCATTTGGGATGAAATCTTGAATCCTTTCAGTTTCTACCTTGTTGTTAACAGAATAAGCAGGTGAAATGCAAACCAGTTCTCAAAATTCAATTTGCTGAAAGATTTATTATGCCATCAATACGTTGGGAGATGTTGGTTGAATGGGTGTGTTTGATAGTTTTCTATAAAAGATTATTCTAAATACTTGTCATCAAGTCAATTTGTTATTAAAGTACTATGATGTTTTAACGCCATTAGTTTTTCAGTCGGTAGTGTGAATGAGAGGATATATTAAATGATTTCGGTGGAGTTTTTGTGGTCATAAATGGCATATTGCGGCAGCTGATAAATGCTGAATTGATTTCACAGGAAGCTGCTGTTGAAGCTGATGCCCAGGCGAGGCAGAAAAAAATACCGTTATTTAGGTATTTGATTGATCAAAATCTGGCCAAGCCAGAGTCTGTTGCCCAGGCAGCTTCAATTGAATATGGTGTGCCTATCTTAGATATCGAAGCCATTGATCCATCAACTATTCCTGCTGATTTGATCGATATGAAGCTATTGGAAAAGCACCAGGTTTTACCTCTTTTTAAACGTGGCAGTAAGCTATTCGTAGGTATCGCTGACCCTACTAACTCTAAAGTATTAGATGAAATCAGATTTAATGCCAACTTATCTGTTGAACCTATTTTAATTCAACAAGATAAGCTGACATCAACGATTGAAGATGTAGTCAGAGAGCAGGATTCGGTAATGGATGACCTTGGTGAAGAAGGTTTAGAAAATCTGGATTATGACGAGGGTGCCGAAGAAGATAACCAACAAGAGCAGGAAGATGATAAGGCTGATTCGCCGGTTGTTAAACTAGTCAATAAGATCCTTCTAGATGCTATCCGTCGAGGTGCTTCAGATATTCATTTTGAACCATATGAAAAAAGCTATCGTGTCAGGTATCGAATTGATGGCATGTTAAAAACTGTAGCCAAGCCACCAAAGTCTTTGTCTACAAAAATTGCTTCGCGTTTAAAAGTGGTTGCGAAACTAGATATTGCGGAAAAACGTATACCTCAAGATGGACGTGTACAAATGAAATTAGGCAAAGGTTCATTTGATTTTCGTCTCAGTACGTGCCCGACTCTTTTTGGAGAGAAAGTGGTGATGCGTTTGCTTGACGCTTCTGCTGCCCAAATGGGTATTGATGTATTGGGGTATGAGGCCGATCAGAAAGCATTGTTTTTAGAGGCTATTCATAAACCCTATGGTATGGTGCTGGTAACTGGCCCAACAGGCTCGGGTAAAACGGTATCTTTATATACAGCACTCAATATTTTAAACACTGATGACAGAAATATTTCAACGGCAGAGGATCCTGTTGAAATTCGTGTGGCTGGTATTAATCAGGTTCAGCAAAACACAAAGCAGGGAATGACTTTTCAGGCTGCTTTGAGGTCATTTTTACGTCAAGACCCAGACATTATCATGGTCGGTGAGATTCGTGACCTAGAGACCGCAGAGATTGCTATTAAAGCAGCTCAAACAGGCCATATGGTTTTGTCCACATTGCATACCAATAATGCGCCTGAAACTATTAGCCGATTGGTCAATATGGGAGTGCCGCCCTTTAACGTGGTGTCAGCTGTTTCCCTGGTTATTGCACAAAGATTGGGTCGGCGGTTGTGTAAGGAATGCAAAAAACCCACAGAACTGTCAAGAGAAGATTTATTAGAGGTGGGTTTTAGTGACGCCGACTTGGCAGAAGCAACCATATTTGATGCCGTTGGATGCTCTAAGTGTAATGAGGGTTATAAGGGACGTGTAGGTATTTATGAGGTTATGCCCATGACAGATAATATCAAACGGATTATTCTAGATGGTGGTAACTCGCTACAAATAGCTGATCAAGCACTTCAGGATGGGGTGAATAACTTGAGAAAGTCAGCTTTGATTAAAGTTAAAGAAGGTATCACCAGTTTGGTAGAGGCCAATCGTGTAACAGTGGATTGATAATTAATTATGGCTAAATTAGCACAACAACGAAAGTTAGATGATTTAAAGGTGTTTGTTTGGAACGGTGTTGATCGTGTTGGCAAAAAAATGAAGGGAGAACTTCAAGCCAAAAATGCGACATTGGCGAAAAATGAGTTGAGGCGCCAGGGTATCCAAATAAAAAAAATAAACAAAAAAGCCAAACCTTTATTTTCTAAAGCAAAACCTATTAAACCTCAGGATATTTCCTTGTTCAGTCGTCAGTTAGCAACCATGATGGAATCAGGGGTGCCCATGGTTCAAGCTTTTGAAATCATCGAAGGCGGGCAAGCCAATCCCAAAATGGCTCAGCTGATAAATGATATTAAGACAGAGGTTCAGTCAGGGTCCACTTTAGCAGATTCATTGGCAAAACATCCGCTGCAGTTCGACGAACTGTATTGTAATTTAGTGGCGGCTGGTGAGAAAGCGGGTGTGTTAGATGAATTGTTGGACACCATTGCTACTTATAAGGAGCGTACTGAAGAAATTAAAGGAAAGATTAAAAAAGCCATGTTTTATCCTTTGGCTGTTTTAGCTGTGGCCATCGGTGTGACCATTTTATTGCTTGTTAAAGTAGTTCCAGAATTTCAAAATATGTTTACCAGCTTTGGTGCTGACCTGCCAGGTTTGACATTGATGGTGGTGGATGCGTCCCATTTCATGCAGGACTATTGGTTTGTTGTTGTTGGCATTATTTTTGGCGTGGTCTTTGGCTTCATCCAGTTTAAGAAGAGGTCGATTAAATTTGCCCATTTTCTTGACAGGCTCTCACTTAAAATACCAATTGTTGGAGGGATTTTATATGATGCGGCAGTTGCTAGGTTTTGCAGAACATTGTCAACTACATTTCGGGCAGGTGTGCCTTTGGTAGAGGGTTTAGATACTGTTTCAGGAGCGGTTGGTAATGTGGTATTTAGGGACGCTGTTTTGAAAATCAAAGACGATGTTTCCACCGGTCATCAACTGCAGTTATCAATGAGTCAAACACAACTGTTTCCGCATATGGTAGTACAGATGGCAGCGATTGGTGAGGAGTCTGGTAACTTAGATGCTATGTTAGCTAAAAGTGCAGATTACTATGAAAATGAGGTTGCTAATGCTGTAGATGCGCTGAGCAGTTTGTTAGAACCTATTGTCATGGTGGTCGTTGGCGGTTTAGTCGGTGTGATGGTGGTTGCCATGTATTTGCCGATCTTTAAAATGGCCTCAGTTTTCTGATTGGGTATGGCTGTTGCTGATATATTGGCAACCAACCCGTGGTTGTTATATTCTTCTGTTTTTGTTTTAGGCTTGGTAGTTGGAAGTTTTTTGAATGTGGTTATCCTCAGGTATCCTGGAATGCTTCGGTATGAATGGGAGAGGGATTATGCTGAGTTCAAAGATTTGAAGTTTGATCAGCCAAAACCACCCGGTTTGGTGATTGCCCGTTCACATTGTTTAGCATGTAATAATAAATTGAAGGCTTGGCACAATATACCTTTGTTTAGTTTTTTTTTGTTACGGGGGAAATGTGGTTTTTGCGGGAATTCAATTTCATGGCGTTACCCTCTAATTGAGCTATTAACAGCGGTATTGTCTTTATTTTTGGCCTTGCATTTTGGTTGGGGTTGGCCTCTTTTGGCGTCATTGGTATTATTGTTCTTTCTGATGGCAATAACATGGATTGATTTGGATACTTTTTTAATTCCCGATCAACTGAGCTTGTTGCTACTTTGGATAGGACTTTTTGTTGCTTTATTGGATGTTTTTGTCTCTGTTGATGAGGCAGTAACGGGTGTTATTGTTGGGTATTTGTCTTTATGGTCGTTGTTTTGGGTATTTAAATTAGTGACAGGGAAAGAGGGTATGGGGTATGGTGATTTTAAGCTTTTGGCAGCAGGAGGAGCCTGGCTCGGAGCTAAACCTTTGATTGTTGTTTTGGTGCTGGCATCTGTTACCGGGTTAATAGTTACTTTATTTGGGTTCGCTATAGGTAAAAAAGATAATAAGATCCCTTTTGGTCCGTATCTCTCTGCAGGTATATTTTTATCACTTCTGTGGGGACAACCATTGTTGCAATGGTACCTGGATTGATGTCTAGAAGGCCTTTTGTGGTTTGTCTGACTGGAGGTGTTGCATCTGGAAAGACTGCTGTTTCTGATTATTGGAAACAGCAGGGTTTATCTGTTGTAGACACAGATGTGCTTGCCAGAGAAGTAGTTGAGCCAAATACTGTGGGTTTGGAGCTCATAATAAAAGCTTATGGTTCTGATATATTAGAGCAGGATGGCCGATTAAACAGGAAAAAATTGAGGGCTATTGTTTTTGATGATGAAAATCAAAGAAAGCGACTGAACAGCATTGTTCATCCATTGATAAGAGCTGAAGTGTTAAAGCAAATAAGACGCGTTGATTGTAAGCTTGTTGTTATTGTTGTGCCGCTGTACAGACCTGATATTGATTATGATTTCATTGATAGGGTTTGTTTGGTTGATTGTATAGAGTCGGTTCAGGTTGAAAGGTTGATAAGGCGTGATGATGTGAGTATTTCATTAGCAAGAAAAATGTTAGCAGCACAGCCACTCCGGCAAGAGCGGCTTAACTGGGCTAATGATGTGGTAGTTAATAATCAAAGTTTTTATGAATTAAAAAAAAGTGCCTTAAATTTGGTACGTTTGTATAAGGCAATATCTGATTCAATTCCCTTGTTTATCAAGAAAGTTACGATATAATGCAGTCCCTTCCTGATGTTAGGGCCCGTAGCTCAGTTGGTTAGAGCAGTGGACTCATAATCCATTGGTCGTAGGTTCAAATCCTACCGGGCCCACCATTGGCTTAGTTCAGTATCTCTGTTACTAAGGAATTTTCGTTGTGATTGATTGAGATAGTCGTCTTGAGAAGGTCAATGATTAATGTATAAAGTTATGGTTTTGTTAATTGCTTTTGATAAAAATTTTAATAAATCGATAATATTTCTTGATTATTCAGTACTTTAAAGGTTATTCTTGTAATAACTTCTTAAAAAATGGAAGTTGCTGTAAAAAAATGTGAGTAAAGCCACAAAATTAAATCGTCTAGTTTGTTGAGATACTCATTTTATTGTCGGTGTGTGATAAGCATACAAATGGTATAGAGAGAAGCGTTTTGCAGTTATTAGGTAGAAGTAAAGTTCAGTTAGTAGGGGTTGATATCAGTTCGTCTGCTGTCAAGTTGGTTCAGCTCAGTGGCAGTTTAGGGAATATGAAGGTCGAACGCTATGGTGTCGAGCCATTGCCTGTTAATGCTGTTGTTGATAATAATATTGCTGAAGTTGATATGGTCTCATCAGCGATCAGTAAACTGTTCCATAAGACAGGTGTTAAAATTAAAAATGTTGCGACAGCTGTTTCAGGTTCCGCTGTTATTACTAAGATTATTCAAATGCCCAGCGACTTGACTGAAGATGACTTAGAACAACAGCTTGCACTTGATGCCAATCAATTTATTCCTTACCCAATTGATGAAGTGAATTTGGATTTTGCTGTATTAGGTCCAGCGGACGACAATAATGAAATTAACAATGTTTTGATAGCTAGCTCAAGATCAGAAAATATTGATGTTTACTTAGAAGCATTTGCCAATGTTGATTTGACATTGAAAGTTGTTGATGTCGAGGCGTTTGCGATAGAGCGTTGTTTCAGTATGTTAAAAGATGATTATGGTATAGAAGATGAAGAGGTTGTTGCTTTGTTTGATATTGGTGCGAGTAAAACCACTTTACATGCCATTCATAAAGGTGCGGGAATTTATAATCGTGAACAAGGTTTTGGAGGAAAACAACTGACAGAGGAAATCATGCAAAGGTATGGGTTGTCTTTTGAAGAAGCTGGATTAGCTAAAAGACAAGGTGGATTGCCAGACAGTTATGAAACTGAAGTGTTACAGTCTTTTAAAGATTCTGTAGTACAACAAGTGAGTAGGGCGCTTCAGTTCTTCTTTTCAGCTACGGAATTTAATAATGTGGATAGGATCATGTTAGGTGGTGGTTGTGCTGCTATTGAAGATATTGATGAGTTGGTTGAGGAACAAATTGGTGTTCCTACAGCGATAGTCAACCCAGTAAAAAATTTGAAACTGTCTGCGAGGGTAAATAAAGATGCTATCAAGAGTGATGCACCCTCTTTGATGTCTGTTATGGGTTTAGCTATGAGGAATTTTGACTGATGGTGAAGATTAATTTATTGCCCTGGCGTGAAGAAAGACGTCAACAGTTAACTAATGAGTTTTATGCCTTATTTGGAATGGGCGTGGTTGTTGCATTATTGCTCTGTGGATTAACTTACTATTATTTCGATCAAAATATTAAATTTCAGAGTAATCGGAATCAGCATCTGACCACTGAAATTGCTGAGCTGGACAAAAAAATTGCTGAAATTAAAGAGTTGGAAAGTAAAAAGGCCAGCTTGATACAACGACAACAAGTAATTGAAGAACTTCAAGCTAATAGAACACAAATGGTTCATCTGTTCGATGAATTAGTCAAGACTATACCCAATGGTGTGTTTTTAGAAAAAATAAATCAGAATGGTAGTCGTTTGACGATGGAAGGTTATGCCCAATCTTATGCACGTATTTCAGATTATATGGATCAATTAAAGGCTTCAGATTGGTTTACAAAAGTCGATGTTAATTTAATCCAGGTTGATAATAGTCTACCTTCCCATGAACAAAAGTTTAAATTAAGTGTTAGTTTGACTAACCCTGCAAAAAAAGCTAAAGAAGCAGAGGGTGATGATGAGGGAGAAGCTTCATGAATTTTTTTGATGAGTTGCAAAGTTTAGATTATAGTAACGCTGGTGGATGGTCTAATCAAGTTAAGGTGTTCATGATTGTTTGTGCAATGGTGTTGATTTTTGCTGCCTTCTATTATTTCCAGATTGATGCACAGCGAACTCAATTGACAACACTGCAGAAGAAGGAATTAGAGCTTAAACAATCATTTAGTTATAAAAATCAAAAAGCTGTTCAATTGCCAGCATACAAAAATCAGTTGGATGAGATGGAAGTTATTTTAAAGTCAATGTTGCGTCAATTGCCAAGTAAAAATGAAATGTCTGATTTAATCGTCGATATTTCTCAGACAGCCTTAGCAAGTGGTATAGAAAATGATTTGTTTGAACCAGGTGCGGAAAATGTCAAGGACTTTTATGCTGAAAAACCCATCAGCCTAAGAATGAAAGGGAACTATCATGAGTTTGGGACATTTGTCAGTGGTGTTGCATCATTACCGAGGGTTGTTATATTGACTATGCATGATATTTCTTTGAAACCTATCGGTGATTCGGTAGCTGGTGGCAAATTATTATTAGAAGGTACTGCAAGGACATACCGGTATTTAGATGATAATGAGCAAGCCATGGCAGATGCCAGGAACAGTGGTGGTAAAAAATGATCAGAAAAAATATTTTATTGCTTTCGGTTCTTTTTATCTCAGCATGCACAAGTAATCTGGATGATTTGAATCGGTTTATTGCCAATGAAAAAAACAAGCCAATAAAACCTATAGATCCATTGCCTGAAATTAGGCCAATGGAATTGTTTGAATACAATGCTCATGATTTAAGAGATCCTTTCTCCAATGATTTAGAAGAAAAAAATGATGTGACCTCTGAAACTGAGTTAGCTGCGTTTGAGAATGGTGAAGGTCCAGATTTAACACGCCGAAAAGAGTTTCTGGAATCATTTCCTTTGGATAGTCTGTTGATGGTTGGAACTTACCAGCAAGGAGATGACTATTGGGGCTTGGTAACGGATCCTGATGGAACCATACATCGGGTTTCTGTGGGACATTATATTGGTCATAATTATGGTGAAGTGGTTTCAATTACTGAGAATGAAATTGCTATTAAAGAGTGGGCTAATGATGGTTTGGGTGCATGGCGTCAAAGAGATGCAGCTATGGCATTGAATGAAGAGTGAGAAATTTTATGAATATGATTGTTAATAAACCCCAAAAGCATGAATTGACAAATAATCTGTCACTTATTGCATGGCTTTTATTTTTCTTTGTGTTTGCTAGTCATGCTATGTCTCAATCAAAAATCACGGATGTTGTTCTTAAGTCGGGTGAGAATGGTTCAGTTGTTATTGATTTTGAATTTGATGGTGTTGTGGTGGAACCTGAAGTGTTCGTAACACAAATGCCAGCCAGGATTGCACTTGATTTTGTTGGAGCTTCCAACCAGTCTGATACGAGAAACTTAGCTATAGGACTGGGCAACGCAAAAGGATTGAGAATGGTCTCCACTGATAGTAAAACGAGAGCCGTTATTGATTTAATGTCAGTGGGTGACTATCAAATATCAAAAGAAAATAATACAGTGTCATTATCATTGAGACCTAAAAATCATTCAGTTGTTTCAAGTTCAAATGCAACTGCTGTCTCAGTTGAGATGATTGATTTTCGTAGAGGTCTTGAGGGTGAAGGTATTGTGCAAATTAAATTTAATTCCCCTGATGCTATAGTAAATCTGAGTGAAAACCTTCAAAAACTGTCGATAGAGATATCTAGTGCGGTAATAGATGAATCATTAGAAAGAAAGTTGGATGTGATTGATTTTGCTACTCCGGTCAGTTTCATTGATGCACGGCAATCTGGTAATAATGTAAAGATCGATGTTGAAGCCAGCGGACTTTACGAGCATTTAGTTTATCAAACTGGAAATCAATACACTCTGGAGCTTAAAGAGAAAATAGCAGAAGTTGCTGATCACTCAAAGCTATATGATAATGAAATTGAATATACTGGTAATTTAGTGTCATTTAATTTCCAAAATATTGAAGTGCGCTCTTTATTACAGTTGATTGCAGATGCTTCTCAATTAAACGTTGTGGTAGCTGATAATGTAGATGGAAATGTTACCTTGAGATTGCAGAATGTGCCATGGGATCAAGCATTAGACATTGTTCTGCAAAGTAAACAGCTTGATCAAAGGCGCCGTGGTGATGTCATTTGGGTGGCACCTGCTAGTGAAATTGCACAACGTGAACAAGAAGCACTAGAAGCGCTGAGCAAAAAAGAAGAGCTAGAACCTTTAGACAATATATTTATTCAGGTCAACTATGCTAAAGCAGAAGAGTTAGCTGCTTTGATCAGTGGAAATGCTGATAGTGCTGGTGGTTCTGGTGGAGGTAACAGTTTTTTGTCAAACAGAGGTTCTGTAACTTTTGATGGAAGAACAAATACACTATTGGTAAATGATGTGCCTGAACGACTGAAGATCATTCAAGAATTAGTTAGTTCACTTGATCGCTCTGTTCAGCAAGTACAAATAGAATCACGCATTGTTGTTGCTACCGAAAAATTTGGTGATGAGTTGGGTGTTCGTTTTGGCGTAAATGGAGCACATGAAGATCGATATGGTAACATCATCACCACAGGTGGTAGTGCAGCAGCAGTTGATCGCTACAATAACGCAGCTTTAATTAATAGATACACATCACCGAGTGGATCTGGTTTGCCCACTGTTCAACCAGATTATTCTGAGTTAAGTAATCCAATTGCTGGGGCCCCTTTAGGAGAGCGCTTAAATGTTAATTTGCCTGCTGCAGCTTCGTCGGCTGGAAGCTGGGCATTCAGTATTTTGGCAGCTGACTATTTACTTGATTTAGAACTATCTGCACTACAGAGTGAAGATAGGGGCGAAGTGATTTCGTCTCCAAGGGTCATCACAGCGAATCAGACAGAAGCAGTGATTAAACAAGGTGTTCAAATACCTTATGAACAAGCTACCTCAAGCGGGGCAACAAGCATATCGTTTAAAGATGCAGTTTTGGCACTAACTGTCACACCATTAATTACGCCCGATGATCGTGTTGATTTAACTTTAAAGGTTGATCAAGATGCGATTGGTGAAGAAGTTTCTACCTCATTAGGGGGTAGTGTACCATCTATTGATACTCGGTCTGTTCAAACCAGAGTACTTGTTGAAAACGGACAGACGGTGGTGCTAGGTGGCATTTATGAACAAGTGCGTAGAACGACTAAATCAAAAGTACCTTTTTTGGGTGATATCCCAGGGTTAGGTAATTTATTCCGTAACAAGGCGGTACAGGATGATAAGGCGGAGTTACTGATATTTGTTACGCCAACCATTATTAAAGAAAGTTTATAATTTTAGAAGGACAATCAACTATGTATAAGTATATAAAACACTGTATTCTTTGTGTGTTAGTCGGCTTGTTTTTAACAGCATGTGGTGGTAGCAGTGATTCTGGTGGTGCAACTCCAGGACCAGTAGGTCAAACGTTAAAAATAACGATAACACCTGTGCTCTCATCGGTTCCTGCAAATACCAATGATTTTCCGATCAATCTAGAATCACCTTTTTACACTCAAGTTAATATCAGAGTAACATTCGATAATGGTGCACCTGTTGCAGATGGGACAGAAGTTCAGTTCAGAACGTCTAACGTGCAAATTGCCCCTATTTCTACTTTGGATGACCCAGAAACAACAGATGTCAACGAATTCACTACTTTATTTGGTAGTGTTTTTAATGAAACTTCAGGTGGCAATGCCACATTTTTTGTACATGGCGGTCAGTTGTCTGGCAGTGTGACACTAACTGCTTCAGCTGTCGATCCACAAACAGGACGAACATCATTTTCTGACTTCAATTTTACGGTATCACCAGGACCTGAGCCGTTTGAACGATTTACGATAGAGGCCCAAACAACCAGTCTACCTGCTAATATATTTAACCTGACTCCGATAGAAGCATTTGAGACAGTATATATGACTGAAGCTACTATTTCATTTAAAGATCCGCTTGGTAATTTTGTTAATCCGGCTTCTGATGGTGATAGTTCTACTGTAGGAGTTGCTGTCTCCAACACCAATGTGATTACATTTTCAACTTTAGATGATGGATCAACAGACGATGTTAATGAAATTTTTGTACTATTAGGGCAAGGACCTGTTGATATGGTGGCTGGTAGAGGTACTATTTTTATTTGGTCTCAACAACCTGGTATCGGTACCATCACTGTCAGTACTTTTGATCAGTATACGGGTGAGGATATCAGTATTACTTTAGATATAGAAGTTGAAGCTTCAGGTAATGGTATGCCTACTGATATCAGTGTATTCAGTAATACCGCAGGGTATATTAATGGCTCTGGGGGACCGCAAGCACAAGCTGTTCAGGTACAGTTGAGAGATGCTGACGGTTTGGCAGTTATTGATCCAGGTAGTAATAACAACATCATTGTTGATATCACCACTGACGGTCCAAATAGTGGTGAGTTTGTTTCAGCAACAAATGCTCAAGGCGTTCAGGAGCAAGGTAACTCAATTAAACTGGCGTCTGCCAATGGTGTTGGATCGCTGGCGTTGCACAGTGGTGATAGCCCAAATACGGTTATTATGACAGTGACATCCGACAGAGCAGATAATAATGTTGACAATGGACTACAAGACCCCATTACCGCACAGAACAGTTTTGTGATCTCTGATGGTGTATTGTTTGGTCTTGAGATAACTATTCCAGATTTACAAAACTTTTTTGTTAATGGTGTAACGGATTTGGATTTATCAGCTGGCACTGGTCAACTTGATGGAACGTATACACTTGGAATCAGTGTTATAGGTACTGATAAGGGAGGTAATCCTGCTTTACCAACTACAATACAATTTGGTTTAATAGACAGTCCTCTGGATGGATATCCAAATGAAGGTCCAGGTGTGTTTGCTATCTCTGGTGTTGATGGTGACCCTCAGGAAGGGGGTAATCAATTTACTTCTGAGTCAGCAAATTTCTTTGATGATGCCAACGGTGTACAGCCTGGTGATACGCTACTAATTTGGGCAGAAGATATTCAAGGTAATGAAGACTTGGAAAGTGCTGTCACAGTTCAGAATGTCAATAGTCAAACACGGTTAACTATTAATGAGTTATTCAACAGGAATGATTTGACTGGTCAAGTTATTGATGATATGGATATCTTTCCATATGCTGTCGGTCGCGCTCTAGATGGTAACATTGAAGCCACTGCAACATTGGGTGATAATGGTGTAGCAACGACATATTTAAATTTCCCAGTCTCTAAATTAGGTAAATTAGCGGGTATATATGCCAAAGGTGCAGGTGCTACAGTTAATGGCTCAACCCGTATAGTGACGGATGTGGAAACTATTGTGTATCCTGGTTTGGGATCGATTGGAGATACACATTCAGCTAACCTTTTTGCTTTTCCTGAGTATATAGCTGCTAACCAAGAGTCATTGATTTCAGTTTGTATGTTTGATGCAGCAGGTCATCCGCTTCAAGGTCGTTCGATATCGTGGGCTTATGCTGGTGAGGGTACAGGTATCATTGATGGTGTAGCTAATTCTGGAGTTATGTCGAATAGTACAGGAGCTGATGGTTGTGCACAGGGTATAGCGATCGCACAAGGTGTGCTGGATGATAGCGAAAATAGCGGGTTTGTTTTCTCTTCAGGAGGATTGACTTGTCTGAATGAAGATAGTGATGTACCAGTATGTATACGAATAGCTGATCCAGGTTCTGCTTATTTAACAGCGGATCCAACGTTTGTAACAGCTACTGGTAGTATTAATATTGACTTATTGCTATTTGATGGTGGAGGTAATGGTATTCCTGGGTCAGCAATATTGGTCGATTGTCAAGCTAATGGTGGTACTTTAGAGCCATCTTTATTACCAGGAATAACTGATGAAAATGGCATGTCATTTGCTACTATTGTGGCAAACTTGAATGCTTTTAACGAGTTTTATACGGGTGTATGTACTTTTTCAACACCTGGTGGAGCGCAGTCGGTTGATGTTAATTTCCAAGGAATTGATATTTGTACGCTGAATTTCTCACCGAATCCTCCTCCTGCAGTATGTGAACCATAATAATATTTTACTCTAAAAATTAAAAGCCCTGAGGTCATTTGACCTACAGGGCTTTTTTAATAGCTAAAATCTTTTCATTAATTAGTCGAACCTGAAAAATGCATAAGTTATTGTTGAATAAGATAAATTTATTAAAATCTCCATATTTTTTCGACCAGAAAACAAGTGGTTCAATGCTTTTT
>JAUIGR010000001.1 GCA_030430025.1 Gammaproteobacteria bacterium
TGCATCAACATATAGCAGACCTTGGTGGTGTGATATATGTTGATGCAGGCAACAACGGAGGTACTGAAGTTTTTATTGGTGGTTCAAGGATGTATCAAAACAGGGCTAATAACGGTGTTCTGGCGTATGTAAATGGTAGCAATAACAATGTTACCAGTTTAGAACTTGAATCAGTGCAGATTGACAGGAATGGTCTGGATGGGAATGATGATTACGTTGATTTAATTATGTTTTATATGAATGGTGTTGACCCATTTTATAATGGTCTTTTATTAGAGAGGGTCACCATTGCTGATAATGACGTACAGGGAGTGGTTTTTAATTTATTCTCACATGTTAGCATTAAATCAAGCATTATTAAGGATGATGGTAGTGTTGTTTATAGCGAATTTGTACAGGGTACAAAGCAATTTGACTGTGTTTTATCACATGAGATTGCTTCTTTGGTTAATGCGACCAGGACTGTAGAAACTAATGATCCTGGGTTTGTTGATGGGTCGAATGCGGATTATCATTTGGTGCCGGGAGCTTTGGCTCAAGATTATTGTGATGGTTCTGTACAGACCAGTTTAATGGACATTGATGGTGAGAATTGGGGCTTTGATGATCCTGATCAAATGGATGTTTATGGTCCTTTTGATGTGGGTGTTGATGAAATCAAGTTAGATACACCTGCACAAGCTTATGCTGATTTATATCAGGTATTAGAAGATTCAGGTTCTACTGTATTTGATGTTCTTGCTAATGACATTGATATTGATGGTGATTTGTTTGTTGTTGAATCGATTGACTTGCTTCCAGAGCATGGTGTAGTCGTATTGGTTGATGGTCTTCCCAGTTACACTCCTGCAGCGGATTTTTGTGGTGTTGATGGTTTTGATTATGTGATTACTGGTGGTGATGTTGCTACAGTGACTGTTAATGTGACGTGTGTCAATGATCAACCTGCTTTTACTTTAGTTGAGTCTTTAAAAGTTTCATTGGATGAGATTAATGGTTATTCGCAGGTTGTTGCTTGTGGTTTTGATATGGGTCCTGATGATGAGGATATTGGTCAATCATTGATGGCTTTTGAAGTTGAGGTGATTGAGGACATTGACGGCATATTTAATGATGTTTTTATTGATGCTCAAGGTCATCTGATTCCTGCCTTTTCGGGACAGCCAGGAGTGGCTGTGCTTTCTGTTGTGATGCGTGACGATGGAGGTATTGAGAATGATGGTGTTGATACTTCTGCTGCGCATCAATTGCAAGTATCAGTTAGCGATTATTTGTTTGCTAATGGTTTTGATACCATGGGTTGTCAATAAGTTTAGGCTGGTTTTGTGTATAATGATTTGAGTACTATTCCCCCTTTTTCACCTCAATACTCAAATCATTTGGCCGGCTTACTTTAAGATAAGTAGGCCGGTTTTTTGTTAGTGGTTGACAACCATAATATTGGACTATAGTTTTGCCAATCAGGATTCAGTGGTTATGATTCATTTGTCTGTTATCACTTTGTTGATATTGAGCTAGTTTTTTAAATGGATGTTTATTTGCGTATGTAGTAGATAAGTTGGGATGGAATCATTTTATTTTTGTTATCAATCCTGAATTTGGAGATAGTCATATTTTGATTAACTCATTTTTAGTGAACTATTGTGAGTTGCTTTATTTTGTCAGGTCTCAGACTTTGACAATGATAAGGGAGGAGTAAATCATCTTGAGATGAAGTAGATATTTGATCTCTTATGGTTTGCACTGTTTTGCAATATGGTGTCCGTGAAATGCGGACTATTTTTTTAAATGATGTTTTTGCTGATTAACTTGATCACAACAAATGACGGTGAATTTATGGTTATTCAGTAAGGAAATATGGAGAAGGTGTGTGAAATTATTGAATATGATGTTTTGTTTTCTTTTGTTGTTTTTTGGAACCACGCTGATGGGTCAGGAGGTATCAGACGCTCCTCACACAGAGTGGTTAAGTTTATTAAATGATGTCACTGTCATGAAACAGATCGATGGTGCCGTTGTCGGACAGGGGGTGTTATGTGATTATAACTCTATTCAAGCTGCCATTGATTCAGGAGCTACAAAAGTATTAGTCACTAATACTGGGTCACCTTATCTTGAGAATATTGAGTTTGAATCTCGTGATATCGCGATAGAAGGCGGATATGATAATTGCTTGACTGCGAAAGAGGGAAAATTAGGCACTGAAAAGTCAGTCATAGATGGCAGCGCGTTGAGCGCTGTGATTTCTGTGGTAGGACAGGATCCGGCTGAAGATGTGGTCATGAGTTTCAACAATTTGGTCTTGAGAAATGGTAATGCCGTAAATGGTGGAGGGTTATCATTCGGTGCTGATGTTTATGGCATGGCGCAACTAGACAATATGATTATCGAAAATAACCTCGCCAATATCAGTGGTGGTGGTGTTTTGGTTGGAGACCCAGGTTTTGTTAAACCAGAGAATTTTGATTTTCATCTGACTTCTGGTTCCCCAGCTATTGATTATTGTGACAATTGGCTTGTCACTCCTCAATATTTGGATTTTGATGGCAGTATCAGGGGAGTCGATTATATTCCTAAAGCCAATCTATATGGCCCTTATGATCTTGGGTTTGATGAGTTTTTCTAATCAACAGGGATGAAAAGGTGTATCAATGCTATTTAAAAGAATCATCTGGTTCAGTAGCCACTCGGATAGGTGTTGATGTGAACTATATTTGACTCATGATTATGAGAAAGTCTATGGAAGGACTTTTTCAAGGCTAACATAATAAATATCGTTTAAACAAAATTATTTGGACCTTTAAAGGTTCATGTTGCGTATATCTGGAGACAACCAATTAATTTTAAAAAGGTGAAAATATGAAAATTTATGTTAGTTTAATCTTGTTAGTAGTGTTTCAAATAGCTGCTGCGGGATCTATTGTGACAGTCGGTGCCGATGCAGATATAGGGTGTGACTATCACAGTATTCAGAGTGCAATTAATGATGTCAATGCCAGTGAAATTAGAGTAGCAAATAATAAAACTTATACGGAAAATCTCAGCATTGTGGGTGGCAATAAAAAAATTCTTGGTGGTTTTGGTAATTGTACGGAGGCCGTCCTAGGGATTAGTAATTTATCTCAAGCATTGGTTACAGGGAATGGTGCTGTTCCTGTTGTAAATGTCAACGTGGGTACACCTGGTGTACACAATATAGAGTTGAAAAGACTGAGAGTTGGCAATGGTACCGATGGTGTAAGTATTGTTGCTCAGAATGGTGCTGAATTGAGTGTGCTGGTTAGTGGTTTACAAATGTTTAATAATAGCCAAAATGGTCTGAATGTTTTGAGTAATACCAACGGATTAGCAGATGTGATATTGAACGATGTGACTGTTAATTTCAATAATGACAGTGGTGTTGACTGTTCCGGATCTAATACAAATGTCAGAGTGGCTGGTGAATCAGAGATCAGTGACAATGATGCCCCGTCTGGTGGCGGTATGTTTGTGCATGATGGCTGTACAATGAATGTGTATTCACCAGTCCAAATAAAGAATAATTCGGCAAATACTTCCGGTGGTGGTGTGAATGTGTCAAATGCAATATTCAATGCCATTGGCGTCTATGCATATTGTGAAAATGGTATTTGTTTTGGTGATGACTCTGAGCCGGTTGTTATCAGCGGTAATGATGGTGATGCAGATGATAACCTTAATGGTAGCGGTGGTGCGATTATAGCCAGTGGGCAGAGTACTGAGGTTACAATGAATAATACAAGAATAACAAACAATCATGCTTTTATTGGCGGTGGTATGTATGTTGTTGGAGGAGCCAAGTTATCTTTGGCTGGTTACGAGGAACCTGTACAAAGTTGTTGGAATCCTAGTGCTTGTGTAGAGATAAAAAACAATACAGCGAACACAGGTGGTGGTTTTTATGCTGCTGGTGCAAATTCTGAGATTACTATTCATGCGGCCCATTTTACAAATAATCGCAGTAATAATGGTGCTGCGGGTGTTGTTTCTGGTGAAGCAACAGCTTTAGTGTCGGCATCTGTTGTGTATGGTAATGGATTGCTTAATGACGCTGTATACAGCAATAATTCGCTTTTCCGCTTATCTGGGGGAATTGATTTTTCTCCAGGATTAACGTTGAATGCGGTAAGTATTGCAGATAATCATTTGACAGGTGTGGTGTTCAATAATAATCGTGGTGATCTTGATGTCAGCAGTTCAATTGTTTTTGATACGCATAATGTGTATCAGGAGACAGGAAATAATGCTACACAGCAATTTGAATGTGTCATAGCACATGAAAAAACCAGCTTTTTGGGAGATGGTACGGTTTCCGTTGTTAATCCCTTAAATACTCCTGTATTTATTAATCCTCAGCAAGGAGATTATCATTTGGTATTCAATTCTCCTGCTATTGATTATTGTCATAAAACTGAGAATGAAGTACTTACCGATATTGATTATGATCAACGAGGGATTGATGATCCTGATAATGTCGACCTTTTTGGTTTATATGATATTGGTGCTGATGAGTTTAATGACCTCATTTTTAGAGATGATTTTGAGTAACATTAATTTGATCAAAGCGCAATATGAGGGCCGGCCAAATGCCGGCTCTTTTGCTTCAAATGAGGATGTTTTGCGCAGGTTTTCTTAAGTTGTAGTGAGAAGACATGCTGGTGCCGTAAGCGCCAGTGTTGGCTATTAACAAGACATCCCCTACTTCGGTTTTAGGCATTTTTCGATCTATACCAAGAATATCGCCAGTTTCACACATAGGACCAACGATGTTGGCGGTGTACTGTTTCGGCTGTTCTGATCGCGTCAGATTGACGATGTTGTGCCAGGCACCATAAAGGGCTGGTCGGATCAGAGAATTCATTCCAGTTTCGATGCCAATATAACCTTGTTGACCTTTCCATTTTGTTTGTGTCACGTGGGCCAAAAGTACCCCTGAGTTGGCAACAATAAAACGTCCCGGTTCTATCCAGATAGTTGTTCCGGGGTGTGCCGTTTTAAATGCAGTGAGTTGTTGGTCTAGCGCGTCAAAATCCATACCTACATCCCCTGGATTTTCTTTGATTCCGAGGCCACCTCCAATATTCAGTATATGAGCCTCTGGAAACCAATGTCGTTGTTGTTGTAGAACTTGAGCAACCTTTTGCCAGTTGTTATGGTCAAGTATGCCACTGCCTGAGTGGGCATGAAGTCCAATGACCTTGATTGCTCTATTGCGACAGATTTTTGCTACTTCAGATAATTTTTCAGCGGGAATTCCGAATTTTGACTGTTCTCCAGCAGTACGGACATAGCGATGATGTCCACTACCATGGCCCGGATCAATACGTAAAATCACAGCTTTATGCTCAAATACATCAGCCCATTGCTCCAGTACCATCGGGTTGTCAATAGTGGTTAAAATGTTTTTTTCTGCTGCCCATTGATACTCCGATTTGGGTGCAAAATTGGGTGTAAAAATGATTTTCGATGAGGCGTCTTTACCCACTACTTTTTCAATACGCTGTATTTCTTCAGGTGAAACCGTTTCGAAGTGGATGTCTTGTTGGTTGATTAAATCTAAGATTGATTGAGTGCTATTGGCTTTGCAGGCGTAATGAATTTGGTCTATTGAATTCAGTGCTTTGAGCTGGTTGATTTGTTGGATGATGGTTTCACTATCATAGACATAGCAGGGAGCTTTGGTAGTGGCCAGTTGAAGCAGTTGTGATTTTTTTTTCTGCCACCAGGGTTTGATTGTCTTTTGGTTTGACTGTTTTTGTTGGTGAAGTTGGTGCCAACTGGGACCAAAATGGGGTTGACTGTCATCATTAGGTATTAAAATTTCATGTAAAGCACGGGTGAGCTTATCAGCTTGGTCCTCATCAACAACGAATGTTTGGTTTAAATCATTTGACGATTGTGTGGTGATGTAAATTCGTTGGTCAGCAAATGTTGAGACGACTGAAGCGATTTTGTCCGATAATGCCCTGATACGATAACCTACTAGGGTGACGGCAGAACAGTTTTTTATGATGCTCACTTCTCCTAAGTATGATAGTTCTTTTTTGAGTTGTTCTAAGACAGTCTCAGACAGCACATTATCAGATCTATCAAGTGATAACGTGACATTAGTTTGGGCTGTGGAAATTAAGTCGACACTCAGGCCCAATCGTTTAAATACATTGAACATATCTCCTAAAAAACCAGCCTGATGCCACATGTTAATGGATTCTAGTGATATCAGAGTGACTTGATGACGGGTGTTGATAGCATAAACTGAAGGTTTTGTTGGCTGATAATCTTGTGACAGTACGGTTCCTTGTTCATCAGGTTGATCAATATTTTTGATTGCTAGAGTAATGTTGGCTTGTTCTACGGGTAAAATACAGCGGGGATGAAGTACCGCACCACCACTTGCAGCAATTTCTCGGGCTTCTTGATATCCTAGCTGAAGGATCAGTCGAGCATTGGGAATCGCTTTGGGATTGGCACTGAATATCCCGTGGACATCAGTCCATATTTCCAGGCATTCTGCATGTAGTAGTACTGACATATAGGCGGCAGATGTATCTGAGCCGCCACGGCCTAGTATGACTGTTTTTCCATGGACATCACGTGCCACAAATCCAGGCATGATGTAGCAGCCATTTGTTAAAACATTGGACAAATCATCATTCTCATTTAACTGGCATTGGGCTGAGAGAATTTGACTGCGCTGATTTCTTGAGTCATTAGTTTTAGCCGTCAATATGGTTTGAGGATCGAATTTGTGTATTGATATGTGTTTTTGTAAATGTGCGTAACAAATGTCATTGGTACACCATTCACCCAATGACAATATATGTGCTTGATCATAATCTGACTTACTAGTTAATGTTGCTAATTGCTTCAGTTCTTGCCAATGGCTGGAGCAAACTGAGAAATCGACAGATAAGGTCGTTGCCATTTCTCGGAGCCTGTTTTCAATGAATGTCAGCGCTTCAGGTTGATTGTTAATGACATTTTCGATGGCGTTGGTGATGCCACTAAAAGCAGAATGTACCAACATTATATTTTTATTTTCTGCAAGTTTTTCTTTGAGCAGTGAGGTTATTTGCCTCCATTGTTTTTGACCTGAAACTGATGTGCCGCCAAATTTAATTACCGTCCACGGATTCATGATCAATCACCTTTTCAAAGAAAAATGCAAACTTTAGATAATTTTTTTTTTGGGCGCAAGCATAATCGTTTAATATGCATCGATGATGCATGACTAGATAGAGAACAAATGAGTAATCAAACAAAGTTAAATTGGCAAAAAGTGCGATGGCAATGTGATCCTGAGAGCCTTGCATTCAAAACGACAGATGATATTGAGCCTATTAAAAAAGTGGTTGGTCAGGATGATGCGCTTGAGGCCTTACAATTCGCCATCGATTGTGATGCTTATGGACAAAATGTTTATGTTCGTGGATTATCGGGTACTGGACGGATGAGTATGGTTTCTAAAATTTTAAAGGATGTCCGGCCTGCGATAGGTGAAAAAAAAGAGCATTGCTATGTTGCTAATTTCGATCAGCCTGATAGACCTCGATTGATTACAATGCCTTCAGGTGTTGGTGTGCATTTTCGGAAAGCCATGAATCAACTGGCGGGCTTTGTAAGCGAGGACATCAAAAAGTCACTAGATTCAGACCAAATGGCGGAGGAAAAGGCACAAGCGGAATCCAGTTTACAGAAAGAAATTAAGGCCTTATCTGAACCGTTTGAGACAGAATTGAAAAAACATGATTTGACTATAGTCAACATCAATACGTCACAGGGACAACAAGCCTTGGTGGTGCCAGTTTTAGATGGACAAATAGTTGATCCTACTGTGTGGCAACAGAAAGTAGCTGCTGGTGAAATTGATGAGTTAACTCAAAAAGATATTCTCGATAAACAACAGCAATACAGTAAAAAATTAGATGATTTGGGGCGAAAAATCAGTCAAGTCAGGGATGCTGGTATGGCAAAAATTCATGATTTGATGGAAAACCATGTGCGTCAACTATTGAATAATGAAATTAAACCTTTGTGTAAACAGTTCAAGGTGTCTGAAGCCATTGAATTTATGGAGTCAATTGTTGATGATGTCATCGATCAGTTTTTTTATCGTCGTCAAAAGAACTATGATCCATACGAGCGTTATGATGTTAATGTGCTGATGCAACAATATGAAGATGGTAAAGCGCCAGTATTAGTGGAGCGTGTGCCTTCTTTACAAAACCTTTTGGGTTCTATAGAAAGTAAATGGTCGGAAAATGGACCAGTTATGGCTGATCATATGAGTATTCGTTCAGGTAGTTTACTTGCAGCCAATGGTGGTTTTATTGTGTTAGATGCCAGAGATTTGTTAACTGAACCTGGCGCTTGGAAAACATTGATTCGGACGTTAAAGAGTCGGTTGTTAGAAATTGTTCCGGTTGAAATCAATTGGCCAGGGCAGCCAGCACTTAAGCCAGATCCTATACCAGTCAAATTTCGGGTGATTTTACTGGGTGATTCAGGTTTATATTATGCATTAGACTCCCATGATCCGGACTTTCCAGAGTTATTTAAGGTATTGTCAGATTTTGATTCTGTGATACCTCGCAATGAACTTGGTTTTAAACACTATTCGGGTGTGATTGCGAAAATCATAGAAGAGGATCAGTTACCACCTTTTGATAATACGGCTGTAGCTAAATTGATTGAGCATGGGGCCCGTATTTGTTCACAGGGAGGGAAGTTAACGGCTAAATTTTCACGCATTGCTGATATAGCTAGAGAAGCTGCATTTGTTGCAGTACAAGCAGATGAGCTGCTGGTTGTTGGTTCCCATGTCAGCGATGCCATCAGGAGGACGAAAAAAAGAGCAGGCTTATCTTCTAGAAAATTCCAGGAAAACTTACATGATGGCACCATCAACCTAGATACAGAAGGCTATGTGGTAGGTCAAATCAATGGTTTGGCTGTCATACATGCAGGTCCAATTGTTTATGGATTTCCTTCAAGAATCACTACTGCTATTGGTCCTGGTAGGGCAGGTGTTATTGACATTGAAGGTATGGCAGGAAAGTCTGGTTCAATTCATACCAAAGGATTTCAAATTTTGGGTGGGCTACTTCGGTATTTATTGCCTGTTGAGCATCCACTGACTTTTTCTGCATCGATTGCTTTTGAGCAAAGTTATGGAGGTATTGATGGTGATTCTGCGTCAGGTGCTGAGTTTTGCTGTTTGATATCCGCGCTGACAGGACTGCCAATCAATCAGGGTTATGCGATGACTGGTGCAATCGATCAACATGGTCGAGTACAGGCGATAGGAGGTGTCAATGAAAAAATTGAAGGTTTCTTTGATACGTGCTATGCCAGAGGATTAACAGGTCAACAAGGTGTTATTATTCCACAATCCAATGCTGCGGAGCTGATGTTAAGACCTGACGTGCAAAAAGCTTGTAAAGAGGGTCATTTTAATATTCACGCAGTCAGTGATATTCAACAAGCAATGGAAGTACTTATGAACAAGATTGCAGGTGTATTAAAAGAAGGGGAATATCCAAGTGATAGCATTATGGGTTTAGCGATAAAAAGAGCAAAAGAATACTGGTTTTTAACACAAGCAAAAAGCTAAAATACTCGCATGTTTTAAGGCGTGTGGACACGTGTTAGGTTATGCTAATTCAAGACTGTTTTAAAAAAACTTTATATCTAGCTGATTTTGCTTGAAAATATCTGTTAGTTTTGTTATTGTCTTGTGCATGGAACCTTTTTTTTATCAGGTGGTCTGAAGTAAGAGCGTTATATAATCTGAGGGAAGTATAGAAAAATGAAAGCGTTGGTTCAGTGTAAATACATGTTGATGGTGGTTTTAGCGCTAACATCCTTTCATGTTTGGGCCCAGCAACCTCCGAAAGAAATTGTTTCGTTTCAAATGGCTCCTGATAAATCTTTCTCAAGTAATAACAACCTATTTCGTGCGACTCCTGGATCATCTCTTGGTGGCCAATCTTTTGATTTTCTTGACTCAAAATCTGATGGTAATTATTCTTTTCAACTGAATGAGGACAGTTTGTTTGGTGAAGAGTTTATTGTTGGTATGCGATTTTCAGATAGACTATCGTTTCGTTTGAATGTTGTTGATGGCGATGACACAAGCCTTTCTTTATTTTCAGTTCCTCAGGTCAGTTACAGTCATGATGGCAGTGATCTTGCTGGTTACCAGCTAGGAGTCAGTTCAGTCTTTAACTTAGGTCAGAAGTGGAAGTTTGGTATTGATTTGGGTAAGGGTCAGCTAAACGGTGACTATTTAGGTATGGGACGTGACAATATGAGTCATACCAGTTTAGGGCTTGGTGTGCGTTTTCAACAATTTGGTGCTACTGTAAATTCTGATTTTTTCAGTAGGGAATCTAATGATTTGCTTGAACAGTCAACTTTGGATTTAAAAGTCGATTGGCATTTTACCAAAGATGGTACCATATCCATTGGAGCAAGGACTAGTGTTAAGGAAAATACAAGTAACATTGACTCTGTTCTGGATCAGCTTAATGGTACTGTGCCGTACATTAAATTTAAGCACAATCTGTAAATCCGTTTCATGCGTTTTTGTCTTGTTTTCTGGGTATCTCTCGTTTGTGTTGCCTGCCAACCTAAAAAAGTTAATCTGAATGATCATAGTCAGTCGGTCGATTGGCAAATGGTAGCAAAAATGTATATCAACAATGGTCAGGATGCTGGGTCTGGTAAATTAGTATGGCAAGAGATTGAAGGTGAAGTAGAAGCTCATTTTGTAGCTCCATTGGGACAAGGTAGTTGGTCCTTATATGAGCGGTCAATTGAGGTACATGATGCAAATGATCATGTTTGGAGAGCGGACAGTATGGATCAACTGCTATTGAATCATTTGGGTGTTGCTGTTCCTTGGGAAAAACTTAAAGGGTGGGTGAAAGGCATCTGGCCTGATCGAATTCAGTATAATGAAGATCAGACATCAGCTAGTTTTGAATATTTACACTGGCAAGTTGAATTAACAAAATTGAAAGTTGTTAATGGGCAAAATCTTCCTCAAAGATTGACTATGAAAAAAGGAAAACAGGTTATTAAGATTTCTGTTAAATCGTGGCATATCTAATTAGCAAACTAAGCCCAGCAAAAATAAACCTAATGCTTCGTGTCACTGGTATGAGAGCCGATGGTTATCATCAGATACAAACATGTTTTAAGTTATTACCTTGGGGTGATCAAATGAGATTTGAATTCAGTGATCACTATGAGGCGTGTAATCAGGTTGGTTTGTCACCCTTATCTGGAGTTAAAAAAGAAAATAATTTGATTTATCGGGCGGCTCAGTTGTTATTGCCCAGAGCAACAATAAGTAGTGATGTCTATATTCATTTAGAGAAAACGATTCCTATGGGGGGTGGATTGGGTGGCGGTAGTTCAAATGCAGCGACTACGCTTAAAATATTAAACGAATATTGGCAGTGTGGGTTCAGTGATGAAGAACTGATGACAATGGGATTACGCTTAGGTGCGGATGTGCCAGTTTTTATCAGAGCACAAGACGCGATCGCTACGGGAGTTGGTGAGCAACTCAGCTACACAACATTTCCTCTTAAAAGTGTTTTGTTGATTTTTCCTCAGGTTGGGATTTCAACGGCAAAAATTTTTCAGGATCCAAATTTGAATAGAAAACAAAAGACTGTGAGTTTGCAAAAGGCACATGATCCTGAATATTGGATTAATGATTGCCTGCCTATCGTACTGAAGCATTACCCTGAGGTAAGGACAGTCTATGAAGCATTCAATTTACATTTTAGGCTCTGGATGAGTGGAACAGGTTCTACTTTGTTCAGTGTGTTTGATGATCCAAGTGTTGGTGAAAATGCTAAGGAGATGATCCAAGCACTTGCACCATGTCATTTGATTCATTTCAAGTAAAAATTAGTGCGTTCATCAATCCTAGCCCATATTTTACTGAGTTTAAATCGAATCTCTAGTGAAACCTGATCAGCGAATCCGTTTAACTTTAACCCCTTTATTGCCATCACCTTTCATGAGCCAAGAGCCCATCATTTTAGGTTCTATGGTGATTTCTTGTTGATCGCCTTTGATGGTAATTTGTCCGCTTTGGATTTGTTTCCAAACTTGGCCATTTGTTAATCGATAATAGTTATACCCTAAGACATCTGTATATTTTTTTTCAAGACGAGTGATGATGGTTTGTTCAGATGTTTGCTGTTTTTGTTTAAATCCAGCATTCTTCTCCTGTTCTGTTTGAACCATTTCTTTATGAGTCTTATTCAACCAGTTTTGTAGTGCTTTTATTTCATCCTCTGAAAGTTTATATAAACCAGTTTTATTTCTTTCAGATTCATTCATATCTAATAAATCTACAGATTTTGCAGCGTGCGAACAGACTGAAAATGTACACAAGAGGGTAGTGATTACCAAATTTTTAATCATGGTTAAGTCAGTGAAAAAAATGCAATGATACTACAGACTGACTGATCGAAGCATAGAATTGGACTAAGTTTTTGTAAAACAGCGCTATTTTGTGTAAAAAAATGCAACTATATAACAATGATTTAACACCCAAATAAAAAAAAACTGTAAAATTTGGACAGCGAAATGAAAAAACTAAATCCAATGTCTAAAAATATGAAAAAAATAAGTCTACTTGCCATGGGTATCACGTGCTTTTGTGCTCATGGTCAGTTGACACTTAAAATTGATGAAAATGCATTAGGTAATACTCCTATGCCAGTATTTTCCAATGTTGATTACGACTCATTTGGTCACGAGCTGACCATAACAGCAAAATATCCACTGATTTGTAACAAAATTGAAAACTCGAGTATTCTTTCTACCACGACAGCGAATATCCTCTCACCCAATGGGCCGGACTCGCAAAACTATATTAACACAACCGCTGGTGTCGTGGGTCTTTGGCAGAATATGAGTTATGATTTGAGCAACAAGACACTGAATGTCGTGTCTGAGAATGTCAATAAGTCATTGTGTTTAACTTCAACTTTCCATGATGTTATCTATGCTAGTGGTCTTCAGGAAGATGATTGGGTAGTAGAATATCCTAACCATTTTAAATACTACACTGGTATAGAACAGGAACAACCAGTCAATTCACAGTTTGACACGGGTGTTGAATACGTTAACACTTCTGATGTTTCGGTTGAAGTTGATTTGATTGAATTTTGGCCCACAAGTAATGTTTTACCTGTTTATGTCGTTCCCAATGGAATTTTTTGTCGTATCTATAAGCCTGATAATAGTTTTTATCAAAATTGTCCGATGAATTTTAGTGAATTAGGTAGGTACGAAATCAGTGGTTTGCTGCCTGGCTATAAGGTGAAGACAGAAAATACTTTAGTCATTAACGAGAATTCCGAAATTGGCGAGTATCTTTATTTAATGACCGCAGTTTTTACTAAAGTGCCGACGTTACAAGGACAGGGGCAGAATATGTCGTTTCAAAGTGTCGAGTTTATAGAATCAAAGGTGTTGGTTGCACCGTAATAAAAAACTTAATTCTTTATTGTGTTATAAAAAGCAGCTCATATGAGCTGCTTTTTATGTAAACGTCTGCTATGACACCTGAGCGATTCGTTAAGTTAAAAAAAATCTTATCGCAACGACAAATGGATATGACAGTGGTGATGGATGGTGTGCACAAACCACATAATTTCAATGCCATTCTCAGGACTTGTGATGCAATAGGTATTTATCAGGCACATTTTATTCCCGTTGCTGGTGGTTATAAGCCTTTTGCCAACACTGCCAAAGGATCCCAAAAATATGTGGTGGCGAAAGAGCATCGATGTATTTCTGAAGTTGTCTCGTTATTGAGAGGACAAGGTATGCAAATATTGGCCGCACATTTATCTGATGCAGCAGTCGATTATCGTCAAATTGACTATACACAACCAACTGCATTGGTTATGGGAGAGGAGCTCAAAGGAATTTCAAATCAAACTGCTGATTTGGTGGACCATCATGTGATAGTGCCGATGAAAGGTATGGTTGAGTCATTGAATGTTTCAGTGGCTTGTGCTGTGATTTTATATGAGGCCCAGCGTCAGAGATTAGCTGCTGGTATGTATGAGCAGCGAAGTATGGATGATGAACTTTATTGGGCTACCTTGTTTGAATGGTCTTGGCCTAAAGTAGCTCATTTATGCCAACAGCAAAAAAGAAATTATCCGGTGCTCAATGAAGACGGTGAATTCAATAAATTTTGAATCTTTTGACACTTTTCGATTTCTTTCATGGGATGTGGCCAGTTTGTTTGCTCTTGTGAGCGTATGTGTTGTTTCACTGACATTATAAATCGATCGTGTTTTTTAGAGATTGGTGTGTTGTCAGCCAACAATTTGACACTTTGTCCAGTTGCCAAACACTCATTGACCATGTTGATGCTGTCAATTGTAACGGCAAAATGACTGGCTGTATTCAGTAGTTGCTCATAGGGATTGGTACCATCAGATTCGTCCAACCATAATGAATAGTTCTTACAATTTACTCGAATGATTTTTTTTGCACTGTTTGATAGTCTTGGTGAGCCACAAACATGAGTAGGCATACCTAAACTTAAGCACTGTTTGAAATCAATTGGCCATTGATTTTGCCAGTAAGATGCTTGAGGATTGCCTAGTATGATTGCTAATTTATGTTTTTTGGACTTTGGACGTAGTTTGACGTTATGAATGCTGCCTGTGAAAGTACAAATATGATTTCCTGTAAGGTCATCATGTTTTGGTAAAAGCAATAAATCGTAGGCTTTCAAGTTCCCTTTAGGGTTAAGAATTTGAATGTGATGACATTGTTTCTTTTTATTCAACCAATGTGCAGCAGCAGCTGCATGTCTCCCACAACTGATGATCAGATCAGGTTGTTCTGATGGTATAGCATCATGCCAATTGGTGCTTTGAAAATAGAATGGCCAAGTATGTGGGGCCATAAGTCTTTGTAAAAAGCTGGAATCAAAGCGGTAACATTTTACTTGCTGTGCCAGTTTATGTGCTAGGACTATGCTTTGTTTTTCATGGCCTAGCTTGCCTTCAGAAATGACCCAGCACAGATTTACTTTATTCACAGTTAACCACCGTTTATAATGTGTGCCCATTATAGGTGTGCTGTAAGCATTTGCCAAGCAGCTCAATTGGAGTAAGGATAATGACAAAACAACAGGCCAATACTGAAAAAACCTACTATGTCGGACGTGATCAACTGCCTCTTTCTTGTCCTGGGCCAGATATGTTGATCTGGAATTCACATCCTAAAGTGTATTTACCCATAGAAAAAACAGGTGAAGCAGTTTGTGAGTATTGCGGTGCACATTATATTATGAAAGATTGAAAGTGGGCATTAAGCCCATGCGGGTCTTACAAATAGTGCCAAAATTAGATGTTGGCGGAGTCGAACGTGGCACCATTGATTGGGCTTTGGCGCTGAAAGCAATGGGGCACACACCCATTGTTGTCTCTGGAGGTGGTCAGGGCGCGGACTACTTAAAAAAAGCAGCTATCAAGCATATCACTTTACCGGTTGGTGTA
Source organism: Gammaproteobacteria bacterium (assembly GCA_030430025.1). Taxonomy (GTDB): domain Bacteria; phylum Pseudomonadota; class Gammaproteobacteria; order Xanthomonadales; family Marinicellaceae; genus Marinicella. The sequence goes on from JAUIGR010000001.1 coordinate 15,573, forward strand.
AAGCGTGTCAGAACCTTGTTATTAGCCAGAACACTGTCTCAGCTATTTACATCTTTATCAGTAGATATTGTACATGCTCGTTCACGCTTACCCGCGTGGCTTAGCTACTGGGCGATAAAAAAAATGAAAACCAAACCTGCATTTGTTACCACACTGCATGGTTTGCATTCGGTTTCCTTCTATGCCACTGTCATGGCCAAAGGTGATGCGGTGATTGCGGTTTCTAAGACTGCGGCAAAATACCTTGAAAGCCACTATCAAAAACACCTAAGAAAGCCACCTTATGTTATTTATAGAGGAATTGAGCTTAAGGATTTTCCTTATGGTTATAAGAGTGAAGCATCATGGATACAGACCATCGAGCATAATCATTCGGAAGTTGTTGGTAAAAAAAAGGTACTTTTGCCTGGTCGATTCAGTGCCATTAAAGGCGGTATGGGATTGATTCCCTGGTTAAAATCAGAGTCGGCTGGTGGTTGTGTGTTAATGATCAATGCCAAACCTGAGGAAAGTGGTTTTTCTCGTTCATTTCATAAGCAACTGAAAATAAACGGCTTGGATCATCGGGTCGCTTGGCTGGGGATAGAACGAGACATGAAACAATTATACGCCTACGTCGATGTTGTCTTGTCTGTCAATAAAAAACCTGAAAGTTTTGGGCGTACGGTGCTTGAGGCATTATCTATTGGTACTCCAGTTATTGCTTTTAATCACGGTGGTGTCAGTGAAATCATGAATGAATTATTTCCACAAGGATTGATCGATTTTGATGATTGGTCAGGTTTCGCTGTTAAGGTGACTGGTTTTCTCAATGATAAACCAGTTGTATTGCCTCATCATTCTTTCCAGTTAAAAGATCAATTAGCACAAACATTGGATGTCTATCTATCAGTGTTAAGGGACCGCTGATGAATTGGTCTGTCGCGTTATTTTTTTCGATGTGGGTGTTGTTACCTTTTGGACGTCTGGCAGAGCTACCAGTGCTGGGATTGTCCATTATTGGTGTCTATGTCTTGATTCATTATAGGGACTTGATGTTCGGCTCAAAAACAGTCAGGACGTTCTCAATTTGTTTCGGCCTTTATTTTTTGATGTTGGTGGTTGCCTCTCTTGACTCTTATTGGGCTAATAAATCTTGGTTAATTACCTTATCTTCTTTGCGCTTTTATTTTGCAGGTTTGGCATTGTTGTTTTATTTAAAAGATGAACATGTGCACAAATTACAGAGGTGGTTGCTTATATTGGTGACTTTTTGGACGCTTGATGCTTTGATTCAATACGTGTTGGGATATGATTTGTTTGGAATCACTTCATATCCTGGTCGTTTATCAGGTGTCTTTGGTATGAACGTTAAGTTGGGACCGATTCTTGCTTTGTTGTTACCATTTGTACTGATGGCTTTACGAGAATCAAGGTCGATCATTCGTTGGTTGATCGTAGCATTGTTGGTTTTAGTGATTGTGCTCAGTGGTACCCGTTCTGCATGGTTGATGATGATTTTTGTGCTGGTTACTTATTGGTGGTTTCATGTTAAAGGACGACGTTGGCTATTATTGATCAAAACGATGTTATTATCGTTGGTGGCATGTGGATTTCTGTGGCAATTTTCTGACGATTTTCAAACTCGTGTGAGCCGATCTATGGCTGTCTTCCAAGGAGATGTCAGTGGGTTAGATTTTGCTTTGGCTGATCGTTTGCCAATCTGGAAAACGGCAATTAATATGTTCAAAGCACATCCAATTAATGGTGTAGGACCACGTGCTTTTCGAAAAGCTTATACTGAATATGCAACAGAAGAAGATGTTTGGATTATCCAAAACAAACAAGGTTTACACGCGCACCATTGGTTTTTGGAGTTGTTGGCAGAGACTGGGTTGGTAGGGTTGTTGATTTTTGGGATGCTCAGTTATAAGCTGTTGACTATGATTTGGTTACATAAGAATAAGGTCAATTGCTGGTCTCCTACAGTGTCATTAATGGCTGCTTTTTTGCCAGTGGTCTCTTTGTATTCACTATTTTCTTCTTTTTGGTCACTGTCGTTGTGGTGGGTGTTGATGATGTTGTTTCTGGTTGTCAAAGATGAATAAAGTGTCGGCTGTTATTACCTGTTTTAATGCCGAGAAAACAATCAGCAGTTGTTTGGAGAGTTTATCATGGGCAGATGAAGTGGTGATCTTGGATTCATACAGTGAAGATCATACACCTGGTTTGATAGCAAATTTTCAAACTGTTTTGCCAAACAAAATAGTCTTCAAACAGCAAGTCTTTGAAGGTTTTGCAAAACAAAAGCAAGCGGCTATTGATCTGGCAACTAATGACTGGGTATTGCTGCTCGACGATGATGAACAGTTGACTCCCAAGGCCATTCATTGCATCAAAAAATGGCAGCAGAAAAAGCCTAAAGCACCAGGTTATGCTTTGCCGAGAATCGAGTGGGTTTTCTGGCATTGGTCGCATCCTTGGGTGAAACGCAATGAATTCATTCGTTTATTTGATAAAAATAGGGCCCACATGAGCCAAGACTTAGTGCACGAATCGATCATATTGGATGGTAAGAAAAAACGTTTACATGCGCCATTTAAGCATTATGGGGAACGTTCCATTCAAATGAAACTGGATAAAATTAATCGCTATTCAGCATTATCGGCTCAGCAAAAGTACCAAAGAGGTGTGCGTTGTACGGCCTTACGTTTATTACTTTACCCACCGTTTTATTTTTTTCGTCAGTATTTCATTAAGCGTCAGATTTTTAATGGTATCTCTGGCGTGATCAATGCCAGTTTGAATAGTTATTATGCTTATTTGAAGTACGCTAAGTTGTACGAAATACAAAAAAGTAATGACTGATGTTTGGGTGAGTTTAGCGAGATGGTTTTGTCGTTTGCCTTTGTCTTGGCAGATGGTGGCAGGTCGTGTGTTAGGACGCTTATTTATATGGTTCCCTAATCAGCGTAAAGAGATTGCACGGCGAAATATAGCTCATTGTTTTCCACAACTCACTGTCAAACAAAAAAAACAGCTACTTAAGAATAATCTGATTGCTACTGGACAAGGTGTCTCAGAAATGATGGCTGCATTATGGTGTGATGACAAAAAAGTGAGAGGCTCTTTCGAAATTGTTGGCTTGGATGTTCTTCAATCATATATTAACCAGGGTCAAGGGGTGTTGCTTTTATCTTGCCATACGACCTCAATTGAATGGGGAATCAGAGGGTTAAACTATTTATTGAAACAACAAGGTTTGCCTGTAGGACATATGCTTGCTAGAGAACACAATAATAAAAAGCTCGAAGCATACTATCAGGAGGCTCGATTGGCATTTGTTGAGAAAGTGATCGACAAAAAAGACATCAGGTCAATGCTTAAATCTTTAAAGTCAGGTAACAGTGTTTATTATGCACCAGACCAAAACTTTTCATACCAGTGCGAATTTGTTGATTTTTTCGATCAGCCAGCAGCCACTACAACAGGTCCAGCTAAACTGACACACACTGCAGGTTTGATTGCTGTGCCTTGGTTTTGTTTTCGAACTGGGTTGAGTCAATGGCGAATAGAAATTTGTCATCCGTTATCTTCTATGGGTAAGAGTGATTATCTTGTTGCACTTAAAGAAATGAATCAACTATTTGAAAATAAGATATCAGAGTATCCTGATCAATATCTATGGGTACATCGGAGATTCAAAAACCAACCTGATGGTGCTGACATCTATCGCTAATAATTTAAGTGATTGACTTGTATTTGAAAAATTTTATCTTAGAAGTTTGTTTCAATGCTTTTTTTCGGTAGACGGTGTGGCACAAGGACGTGCCACCTTGAGCCGTTTAGGCTCAAGTAAGGTCAAAAAACATCAGCAAAATCACACTTTTGCGCTTAAGTGTTTTTTGACCGATGCTGGAAAAGGCCAGGAAGGACTTTTCCAGGACTGACTACTTATCAAATCAGTAATTCTGACAGGCGTGAGGCACAGCGCTTGAATTCAAAGGCGAGTTTTTCACCCTGATAAAGCATTTTATAGTGGGTATCTGCTTGGGCTATGATTTTGATTTCATTTTCGTATAGCACATCAATGAGGGTGATGAATCGTCTTGATGAGTCATTTTCATAGATGCTCAGTTTGGGAATGCCTTCGATGTAGAGGGTGTCGATTTGTTCGGCAATAGCGATGTAATCACTGGCACTTCTGGCGTCTTTACACAGTGCATCGAAATGGCACCAGAGGTTTTTGCCAGCAGCTTTGGTGATGGGTAAGACGCGGTCATTGATGCACCAGGGTTGATTGTTCATTTCATTAGAGTCATTATGATGGATAAAGTGATCATGTAGGCGGAGGTAGGAACTTTCATTGATCGGGTAATACCAGTGTTCATGAGTACCATTAGCCTGGATACGATAATCTTGTTCACCATCCAGATGTAGAACTTGCAGATGCTGTTTGATCCAGTCGATAGCGGGTAAAAATTTAGCCCGTTGTAAACCATCATGGTACAAATCATCGGGTTTAACATTCGATGTGGTGACCAGTGTTATGCCATGTTTTAAGAAGGCAACCAACAGACCAGAAAGTAACATGGCATCAGCGATGTCATTGACCAAAAACTCGTCCAGGCAAACCACATCGACTGATTCAGCGAGTTGTTGACAGATGAGGTTGATAGGGTTTTGGTGTTGTTTATTAGACTGCAACTGATGATGTAACCAAAGCATGAATTCATGGAAGTGCTGTCGTTTTTTACCGACATTTTCAGGTAGGGTGTCGTAAAATAAATCCATTAAATGAGTTTTTCCTCGTCCGACTGAGCCGTATATATAGATACCCTGTAATGTCGTTCTTTTTTGCCAGAACCATTGTCGGGGAGGTGATTCTAATTCATCATGTAATCTCTGAAACTCATTTACTACAAGCCCCTGTAACGCATCGTGCCATATCAAGCCCCCATTTAATTCAGATTGGTATTTGGCTTTTGGCCCCATTATTCGTTGGTGTGAAGTTGTCTTAAAATACCATTTTTTATAGCGCCTTTGAGATCTAATAAGCGGCGATGGAAGAAGTGACCGGCTTTCATGGTGATCAGTTGTGGTTTGGGATTTTGTTGTTCTACGTATTCATACACAGCTCTTGGACTGACTACATCATCCTCATCACCCATAATGACCAGCCAAGGGCACTCTGGTGGAGGTAGTTCAGCAAAATCGTAACGTTCTACTGGTGGAGCAACAGTCAGCATTTGTTTCGGGTTAATTTCATGCGCTTGGCGTAAGGCTACATAAGAACCGAAAGAGAAACCTGATAACCAAACGTCACAATGAGGTAGTTGTTCAATTGCCCATGCATAGACTGCCATCAGATCCTCAGATTCGCCAACACCATCATCAAAAACGCCATCAGAGGCGCCAACGCCACGAAAGTTAAAGCGTACTGTGTGTAAACCCATGTCGCGATAGGCTTTTTCTATCATATGAACAACTTTATTGTGCATAGTACCACCGTATAACGGGTGTGGATGGCAAATGAGACCAATAATGCTTTTATCTACAGCTTCAGCATCAGGAGGTGAGGCGATGATTTCGATTTGACCTGCTGGGCCAGTTATCATCATTTTAGTCGCTTCTTTCGGAAATTTGCTCATTGTGACAGACCCAAAGAGAAAGTCGGCATTATATCACTCTCAGAAAATAGACTTGCCTGTTTTGGTGGTGAACGCTTCCAAAAATTGTAGTCCACGTTGTGAGTTACCCTTTTTATTCAGTCCGGGACTCCAGGTAGTGACCACAAACTCATTTGGAAGTAAGGCAACGATGGCGCCACTGACACCACTTTTTCCTGGTAAACCAACTTTGTAAGCAAACTCGCCTGCTTCATCGTAAAATCCGCAGGTAAGCATAATGGCATTGATTCTTTTGGCTTGACTGCTATTTAATATTTGATCACCACTTTGTGGGCAACGACCATGATGTGACAAAAAAGCAAATAATTTAGCCAAGTCTTGACAGTTCAGGGTAATAGAGCAGCAATCAAAATAAAAATCGAGTAATGCATCAATATCTTGTTTTATGTTGCCCAGTGACTTAATTAAGTTAGCTAAGGCAACGTTTCGATACCCTTTGGATTTTTCAGATGCTGCAATAAGCGGGTTGGTACCGATTTTGGGATTATCTGAACAACGCCTGATGAGCTTCAGTAACTCGGCTAAAGGATCACTGAACAGATCCATTAGCACATCACAAATAACCAAGGCGCCAGCATTGGAAAAAGGATTTCGTGGTACACCTTGTTCAAACTCTAGATTACCCAGACTATTAAATGGTGTACCAGAGGGTTCCACTCCAACGCGTTGCCACAACTGTCCATCGAGTTTTTGATAAGCCAAACATAGAGTCAAGACTTTAACAATTGACTGAATTGAAAACGGTTTCTGCCAATCGCCAGTTTGGTAAGTCTGACCATGTTGATCCAAAACAAATACACCCATTTGATCAGCATTGATTTTTGCTAGTTCTGGGATGTAATTGGCGGCCTCTCCCAGAGAGGCTGAGGACAGCAGTGATTGGTGAATTTGCTCTATGATTTGTTGATAATTAGTTTCTTTATTCATATTTTTTTATACCGTTGTTTGGAAACAGTTGAACCCGGTTAGCATAAATTAACATGACCACGACTGGCAATCCCATTAAAAAAGTGGCAAAGAAAAATTGAGCATACCCTAAAGTATCGACCATAGCGCCAGAATAGCCACCCAAAATTTTAGGAAACAAGGTCATAACACTTGAAAACATGGCGTACTGTACAGCAGTAAACTGTTTGTTGACCAACAGTGATAAAAAAGCGACAAAAGCCGCCATTGCTAATCCTGCAGATAAATTATCCGCTGATATCATCACTAATAATACAATGAAGTTTTTTTCCATACCTGTCATCCACATGAATAATAGGTTGGTTAAAGCAGATAAACTGGCGCCGATGATCATGACTTTGATGACTCCCCAGCGCATGGCCAAAAAACCACCCAGTAAACCCCCAGATAAAGTCATAATCAATCCAAAGTTTTTTGAAGCAGTAGCAATGTCCGATAGGTTATAGCCTAAACCCTGATAAAATAAATTGGCTGCGGCACCCATCACCAGATCGGCGATACGATAGGTGGCAATAATACCAATGAGCAGCCACATGTGTTTTTTATGTTGCTTGAACAAATCCATCACCGGTAAGACATACACCTGTTTGATCATCGATCTGTTGACCCACGTTACGTGACTGGCTAACGAACCAGCGATCACAGCTAAAAATAAAGCACTCAGCATTTGAGTTGTATTGGCCAGAACACTTGCGAAAATTTGATTCTTTGATGCTATTGTTAACAATTCTCTGAACCATTGTGTAATCTCTCCGGTGGTTAACATGAATGCAATAATGATCGTTACTGCCACCATAAAAACCCATATCACACCGAGGTAGTCGTTTGTTGTGTGGTGAGCCTCATTGCGTTTAATCGGCTCTTTGATGAACCAAGTGGTAGTGATCCCTACCAGCATCGTTGAGGCCATGATTAAATAGCTGAGACGCCAAGCAGGATAATGATATGCTGTCATAGATGTACCGAAATAATCAGCAAGATATAATGCACCAGCGCCGGAAGTGATCATACCAATGCGATAACCAACAATATAGACAGATGATAGCATGGCCATCTGAGATTCATCTGCCGCTTCAATTCGCCAAGCATCGATTAATATATCTTGTGTCGCAGCAGCAAAACCCAATAATACAGCGGCAATGGCCATTTGTGTCAGTGCACCTTCCCCTAGAGCGGGGTCAGTCATTCCCATAGTTATTAAGGCAATGATAACCATCATTTGTGCGAATATTAGCCAGCCTCGGCGTTGCCCTAGCCAAGCGGTTAAAAAAGGTAAAGGTAAACGATCGACCAATGGTGACCAAAGGAATTTGAATGAGTAACCTAAGGCAGCCCAGGAGAATAGCGTAATGGCAGATCGTTCAATGCCTACTTGCTGGAGCCAAAGTGATAACGATGAGAAAATTAAGTAATAAGGAATCCCCGCAGAAAACCCCAAAAATGTCATGTGGGCGAATTTAGGATGTAGTAAGTTCTTAAGGGTGTGGGACATTGTTATTAAAATAAAATAAAATCAATAGTATAGCCAATGTCTTTTGTGTTTTTTAAACAATTTAGGTATCATTAAAGTTAAAAGGCTTTTATTAAGGGGTTGTGGATGATCACAGTTGAAGCATTGCAGCAATATTATCCGTTTAACAAAATTCAGTTCAAATTTCTTCCTATTTTACTGAGAGAGTTAGAGTTTTTTAGTTTACAAAAAGGTGAAAAGTTATATTCAATAAACAGACGTGCTGAAAACACCAAATATCTGACCCAGGGCATCATACATGTCATGACAGACAAGGGCAGAGAAAAAGTGATTAAGTCTACTTCCTTACAGTCCAAGTATCCGATTGGTGATGCCAATAAAAGCAATACCATGGACGCAGTAGTGTCATCAACACAAGCATCAGGTTTTCAAATTAATTCAACTCTGCTAGATCATTTTCTGGTTTGGAATGATAGTTACAGTAAAGTGACATTGGATAGTCCAATCAGAGGTCATAAAGATTACCATTGGGTGATTGGCTTATTAAAAAGCCAATCAGTTCAAATGCTGCCACAGGGTAACGTAGGTGAAATGTTTGAGGTGCTCGGTTCATCTGCTTTTGACGTGGGTGCTGAAGTGGTTTCTGAAGGTGATGCGGGTGATTACTGTTATATCATTGCCCGTGGTGAAGCAGAAGTTTATAAATGTGGCTCCAATGGCGAATATAAAGTCGCTGATTTGGGGCCTGGTGATTTATTTGGTGAGAGTGCGTTAGTCAGTAATGAACCGAGAAATGCTTCTGTTCGAATGAAGTCGAATGGTTTATTAATGACACTGTCTGGAGAACAATTTGGTAAATTGTTGAAGGCACATGTTGTGCGCTGGATAACAGCGGAAGAAACCTTAGAAAAAATTACCCAAGGGGCCACTTTACTAGATGTTAGGGAGCGAGAAGAGTATCAACAGCTAGGCGTTCAGGGTTGTCTCAATATTCCTGTTAATGAGGTACATAGTAAGCTCTCTACATTAGACAAAAGTCGTGTCATTATTACTTGTTCTAATATGGGGTCGCGTTGTGCTTCGGCGGCTTTTACTTTGGCTACAAAAGGATTTGATGTTTATGCGCTACAAGGTGGAATCAGCGGTCTACTTCGTACACTGGATCGTCTGGCCTAATAAAGCTGCCTTCATTCGGTTGTTTTTGATATAATTCCGCAGCATTTGTTACTGCCACACGGAGTTGTGGGGTGATAACCTCACTGGCAATGTTGAATGAGTTGAGGAGCAGGTTCATTTAAATTGCCATCAAAATAGGAAAGCTATGTCGATGATCAGTCCGGGTTTAAAATTTCGAGATGCTGTAAAACAAAATCAGCCATTAAAAGTAGTAGGTACCATTAATGCCTATACTGCTCGCATGGCTAAAAATGTTGGTCACCAAGCCATTTATTTATCAGGTGGTGGTGTTGCTGCTAATTCATTAGGCATGCCTGACTTAGGTATTTCTTCTTTGGAAGATGTGCTAATTGATGTACGTCGCATCACTGATGTTTGTGATTTGCCTTTATTGATTGATGTTGATACGGGTTGGGGTGGTGCATTTAATATTGCTCGAACCACTCGTTCTGTCATTAAGGCCGGTGCTGCCGCTATGCATATTGAAGACCAAGTGTCACAAAAGCGTTGTGGCCATCGACCCAATAAGGAAGTTGTCTCAAAAGATGAAATGGTTGATCGCATTAAAGCAGCTGTTGATGCCAGAACTGATGATCATTTTGTTATCATGGCGCGTACAGATGCACTGGCTACTGAAGGTGAAGAAGCGGCCATTGAGCGTGCTGTGGCATGTGTTGAGGCAGGTGCTGACATGATATTTCCTGAAGCAATGAAAACATTGGAGCAGTATCAACGCTTTAAAGAGGCGGTTAAGGTGCCTATCCTGGCTAACATCACTGAATTTGGTCATACACCATTGTTTACATCAGAGGAGCTGGGTCATTATGGTGTCGATATTGTTTTGTATTGCTGTAGTGCTTACCGTGCGATGAATAAGGCGGCAGAAACTGTATATCAATCGATTTTAGTTAAGGGTCATCAAAAAGACGTACTGGGCATGATGCAAACACGTGAAGAGCTATATGAACATTTGGATTATCATAGTTTTGAACACAAATTAGACGAATTATTCTCGGAGGATAAATAATGGGTAATGTTAAGAAAGCTGGTGGTGCTGGTTTACGTGGCCAAAGCGCTGGTGAAACAGCACTCTGTACAGTAGGGAAAATCGGTACTGGTCTAACCTATCGTGGTTATGATGTTGATGATCTGGCCAGTAATGCCAGTTTTTACGAGACCGCGCATCTGATTTTACACGGACATTTGCCTAACCAGACTGAGTTGGATGCTTATAAAAAGAAGATCAACAGTTTGCGCGAATTGCCGGAAGCTTTAAAAAAAACGTTGGAACTGATTCCTGCTACTGCTCATCCGATGGATGTGATGCGTACCGGGTGTTCGATGTTAGGCAATTTGGAAACCGAGACCGACTTCGAACAACAGTTGGACAAAGCTGATCGTTTGGTCGCCATTTTCCCGTCGATTATCTGTTACTGGTATAAATTCGTTAACGAAGGTGTGCGTATCGAAACCGCATCAGACATCGATGGTGTGGGTGCACATTTCTTGGAAATGTTACATGGTAAACCCCCAAGTAAGTTACATGCTCGTGTCATGGACGTGTCATTGATTCTGTACGCTGAGCATGAATTCAATGCATCAACTTTCACTGGCCGTGTAGTGGCATCAACTTTGTCAGACATTCACTCTTGTGTCACCGCTTCAGTCGGTGCCTTGCGTGGTCATTTGCATGGTGGTGCCAACGAAGCGGCCATGGCGATGTTGAAACAGTGGTCAACACCAGAAGAAGCGGTGACCGCCATCGATCAAATGTTGGCCAGCAAAACCCTGATCATGGGTTTTGGTCACGCCGTTTATACCGAAAGTGACCCGCGTAACGGCATCATCAAAAAATGGTCAGAAAAATTAGCGGAGGAGGTCGGTGATACTGTGCTGTATCCAGTCAGTTGTGCTGTAGAGAAGAAAATGTGGGATGAGAAAAGACTGTTCCCAAATGCAGATTTCTTTCATGCCTCAGCCTACCACTTCATGGGCATACCTACCGAATTGTTCACTCCGATCTTTGTGATGTCTCGAGTGACTGGTTGGACCGCCCACGTCATGGAACAACGCGCCAACAACCGCATCATCAGACCGAATGCCGATTACATCGGTCCCGATACCCGTAAAGTTGAACCCATCGATCAACGTCGATGAACGGGTTGGAACCAAAAAAGCGGCTCATGTAGCCGCTTTTTTTGTGACTTTTAATTTTTCAAATAGAAAATTAGATTCTGAATTCCATTTATAAGTGCAACGATTGAGAAGTTGCATAAAAAAAGTAAGGTGCGTAACGTGCACTTTACCTTATGTGGAAAAATTAATGGAAACAAATCCATTATCTTATCCAACCAGAAAATGTGAAGTTCATGGGGAAACTGGCATAGAAAGATGTATTGCTCCGTGTTGTGTAATGTTGGAGGTTATATTCTTGTTTGTGAAAGGTTTTGTTGGAACGATTCTTATAATAATGACAGTGGTTGCTCTGTTCACCTCCCTTAAATATGTATAGTTGATTCGGCTTCTTTAGGTTGAGGAATAAACATTTTTGATGGGTTCGTTTTGATCAAATTCCATGGACTGGTTTGTCTAAAGCTAATTAATTCAAATATTGGAAATAAAAATCATTATTCGAAGTAACCTAAGCGGCGCATTGTTTCATCGATCATGGCAGTTAATCCAAGGTGTGGTGTGAGAGCAGTTTCCGCATAATTTTTTGCTTGTCGTAGCCAATCCCGAGCAGCATCGTGCTCATTATTTTGTGAAGCGATCAAGCCTCGAATGTAGGCAACGTAAGAAGACATGTCATTAAAGCTGTCTTGATCGCATGAAATCAGTTCTGTGGTTAGTTCGTGGTCTGGTTTTTGTTGAGTATGCAGTATGATCAGCATTTGATAAAATAGATAGTGACATTTTTGGTAGCGATTAATTAATATATTTCCTGCTTGATCAAGTGTTTGCAACTTCTCCCAAACCATTTGTGCCGATTGAGAGTTAAACAGTTGCAGTTGAATCAGGCCTTTGCGGACATATAACCAAGCCCAATATTCAGGGACTTGATTATTATACGCGTTGATGATGTCTAAGGTTTCATCGTATACTGCTAATGCCTGATCTGTATAGCCAAGGGTGTTCAATGCTGCTGCGTAGTTTTTCATGATATTGTACAAGGTTTCTGTCCTATGCTCGGGGGCTTTTTTGAGGATTTCAATGGCCTTTTTCCTGTAAGGAAGTGATTTGATTTCTTCACCTCGATAGTGGTAGTAAAGGCTGTATAACACTTGGTTCATGGCATAGTCTTTGGGTGTGGCTTCTTTATTTTCTTCTAAAAGTTTTTGAATAGCGTCAATTTTCGGTTTAGCATTATCCAACTGTTTATTTTTTAACATCAGATAGGTTAGGTTGTGAAACCAGTTCAATAGCACTCTGAAGTCAATTTCATCTTCATTCTGTCGGTAAATTTCTATACCTTCTTGGTATTTTGCTATTGCCTGATCGAACCGTTTTAAGCGATTGAGTGGTGTAAATTGATTTCTGAGTACTAAGCCTAATTCTTCTTTTAGTTGGGGTAATTCTGTTCGCAGTCTTTTTTCCAGTGTTTGTAAATATTTGAGGCTTTCTTCATCTTGGCCAATATCGAAAAGGACAACACCATAATTAATTTCCATATTAATACAATGTTTGTGGGCATCATTTAACAGTAGCTTGCATTTTTCGAGAAAATTTGGCATCTTCTCCTGAAGCAGGTTGTACTCATTTAAGCCAATATAGCTAGCAATGATTGCGTTCAGCATGGCAAACTTTTGTTCAGGATGATTTGCGATATCTGCTTGTAGTTTTTCCATGCCTTGGTCGAGTACATCCCTGACCAATAATTTTTCGCCATCTTCTCTTGGTGTTGCTTGTTGTAGCAAGTTGACCATAAAATCCTTTATTTCTGTAGCCTTTAAAGTTTCTGCTTCGGCCAAAAGTTGTTGTTGTTCGGCTAGTGATTGTTGTTTTTTTGCAATGTTCGCTTGAAAAACAGCGATCATTGTTGTCAATATAAGTAAAGTTAAGGAAGTCGCAGATATTGTTGTCACTGCCTTATGTCTAATCATCCATTTCTTTATTTTGTCCCAGTTGCTGGCTTTTCTAGCCATCACTGGTCTATATTCCATATAGTTCCGGATGTCAGATGCAAAGGCGTTAATACTTTGGTAACGGTCTTCTGGGTTAACCGCCAGGGATTTGTTCAGTATATTTTCAATATCTCCTTGTAATTGGCGAACAGCAATATCAGATAGTTGGGGAAATACTGCTTTACTTTGATTTTCTCTAGATATTTTTCTGATGGTTCCAGAAATGACGTTTTGATCCCGCTCTAATTGATTGTTATGAGCAAAAGGGTGAAAACCAGTCAGTAGTTCGTATGTTAAAACACCTAAACTGAATAGGTCACTTCGTGTAGATAACGGATCACCCTTTAATTGTTCTGGACTGGCATATTGTCGAGTCATGATTTGGGTAGCTGTCGGGTTTACAGACTGATCGTCATTTTCTAACAGTTTGGCAATTCCAAAGTCAACCAGCTTAACTTGGCCTGAATGATCGACAAGGATATTACTCGGTTTCAAGTCTCTGTGCATAACCAATTGTTGGTGAGCATAGGATACAGCGCTGCAAATTTGTAGAACCAAATTTAAGCGACCATTCAAGCCTAATTTTTCTTTTATACAATATTGATCGATGTCGACACCGTTGATATATTCCATAACAATATATGGTCTACCATCATCCGCAGTTCCGCCATCTAATAATTTAGCTATATTGGGATGGGTCAACTTAGCTAAAATTTGTCGTTCATTCTCGAATTTTTTGAGCAGTGTTTCTTTAAGATATAGCTGGGATATTTTAATGGCCACATGTTGTTCAAATAAGCCGTCATTTCGTTCAGCCAGGTAAACATGTCCCATACCACCCGTTCCCAATGGCTTTATTAATTGATAATTACCGATATGAGGCATTTGTTGCAACTGAATTGTTTCATCAGTTTTTGCCCAATTGGTCTTAAAGTTATTAAGGTTCTCAGGAAAATCCGGTCTCTGATCAGCTGCCAGCATGTTAATCAGTAGAGTAAATTGTTCGTTCGATAAAATATTTTTTGCTAAGAGATGTTTGGCTTGGTCTTTTTGTTTGGTTTTCTCCAAATCAACCAATTTTTTGAACCATTTTTCTACAGCGCTAAAATCAGATTTGTCCATCATACCAAGATAGAGTATCTTGCAGAAAATTATGATAACTGATATTTAGACTATTTTTCGACACCTGCTTTTCCAATTCACACATGCAAAAAGTATAGCATTATTATATAGAGATCTTGAATAGATTTGTCATCAGCGACTCATTTCTGAATATAGTTTCGCTATAACCTATCTGGTTGAGTTGGGTGGGAGTATAAACTGATCAGACTTGGAAAAAACAGTGGAGGGTTTTTCCAGGTCTGATTCGTTGAATTTGGCTTAAGGGTACCTCATTAATAGAAGTGCCCTTAAAATCAATTGTTGTTAAAACCATCCATAAAGATTAAATCATTGTCCCATCGATATTCATCTGCACCTGCGTCATTATGAGTATTTAATCCATTATCGACAACATTAGGGTCGTCATATCCGCGATTTTCGAGGTCGATATCGTAACCAGTATTGATGAGTGCTATACCTTCACAGAAATCGACAGCGGGTGATGTAGGCTTGATATGGTAGTTATTATCGTCTGGATTAATAAAATCAGCATCATCAATGATAACACCAGAAGGGAGGCTGCCAAATGATTGAGCCTCGCTAATTATTGAACACTCGATATTGAATGATAAAGAGTTACCACCATTGCTGGCAGTCAAGCCGCCTTTGGGGTTTTGTATGATACTTGATTGCACAAAAATCAGTCCATCGCCACCTGTGTTTAATTGAGTCAGTATAGATTCATTATCTGCAATGGTGACGTCTCGTAAGTCTAATATTCCGCCGGTACCAGTTTCTAAAACATAAGTGGCCTGATTGTTACCATTCTTTATCATGATACTGCCTTCGATATTGGCATAAGCATCATTTTGTACAACACCTAAAGCGCCAAATCTGGCATTATTACCTTGCATATAGGCATGGGCCAAATAAATAGAGGCTTGATCATCTACAAAGAATCCTGCGCCGTTGCCGACCAAACTAGGGTCTGGTGAGGTATTGCCAATGATTTGGACACAGCGACCTATAGTCAAGCAGAGGTTAGCAGGTATATTGACAGCATTGGCTGTTAACACGGCTTGATCAGTGACTGCCATAGCGGCGCCTCTAGGAGCTTCGTTATTCAAAAGCTTGACATTAGGTGCATTGACTATTGTTCCCCCATTTGTTGCATAGATTCCCCCTCCTGAGTTGTTTTGGTTGTTATCATCAGTTGTATTAGACTGGATTAAAGTGCCATTTAAATTCACATGAGCTGCACTTGCGGCATAAACGCCCCCACCGTTCAACATGGCATCGTTAAATTCAATGGTAACCGAAGAATCGGCATTGACCTCGCAACTGTTAAGAACAGAAATCCCACCACCAGAACTGAGTGAATCGTTGTAGGCGAATCTGCTGTTGTTATTGATGTTTACTATGTTCTGACTGCCTGTACACAACAATCCCGACCTTTGGTTTAAAACCACGTTAACGTTTTGCAAATTAACCAGTTGGTTGCCGCCTGACAGTGATAGGCCCCTTTCTTTGTGATTGCCGATGTAAACATTGTTCAATGTTAAATCAACCCAACTGGCTGACAAAATCCCCGAAGCCTGGCCATTTCTGATGATCAGGTGCCTCAGTTCCACGGTTTTTTGTTGACTATTACCAGCAATAGAGATCATGGGTTGAAGCTGTTGGCTGTTGACTCCTTCTATGATTGCTCTCGAACCATTACCAATGCCAAGACCGGCTGCCGTGCAGTTTTCATAGCCACCCCTGATGATGAGGTTTTGGGTATTGCCATCATTGATGACAATATGTTCTTCATAGATTTTATCACTGGCGACACGGATCTCATCACTGTTACTTAAATTAATGGCATCAGTAAGGCTGGTATAAGAGCAAGCATTGGCATTATTACCGACCGTAACGACCGAGCCGAGGATTTGATCTGAGTTTGCATGTGCCAGCACCACTACGAGTAGCGTTAAAATTGTGACATAACTTTTCATTTTTACACTTTTTTCAATATGGTATTGAAACTACCGTAAAATTTTATTATTCGGGTCAAATGTTTGATTTTTTCAATAACCCAGGTTTATCTATAAATAGTTGAACCTGAAAAATGCCAGGATGGACTTTTTCAGGGTTGACTAAATAATCCTTAGGCAATAACTTTTGATTTTCTGTGTTATTACCAAGCTTTACCTTATAATAATGAATGATTGAGAGGGTGAGGTGGATCATGAAAATATTTTCGGTGTTATTGTTTTTTGCATTAAATACGGCTATTGCTCAAGTGGACCAAGTGGCTCAGGTGATTGATTCTAGCGGTGACTTGACTCATACTTTAGATGGTGCTGGTGTTGGTAGTGATGGCGCTGGGAATATTTATGTTACCGGGACTAACACTGATAATCTATTCAAAATCAGTTCATCCACAACCTGTTCTGTAAGTGCAGGAAATTGCCAAGTAGTGGAAATTCTTGATGCTACAGGTGATGGTATGCGTATTCATGATAGATCATCAGCAGTCACAACGGACAGCAGTGGCCATGTCTATGTCTCGGGTCAATTTAGTGATAATGTCTGGCGTATTAACGCACCTAATAACTGTAGTACGGATGGCCCTTTATGTGATATTTTTGAGATTATCGACACTTCCGGTGATGGTATTCATCTATTAGATACACCTGTTGCTGTGGCGGTTGATCATGATGACAATGTCTATGTGGCAGGTGCTGGTTCTGATAATGTTTTTCGAATTGGGTCTTCAACCACGTGTAGTACAGGAGGTATACCAGGTTGTATCATTACGGAAATTATTGATGCGACCGGTGATGGAAGTCATGCACTTGATCAGCCAGTGGGATTAGCTGTTGACAGTGAGGGCAGTGTTTATGTCACAACTCAGAATTCTGATAATGTGTTCAAAATTTCCACTCCTGGTGATTGTAATACAACCAACAATGATTGTGTGGTCAACCAAATCATTGATGAAAGCACATTAACTGATCAAGCATTTGGTCGTGGTATCGCAGTGGACAGCGACGATAATGTTTATATGACATCACTCGGTTTTTTTCAGCCAGCCAGTATTTATAAAATCGCTACACCAGGTAACTGTAGTACTGACGGTGTACCTTGTATTATCACCAAAATATTTGAACAGGACACTCCTCAACAAGCAGGGAATATGGCTGTTGACGATGCAGATAATATTTATTTTGTTGGAGGCAATGGTGAGAATGCTTTTCGTATTGATAAGCCCATTAACTGCAGTACCACAACTACTCCTTGTATTATCACGGAGATTATTGGTGCTGACGGTGATGGTAATGGTGCCGTTTTAGATGGTCCAGGAACAATTGTGGTTGCCAATGATGTTGATGTCTATGTTGGCGGTGGTGGCAGTGATAATGTTTTTCGCATTTCGGGGGCAGCTGAATCGTTGGATCTGATATTCAGAAATGGGTTAGAGTAAAGGAAATATGTTTTTACTCTAAATCGTTCAATTTTAGGGTAAAGATTTTTTAATCTTACAAATTCTTTACAAAATGCTTGCATCGTACTGACAAGCCGGTCGTTATTATTCATTAAATTTGCATCACTGTTATAATTTAGGAAGTGATATGAAAATTAAACAAATACTCTCTGTTTTGGCTATACATCTGACTTTCACCTCAGGTGCGTGTGATATAAATGACTCCTGTAATCAGGCTTCTGCATTGGATTTTAATGTCGGTATGTCCAGTGGCCAATTATTGGCGGGACAATCACAAAAAGCTTATTTAAATATAGACATTACCGGCAGACCCAGTTTGATCAAGGCTAAACGGCCACAGGCTAATATTGCTTTTGTGCTTGATAAGTCAGGTTCGATGTCAGGTCATAAGATGATTCAGGCGAAACAAGCGCTTGAAATGGCGGTTTCCCGCTTAAATAGCCAAGATATTGTATCATTGGTTGTTTATGATGATACCGCCAAGGTATTGTGGCCTGCGGCAACCTTGCAAAGCCCTAGCCAATTTCTTAAAACAGTCAATACCATCTATGCAGATGGATCAACCGCATTATTCGCTGGTGTGACTCAGGGTGGTTACGAAGTAAGGAAATATTTGGCTGATAATAAAGTCAATCGGGTGGTTCTGTTATCAGATGGGATTGCTAATGTAGGACCCAGTGAGCCTCATGAGTTGGCTGAATTGGGTCGTGCTTTTGGTAAACAACACATCAGTATTTCAACGATTGGTTTGGGTTTGGGCTATAACGAGGATTTGATGACCCAGTTGGCTGGTTACAGCGATGGCAATCACTACTTTGTGGAAAATGCCGATAAGTTGGCTAAAGTGTTTGATTCTGAGTTAGGTGATGTCTTTTCTGTGGTGGCTCAGGATATTGAAATTAACATCAATTTCAAGAATGGAGTGAAACCTATCCGGATTTTGGGTAAAGATGATACTTTGTCAGGACAGCAGGTGGTTTCAAAGTTCAATCAGATTTACGGTGAACAAAAGAGACATTTGACTCTTGAAATCATGGTGCCGCCAAATGCTAAAGATTTTCAGTTAGCGGTTGCTGATGTGGCTGTAAAATACCATGATGTGGTTAATGGGATACAGTCTTCTCATCGTGATTCGGTGACTGTTGCTTTTACCGATGAAGCAGAAAAGGTAGAAGAGAGTCAGGATAGCGAAGTGTTCGCAAATGTTATTTCTACTCAGGTTAATGAAGTATCAAAAGAAGTGGTGAGATTAAGGGATCAAGGTGATTTAGAAGGTGCGACAACACTAGGAAGAAGAAATCTTGAGTTATTGGAGCAAGAGGCTGAGCGTACTGATTCCCCTAAGTTAAAAGCCCAAATTAAGAAAGAGCAGTATTTGTTTGATAACATCGGTAGCAGCAATTGGAATAAAGCCAGGAAGCAAGTACGTGAAGATCAGTATGCCACTGAGAATCAACAAACAGACAGCGACGGAGATCAGTAAACATCATGCATGTGAAGAGTGAATGGTTACTATTGATATTATTTACCTTCACACTGTTTATCGTTGGATGGTTGGGTTATAAGCTTGCAGATCAACAGGAGCAACAGGTAAAAATGGAACAGATTCATGGTTCTGAACAAACCCTCGCCTTGTTGCAGCAAAATTTGCAAGCTTATATCAATAGTTACCATCAGCAATTAAATAAGTTGATTGTTATTGATGAAGTAAAAATGATGATGGATAGCAATCCATTGATTGACCAGGTTTTGGTTATGGACAGCGATCAGAACTTGGTGTTTCCTGAAACTTCGTTTGCCAGAACACATGCATTAGGCGCCCAGTGGCTAAAATATTTACCTGTTGGTAGTAGTGACCAAAAAAGTGGCCGGCTTAATTCAGGGTGGTTTACTTGGCATAACAATCAAAACAGTAAATACATTTATTGGATGAGGGCAGATCGTATATTATTTGTGGAACTGAACACATCGATGTTATTGGCAGAATTCATTCGTTGGCTTTCAGTTCAACCGGACATCACCACTGAAAGATCTTATTTGGCGATCAAGGATAATGTGGGTCGCACCTTTTATCAATGGGGTAATAGCGAATTAACCCGAGCCAACATAGACATCCAAAAGAATTTGGAGCCACCATTTGCTGGTTGGAGTTTGCGTTACCAATCTGATGCAACAATATTGGCGGCATCATCGAAGAATTTGTTTATACTGTCTTGGTTGGGTATTTTGCTATTGATTTCTGTCATTACTTGGTTGTTGTATAAAGCGAGAAAGAAAGAACAACAAGAAACCAAACATAAACTCAGTTTCATTAATAAGGTCTCTCATGAGCTAAAAACACCATTAACTAATATTCGCTTATATGGTGAATTATTGGAACGGACTCTCGATATACAAGATGATTCTTCGATGAAGTCATTACAAGTCATCAATCAAGAAAGTCAACGATTATCTCGTTTGATTAATAATGTTTTGAATTTCAACCAATTGGAAAAAAATAATTTGGCTTTGAATCGCGTTGAAAAAAAATTCGGGTCACTTTGGCGAGAAGCCATTGAACCATTTTTATTGACTTTCGAAAAATTAGGGATAGTGATTGATATACAAAATGAAGTTGATCACAAGGTATCTATTGATGTTGATGTATTTAAACAGATTATGGCAAACCTATTATCCAATATCGAAAAGTATGCTAACAGTAGTCAACAAGTTCAGGTGCTCGTTAAACAAAAGAGTGAACAACAAATGAGTATTATCGTTCAGGATCAGGGGCCAGGTATTCCTGAGAAACAAGCAGATAAAATTTTCGACCCATTTTATCGATTGGTTGATTCATTAATCCAATCATCGGGAACAGGGATGGGTTTAGGAATCGCTCGTGATTTAGCGCGTTTGCATGGCGGTGATTTAGTATTGATAGACAGTACAGATGGTGCTTGTTTTGAATTAACGCTGGAGGTCTTTGATGGCTAGAATTTTGATTGTTGATGATGACAGAAACATAGCTGATGGACTTGCTCAGTTAGTTACTTTAGAGGGTTATGAAGCCATAGTGGCTTATGATGGGCAAACAGGGTTTGATCAATTTCAAAGTAATGATGTTGATTTACTGATTTTGGATATCATGATGCCTCATGTCGATGGTTATGAGCTATGCAAACGTATACGAACCCTTGATACGCTGGTTCCTGTTATTATGCTCAGTGCCAAAAGCGAGGAGATAGACAAAGTGGTTGGGTTAGAAATTGGGGCAGATGATTTCGTTTCAAAACCATTTGGCAGTCGGGAGATCATAGCGAGAATCCGTGCTCGATTGCGTAAATCGACACCATCTTCAAAAGATCAATCATTCAGCTTATCAGATCTAATGGTTGATTCTACTTCGTATCGTGCCTGTCGTACAGATCAAGTAATAGAGCTGACTTCTCGTGATGTCAAAGTATTGCGACTGTTTTATGAAAAACAAGGTCAAGTGCTCAGCCGGGATGATATATATGACTGTGGTTGGGGTAGGCATTTGGTGTTTAATTCACGTGTGGTTGATCAGTATATATCCCAATTACGCAAACGCATCGAAATTAATTCACAACAGCCCCAGATCATCAAAACTGTTCATGCCATTGGTTATCGCTATGAGGCCTTTTAGGGTTGACTCATTATTGAAGTCAGGAGATATTCCTTAAATTGATAACTCAAGCTCGACACTAAAGTAGATCCGGTATATAGACACAGCCTTTCATTAGCGTCCTTGCGCTTCGGCTCATTGATACTTTTTGTGCTTTCCATTGGCCATCTGGCTGAACGACATTTGCACCTACCTTCAGTGTCCCCGATGGATGACCAAAGCGGATGTTCTGATGTTGACCACCACCGGCAGCCAGATTTACCAGGGTGCCAGGAATGGCTGCAGCCGTTGCGATAGCGACTGCCGCAGTACCCATCATTGCATGATGTAATAGTCCCATCGACAAGGCACGAACATTCAGGTCAATATCTGATGCTTGTATTCTTTTTCCACTGGATGCAGTATATGCTAAGGGTGGGGCAACAAAAGCCACTTTTGGGGTATGTTGCCTAGTCACTGCTTCGGTGATGTCTTTGATCAGTCCCATTTTTACTGCACCATACGCGCGAATGGTTTCGAACATAGCCAACGCCTTATCATTACTGTTGATGTCAGTTTGTAATTCAGTGCCCTGATAGTTAAGCTCTGAGGCATTCAAAAAGATGGTTGGAATACCGGCATTAATCATGGTGGCTTGATATGTACCAATATTAGGCACATCCAGAGTATCAATTACATTCCCTGTCGGAAACATTGCTGAATCACCCACTGGATTGACAAAGTCAATTTTGACTTCAGCAGCCGGAAAAGTCACACCATCGAGTTCGAAGTCTCCCGCTTCCTGAACTTCACCATGAGTGATTGGTACATGGGCGATGATTGTTTTGTTGATGTTGGCTTGCCAAATGCGCACCTCACAGATACCGTTATCAGGAATGCGTTGGCTGTCCACTAATCCCGAACTGATCGCAAAGGAACCAACAGCAGCGGTCAAGTTACCACAATTACCGCTCCAGTCAATAAAAGGGCGATCAATAGCTACCTGTCCAAATAAATAATCGACATCATGATTCGGTTCATTGCTTTTCGAGAGGATTACCGTTTTGCTGGTGCTGGAGGTTGCGCCACCCATGCCATCGGTTTGTTTTCCATAGGGGTCTGGGCTACCGATGATCCGCAGTAAGATCCGGTCTCTTATTTCACCAGGCTTTTGTGCTGCTTTTGGTAAATCACTGAGTTTAAAAAACACACCTTTTGATGTGCCGCCTCGCATGTAAGTCGCTGGAATTTTGATTTGTGGTTTCATTGTAAGTTGACAGTTTCATTCCTTGGTATTGTAATGAGTTCATGGAAAAAAACATACCTAGATGTTTCAGTCATTGGATATTGTCTACATATTGCTACAGTTGATTTCAGATTTATGGGTGGTTCGTTGTTGCTCAAGGTTTTTAGAGTGTTGTTATTGAAAATATTTAATGTTTATTATGTCTAAAAACTATTATCAATTGATGGAAGAAATAGAATGCATTTTAATGATGCTGGCGGAAAATCAAAACAGTAGGAGGCGGTTGGAATATGAGAGTAAATACCTCCACATTTTATTCAAAGAAAAAGTCAAAATAGCGGCATCTGTCAAAGCAGAGATGAATGATGAACATAGTGAAAATTAAATTTCATCCATTCAGAATAGCCAGTTCAGTGTTGTGATTACGACGCTCAGAAATAACACTGTCATCAGTGAGCCAACTTTCAGAAAATCTTTAACACTGTAGCCTCCGGGTCCCATGATTAATGCGGATACTTGATGTGTCGGCAAGATGAATGCATTGGATGTGGCAAGAGCCACTAATAAAGCGTAAAGTGCCGGGTTACCACCAGTTTCTATAGCGATGTTAATGGCCAAAGGAACCAATAGTACGGTAGCACCAACATTAGACATCACTAAAGAGAATAATGTGGCGAGTATGGCAATTGTGATTTGAAAAATAATTTCAGGTACTTCACCCAAGGCAATGATAGTGGTTTGTGCAATCCAGCCTGCCGTTCCAGTATGTTCCATAGCAAAACCCAGAGGAATTAAACAAGCCAATAAGAATACAGTTTTCCAGCTGACCGCACGATAGGCTTCATCGATATTGATGACGCCAAAAATGATCATGCCAATGGCCCCGGTAAGCAGAGAGAGTGATAGTTTAAGGTCTGTTAAAATAACCAATGATATACTGAGAGCGAAAAAAAACAATGCGTAAGGAATTTTATGTGGCCTTTGAGGTTCATTCGGCACGTCACTGACCACAGCAACATTGCGTGAACGTCCCATACCTACCTGGTCCGTCCAGCGACCATGAATGATAAAAGTATCACCAAGTTGTAATTCCAACTCATACATTTCCTGTCCTTTATAAATTTTGTTACCTCGGGAGACAGCGAGGATGGTAATAGCGAATTCTTTGCGAAAATGAAAATTAGCTAGTTTGACACCAAGGTAGCGTGACCCTGGGATAATTACCGCTTCGGAAGTACCTGAGATACTCGGATTAAAATCGAGTTTAAATTGTTTAAGTTTAGGTTGTATGGTGCAGTTAAATTGTTTGGCAAATTCTTCTACTTCTGTTTTAGAGCCCATGACAGCTAATATCGCGCCATTCCAGATGAATTTGTTTCTGGGTGGCGAAATCATAGACTTTCCTTCTGTAAACAAGGCGACAATATGCGGTACTTTAGGATCGAATTCTAGCTCTTCAATCATTTTACCAACCAGAGGACTGTCTTTATTGACTATTAATTCAGTGATACTTTTATCTATACCATAATTATCACGAAAATAATCATCTGAACGAAAATTATGAGTATGGGACGCTGGTTTATCTTTAGGCAATAGGAAACGGCCAAGCAATAGAAAGTAAATCACGCCAACTAGTAATAGCGCCAGTCCAATTGGAGTGGTTGAAAACAATTCAAAAGCCTTTATGGTGTCTACACCAGGCGGTAGCGATTCATTAGATGTGGCCAGTAAATCATTAAGTAAGATTAAAGGAGATGATCCCACCATGGTGACTGTGCCGCCTAGGATGGCACAAAATCCCATAGGCATCAGTAATCGAGACAATGGCAGTTGAGCACTTGATGAAATTTTGCTCACCACAGGTAAAAACAAGGCAGTTGCTCCTACATTTTGCATGAAACCTGAAATGGTGCCAACGGTTAAAGATACCACTGGTATGACTGTTTTTTCAGTTTTTCCACCAATTTTCATTATACCTTTGGCTACGATATTCATGACACCAGTTCGATCAAGCCCTGCGCCAATAATCATTACTGCGATGATTGATACCACTGCGTTTGAAGCAAACCCTT
This sequence comes from Gammaproteobacteria bacterium, assembly GCA_030430025.1. Classification (GTDB taxonomy): domain Bacteria; phylum Pseudomonadota; class Gammaproteobacteria; order Xanthomonadales; family Marinicellaceae; genus Marinicella. The sequence goes on from JAUIGR010000001.1 coordinate 40,489, forward strand.
CAAATAATTGTGTGTCGGGTACCAATCCAGTTAAACCTAAGACCACTAGAATCAATATGGCAGCTACATCAATACGGATCACTTCAGTGATAAACATCATAACAGTGTAAGCCAAAATGGCTAACACCATTAACATATCATTGGTGATGCCAATTGATTCCATGGTCAGTTCCGAATCATGATCAGGTCGTAGCTATTGTGTGCTAACTTTTGACCCCGGCGTTCAAATTTGGTGATTGGACGCCAATCTGGCCGAGGTGCAAAAGCATGGTTTGGTTCTATGTTACTGAAACAGAGTGAATCTTTAAATAAGGCTCGTACTTCTTCTGCATAAGGTTGCCAGTCAGAGGCATAGTGTAAGCGTCCATTTTTTTTGAGTTTTTTTGCTGTAAGAGAAACAAAGTCAGCATTGATGATTCGTCTTTTGTGATGTCTTTTTTTATGCCAAGGATCTGGAAAGTAAACATGAACTGCTGCTAAGCTTTCGTCGGTGATATGCTTTTTGAGTATGTCCACTGCATCGTTACGAATGATTTTAATGTTTGTTAAATTCAGTCTTTTGGCTTCTATCAACAAATGACCAATGCCTGGTAGATGTACTTCTATACCTAAAAAATTAACATCAGGGTATCGTTGTGCTGCATGAATGATAGATTCGCCATTACCAAAACCAATATCCATCCAAACAGGGTTTTTGTTACCAAATATTAAATCGAGTGGTAAGGTATCGGGCAGTGGATCTATCTCATATTGTGGCATCAATTGTTCGACCGCTTTACGCTGGCCTGTCGTCATTTTTCCTTTCCTCAGGACGAAGCTGCGAATTTGTCGTTCTTTAGAATTAAACTGCATGATGAAGTTATTGTCTAGTTGGAAGCTTACTATAAAGATCCCCTTCCGTTCAGGTGACTCAAATAGTGTTTTAGACGATTGCATCTTGCATTATTGACAAAACAGATCGAGGCTAAGTGACGGTTGATTCTATTTTAACCTCAGAGATTGAAAAAGCCAGTACAAATAATGATGGATTTTAGTCTGCTCAAAGAGAAAACAGGACATGGCGATTGTCTAAAATTACCGCAGCTATAAGCTATGGTGGTGTTTGAACAGCTTGCCAGGTTATTTTTTTTCAAAAAAATTATTGATTGATGAAATATCCGAGTTACAAGAGTTACCAAACAAAAGTACTTTGACTGACTTGATGAGTCAGTTGGTTGTGTAGTTTGAGTAATTGATCTTTTTCTAAGTAGGGTATGCTAATATGATGTAACGCAATGTTAGAGCCAGCTGTATCGACTACTAGGCTGCCATGATGGTTTCTTCGGTCAAATGGAGATTCTAATAGTCTAATAGTTTGAATTTTATTGATTTTAACAATACTGGTGTTGCGGAATAGCACACCACTGCGATAGGCAATCATATGATCATCAAAAGCATAGGCAGCATGGCGTGCCCATGTCCTGGCATATCCGTACCATAAAGGGACAGTCAGTAATAACCAAGCTGCTTGAGTCGTCCAACTGAGGCATAAGATGGCAATAATACACAGGTTCAAGGCACTGGTTTTTTTGAATAAACGTCGCCATGCTTTGACTGATAAGTTTTGCCAATTCATATCTGCCAGATTTATTTTGGCCTCTATTTTATTGATCAATGGCGATATGTCTTCAGGTTTAGCTAATGGAACCAGCCATCGCATGACGATACCAGTTTGTTGTGTCACGCCTCCTGCTGTTTCCATGGTCAGAGTTTGTCTTTTGAAAAGACGATGCATAAAAGATTCACGGATACGGATTAATTGAATACGCTTGATTGGAATGTCGGCTGTGATGCGTGTTAGCAATCCCATTTCTGCATGTAATTTGTGTTCATTTTTTGTCAATGTGAAGCCGTGTAGTTTCAAGTGGGCAATGACCATTGATACAAGCCAGGCAGCGATGAGTAGGAGGATCACTAAAATAATGCCGTTGAGTAGTTTACCCTCCAGGGCAGTGTAGTTGCGAATATAAAAAACCATGGAGAGTATGAAATTGGTCATTCTTTCTCTCATACTGTCGGTTTGCATCGCAAAACCAAAGACCGCAGCCAATGGTACCAACGCTTGCCAGTGGATACAGCCATAGCGTGTGATATCGGCTTTGGTGATTTGGTACAGTGGAAGAGAAGCATGCTGGTTACTGTCTAAATGATCTGAAGTCACATCTTTAGTTACACTGATATCTTTTGTTTTTTGTTTTATGGCATTTTGTAGTTCCTTAACTTGAGTGAGACTGATTACCCGGATGACCGCTTCAGGTTTACTGCCTGATGCTGATTCGATTTGTACGGTAGCGACTTTGAATAATTGGTGAAGTATGGTGTTTTTGATGTTAATGTTCTGAATGCGCTCGTATGGTACTTGACGTAATGACTTGAAGATGATGCCACTTTTTATTACTATGCGGTCAGGCTCTAACCAGTAATGATAAAACCAGTATTGCGCGACTGTGCCGATTGATGCCAGAAATGCAATAATGCCGATCACCCACCCTTCCTTAAGATAGCTTGTACCACCCAAGAAATAGGTGATTACTAACGGAAAAATAATCTTGATGATGGCATCAACTAAAATAAACAGCGGTGAGGAGGGGTGAAGCTTCTTGTATTCAGTTTGTGGTTCAAATGTTTGACTCATACTGAATCGTCCTGAATGGAAATAATTAGCTCTTTTCTCAGGTCTGCTGCGGTCTTTTCAGGTAAGCCATTCAATGTCACAGAGGCATCTCGGGTGCCAGCGGTGTGGACAACTAACTTGGCTAAGTTATAACGACGTTCTAATGGTCCAGTGGTGATGTCTGTATGTTGAACTCTATTTCTTGGGATGATAATCAGCTGTTGCCAAAATACACCCTTATTAATGATTAATCCTTCTTTTGATAACGCATATTGATACTTTTTGTACCACGCCATTACGTAGGCTTTAAGTAGCAATGCCAGTAATAACCAAGTACAAAATGTAATTACTAGGGCACTATACCAAACCAAATCAATAGCAAAGTATGTCAGAATGAAGACAGGAATTGTGATTAATCCGGTCCACAACCAAGTCAGTAATCTCAGTAGTTGGCGGTATTCAGGTGCTAAAGCACGGCGTTCAAATATTTTCATTCCAGTCAGTTTTTAGAAAAAGTAATGGCTGTACATCAGCTCTTAGTTAGTCAGTCCTGAAAAAGTCCTTCCTGGCCTTTTCCAACATCGGTCAAAAAAACACTTAAGCGCAAAAGTGTGATTTTGCTGATGTTTTTTGACCTTACTTGAGCCTGATGGCTCAAGGTGGCACGTCCTTGTGGCACACCGTCGACCGGAAAAAAGCATTGAACCACTTGTTTTCTGGTCGAAAAAATATGGAGATTTTAATAAATTTATCTTATTCAACAATAACTTATGCATTTTTCAGGTTCGACTAGTCAGTTGTCAATTTTTATCCGATAAATGCATTAATGGCAGTGGTTGTGGTGAATTACTATCAATAAAGTATATTTTTGAAGCAGGGTCTTTCGATATGCTTTTCAAAGCTTCCAAAGATTGTAATTTGACGTAGTTAGGATTGCTTCCAATGGCATCATTGATTTTTTCGATTTCATAAGCTTGTGCGTCTGCCAGAACGCGTCTTTTTTGTGCTTCTTCTTCGGCTGCTTTGCGTTGGGCTTCTGCAGCAGCAATTAGTTGCTGTTGTTCTGTTTTATATCGTTCCAATTCAGCTTTTTGTTTTTCGACCTCTTGTTCTCTTTCTTTTTTCGCTTCAATAGCTTTGGTAATGAAAGGAGGTAAGGATATGTCCCGAATCAGTACGGCTGAAATATTGATCCCTTTCGGTGCTAAGTATTCAGCCAAACCTGTTGTTAAATCCGTTTGTAGTTGTTCTTGCGTTTCTTCCAAGAAAAAGTCTTCAGCGCGCTTAATAGACTTACCTTGTTCTCTCAGTAGTGAACGCAGCTTAGGAACTAACTGTACTTGCAACATGTTTTCTATGGTTCCCGTTTCCTGGAGCATTTTGGATGCCATTTCTCCATTCAGGCGATATTGCACTGAGACATCGATTTTTGTCTGTAATTGGTCCTGGGATGGTACTTGTGCTTGCTCAAAGTGTGTTTTTTCTCGGACATCAAATGTATGAAATTTAAGCAGAGGATTGACTGGAATATTCAGTCCTTCTTTGTAGGCATTTGGTTGTACTGCACCAAAAAGTGTACCAACAGCGACATGACCGGCTGGCACTGATACCCAAAAACGAGATCCAATGGCAAATAAAATGATGAGGATGATAATAGGAATAAATTTAGTAAAAGTTATTTTTTGATTCATAATTCCTCCAAAATAGGTGCTTTTTGATTGTAGCAAAATTTGATTTTAAAAACTTAAGTCAAGGGTCATGAGGGTAACAAAAAATCAAGTCCGTATGGATCATCGTCATTACTCAAATAAGCTCCCAGTTCATCAATTTCGCACAGGTAAACAAATCCCCTGTCATTGACTTTGTTTTGGTTAGCATAATGAATTATTTTTTCCGTAGAGCTGTTATTGTCGCATACTGCAAAAACGGTTGGTCCAGATCCTGATATACCAGTTGCCAGTGCGCCACAAGATCTTGCATAATCACGAAACCCAGTGAAATGTGGTAATAGAGATTCTCGGTAGGGTGCTGCCAATAGGTCGTACAAGTGTTCTGCAGCCAATGCTTCTGAACCTAGGTTCAAAGCTTGGATGAAAACTGCCAGGTTTTTGGCGTGGTTGATGGCGGTTTCCATATTCACTTGTGTTGGCAATATTGAACGAGCTTTTGCAGTCAGTACTTCATCGCCATTATAAAATAACATAATTCGCCAGTGACGTGGAAAAGGGACTGGAATAACGGGTAAATCTTTTGACTGAGTTATTAATTGAAACCCTCCGATCAGGCATGGTGCGACATTATCCATACATGGTTTTCCACCTGTATAAATTGCCTCCATTTCCGCAGCGATGTTTAATAATTCTATCAAGCTGAGAAAGTCGTCATAATAGTGATTTAAGGCCACCAAAGCAGCGACAATAGAAGCAGCACTCGATCCTAGCCCTGACCCTATAGGCAAGTTTTTAATTAATGTGATATCAATGGGTGATTTTCTGGCATGGGACTGTATGAACAGATCATACATTTTTTGGCTAACCATTGAAACCAGATTTTGTTTGCCTGAAGGTACTTCGGTTGCAAATTCTCCCTTGACATTGAATGTAAAAATATCTGACTCAGTGATTTCTACCACATCACCTAGAGGAGGGCCATTGAGTGGTCGAATACACAACCCCAAAACATCAAAACCAACTGAAAAATTACCAATGGTAATGGGGGCGAATGCTGAGATGGTAGTTGTCATCAGTGAGCATGGTTTAGAATGTTTGAATTTTAATACAGTTTAACGTTGTTAATCAAAAAGATCCCTATTTGCATCGGGCATAGCCAAAAAATCAGATGCTGCGTTATGCTCACTTGAAAGGCAATGAGCATTCCGCGTGAGCATGTCTTGCCTGTTATTTTTTTGCGTTGCCAGAAAAATTACCTCATTAATTAGAGATGCCCTAAATATGCTCGTTATTCTGAGTCTTGTAAATTAAAGCCAAAGTTTTCAGTGGTATTGGCAACTAAAGCCGTCACCACCACCCAAGCAGCGACATTTTGAGCTAATTTTTGTGGATCAATTTTGTCTAAGGTATCATTGGCTGTATGATGGTAGTCAAAATATTCGGTTCCATCCTGTGCTAAGCTAAATACCGCCATTCCTGCTTCTCTTAAGGGTGTCAGGTCAGCACCAGAGAAAGATTGGTTGCCTGCGTAATCAATGCCCAATGGTTTGAGTAAATTTAGGATATCATTAATCAGCGGTAGTGCTTTGTTATCAATACGTGTCCCGAATGCGTAAATGTTACCTGCGCCAAAATCTGATTCACCACCCAGAATATGTTGTTTCATCTCACCTTGGTGAGCTTCATAATAGGCTTTAGCTCCTGACAACCCATATTCTTCATTGGCCCATAAGATGACACGAATAGTGCGTTTAGGTTGGCCAATATGTTCTTTGATCAATTTTGCCGTGGCCATGGTGATGGCACAACCAGAGGCATCATCAATCGCACCCGTTCCAAGATCCCAAGAGTCCAGGTGACCTCCAATAATGATGTATTCATCTGGTTGTTCAGAACCAAGCATATCCCCAATAACGTTGTATGAAGTGTATTCTCCATCAAAATCAGATCCGAGAGTAAATCTCAATATCACAGCTTGGTCTCGCTTAAGTATATTAACTAAGAGATCTGCATCTGGGTTGGATAAAGCGCCTGCTGGTACTGTGGAAATGTTGTCGTCATGATTCATTACACCAGTATGTGGTGTTCGGTTGTTATCTGTACCAATTGATCGGATGAGTGTACCAATACCTCCTTTGGCAGCAGTGACTTGTGCTGCTGAAGATCGAGCAGCTACAGCTGTACCATAGCCTGAACCGTCTTTATGTCGTTCCATTCGATTGCTGATGAAGGTAATTTTGCCTTTGATCTCTTCAGGATTTGCTGTTTTCAGTTCCTCCAATGTAGAAAAATGAATCACTTGACCTGTAATACCTTCTTTCGGTGTGGGTGTAGATTGCCCTAGTGCAGTGATGGTCAATGGCTGTTGATATGGGCTTATAATTTCAGCGGTTTCTTCTCCGCGAACCCAGCGCCTAAAGGTCACAGGCTCTAGTGTCACACGATCAAAACCTAGCAAATTAAATTTAGCTTTAGCCCAAGCGACCGCTTTAGCATCACCTTCACTGCCTGCTAATCTTGCTCCCACTTCGGTGGTCAAAGATTCAGTAAGTTCGTAAGCCAGCATGTCATTGAGCGCATAGTCTCGTAATTGTTTAACTTGAGATAATAACTTCGGAGAATAATGCGATTGTTGATGGTCGCTGGCCATGGCTGTTCCATAGATCAAAATTGCAATAAGTAGTAATTTTTTCATTTCATTCTCAATTTTTGTATTCGATATGTTTCAGATTGTAGCCGAAGAAGGTGAATGATTAAAAAGTAGAGATAAAAAAGCCGAAGTTAACCTCGGCTTTTTTATTGGCGAGCACCAAGTGGTCACATCAGTCGGTATTAACCTTTTGACCATCGCCACCTTTGATGATGGAAAAATTTTCTAGTTTGACATATTTTTGGAAGGCCATGTTGACATCCAAAATAGTTAGGTCCTTAATGGCCTGTTCATATTTTTTATTCCATTCTTGGTTGCGATCCAAATCTATGTAGTTACGCAAGGTATTAGCTAATCGGTTATCTTTGGCTCGATCAATGCGGTTATTTTGTAGCACACCTTTTTTGGCACCTTCTAGTTCTTCCTCAGTGAAACCGTCAGTGAGTACTTTTTCCATTTCTTCTTGAAATGCTACTTCGACTTTATTCAGGTTTTCAGGAGCACAAATAGCATAAGCTCCAAGAACAGCGCGATCATCATAGCTGCTGGCTTGGAAATATGATCCAGCACTGTAACTCATGCCATCCTTTTGACGTAAGCGGTTAGATAATCGGCTGGATAGAAAACCACCACCTAACATTTGGTTAGCCATATATAGTGCAGGATAGTCCTCGTGATCATCGTTAATAGGAAGTAACATTGCGGCTGCAAAAGCGGCATTGGATTTATCAGGTGTATTGATGAATTTATTGATGGCATCTACTTGATTGAATTCAGCGGGTACTCTTTGATAAGGGACATTGCTTTTCCATTTGCCAAATGAATCTTCCAAAACTTTCAAGGTGGCAGTTTCATCAAAGTCACCGACAATGGCGATATCTGCATCTTGAGTGCCATAAAAATCTGTATGAAAATCTATAAGGTCTTTAACAGTAACAGCTTTAATGGCATTGATTTCTTCATCAATAGTCATCTGGTATAGAGGATGTCCTGGTTCATATACATTCATGTGCTTATTGAGCTGACGAAATACTTGTGAGTTTGGTTGTTGCTTTTGCTGCTCCAGAGCAACAATGTGTTCTTGTTTCAGTACCTCCAACTCCTTGGGATCAAAGGCAGGTTGTTTAAATACCTCGCCAATTAAATTGATCACCTTGGGTAGGTTTTCTTTGGTGGTGGTGACGCTGGCTATAGCTCCAAGAGCTGAGCCAGAAACTGCTACATTGGCTTTGAGATTATCAAACGCCGCTTGTAGTGCTTTTCGATCAAGTCGTTCTGTACCTCGTTGTAACATGCCTGCTGTTAAATCACCGATAATGGATAAGTTTTGTAAAGCTTCAACATTGCCTAAGTCCAAACCAATACGAAGAACCACAGATTCGCCTCGGGTTTTCTTATTGACATAGGCTAGTTTAGCTCCACCTGTCAGTGTTTTATGTACAGTACGCGCATCTATGTTCTCAAATGAGGGGTCAAAATCTTCGCCCTGCGCTATGGCTTTGCGTCCTTTATAATCTTTCACCATATTTTGAACTTGGGCTAAAGAGTAGCGAGTGATACTGTCAGCACGGTCTGGTTTTTCTTCAGGTATAAATAATCCTAATGTTCTGTTGTCATTAACCAAAAATTCTTCTGCTGCAGCCTGAACCTGGGCAACTGTTACTTGTTCAAGGCGGTCACGGTCTAAAAACATCATTCGCCAGTCACCCATTCCCAGCCAATTACTGATTTTTAAAGCAATGCCTTGAGATGAATTAAACGACAGTTCGAATTGTTTGAGTAAATTTGTTTTGGCTTGTTGTACTTCTTCCTCAGCAATCCGATTATCCTTGATATTCTCGAGAACATTTAACATCGCTTCTTTGGCTTCATTTAAGCTCTTATCTTTAGCCAGTTGGCTCATAAATACTACGACACTGGGCTCAGCCCATTGAATTGATGAGCCATATGAACTGGCTGCTAATTCTTTTTTAACGACTTCATTGTGAAGCCGACCAAATCTAGGGTCTGCAAGTATCTGTGTTAATACTTTTACTGCGGGAAATCTAGCATCAACGCCAGCAGGAACATGGTACATGGCCGCAGCAATTTGAACATCACCAGGACGACGAATAGTCACTTGGCGCTCACCGTCTTTTATATTTTCTTCGGTATATAATGGTGTTAGTTTACGTTTGGGTTTAGGGATCGGGCCAAAGTATTGTTTGATTAATTTTAAGGTTTCTGTCTCATCGATCTTACCCGCTACAACCAATGTAGCATTGTCTGGCTGGTAATATTTTTTGTAGAAGTTTTTGAGATTGCTGATATCAACATTTTCTAAATCTGATCGCGCTCCAATGGTGGTTTTGCCATAATTATGCCAATCATAAGAGATGGCTAATAAACGTTGAGTTAACACTCTGCCAGGATTATTTTCACCTCTTTCTAGCTCGTTTCGAACCACAGTCATCTCAGAATCTAAATCTTTTTTTGCTATAAAGGAGTTAACCATGCGATCGGCTTCTAAATCCAGTGCCCAATCGAGGTTTTCTTTGGTGGCAGTGAATGTTTCATAGTAGTTGGTGCGATCTGTCCAGGTGGTGCCATTCGGCTCAGCACCACGGTCTGTTAATTCTTTGTAAATGTTCTTGTGACGTGGTGTGCCTTTAAAAACCAGATGTTCTAGCAAATGAGCCATTCCGGTTTCACCATAGTTCTCGTGTTTTGACCCAACGCGGTATGTGACATTAACAGTGATGGTTTCTTGACTTGGGTCAGGGAACATTAACACTTGTAGACCATTTTCCAACTTATATTCAGTGATACCTTCAACAGATGTAACCTTGGTTATGCCTTTCGGTAGTTTAGCCCAAGCAGAACTGCTCAGTATTACGACGCATAACACGCTGGTTAACAATGGACGTGACATGATCTTCATAAATCCCTCGTACATAAAAAAAGCAACATTCTATAAGAAGAGCTATGGAATGAATAGGGTGTAAAGTCATGGGCATAATATTCTTTTGTTGTTGGAAAACTAAAATATTAAAACCAGTTCATTAGTTTTGATGTTGATTACTTCTGTTTAGAGCTGATGAATAGCTGTAAGTAGTCAGTCCTGAAAAAGTCCTTCCTGGCCTTTTCCCGCATCGGTCAAAAAAACACTTAAGCGCAAAAGTGTGATTTTGCTGATGTTTTTTTGACCATCGACCATAAAAAAGTTTCTGGAAAACTTTTTAACGTTAGCCTGAGAGCCGCATGGAAGCGGCGAATAAAAATGCATCGTGACACCTGTTTCCTGGTCGAAAAAATGTGCAAAATTGAAATAACTCTTTATATTTAACAATACGTTATGCATTTTTCAGGTTCGATTATTTAGGAGATCGTTATGAAATGAAAAACATTAACTATCACCTATAGATCTTAAAAGTTCAAGAAAGGCTCGTATAGAGCCTTTCAAATCAGTAATTGATTATCTTCTTAGAAGCCCGTTCCGAGACGCAAATAGAATCGTGTTTCTCCATCTCTGGAGTGGCCACTGCCTAAAAATAAAATGGTATCTTGTACGTCAAATGATATACCAGCAGAGACACCGTAAATCATGTCATCCAGCGAAATGTGGTTTTGCCAGACATTACCCCAATGTGACTTAATCATTAAGTCTGGATTGCCTATGATTGGCAATTTGATTTGAGTCAATTTGGTTGACCAACCTACTTCTGCTACAAATGCGTTTAAACCTAATAAAGAGTGGGTTGGATAACCTGCAAAATCACCGATCCCTCCATATGCTAATAAATATTCATCATCTCGAGTTAAATGAGAAAATGCCCCTTTCATACCGATATGAAAAGCTGAATAGTTAGCTATGGGTAAGTGACGAAAACCCTTGAATTTTAGCCACTGAACGCGATCAAAAATGCCAATTTCAGTTGATATGTCATAACCAAATCGAGGTGCGATAGCTTTTTCTAAGGTGTCATGACCAAATTTAACCCTTAGCCCCACTGTTCGATCAATTGCTGTTTCAAAGTTTACATCATTAATAGTAGATGCAACACTTTCATCCATATACCATAGTCCAGCACGCCATTCAGTATTTTCTGATGGGTTATAGCCCATACCGATGCCAACGCCATATTCCTTAAAGTCATACTCGCCAACAGCATTGATGTTATCAAAATATCGTCTGTTGTCTTTGGAAAGGTTGAGATTAGCAACGGCGAAAAATCGTTCATCGAAATCCAGTGGTTGATAAAGCTCAGAATGCCAAGCCAAAGTTGTCCCAATACTGAGGTCATTAGTCCAGTGAGCGCCCTTACTATTGATATTTTGGCGTTGATGACGAACCAGCAAAGCGAGTCGAGTGTCAGAGTCAAAATCATCAGCTAGCTGAATGCCAAATTTTAGGTAATCAGGTCCCCAGAATTTTTCTTTTACTTTGAATCTCACTCCTTTGCCCTGTTTACCTGCAGTGATATGATAAGTCATCACTTGTATGTCTTGTTCTCCTGCTACAATTTCATCAACTCTTTGTTGCAAGGTTTCGCCATCAAAGGGTTGTCCAATCAGATTTTTGGTTTTGTTATAAAGTCGGGCCGTGGAGGTGCGATTGTTTCCTTCAAAATCTATGAACTGTATAGTACTAGGAATCTCACGAGGTAAGAAATTTCTTGTTTCTAAATGAGCCAAAAACTCATCCTCTTCCATTCGATATTGTTCTAATTGAGCAGAGCTTTCATAAACACTGAGATAGCCGAGGTTAGCTAATGTGTCGGCTGATTTAAAGTCACCAGCTGTTAAATTTTTTAGTCCAGGTGTCAGTAGTACATCAGCCAATTTAGCCGACTTCTTTGTGTTTTGCACTAAACTCACATCAATGCTTTGGTAGGTCACAGCAATCAAAGATGAACTTTCATCGACTTGGGAAAGTGGTGAAGAAATATTAACAGCGATAACAATATCAGCGCCCATTGCTTTTACTACATCAACGGGTAAATTGTTCACTATACCACCATCAACCAACATTTTATCTTGATGTTTGATGGGGCCAAATAGCAGTGGAACGGCCATTGATGCCCGCATTGCCAGAGCCAAGTCTCCATGATCGATGATATAAGGTTCTCCGGCATTTAAATCTGTTGCTACAGCTCTGAATGGAATCGGAAAGTCATCAAATGATTGAGTATTGAAAGAGCCTACAATTCGCTGCAACTCAAGCATTACTTTATGGTCGCTAACTATACCAGTACCTGTTTTGACCGACTTATCGACAATCCCTACTTCCAAATCAGCAATGTACTTTTTCTCTTCCTGACGCTGTCTATAATTTTTTAGCTGGCGTTTAGGCGAGGGGTTCATTGCCTCACTCCAGTCGATAGAATTGATAGCCCACTCTAAATCATCAGGACTCATCCCAGTGGCATATAAACCGCCAATGACACTACCCATTGATGTGCCAGCAATGTAATCGATAGGTATGCGTTTTTCTTCCAATGCTTTTAACACCCCCACATGCGCTAAACCTCTGGCCCCTCCACCTGAGAGAGCTAAGCCAATTTTAGGGCGTTGTGCAGCTTCAACTGTAATGGAGAATAAGATAAAAGAGAGTAAGATTGATAGAAATTTAAGATGCATAACAGTGATTGTAAAAATCGAGAACTCATTTTTCAATGTTTAATATTTCATTTAACTAAATCTTCGATGGGTTTGTTAAGCCACATCATTGACAAACCCCTGGCCACAAAAAAAGCCAAAAAGCTAAGCCATAGCATGTGGTTTATCATTTGAGGAAACTGCGTTTTTAGGCCCAACCACAAAGGAATGAGAACTAATAAAACAGCAATCAGCATGGCATTCCTCATAACTTTAGTTTGAGTGGTTCCAATACAAAATCCATCATAAATAAAAGACGGCATTGCTACTATAGGTAGCAGCACTAACCACCACATGTATTGATGTGCTAAATCTCTTACACTCTCCAAGTCAGTCAACAAGTTAATGATACCATGCCCCCAAAACAAGAAAATGGTGCTAAAGACAAGTGCAAGGAACATCGCGTAAACCATGCTTGAAGCGAAGCCACTACGCACACCTTCTGCGTCACGCTGTCCCATTCGTCTCCCACAGATTGATTCAATAGCGTGTGCATAGCCGTCTAAACCATAAGTTGTTAGGTAAAAAAAGTTCATCAAAACAGCGTTGGCAGCTAAAATCAAATCGCCCTGGTAGGCACTTTGTCGTGTCATCAGGACAAAAACCATAATCAGACACAGAGTTCTAATAAAAATATCGCTGTTCATTTTGAAAAATTGAATCCAACTGGAACGATGAACTTTGCTAAGCGAATGCCAATGGTTTTTTCTCAATTTCGAAGTCTTCAGTAGCCAAAATATACCCAATATCAGCGCCATCATTTCACTAAAAAACGAACCCCATGCTACGCCACGAATATCCATGTCAAAATGTATGACTAAAATATAATCCAACACTATATTGTTGAGCTGGGACAGCCACATCAGTGCCAATACTTTTCTGGCCTGGTTAATGGCCAAAAAATACCCGTTAATGACGAAAAGCAATAAGCTGAAGGGTAGGGCAAAATACCTAATTTCCATATATTCAGCTGCATGGACAGCCACTAATCCGCCGTCAGATAACATTAACAGCTGTAAAGGGATCAATACATGATGTAGGGCTAGCAAGGCACTGCCTAGCATCATAGCAATCATCAAGGCTCGCAACAGTTCTTCAGCACTTTTTTGATGAAGTTGAGCCCCATGAGACTGAGCTACTAAACCAGTTGTACTCATGCGCAAAAACCCCAATGCCCATAGCAGCATATTCAAAGCGGTACTGCCTATGTTCACGGCTCCTAAATATAATTCGGATTCCAAATGACCCATGATGGCTGTATCGACTATACCCAACATGGGTACACTGATAGCAGATAAAACCATCGGTATGGCTACTTGGTGAACAGGCCAAAACTCAAGTTTTAACTGTTGTATCATTCATTTTGTGGCGGCGATTCAACCACCAAAGTGACTTCAATCACTTGATCGTTTCTTAATAATTGTAGCTGTACCTCATCGCCCACTGTAAATTCTCTCAGTCTTTGTCTATAAGCCTCAAATGAATTCACTTCTTTCCCATTCATGTGAGTGACTATGTCGTTGGCTTTTAGGCCAGCACGCGCCGCAGCTGATTCTCTATAAACACGAGAAACACGAACTCCTTGATCGGGTTTTTTAAGGCCATAAAGAAAATAAATCTGGGGGTTATAAAAAGATAAGCCGAACCATCCACGCCTGACTTCTCCATGTGCAATGATCGATTCTACTATTTGTTGTATTGTATTGGCAGGAATAGCAAAGCTGATGCCTTCCGCTCCTGGTTGGTTATAAGTGGCTGTACCCAAACCAACCAGCTCACCTTGTGTATTGACCAAAGCGCCGCCTGAACTCCCTTGATTGATGGCAGCATCGGTTTGTATAAAATTTTCATAAGGACTGATATCCAGACCCTTGCGACCAGTGGCACTGACAATGCCCAGTGAAACACTCTGGTTTAAACCAAAAGGATTGCCAATGGCGAAGACAACATCACCTGTATTGAGCAACTCACTATCCGCAAATTTGGCTACATCCAAATCAGCAGCTTCTATTTTAATGATGGCTAAATCAGTTAAGTCATCACGGCCAATCACATGAGCTTCATAAATTTCATTATTCCACAAAGAAACATATATTCTTATGGCATCTTTGATGATGTGTTTATTAGTTACTATATGTCCATCTGAACTGACTACTACCCCAGAGCCCATATAATTTTTTCTTCTGAAGGCGGCAGCAGGTGAAACTCCGGGATTTATATTAGGTACCAGTTGATTACTTTGGATGTAAATACTGACTACAGCTGGTGCAATTCGTTGTACTGCTGAGGCATAAGAAGAAACCATGGTTGGTTGAGTGGCTTGTGCAGGCTGATCATGAAAGTTTCCTGAGGCCAGTAAGTAGATGAACGCCAATGCCAAACCCATGACTACTGACTGTAAGATAAAAATAATGTGGTTTTTCACGGTTCTTCTGTATAAGGAAAATAGTTAAATTGCTGATATTAAAACATGGACTAGCCAGTGATGGAAAAGTTTTGAAAAAAATGATCATATGGACATGGCCTGCTATGAAAAAGTCTTAAATTCTTGTAAAATTGCGCCGTTTGTGAAGAGTGTCTTGCTTTGTCAAGTGGTTGACGTAAGCATTCACACCGTCTGATAGTACCTGTAAATAGCAGGTTTTTTTGATGATTAGGGGTTATTCTAATGACTGAGAGCGTCAATAAAAGTCGCCGCAATTTATTACTTAGTACTTCGGCAGTAGGTGTTGTTGGTGCAGGATTTGCTGCGGTACCATTCTTAAAGTCATGGTTGCCATCTGAAAGAGCTAAAGCAGCTGGTGGCCCGGTTAAGGCTGATATTTCTAAAATAGAACCTGGCCAAATGATAAATATTTTATGGCGAGGACAGCCTGTTTTCATAGTTAATCGAACTGATGAACAGATTGGCGTACTTGAATCCTTAAATGACCGTTTGAAAGATCCTCAGTCAGAATCAGCTATTGAGCCGGAATACGTTGGTAACATCTATCGTTCAAGAAAAGAAAATCTTTTTGTAGTGATTGGTATCTGTACTCATTTAGGTTGTTCTCCTAAGTTTTATCCTGATTTGGTTCCTCAGCAATTTGATAGCGAATGGAAAGGTGGTTTTTTCTGTCCTTGCCACAGTTCTCGTTTTGACATTTCTGGTCGGGTTTTTTCTGGTTCACCCGCCAGTCGTAATTTGGACGTCCCACCTTATATGTTCCTTGATGATAATACCATTGTCATCGGTTTGGATCAGGAGAAAGCCTGATGAATTCAATAACAAATAACGAAAAAGGGTTGATGGCTTGGATTAATAAAAGGCTTCCTGTTACTCAGTTTGTTAAGGATCACTTAACTGAATATTATGCGCCAAAAAACTTTAATTTTTGGTACTTTTTCGGATCGTTGGCCTTATTAGTTTTGGTTAATCAAATCCTTACTGGTATTTGGTTAACTATGCATTATAAACCAGATGGAGCACAAGCCTTTGGCATGGTTGAGTATATCATGCGAGATGTGCCATGGGGTTGGTTGATTCGTTATTTACATAGCACAGGTGCTTCGGCATTTTTTGTCGTGATTTACTTACACATGTTCCGTGGTTTGTTATACGGGTCATATAAGAATCCACGAGAAATGGTGTGGATTTTTGGTATGATTATTTATCTTGCTTTGATGGCTGAAGCCTTTATGGGGTATGTATTGCCTTGGGGCAATATGTCATACTGGGGTGCAAAAGTCATTACCCAGTTGTTTGGTGCTGTGCCTTTTGTTGGAGATGCTTTGGTTGAGTGGGTTCGCGGTGATTACTTGATATCAGATGCGACATTGAATCGCTTCTTCGCTCTGCATGTAGTTGCCTTGCCTTTGGCGATTGTTGCCTTAGTGGTATTGCATATCGCCGCATTACATACCGTGGGCTCAAATAATCCAGAAGGTGTGGATATTAAGAAACACAAAGATGAAAGTGGTAAACCGCTGGATGGTATTCCTTTTCACCCGTATTACACGGTGAAAGACATATTTGGTGTAGGATGTTTCCTGTTGATTTTCTTATTTATTGTGTTTGTAAAACCCGACTTTGGGGGATTGTTCCTAGAACATGATAATTATGTACCTGCTGATCCATCAGTGACGCCTGCCTTGATTAAACCCGTTTGGTATTTCACTCCATTTTATGCCATGTTGCGTGCTGTTCCTGATTTACAAATGGGTGCGTTGGTGATGTTACTGGCTATTGTGGTTTTGTTCTTCCTGCCATGGTTAGATCGTTCACCAGTTAAGTCAATTCGTTATAGAAGGTGGCCATTCAAAGTCGCTTTAGGATTATTTGCTGTGTCTTTTTGCTTCTTAGGTTGGCTTGGTATGCAAGCAGCTACTGAAACTTATAAAATGATGGCACAACTGTTTACTGTTTATTATTTTGGTTTCTTTATCTGGTTGTTTTTATACAGCCGCAATGAAAAATACCATCAAGTACCTGAGAGGATTGAACACTGATGAAAAAGATTGTTTTGATGCTATTGAGTTTGGTTGCTACTGCTGCGTGGTCAGCGGGTGACAGCTTTGTCAATGAAAAAGCCCACAACAACATCCGCTCAATGGATTCTTTAAGACGAGGTGCTCAAACATTTGTTAATTATTGTATGGGCTGCCACTCGATGAATTTTCAGCGTTATAATCGCGTTGCTAAAGATCTGGGTATTACAGAGGAAGAGATGATGGATTCGCTGGTTTTAACTGATGCTAGATTTACAGATAAGATGGAAATTGTCATGACCAAAGAGCAAGGTGATCAGTGGTTTGGAAAAGCAGGCCCTGATTTATCTGTGATTGCTAAAGCACGTGGTGTGGATTGGTTGTTCAGTTATTTAATGAACTTTTATCAAGACGACAAACAGGCGAATGGTTGGAATAACCTGACATTACCTAATGCTGCAATGCCTCATGTATTATGGGAAATGCAGGGTGTCAGGAAAGCTCATTTTGAAGAAGTGACTGATGAAAAAGGTGCTAAGCATAAAGAGTTTAAGTCTTTTGATCAAGTGACTGAAGGTACCATGACGGACACAGAGTATCGTGATTTAGTTCGCGATCTTGTCAACTTTCTGGATTATTCTTCAGAACCAGCGCGATTAATTCGACTTTCATATGCACCATGGGTACTATTGTTTGTTTCTGTATTCACTTTTTTGGCTTATTTATTAAAGGCGAATTATTTTAGAGACGTGCACTGAGAGAGGTTTATTGCAACAGGTGTATGACGCCAAAGGAAAAACAGAGTGGCAAATCACGTGTTTAACAAATTACTTCTGATTTGCTATACTTCGGAGCTTTTGGTATTTTTTATTCCAGAAGCTTTTTTTCGTACTGATAAAAAGCCCACTATTGTCTTAACATTGGAGGACTAACTGGTGTCAATAATTGAACGTGGACGTTCCCTGATAACGATCTATTCAGAAAAGGAAGCTTTTAACTCACATCGCATTCGATACTTACTAGCTACAAAAAACATCAATTGTAAAATCATTGACGTTGACCGTAATAATCAGCCAGATGATCTTTTGGCCAGGGGGGATGATGTTGAAATTCCAACATTAGTTGACAGAGATATGCATTTATATGGGATCAGTGTCATCACTGAATACCTTGATGAGCGATATCCTCATCCACCGTTGATGCCACCTGACCCAATGACTCGAGCCAGACTACGTTTTACTACTCATCGTTTGGAGAAGGGTTGGTTTTCTTTTGTTGATTGCATTGAACAAAGTGTAGGAAAAGCTAAAAATGACGCTGTTAAAGAATTGACTGAACAGCTGATAGGTTCAGCAGCGTTGTTTGCAGAGTATCCTTATTTTATGAGTCCAGACATGACTTTGGTCGATACCCACTTGGTTCCATTTTTGTGGCGTCTTGAACATTTTGGTATAGATTGGGAATCTTTACCTAAGTCACTAAGAAATTATGCTCACAGGATGTTTCAGAGTGCAGCATTTAAGAAATCCATTACTGAAACTGAGCGAGAGTATCGATTTGATTTTTGATCCTGATATGACCTCTGCAAAGCCTTATTTTATTGAGGCTTTGCATCATTGGATTTCAGATAATGGTTTGACGCCACTGATTGTTGTTGATGTTAGTTATGAGGGTTTACGCATCCCTCAAGGGATTGATGAAGAGGGTCGAGTGACATTGAATGTATCATATGATGCTACTGAACATTTGCAAATGGATACTGATTTGATGACTTTTAATGCACGATTTAATGGCCGATCACAGGCTTTAATTGTGCCAATGGAATCAATTTCTGCCATTTTCGCCAGAGAAAATGGTAAGGGCATGGTTTTTGAAGTTAATCAACAGACCCAAGAAACGGGTGATGCAGCGAAGAAAAAAAATAAAAAGCCTAATAACAAACGACCAAATCTAACCATTGTTGAATAATGACAGAAGATGCAGCCAAAGAAACTGAATCACAAATAGGTATTGAAACGGCGCTACAAGGGATTGAGACTTACTTGCCGGATTCGTGGCTGCCGTATTGGCAACAAATACAGGATGTCCCTTTTGTTGGTTTTTTTGTCGTTGTGTCTTTGGGTTATGTGTTGGCTAAACTAGCTCACTTGATCTTTCGTTCTAGTTTTTCAAGATTAACATCCAGAACAGAAAATAATCTGGACGACCAATTAATAGAAGCCATTCAAAGGCCACTATTCTTAACAGTTTTTTTATTTTTTGTTGGCATTGCTGTTAAAACATTGTCTCTGACAGTATCTTTCGAAGCCAACTTAATTCGCTTTTTAGCCTCTGTGGTTGTACTTAGTTGGATGTTCCGTGGGTTTCGTATTCTCCAGTTGTTTTTAGAGTCATTGTCATTGATCAAACATCGGTTTCAACTGATCCAACCTAAAACACGACCTCTGTTTGAACTGGTGGCCAAGGTCTTATTGATAGGGCTAGGCTCATATGTGCTGTTATTAGTTTGGGGAATCGATCCCACTGCTTGGTTGGCATCAGCCGGTGTCGTTGGTATCGCTGTGGGTTTTGCTGCGAAAGATACTTTAGCTAATTTATTTTCAGGCTTTTTTATCATTGCAGATTCACCTTACAAGGTCGGCGATTTTGTGATTTTAGCGACTGGAGAACGTGGCGAGGTCACTCATGTAGGTATGCGATCTACCCGATTGCTAACCCGTGATGATATTGAAATTACGGTACCTAATAATGTCATTGGTAATGCCAAGATTATCAATGAAAACGGTGGGCGATGGGAAAGCAGTCGCATCAGAATTAAAGTAGGTGCAGCCTATGGTTCCGATGTTTCACAAGTTTGTGATGTTTTGGAACAAGTCGCCAAAGACCACAATGAAGTATTAAAAAATCCAGCTCCTCGAGTTCGTATGAGAGCTTTTGGTTCATCTAGCCTCGATTTTGAGTTGTTAGCCTGGATCCCCCAGCCCGTACTGAAGGGTAGAATAAGCCATGAATTACACATGGATGTTTACAATGCGTTCAATCAAGCAGGTATCGAAATACCTTATGCTAAACAAGACCTGTATATTAAAGAGTTTCCAGGCGAAAATTCAGTATAATACATAAGTCCAGGCGCAGCCGCTTAACGTGACTAAAGATGCAGCAGCCATTCAAAAAATTAATCGGTCAAATGTCCAGCTACCTGATGCGCAGTGATTTTCATCGATTGCGCAGACTCTTGTATCAACATAAAAATAATTCAAAAAAGCTCGATTTATTACTCAAAGAAATAGAAAACAAGCGACTGTGTCAGGAACAAAGGCTTAAGGATTTACCTGAAATTACATTAGTTAAGGAATTACCCATCAGTAGCCAAGCTGAAATTATCATTGAGCACATAAAACACCATCAAGTTACTGTTATTGCTGGTGAAACCGGTTCTGGCAAAACCACCCAAATACCTAAATTATGTGTGTTGGCTGGATTAGGAAAAACAGGGCAAATTGCTTGTACCCAGCCTAGACGAATTGCTGCAAAGTCCGTTGCACAACGTGTTGCCGAAGAGTTGAACACCTCTTTAGGTAATGCCATTGGATATCAGGTTCGATTTGATGAGCAATTTGATTCTATGGGTTGGATCCGGTTCATGACTGATGGCATTTTGCTGCAACAAACATTGAATGATCGATGGCTCAATGACTATGATGCCATCATCATTGATGAAGCACATGAGCGGAGTTTAAATATTGATTTCTTGCTCGGTTTTTTGAAACAACTTGCCAGAAAAAGACCTGATTTAAAAATCATTATCACTTCAGCCACCATAGATACGGAAAAATTCAGTCAACACTTCAATAAAGCACCGATTATCAACGTGTCAGGACGCTCCTATCCGGTAGATATTCATTACCGAGATCTTGAAGAGAAGAACTTAGAAGTTAATCAAGGCATTATTCGTGCTTTGGATGAAATATATGGGATGAGCAAAGGTGGCGATGTTTTGGTTTTCTTACCAGGAGAACGTGAAATTAACGATGCCTTGGATCAGATCAAACGTAAACACTTTCCCAACACCGAAGTATTACCACTTTATGCCCGATTAACGGCGCAAGAGCAAATGCGCATCTTCAAACCGGAGAACAAGAGGCGTGTGATTTTGAGTACCAATGTGGCAGAAACTTCACTGACGGTACCGAGAATTCATTATGTTATTGATACTGGGTTGGCAAGAATCAGCCGTTATTCAGCTCGCAGTAAAATCCAGGGTTTGCAAATCGAACCTGTCGCCCAGGACAGTGCTAACCAACGTGCTGGTCGTTGTGGCCGTATTGCTCATGGCCATTGTTTCAGGCTTTATAGCCAACAAGACTTTGAAGCTCGGCCAGAACACACTGACGCGGAAATCTTGCGTACATCGTTGGCCTCGGTGATTCTCCAGACACATGTACTGAAACTGGGTCATTTAGCAGACTTTCCATTCATTGATACACCGGACTTAAAAATGATCAATGATGGCTATCAGCTATTGATTGAATTACAGGCTTTGGATGAGGGTCAAGAGCTAACACCAATAGGGCGTTTAATGGCTTACATGCCCATTGATGTACAGTTAGGTCGTATTCTCATTAAAGCCAATGAAGTCGGAGCGTTAAAAGAGGCTTTAGTGATTGTTGCTGCTTTATCTGTACAGGACCCAAGAGAACGACCTTTGGACTGGGCCCAGGCTGCTGATAAAGCACATCAGCAATTTATACACGATGAGTCAGATTTTATGTCACTCTTGTCGATGTGGAGACAACTGAGTCAGTTGCGTAAAGATTTGAAAAATAAGGCTTTTAAGGACTGGTGTAGAAAACATTTCATTTCCATTAAACGCTACATGGAGTGGCGTGACGTACATCGTCAATTAGGCCAGTTAGTGAAACAACAAAAGATGGTCATTAGTAGTCAAAAGGCTGATTATGAACAAATTCACAAGGCATTGCTGGTGGGATTCATCTCACATGTGGGTGTTAACCAAAGTAGTAAGGAATACCTTGGTACCCGTAATAAAAAATTTATGATTTTTCCAGGTTCTGGTTTATTCAACACTCAGCCACACTGGTTGATGGCAGCACAAATCGTCCACACATCTCAGGTATTTGCCAGGATGGTAGCTAAAATCGAACCTCAGTGGGTGAGTGAGGTTGGTGCTCATTTAGTTCAAGAACGAGTATATGATCCCTATTGGTCAAAAAAACAGGGCAGTGTTATGGGTTTTCAGCGGGTAGTGATGTTGGGTTTGACACTGGCAGATAAAGAGCCTATTCATTATGGTCCCCATGACCCCGAAACAGCACGCCGACTATTCATTGAAAAAGCTTTAGTAGAACAAAATATGCATACCCGCATGGCGTTCTATCATCAGAATGCCAAACAAATAGCAGCCATTCATGCTGAAGAAGATCGTCACCGTAAAAAAGATCTTCTGATTGACCCAGGAAAAATATTTGACCTTTATGATGCGGTGGTACCAGATGGTATTTATTCAGAGCCACAGCTTAGTCGTTGGATCAATAAACACGGCGATGCCGCCTTGGTATTTGGTCTGGATCAACTATACCGGTCACAGGCCAGTATGCCGAGAGCGGATCAATTTCCTAAAGTCATAACAATCAGGGCTTTAAATATTCCTGCGAGCTATCATTTTGAACCAGGTTCAGAAAACGATGGTATCACGGTTCATATCCCATTGTCTTGGTTGAATGCGCTTAATGCAAATGATTTTGAGTTTTTGGTACCGGGTTTATTGACGGAAAAAATCGAAACCCTGATCAAGGGATTACCTAAAAGCCTGCGTCGAGGCCTGATTCCAACTGCTCACTATGCTGAAGTCCTCGCCAATCAGCTCAACAAGGAACAGGATTTTTATCAGCAGTTGGTACAATTGGTTAAACAAATCAATGGTTTGGATACTTCGGTTAAAGATTGGAAGGGAGCTAATCTGCCACACCACTTGCGGATACGTTTTGAAATCTTAAATGATAAAAAACAGGTGCTTAAGACCACCCGGGATTTTACTGTTTTACATGATAATTTTAAAAAGCAGGCCAATCTTTCATTTCAGCAAACAGCCAGTGTTGATCGTGAAATCAAAGGTGCCATGGACTGGGTATTTGGAGATATTGAGGTAGAGGTTATGTTGTCCAATGGTTTACTGGCTTATCCAGCGGTGATTGCTGAAAAAGACAGTGTTGGTTTACGTTTGTTTGAAACCGAATATCAGGCCCGTAATAAACACACACAGGGTCTATTGAAATTGTTACAAATTAAGTACCCTAAAATATTCAAACAAGCATTCAGTGCCAATACCGACTTGAAAGCCAATTTAGCCTGGCAAACTTTAGAAACTGGTGATGGTTTGAATCATAACTTGGTTATGGCATTGGTCACGAAATATATAAAAATGTATCCTCGTGTAATGGACCAAACCTCATTTGATGCATTAGCCGATGTCCTAAAAAGCGATTTATATAAAACCTGTCATGATTGGTTAACATGGGTTAATCCGATTTTGATTCAGTGGCACTGTACTTGGCAACTTCTCGAAAGTAAAGCCAACCAGCTCAATGAGGCAAGTTTTGAGGACATGCAATATCAACTTGATTACATGGTGTACGGTGACTGTTTCGATTATTGGCGTATGAGCGATCTGACGCATTTTCAAAGGTTTCTGAAGGGTGTACATATGCGTATTGAAAATGCCTTGCATTCACCAGCCAAAGAAGCGCAAAAACTGACCCAACTAAAAAAGGTGAGTGAACCTTTTTATCGAATTTGTGAGCAAACAGATACCTTCACCGAAGTGCATCAGGAATATTGGTTGTTATTAGAAGAATATAGAATTTCGTTATTTGCACAGCAACTTGGTACCAAACAAAAAGTTTCAGAAAAGCGCTTACAAAATGCATTAAATAAACTATAAAATGTGCATCGAAAAAATGATAGCAATGGCACCAAACCCGTGTGATTAAAGAGGAGGAAAATCACACAAACCTAGGTGAAACACATGACGGTGCCACCGCTATCTAACCTAAAACCAGCGTTTTAATCAACACAGGTGGGAACATGCTGGCTTTTTAACCCACCTTCCATGAATACCAACGTATTTCTCTGCCGTTGTGGGTCAACAATCTCACCACTTTATATGGTAAGTCAGTTCCTTTTGCGTCCACCTTCCTCACTGACTATCGTATTTTTTTCGATTTATAGGTCAACATTTTCAATTTTTTTTAAAATTAGTTTAGTAGTTGGATTAAAGTTGTCAGGGTACTCACTTGTGTACAGCCTTTTTATAAGGTTGTATCACTCATTTATTTCCATTCCTAAATAAAAGCTGAATCATGATTTCAACTTCAATATGGTAGCGATGACACCTGGTGTGTGCGATTAAAGAGGAGGAAAAGCACACAAATGTGGATGAATAAAGATGATGGTGTCATCGCCACCTAACCTAAAACCAATTTCTAAATCAAATCCGGTAGCAACATGCTGATTTCTTAACTCAACCTTCTATCTATACCAACGTATTTTTTTAATGTTAAGGGTCAAGAATTTTATTATTTTTAACAAAATTTTTACAGTGTCAGTAATTATCTTTATAAATCATGAAGTTATGATCGAACAGGGATAACATAAATAATGCTGCTAAAAAGCCCTAGTTATACTGCTGATAATTAGTCAGTTCTGAAAAAGTCCTTCCTGGCCTTTTCCAGCATCGATCAAAAAACACTTAAGCGCAAAAGTGTGATTTTGCTGATGTTTTTTGACCTTACTTGAGCCTGATGGCTCAAGGTGGCACGTCCTTGTGCCACACCGTCGACCGGAAATAAGCATTGAAACGCTTGTTTTCTGATCGAAAAAATATGGAGATTGTAATAAATTTATCTTATCCAACAATAACTTATGTATTTTTCAGGTTCGACTAATTATTGTAGGCATTATAAATATGGCCTTTTCTTGTTCTTTATTATGATGCAGCAACGGCTTGTAGCTACAAACATCCTTCTGATATCTTTTGTATAAGTTGGTGTACCAGTGACCAGTTTTACACAGGACATTAATGCTGGTTGATGTATTTATCAGTAAGGACCACGGTGATTTTTATCAAAGATAACCATTTTTTTGAGAAAAAACAGAGCGGCTCATGACTAGTGCATGTTCTTTAACTTTTTGGCCTGAGGCATTGTGATATTGGTAGTAATTTTTACGCTCACCAATAACGGCAAAACCGTGTTTACGGTACAGTGCCATAGCGGCTTGATTGCTCGACCCGACTTCGAGAATCATGGTCTTGGCATAGTTGATGCGGCTGATTAAAAATAGCTGTTGTAACATATGTTCGGCCAGTCCTCGTCTTATGTAAGCAGGTGCTGTGGTGATGTTCAGCAGATGAGATTCATCAACACCTATGATCAAAAAAGCGTAAGCCATGATGGTTTGTGGCTGACCTTTTGGAGAGATTTTCAGACATTGATACCCTGCTTTGATGCAGTCCAGCATGATACCGGCTGACCATGGATTAGGATAAGCTTGCTGTTCTATTATTTGAAGTAATGGTATGTCGTCAGTGTTTATCTTACTGAAAATGATTGTTTTTTTGTCATACATCTTTAGAGGTGAATGTTTTACAATGGTGATCTACTGCCATTTTAACAAAAGGGAGCTGTCATGGTTGAATCAGTACCTAATGAAGCGACGGAAAAAGACATACAAGCCTTAAATCAGGCGCTTGATGAAGAGCGCATAGGTGCTGTTACCCGCATCATTAATGGCATTCCTGGTGCCGAGGTGGCATTTTTTCTTGAGTCTTTACCCAGTGACAAAAGGAAGATGGTTTGGGATTTGGTGGATGATTCTTGTCAAGGTGAAGTTTTGGTTTCACTGCATGATGAGGTCAGAGAGTCCTTAATCGGCGAAATGGCAACCGAACAACTGGTTGAGGTCACTCGAGATTTGGATCTCGATGACATGGCTGATATCATTCCTGACTTACCCGAAGAAGCCATTGATCAGTTGATGCTATCGATGGATATTGCATCAAGAGGTTTGCTTGAGCGAGTACTTTCTTATCCTGAGAACTCTGCTGGTGGTTTGATGGATCCTCACGTGGTTACCGTCAGAACCGATGTGACAGTCGAGGTAGTAAAACGTTATTTACAATTCAGGGGTGACTTACCGCGACCAGTGGGTGACTTTTTTGCTGTGGGCCGCAAAGGACATTACAAAGGCCGAGTGCCTCTGGTCAAATTTCTTACCGCGGATCCGAAGACCCAAATCAGAGACATTATGGATGAATCATCATCAGCCATCCTTGACATGACTCCTGCATCAGAAGTGGCTCAGGATTTTGAACACTCTGACTGGATTTCGGCACCTGTTGTCGATGATAACAATATTCTTATTGGTCGCATCACAGTGGATGATGTGCTCGATGTTATTCGTGAGGAAGCTGAGCATTCGGTGATGCGGATGGCTGGTTTGGATGAAGAGAGTGACATGTTTGCACCAGTTTGGATCTCATCAAGGAGGCGTGCAGTGTGGTTGGGGATCAATTTGCTCACCGTTTTATTGGCAGCCTATGTCATTGGTTTTTTTGAAGCGGTGCTACAAGAAGTGGTGGCACTGGCGATACTAATGCCTGTGGTCGCCTCTATGGGGGGGATTGCTGGTTCTCAAAGTTTAACACTGATGATTCGAGGTATGGCTACCGGTCAGGTTGGTAGCGGCAACATCAAACACTTACTTAGCCGAGAATTTTTAATTGCTTTTCTAAACAGTGTACTGTGGGCAGTGGTTCTGGCTGTAGTCACTATGTTATGGTTCAAAGATTGGCAATTGGGAACGGTCATCGCTATGGCGTTGGGTATCAATTTATTATCGGGAGCATTGGCAGGTATCATCATACCCGTACTATTGAGAAAGCTAGGTATTGATCCAGCGATTGCTGGTGGGGTGGTATTAACCACGGTTACTGATATTGTTGGTTTTGTGTCATTCCTGGGACTGGGATCTTGGTTACTGTTGGGTCGTCAAGTTCTGATTACCTGATTACGCACATAATTGGGTTTGATTTGGTGAGCTTGATAGGCCATTTGTTCAAAATGTGGAGCTCCCCATGACAGTAAATTATGGGCATCCGGTAGTGCGTTGTCGTCGATTTGCCCACTGATTTGTTCTGACAAATGAGGGTATGTCAACAGGCCATTACCAACTACCCAGTCACTCTGATCAAAATCAATCTGGTTGGGAGACATTAATAAATCTTCAGACTTCCGTTTAATACCTTGATCTGTTAATTCAAATGAAGCGACATATAACTCATTCATGCGGGCATCATTAACTACCATTAATTGCCCTCTTTTGCCTTGTCTCCAGGCACCCTGTGCCATATTGTGCATGGTTGAAACCCCCAGTACAGGTATGTTCAAAGCCAAGGCCAGGCCTTGAACGATACCAATGGCCACCCGAACACCGGTAAAAGCACCAGGTCCATGCCCAAAGACAATTCCTTGAATGGCCGATTTAGGCATACCTGACTGTCTCAACAGTTCATCCAAAAAAGGCAAAACCAATTCTGCGTGTTTTCTCGGCTCTATGAGCTGTTTTTGAATGATTTCATAACCATTCATAACAGCAACAGCACAATTTTCAGTAGCAGTTTCTATGGCAATCAGCTTCATGTACAGTGATTATGATGATAAAATTTTAAATTTTTACTCACATAAACTTATGATTGCAAGGATTTGTTGCTTATTGCTGTGTTCATTTAATCTACAAGCCCAAGATTATTTTCTCAAAATAAAAGGACAGCCTGTTCAAGGTGCTTTACTGATTGCTCAAACCAATCCAAATAACACGGTGTCAATTGATGGACAAAATATCAAAATGACATCGGAAGGCTATTTTATTTTTGGTTTTGGCCGATTTGATGAAAACAGTAAATTGGTTTCTATCAATCATCAGGGTCAAACCTATCAAACCTCTATACCGGTTCAGATCCGTGATTTTCCTACAGAAGTTGTTGATGGTTTGCCGGCGAGTAAAGTCAACCCACCTGAAAGAGATTGGGAGCGAATTAAGAAAGAACAAGCCCAAGTAAAAAATGCGCGAACTGTATGGAGCGAACAAACTGCTTTTTTACAGGATTTTATTTGGCCGGCTTCTGGTCGAGTTAGTGGGGTTTATGGGTCAAGAAGAATTCTCAACGGAGAGCCAAAAAGACCACATTATGGTATGGATATAGCTAATACTACTGGAACAGAAGTGGTTGCTCCTGCTGATGGTGTGATTACTATGGCGGTCTCCGATCATTTTTATACCGGAGGTACGATCATTATTGATCATGGCTACGGTTTGAACTCGACTTATTTACATCTCAGTCAGGTCAATGTTGAAGAGGGTCAAAATATCAAGCAAGGTGATAAAATTGGGGAAATCGGCGCCACCGGAAGAGCAACAGGACCTCATTTGGACTGGCGATTAAATATAGGCACTGATATTCGCCTTGATCCCCAGTTAATCATCCCTAAGGATCCAACATTCTGACATTACTTCCTAACAATATTTTACCTTTGGTTTATGGTATCAATTAACCACTGTTCATCGACAATTTTAATTCCAAGGGATTGAGCCTTGGTGAATTTTGATCCAGCATTTTCACCAGCTATCAGCAAATCGGTGTTGGTTGATACTGAACCAGTGACTTTAGCTCCTAACTGCTGTAATGCGGCCTTGGCATCAGAGCGGGTCATTTGAT
Organism: Gammaproteobacteria bacterium; assembly: GCA_030430025.1. Taxonomy (GTDB): domain Bacteria; phylum Pseudomonadota; class Gammaproteobacteria; order Xanthomonadales; family Marinicellaceae; genus Marinicella. The sequence continues at coordinate 69,360 of JAUIGR010000001.1, forward strand.
TTAATTTACCAGTTAAGACCACAGTTTGACCTTGTAGCGGTTGATTATTTTGATCAGATTTTTGGATATCTGGCCACTGTATACCATGACCTATTAACTGTGAAATGACCGTTCTATTCTGTGGTTGTTTAAAATAAGCAATAATATGACCACTAACTACTTGTCCTATGTCAGGTAATGCGGTCAAGCTGTCGATGTCAGCTTGCATGATATTTTCCAATGTCTGCATGGACTGAGCTAATGTCAATGCTGTTGCTTCTCCCACTTCACGAATACCCAAGGCATATAAAAATCGCGATAAAGTGGATTTTTTGCTGTTTTCTATACCGATTAACAAATTTTGGGCCGATTTTTCGGCCATTCTGGGCAAGCCGGCGACCTGCTGTTCCGTTAACTGATACAGGTCTGCTGGGGTATGAATTAAACCGCTATCGACCAGCTGATCAACCAGTTTATCACCCAAACCTTCAATATCCATGGCTTTTCTAGAAGCGAAATGCTTAATTGACTCTTTACGTTGTGCGTCACAATCCATTCCATTGACGCATCTAAGAACAGCTTCTCCTTCTTCTTTAAATAATAGGCTATTACATACAGGACAGTGAGTCGGCATTTTAAATATTTGGCTGTTTTTAGGCCGTTTGCTTTTAACCACTTTGACCACTTCTGGTATGACATCTCCAGCACGTCTGACAAAAACAGTGTCTCCCACACGAATATCTTTGCGGTATATTTCAGCTTCGTTATGCAAGGTGGCATTGGTGACGGTAACGCCTCCAACGGTTACTGCCTGGAGTCTTGCTACAGGTGTAATACTTCCTGTGCGGCCAACCTGTACCTCAATGTCTTCAACGACAGTAGTGACTTCCTCTGCTGGAAATTTATGAGCAATCGCCCATCGAGGTGCTTTTGTCACAAAACCTAATGTGTCTTGTAGTGACAGGTCATTGACTTTATAGACCACTCCATCAATGTCAAAATCCAGCTGAGCTCTGAGTTGACCTATTCGGTGGTAAAAATCTGAACAACCAGTCAATCCTTTCACCAGTGTATTTAATTGATTGATTTGAAACCCCAATGTTGCCAGCCACTCAAGCACTTCAAAATGCGTGCCAAAATGTTTTTCTGTTACCAGTTCACCGACTGAATAGGCAAAAAAAGACAAAGGCCTTTTCGCAGTTTTGCGAGGGTCAAGTTGCCTCAATGAGCCTGCAGCAGCATTTCGTGGATTAGCAAAAACTTTTTCACCGTGCTTTTCTGCCCAACTATTATATGCTTCAAAGCCAGAACGAAGCATTACTACTTCACCTCTGACCTCAAGTACTTCAGGCGGTTGTTTAGTATTAAGCTTGAGCGGTACCGAAGGCAAAGTTCTGATATTAACTGTAATGTTTTCACCGATTTGTCCATCACCCCGTGTGGCAGCTTGAACCAGTATGCCTTGTTCATATCGGATACTGACAGCCAATCCATCTAATTTAGGTTCAGCAGCGTATACCAACGAGAATGATTCTCCTGTTTCTTTTTGCAATCTTTTGGTGATACGCTGTTCAAATGCATGTAACTCTTCTTCTGTAAAAACATTACCTAGCGACAACATAGGGACTACATGTCGAATTTGTTCAAAATGAGTCAGTGGCGCATCAGCAACTCGTTGAGTAGGTGATTCAAAGGAAACCTGTTCAGGATGTTCTTTTTCAAATTGCAATAATTGTCGATAAAGCTTGTCATATTCACCATCACTGATTTCTGGATCATCCAACACATAGTACTGCCTGGCATGATGATTGAGTTCGTCTACCAGTGCTTGATATTTAATCAGCTCGGGCGAATTCATGGACTGTCATGATCAAATTCACGCATTTCTTCTCGCATGGAAGCAATTCTTTGTCGAGAAAAGGCAGAATGGTTTTCATCAGTGAGGTAGCCATCCAAAATTTCACTCATTCGCGTGGCAACGGGAAACAATGTATCCCACATATCTAGCGCTCCCATAGTTCCGGGTAATTTCATGATGAAAGCTAAACCCGTAGTTCGCATATCTACATTGAAAGTGCCTGGCTTAAGCATATTCGCGACCAAAAACAACATTTCTTTGTCGTGACCAATGCGACGATATCGATAAAATAAGTGGTCGTTATTATATTCTAGGCCTGCTTTCTGGGCAGCATCTTTGATTTGGTGCCAATCAAATTGTAATCCGTCTTTTGCATGCAAAAAGAGCGTCACCACTTTACCCGATACTTTCTCTTGAACTTTATTTAGTTTTTCTTGCTTTTCAATGGGTTCTATGTGAGGTTCAATTTGAAAAAGCTCATCCTTGTCATATTCGCTCAAAGTAATCCGTGGTTTTCGTGTTCCCAAATAATAGATGAACACCAAAACAATCAAGCCAATGACAGCAATTAAAATTCTCAGTTCCAGCGCATCCACAGTGAAAATAACAGTTTAATTAGATAAGTGAATCTTACAGAAATGACCAGTTCACTGCAATAGAACAGGCGTTGAGATTGTCAATCTGTTTTACTATTGAGTATGCTTTTATCATTTTAAATCACAATCATATCAACAAATTTTGGATAATTTAAACCGAGTTCAATTTAAATTTCACAGTTCAGCATTATGAAATACGTTTTGCACATCTTCCAGATCTTCAAGCATCTCAATAAATTTATGAAACAATACAACTTGTTCAGGGTCATCAATTGGAGAAGTGGTTTGTGGAATGAACTGGATATCATCAACATCAAAATCGACATCTTCCAATAAATCTTGGATAGCTTGTTTGGCTTTAAAATATTCTGTATTGGGGGAAAAAACAGTGATCATGCCGTTTTCACATTCAATGTCAGTGACATCTACATCAGCATCCATTAGTGCTTCCAAAATAACATCTTCATCATTACCTGTGAATGATAATATGGCACAATGGTCAAACATGTGACTCACAGTACCTTGAGTACCTATTTTACACTTGGTTTTAGTGAAGCATAGGCGGACATCACCAAAGGTACGATTAGGGTTATCAGTCAAACAATCTACAATGACCATACAACCACCAGGTCCATATCCTTCATATCTTGCCACTGCGAAATCTTCGCCGCCACTACCTTTGGCTTTATCAATGGCTTTACTAATGACATGTGCAGGTACCTGCGCTTTTTTTGCTCTATCCAACAAGCTGCGTAAAGCCAGATTACTTTCAGGTTCGGTACCACCTTGCTTTGCACAGACATAAATCTCTCGGCTGAACTTACTGTATACCTTGGCATTGGCATCAGATGTTTTGGCCATAGATTCTTTTCTGTTTTGATAAGCTCTTCCCATGATTAATCTCAACAAATGAACGCTGATATTTTAACGTTTTGTGGTGAGAAAACCAAACTCAGATCGGATCAAAACTCCCAGTAAGCAGGAATCAGCAGAATAAATAGAGTAAATAATTCCAAACGGCCAAAGATCATGGCCAGTGACAAGATCCATTTACCACCTTCAGAAATGTTAGCATAATGTGGTCCTGCCTCTCCCAAAGCAGGGCCCAGGTTTGTTAGGCAAGCTAATGATGCTGAAAAAGCTGTAGTGAGATCAGCACCAAATGATGCCAACAAAATAGAGAAAACACACAGTAAAAACAAAAACTGAACGAAAAATGCCGATACTGAATCCAACACTCGATAATTGATGGTTTTATCGTTAACTTTAATCAAATATTTACCATGAGGGTGAATGAGTCGATACAACTCCCGCATACTTATTTTGAATAATAAAATCATTCGAATCACCTTAAAACCACCCCCTGTTGAGCCAGCACATGCACCAATGGTACTGAACAATAGCAACATGATAGGTAAAGCGCCACCCCAGAGATAAAAAGCTTCAGTGGTGAATCCTGTGGTTGTACCTACTGATACAGCCTGGAAGGTACCTTGTCTGATTGATTCAAACAATGAATCTGCTGCTCCGGAAACATACAGCTGATAGGATGTGATAATTGAAGCGACTGCCATGAAACCCAAAAATACCCTGACTTCCGAATCTAATAAATAAGTACGAATAGATGATGATTTCCAAGCCATAAAGTGGGAAGCAAAATTAATACCGGCAACCATCATGAAAATCACCGCAACAGCTTCTATCAGTGCATTATTAAAATGACCGATGGATCCATCATATGTTGAAAATCCGCCGATTGATATAGTACTAAAGGCGTGACAAATGGCGTCAAAAAAACCCATTCCAGCGACAAAATAACTGAACGCGCACATCACTGTGATGCCGAGATAAATATACCACAATGCTTTGGCTGTTTCTGTGATTCTGGGGGTGAGCTTTTGATCTTTCATAGGTCCTGGGGTTTCAGCTCTGAATATCTGCATACCGCCAACACGCAACATAGGTAAGACAGCAACAGCAAGTACAATAATGCCCATACCACCGAACCACTGCATCTGTTGCCGATAAAACTTAACAGAATGGGGTAGGTTATCAATATTGGTTAATATGGTAGCACCTGTGGTGGTTAATCCTGATATGGATTCGAAAATTGCATCAATTAGACTGAGTTCCAGATGAATTGAAGTATACAAAGGTAGAGCACCAGCAAGTCCAACAATTAACCAGGACGAGCCTACCACAAAAAAACCACTGCGAATTTTCAATTCGGCATGGATGTTACGATAGCAATAAAATAAGGTGCCGCCAATTAGAGCCAGCAATAAGAATCCTTCAATGAATGGCAGGATATTACCATCCTGGTAAATGATACCAACTAACACTGGTGGAATCATCATGCCGCTTGAGACAAGCAGTAATAGTCCTATTATTTTGGCAATCAGTTTAGGATTCATCGTTATATAAAAGTGGCATCTACTTCGAATAAACGTTTGAGGTCATTGATGTTGCGTTTATCTGTAACAAACATAATCAGGTGATCTAAATGCTCTATCACTTCATCGCGATGAGCCATAATTACACGATTATTTCTAACTATCCCTCCAATAGTGGTTCCAAGAGGCAGGTTAATGTTTCTTACTTGGCGGCCAACGACCTTAGAAGAGTGTAGATCACCTTTAACTTCTACTTCAATTGCCTCAGCGGCCCCTTGACGTAAAGAATGTACTCTTGCGGTATAATCACCTCTTACATGTGCCAGGATTCCGCCCATAGTAATGTGCTGAGGAGATATAGCAACATCTATGGTATCTTTATCGATCAGTTGAGCATAGCTTTGTCGATTGATTAACGTCATGACTTTTTGTGCACCGAGCCTTTTGGCCAGTAAACCAGCCAGCAAATTAGCTTGATCATCATTAGTCAATGCACAAAATATATCTGTATGGTTGATATTTTCTTCGTGCAAGATTTCTTCAGAGGTACAATCACCCCGAATGACTAGTGCTTTAGTTAATTCTTCTGCAATAAAACGACTTCTTTCTTTGTTGTATTCTATAATTTTGACCGAATGGTCCTTTTCTAATGCCTTGGCTAAGTTAAAACCGATGTTGCCTCCACCTGCTATGATGATCTTGTGAGCTGGTTTCTCACCCTTGTACCACATTTCCATGATTTTCTTAATATGTTTTTTGGCTGCCAGTACAAATATGATGTCACCTGCTTTCAAAACGGTTTCACCCTCAGGAAAAACTGACTGATCATCTCTGAATATGGCTGCCACTCTTGCTCCAACATTTCCAGGTAACACATTGTGAAATTCTCTTAACTGTTGACCATCAAGGAGGCCTCCTGCTTGAACTTCCGTAGTTACCAGTTGTGCTACACCTCCGGCAAAGTCCATTACTTGTTTGGCGCCTGCGTATTCGATCATTCCATAAATGTGTCGAGTAACCATTTGTTCAGGTGAAATATGGAAATCGATAGGTACATGTTTATGTTCAAACATTTCAGGATGAGAGGCGTATTCTGCTGCACGAACACGGGCAATTTTAGTTGGTGTATGGAACAACGAATAACAAACTTGACAAGCAACCATGTTAACTTCATCAGAATTAGTCAGGGCTATAACCATATCTGCATCATTGGCCCCAGCACGAATTAAAACTGAAGGGTGAGATGCAAAACCATGAATAGTACGAATATCAAGCTTATTTTGCATCTCATTGAGATGTTCTATGTTGGTATCAACTACAGTGACATCATTATTTTCACGTGATAAATGTGCGGCAATAGAAGAACCTACTTGTCCGGCGCCAAGTATGATGATTTTCATGAGGAACTGGCCGATTTGGATGGGTCTTTGGTGTTAATATTTAACGCCCTGAGTTTCCGATATAAATGAGTGCGTTCTAGTCCTACTATTTTGGCTAACTCACCGACTTTACCATTGACCTGTTGTAGGTGATGCAGCAGATAATCACGTTCAAAAGCTTCTCTGGCTTCACGTAAATCTAAATCATACCATTCAAGAGATTTTTGTTGGTTGTTACTAATTTCTTGCGACTTAGCCAATAGTTGTTCAACCTCAGACTGCTCAATATCACCTTCTTTACCCAGTATTTGTAATTGTCTGATGATGTTTTTTAACTCCCTGATGTTACCTGGCCAATCATGGTTACGTAGAAAATTTTGTGCGGCAAAAGACATTTTTCGGTATGGTATTTGTTCGTGATCAGGTAAATAATTAATATAAAAATTGATCAGTTCAGGGACATCTTCAGAACGGGCATTTAAATGAGGTAAATAGAGTGTAATTTCGGCAATCAAATCATACAATTCTCGACTGAAATCACCTTGCAAAACCAATGTTTTGAGATCTTGTTGAGCTGTGCTGAGAATGGCTATGGATTGTTGTTGCCACTGTTTGAGTATCGCCGCGACTGTATTCTGCTGTTCGGAAATCAGGCAATCAATGTTGCTAATGATGATAGATTTTTGACCTTCTTGATCACTGATCTTTTGCCACAACTGGGTTAGCGTAGTTGTCACATCCTGTTCTGGCCAACTGAGCGTGTCAGATATGACCGTAGCTTGTTGATTATTGTTACGTAATTGATGTAAATATTTGGCAGTATTTAATTTACCAGTCCCACCATCACCAACAAACAAAGTGTTGTTGTGAGTATGCTTAATTCGATCAAGTTGTTCCCTGAGCTGACGACTGCTCTTTGAGTTGCCAATGGGCTCAAAAGCCTTCCATGTGTGTGAAACAATAGTCTGGTCTTCTTTGGCATATTGTGTCAATGTGTGGTCAATGGTTTGTAACAATTTTGCTAAGGAAATGGGTTTTTCAACGAAGTCTTTGGCACCCATTTTGGTCGCTTCGATTGCTGTTTCAATAGTGCCATGACCAGACATCATCACTACGGGGAAGCGTAGGTTGCCAGATTCTTTCCAACTTTTCAGTAAAGAGATGCCATCAATGTCAGGCATCCAGATATCTAGCAAAACAAGATCAGGGGTGATCTCGTTGAGTTTTTTTCTGGCTGATGCTCCATCTTCGGCGGTACTGACTTGATATCCTTCATCCGATAATATGTCAGAGATTAGCCCTCGAATATCCGGCTCGTCATCAATAATTAGAATGTGTGATTTACTCATGTGTTTATTTTACAAAGCGAGTGAATAAAAAACCACATGCAAATCCAACGATGTGACTGATCCAGGCCACATTAAAAATAGGATTCGGCATAAATTGCAATACAATTTGTATACTGAGCCATATTGCTACTAACCAGGTCAATGGCAAACTGGTTTTTTGAAAATAAAGTCCTATTGGGAAAATGAATTTAATATTTCTATTTGGAAAAAGAACCAACCAAGCACCTATCAAGCCTGAAACGGCTCCGCTGGCGCCTAGTAAGATGAGGTTTTTATCCTGTAAGGTTAAACAAGCAATCCAGTTACCAATAATGCCAGCACTGAGGTAAATAAAGGTTATTTTTTTCCACCCTAGAACTCGTTCAATAGAGAAAGACAACAAAGCAAATACTGAACAGTTAATCAACCAGTGTGACCAATTGCCATGTACAAACAAGGCTGTTACCAGTCGTCCAGATTCAAAGATACTCACTTTTAGAGAAGAAAAAAATGTTTTTGTTGGGATAGTCCAAACAGCATAAAAATTTTCGGTAGAGGGTAGCCAAGAAGTCCATAACATAACCAGTAGCAAGATTAATCCCATCAAACTGGATGCATAGGGAAAATGTGTAGGCTCTCTGCTTGAAAAGTTGATCACCTGGGAATTAAAAACACTGTTGTACCCGATTCAACGAGCACACCTTCTGGAATGATATCTTTAATAGTAATGAGTCCTTCAAAATCATCACCAATATTAAAACGTTGGCCATTAATTATTGCCATTCTATTTTCTGGTTCTGGGTCATAAATATGAATATTGACTTTTATATCTGGTAGCATTTTACGGATGGAATAAGGCAATTGGTGGAACAACAAGTATTCTTGTTGCTCAATATTAGGTTGCCTCACTTTTGACTCTATTTCATCATTGGATTGGTTGTCTGGAATCGGCTCCTCGGTCAGTTGTTGTGAAACTTTGTCATCATTGGCAAGCTGTTCCGTTATTATTTCCTTTTTCTCAGTTTCTGTTTCTATTTGAGTTTGTTGTTTTGGATTTTCCTGATTGGGTCGAGGTGGAACCAAAGTCTCTTTTTTGTCTTGTTTTTGAGCAACCTGATTTTTGACCACAGCTGGCTTGGGAGGTGTTAATCTGTTAGCCAGTTCATTCTTTTTTAAGGTGTTGTCTGGTGCTGTTTGAACAGTTGAATCAGATTGTTTAAAAAATTGAGAAACAGATGACAACCAGCCCGGCTGGTAGGCCCATACTCCACCGAGGATTGACAATAAAATCAGAACTAAGCCGTAAAAATTTCTTCGGGATCTCGATTTTCTTTGGTGTGCGTTGAACCGTATGTTGTCCCCACTAGCCACTTGGTCAGGTCGGTTTTTATCGGATTTTCTTAAAGCATCTAAAATCGAAGACATGTTATTCCTTTGTATTACTCAGGCGAGGTCCTTGATATGCTTTCAGGGACAAAGCCATTTGTGTTTCTTGACCGACAATGCCATCGGCCAATAAGCCATGTTGTTGTTGAAATTGGGTGACCCATTGATTAACAGCCTCGGTTGTATCAATTGTCTCGTTGTCAATCACTTCAGCCATGGTTATAACCCATTTCGTTAATGATTCTGACATTGTATCACTGATTAATTCTGGTGCCATCGGCCAGATAACATAATATGTTCCAAGCCACAAAGACTCTATTTTATTTGATGGGACCGATACGTAACCTCGATCAGTTAAAACCAGCCATCGATCATTGTCTTTGCGTTTTAATAACAGCAATCGTTCAGATGTCAATTCTAATAATACAGGCGTATTGAGTTTTTCAATTTGATTTAAATTACCCTGTCTGCGTAAACAACCCATACCCAATATATCAGCGTCTGGGCAGCGGTTATTAGACCATAACAAATGTTCATTTTCATGCCATAACTGGTAATATTGTTGCCAGCTGATAGCATTAGCTGGAGTAACCCATTCGTTATTCTGATTAGCTTCAGGGACATTTATATTTGAGTTGATTTGCAGATCATGAGGCAAATTTTTATCAGACCAGAACAGCCAACCTATTATTGCCAAAATAGGCACCATAAACCAAATGGGATGAAGTTTGTTTACTGGTTGATGAGCTAAAACTTCAGTAGCTGCTGTGCTGATGTGTTTGGATAAAACACGAGGACTCTCATCAACAAAAGCAGCCAATAACGCACGATCACATAGTGTATTAATCAATCTGGGGGTGCCATCGGTCAAATGGTGAATTTTTCGAATAACGGACTGACTAAATAAAGGTTCTTTGACGCCAGCCACTGCCAAACGATGGTTAATATAAGCCATTGTTTCTGATTCGGATAGTGCTTGTAAATGAAACCGAGAAGTGATGCGTTGTGCCAGCTGCCTGAGGTCTCTCCGTTGCATGGTTGTTTTCAACTCAGGCTGACCAATCAGTATGATCTGTAATAACTTCTGCTGGCTGGTTTCCAAGTTAGTCAATAAACGCAGTTGTTCCAATGTGTCACGCGGTAAATTTTGAGCTTCATCAATGATAATGACCGTATTCTTTCCTGCTTCATACCAAGCCAATAAGTGCTCGTTGAGTCTTGTTATCAAAGCACCAGATCTACCTGCCAAATCACCAATCGGTAAATCAAATTCTTTAAAAATATTTTCAAGTAATTCAATAGGCGTTATATTAGGGTTAAGTAAAAGCGCTGCTTGAGTGTTCTCTGGTAACTTTTCTAAGAACAAACGGCTGATGGTTGTTTTACCAGTACCTACTTCTCCTGTTAATTGGACAAAACCAGCACCACCGCCTCGAGTGACACCATAAACGAGATGAGCCAAGGATTCCTGATGTTTTTCACTCAAATAGACAAATTCCGGATCGGGTGTGATCGAAAAAGGGGCCTGTTTAAAATGGAAAAAATCTAAGTACATAAATCGCTTCGTCAGTGGTCTTTGGTCTGAAGTTCTGCGCCATTAGGCAGTTCAATCATCACTGAGTTCCAATAGATCAGCATTACCACCGACAGCTGAAATGTTATTAGTGATCGTTTTTTCAATCATAAACTGACGCAAATAACCCGGACCACCCGCTTTGGGACCGGTTCCCGACAACCCCATGCCTCCAAATGGCTGAACACCGACAACAGCACCTATCATGTTGCGGTTGATATAACAATTACCCGCTTGGATACGATTGGCTATGTATTCAATGGTTTCGTCAATACGTGAATGGATACCTGTGGTTAAACCATAACCGGTGGAATTGATGGCGTCAATGACTTGATCCAATTCTTGAGCGTGAAAACGGATAACATGAAGGAATGGGCCAAAAATTTCCTGAGACAACTGATCAATACCCGTTAATTCAACCGCATGTGGTGGGAAGTAGTACCCTGTTTCATCAGGTAAAGTTAATGCCTTTATGAGTTTGGCCTCAATTGCCATACGTTCACTGTGTGCTCGTAACATAGATAAAGCTTTTTCATCAATCAAAGGGCCTAAATCGGTACTGTAATATTGAGGATGACCGATCACCAATTCGTCCATTGCGCCTTTGAGCATGGTAATGACCTTATCGGCCACATCACTTTGAATAAATAGCACCCGTAATGCTGAACAACGCTGACCAGCACTTAAAAAAGCAGAGCTGATGACATCTTTGACCAGCTGTTCTGGTAGCGATGATGAGTCAGCAATCATACAATTTTGTCCGCCCGTTTCAGCTATTAAGGTGGCAATAGCAGCCCTTTCTCTTAAGGCCAAATTTCGATTGATAGTTTGTGCCGTAGCAGTAGAGCCTGTAAAAACCACACCGGTAATATCAGCATGTTGACACAGATGATTACCAATCTTGTTGCCTTCACCAATCACCAGTTGGAAGACTGCTTCGCGGATGCCTGCTTGATGTATTAATTGAGCTATCCTATACCCAATGAGACTGGTTTGTTCGGCAGGCTTGGCAATCACGCAGTTTCCAGTAACCAGTGCAGCCACAATTTGTCCTGTAAAAATCGCTAACGGAAAATTCCATGGACTGATACAAACAAACACGCCCTTTCCTTGATGATATAAATAATTACTCTCCCCAGTTGGACCAGGCATTTTCTCACCATAACTAAAATGACGCATCGCTTGATCAGCATAATAATGGCAAAAATCAATGGCTTCGCGGTATTCGGAAACACAATCTGATAATGTCTTGCCGGCTTCATGGCGTAACAAGTAAATCAATTCGGTCTGGTGTTGTTTTATCAGATCTGCTAACTTCAACAGACAGTTAACACGAACTTCTATGTTTTCATCACGCCATTGGGGAAATGCTGCCTTGGCTTGTGTCACAACATAGTCCAAGTCTTCTGTTCGAGTTCGCACATAACGACCAACCAAATAATTTAAATTCGCAGGTGAATGCACTTCTATAACTTCGCCTTGCTTGCTGTTTTTATTAGCAATTAAACCTGCTGCAAAGTAGCTGTTTTCTTGATAATCAGCCAAATCAGCTTGCAAATCATTAACAACCTGCATATTACCCAAATTAACACCTTGTGAATTGAGCCTATCACTGCCGAAGATGTCTTTAGGCAAAGGCAGCATTGGGTGCTTGTGACTATCATTTTTCCGTACTTTGGCGATTGGGTCTTGGGTAATTTCATCCAGGCTCAAATCGAGATCAGTTAAGCGGTTAACAAAAGAAGTGTTGGCACCATTTTCTAACAATCTCCGCACCAGATAGGGTAACAAATCTTCGTGAGAACCCACTGGAGCATAAATTCTGACTGGGCGATTAAGACCGTTGGGGTCAATGGTTTGGCGATGTAATGCTTGACCCATGCCATGTAATCTTTGAAACTCATACCCACCTCCGTCACCTGCCATAATAGCTATGGCAGCAACCGTATTGGCATTGTGTGTTGCAAACTGTGGATAAAAGAGTTTGCGGTTCGCTAATAAAAACTGAGCACAGGCTAAGTAAGACACATCAGTGTTCACTTTACGTGTAAAGACAGGATAGTGATCAAGGCCTTGTTCTTGTGCTCTTTTGATCTCGGTATCCCAATATGCGCCTTTGACCAACCTAACAGGAATCAAGCGGCCTCGTTGTTCGGCTAAGTCAGCCAGCCACTCCAACACTTTCAATGCGCGTTTCTGATAAGCCTGGACCACCAGACCAAAACCTTGGTAATCTGTCAACTGTTGAAAAACATTTTCAAAAACACGCAGGGAAATTTCCAACCTATCCGCTTCCTCTGCATCTATGGTGACCGCTACATTTAAAGATTGAGCATATTTGGCAATGGCTAAAACCTTGGGGACCAACTCTGCCAAGACACGATCAGCATTGGCCACCTCATAACGTGGATGTAGCGCTGATAGTTTGATTGATATGCTGGATGCATCTTGAATGTGTTTTTTATTGTTGGCTTCAGCAATGCTGGCGATTGAAGACATATAGGCTTCAAAATATCGATCAGCATCTGTTTGTGTTAATGCGGCTTCACCTAACATGTCATATGAATAACGGTAGTCCTTAAAGCCTTTTTTTGTGGCCCTTTTAATGGCCTCTTTGATGGTTCGTCCCATAACAAACTGCTTGCCCATCATTCGCATGGCTTTGTGGATACCTTGACGGATCACGGGTTCACCGGTTTTGTTGATGAATTTATCAAGAGCACGTGACAGACCTCTCTTAGAGTCATCTATATCAACAATTTTACCTGTTAACATTAACCCCCAAGTAGAAGCATTGACAAATAATGAATCAGATCGACCTAAATGCGATTTCCAGTCGGCATCAGCGATTTTATCCCGGATCAACTTATCAGCCGTTGTTCTATCTGGAATACGTAACAAAGCTTCTGCCAAGCACATCAACAAAATGCCTTCTTTAGAAGACAAGTCATATTCTTTCATAAAAGCATCAATGCCATCCATTTCATCGATTTGATTGCGAACCTGATTAACTAAGTGTTCAGCCAATTCCTTGATAATCAGTCGTTTTTTGGCACCTGGATTGGCTGCATCAATTAATTGATTAATCAAAATATCTTCATCAGCCAAATAATCGTTGGCAAAAGGCAAAGGAGCTACAGACATCACTTATTCCAATTAATCAAAGATCCCGAATTATAAGAATGGGTTCGAGTTAATGCAATGAAAGTCGTTTTTGCTATTTGTAAAATTTGAAATGGTCATTGTCTCAAGAGTCTGTGAGTTTCAGCAGCAATCAAAACGCCCAAAAACTGACAAATACAGTAAAATGGCTCTTTCTCTGGACAAGAACTTGCGCTTTGATGGCCAAACTTTACTTTTATTATTCCGCCATGAATGCAGGAAAAACCACACACCTGCTGCAATCCAGCCACAATTATCGAGAACGTGGCATGAATACTCTGATTTTATCACCAGCTTTGGATAATCGTTATGGGCAAGGTGTGGTGAAATCCAGAATAGGTATTTCAGCCGAATCAGTTATTTTTCTGGGTAATGAAAATTTATTTGATTTAGTTAAAAAAAGTCATCCTATAGATTGCGTTCTGGTGGACGAAGCACAGTTCTTGAGCAAAGCACAGGTATTTCAGTTGGGTGAAATCGTAGACCAATTAAATACCCCTGTTTTAGCCTATGGTTTACGCACAGATTTCCAAGGAGAGCTGTTTGAAGGCAGTCAATATTTGCTGGCGTGGGCGGATGAATTGAAAGAACTTAAAACCATTTGTCATACAGGCAAAAAAGCAACCATGGTAGTGCGAGTTGATGATCAAGGCAAAGCCATAAAGCAAGGGGCTCAAATTCAAATAGGTGGCAATGAACGCTATGTCTCGGTCTCGCGCGCTGAATACAAACGCATTTTTCATGACAAAGGCAGCATCAAACCATCACAAATTTCATTGCCTCTGGATGAATTATGAAAATCATTTTTTGTGGTACTCCTGAATTTTCTATCGCTCCTTTAAAGCAATTGGTCTCAACAGGATATGATGTTGTTGCTGTATTCACTCAGCCAGACAAACCCAAGGGACGTGGTCAAAAAGAACAAAAAACACCCATTAAGAAGGCAGCTGAAGAGTTAAAAATTCCAGTTTTTCAACCCACCGATATGAAAAACGAAGTCACACAACAATTAATTGCTTCTTTCAATGCGGATTTGATGGTAGTAGTGGCGTATGGGCTGATCATTCCTCAAGCTGTACTTGATATGCCTGAGTTTGGTTGCTGGAATATTCACGCCTCTATTTTACCTCGATGGCGTGGTGCTGCTCCTATACAAAGAGCTATTTTAGCAGGTGACCAAAGCACCGGAATCAGCATTATGCAAATGGAGGCAGGACTTGATACAGGCCCAGTTTTTCGTATTTATCGAACATCTATTCATGATTGCGATACTAGCCAAAGCTTACATGATCGATTAAGTGAAATTGGAGCCATGGCCATTGTTGATTGCATTGAAGCTTTACTAAAGAAAGAGTTAGATCAGCCGACAGTCCAAAGCTCTGAGCTGGTGACTTATGCGCATAAATTAGAAAAATCAGAAGCTGCTATCAACTGGCAACAACCAGCTACAGACATTCAACGTCAAGTACGCGCTTTCAATCCTTGGCCTGGCAGTCATGCACAAATAGTTGATGAACATTTAAAAATTTGGCGAGCTCAAGTCTTAACATCAAATTCAAATAAAAAAGCGGGTGAGATTTGTTTTGCTAACAAAAAAACATTGCATATTCAGTGTGGCGAAGGACAACTGTCATTACTGGAAATACAAAAGCCAGGTAAAAAGAGAATGCCCGTGGCCTCGCTGATGGCTAATAAAGCCAAGTGGTATACATGAGTCAAAGCCGGTTGTTGAGTTGCCATGTTTTATATCAGGTGTGTCATAAACAAGTACACATCAAACAGGCATTAGCTCAAGTTTTACCTGCTGATTTATCATCACAAGACAAAGCATGGATTCAAAACACTTGTTACCAAACTTTACGCAATTTTCAACAAATGGAAGATCGGTGGAAAAAATTCATTTATAAGCCGGTCAAGGATCAACTCATTGCCATTCTGTTAACTATGAGTGTTGCTCAAAAATTCATTTTGAATAAACCTGACCACGCCATTGTCAATGAGGCCGTTAATGTCAGTAAAAAGCTAAAAAAACAATGGGCCTCAGGCTTGGTTAATGGCATCCTAAAGAAAGTGTTGAATGATATTGATTACCAGCCAGCAGAAGACACTACCCTATACAATCATCCTCAATGGTGGATTGATTGTTTAAAAAAAGACTGGCCTGATCATTATCTTGATATACTCCAAGCGAATAATCAAAAACCTCCTCTGTGGTTGCGCTTGAGTGACACATCCGTGACCAAACCACCTGGTCGTTTGCACCCTTATCTGTCATTAGCATGGTTATGCGATGAAAAAACTGCTGACATTACCCAACATCTGAATGATGGATTGTTGTCTGTCCAGGATGCAGCGGCTCAGTGGGCTGCAACATTATTACAACCTAAGGACAATGAACAGATACTGGATGCGTGTGCTGCACCAGGAGGAAAAACATGTCATTTGTTACAGATGAATCCAAGTATAAGACTAGATGTGATAGAGAAAGAACCAGAACGGATGCGGTTGATTATGGACAATTTGTCTCGACTCGATTTACAAGCACGCCGCCTCATCATTGGTGATGCCAGTGACCCAAAACAATGGCATACAGGACAAGCTTATGATGCCATATTATTGGATGTACCTTGTAGCGCATCAGGTGTGGTTCGTCGCAACCCAGATATCAAAATATTGAGACAACCAGAACACCTCACACCCTTGACAGATTTACAGCAGTCTATACTGCAAACGAACGCTAAAATACTCAAAATTGGCGGTCGTTTACTGTATGTCACTTGTTCTGTTTTTAAAGTTGAGAATGAACATCAAATAAGAAGGTTTTTACGCAAGAATCCAAACTTTAAACCTATGAATTTTGAAATACCAGATGCAGTTAGTTGCCAATATGGACAACAAATTATTACTGGCACAAACCAACAGGATGGTTTTTACTATTGTTTATTGGAGCGTCAATCATGAGGCGGCTAATGATGGTTTTGTTATTTTTTACCTGTCAAGCAGAAAGTGCCACTATACAGGTCAAACGGGTCATGCAGTCATGGCACCAAAATGTCTTGTTGGTTGAGCCGAAATATAACATAGAAAGTAGTGAAGTCATTGATGATGCTATTAATAACGGCATTGAGCTGACTTTAATCGCCAAGTTACAAATCAACAAAAAAAGAGGTTTTTGGTTTGATGAGGTTTTGTCACAACAACATCAAACTTATCAAATTCGCTACTTTTCTCTCAGCGGTCAGTATCAATTGCACGATTTAAAGAATAAAGAGAGACACAGTTTTGTTTTGTTAGAAGATCTATGGGGACATTTGGCACAAAAAACTAAATTCACACTTCAGCAAGAAGACCTTGTTAATGGAGATTATTTATCATTGCGTTTAAAGTTAGATGCTGGAGCCTTGCCTTCTGCATTACAACTGCCTGTATTGCTCTCTGCTGACTGGACATTCAAATCAGATCAGTTTGAATCTATCATTGAGACTAAACCATGAACTCTGTATTGAGACAAATGTTGACGAAAACTGTACCGATTCTGGTTTTAATCGTTGCGCTTTTAGCGGCCTTGTATTTTCTCATTTTCGCTATACAAAGTTCTGATCAATTCAACCGCATGTATTTGTGGTTGTTTGGCGCTTCAATCATTGCAGTTGTGGTATTGGTTTTATTGATTGTTCAACGCATCGTTTGGTTAATGATTAGGCGTAAACAAGCGGAACCGGGTATTCAGCTAACAACCAGAATGGTTGTTATGTTTGCTGGGCTTTCTATCCCTCCTGTGATTGTTGTTTATTTTTTCGCTAATCTCATGGTCACTCAATACATTGACACTTGGTTTAATGTTGAAATTAAAAGTGCGCTTAACGATACCATTGAATTAGGACAAATTTTTTTAGAAACACAAACTCGCACTCACTTGAATGATGGTAAGGATATGGCGGATCAATTAGCAAATATTGAACCAGTACGACAAACCATCTATTTAGATCGTTTGCTAGACCAAAGCCAAGCAACTGCCTTGAGTTTACACAGCAGTGATGGTCAATTACTGGCCTCCAGCATCATTGATCCGACACAATTCGTACCGATGCTAATCCCTTCACGGGTACTGAATGAGGTGAACCAAAGTCGTAATTATGCAAAACCAGAGCCAATTGACAATAAAGGGTTACAAATCAGGGTGGCAGTACCTATTGAAACCAGTTCTGGTGGTCTACAACTGGGTCCAAAGCGTATTCTTCAAGCGGTATTCCCGATACCCAGTAAATTCGAAACTTTAGCCGCCAATATTGAAACCCAATTTCACCAATATAATAAACAGGCTTATCAACGTGAGCAGCTTGAAAAGACCTTTGTGATTATACTTACCATTGTATTGCTGATCAGTGTCTTTTTAGCGATCTTAAGGGCTTTTTCATCAGCCCGTCGACTAGTTGCTCCCATCAAGTCTTTATCAGAAGGCACGCAGGCCATTGCAGAAGGTGACTACAGTCGAATCATTCCTGTTGAATCCAGAGACGAGCTGGGTTTTTTGGTGAAATCATTTAATACCATGTCTACTGAAATTGCACAAGCCAGTGCTTTGGCTCATCGAGCTCAATCTGATGCAGAAGGTCAACGTACCTATCTTGAGAAGGTCATGTCACATATTTCCAGTGGAGTGATCAGCATTGATGCTGATGAGTTGATTCGTCTCAGTAATGATTCAACCAATCGCATCCTTCATCTAGGAAAACAAAGTTTAATTAATCAAAATATTGATTTCTTGGCAATGAGGAATCCAACATTACAACCGCTGGTGGCGCTGATTAAACAAAAAGCCAAAGACAAAACTTCTCATTGGCAGCAGGAGGTACTGATTGCTGAAGATTCTTTACGGCGGGTTTTATTGGTCCGTGGTAGTCATATAAGCAGCGATGAAATTGAACGGGGTGCGCATGTGGTTGCTTTTGATGATCAAACCATCATTAATCAAGCCCAACGAGATGCAGCTTGGTC
This sequence comes from Gammaproteobacteria bacterium, assembly GCA_030430025.1. Classification (GTDB taxonomy): domain Bacteria; phylum Pseudomonadota; class Gammaproteobacteria; order Xanthomonadales; family Marinicellaceae; genus Marinicella. The sequence goes on from JAUIGR010000001.1 coordinate 88,012, forward strand.
CGAAGTAGCTCGGCGTCTTGCCCATGAAGTTAAAAATCCTTTGACGCCTATCCAATTATCGGCCGAGCGGATGTTGATGCGATTTTCAGGAAAACTTAGCCAAGAAGAGGATGAAATCCTTAATCGAGCTACGCAAACCATCGTATCCCAAGTTGAAAACCTAAAAAAATTAGTCAACGCATTTTCTGATTATGCAAAACCTCCCGAATTAAAAAAGGAATTAGGTGGGTTGAATGTATTGATCAATGAAATGGTTGATTTGTACTCCATATCGCACCCGGGTATCCAGTTTACTCTTGATTTAATTGATCCTGAACCTAATCTGCTGCTAGATAAAGGGAGAATGACTCAGTTATTAACTAACTTAATCAAGAATGCGCAAGAAAGTGTTAAGTCAGGTGAAGTCATTATAAACATAAGTAGTGAGCAAGATACACGCGGATTAGTACTCACTATCAAAGACAATGGCCAAGGGTTTCAGCAACAAAATCTTGCTCAAGTTTTCGAACCTTATGAAACCACCAAAATTAACGGTTCAGGTCTTGGTTTGGCTATCGTAAAAAAAATCATTGAGGAACATGGAGGTGAAATTACTGTTAGCAACCACGATAATGGCGCTCAAGTCACCATTATTTTACCTACTGTATTGACATGAATTTATCTGAACAATTTAACCGAATGAAATCATTACCGCCGTTGGCCATAAACGAGCGTGAGAAACTGTTGAGCCGTCTAGCGACTCAAATTAAAGCCCATCAGCAAGAGATTATTGACGTTATCAATATGGATTTTGAACATCGTTGTTCACAAGAAACGTTACTGGCTGAGGTGATGCTTTCAATTAATGAAATCAAACACAACCGTCAACACCTGAAATCGTGGTCACGGCCTGTTATTGAACACAGTCATTGGCAATTTTATCCATCTAAAACAGCTGTCGTTGCCCAACCTCTTGGTGTGGTAGGAATCATGGCCCCATGGAATTACCCATTTAATTTGGTTATGGCGCCACTGGCTGCTGCTTTAGCAGCAGGTAATCGCATCATGATTAAACCCTCTGAAATAACCTCCAAAACTGCTGTTTTGATTAAAAAAATAGTCAATCGAGTTTTTTCTGATGATCAAGTGTATGTAGTACTGGGTGATGTTGAAGTGGCCTCCAAGTTCAGTCAGTTACCGTTAGACCATATCCTTTTTACAGGTTCTACCGCTGTGGGCAAAATCATCATGAAAAATGCCGCTGAACACCTTACGCCTGTAACATTGGAGCTTGGGGGTAAGTCACCGGTATTGATTGACGATAATTACGACTTGAAAAAAGCAGCTCGTAGTATTGTTGGTGGTAAGTGGTTTAACGCAGGTCAAACCTGTATCGCGCCGGATTACATTCTGGTGAATCCTGATTGTAAAGACAAACTGATTCAGGCCATCAGTGACCAACTAAAAGATAGTTACCCGAATGTGACTGATAACCCAGACTATACTCATATAATCAATGACAGCCACTACAATAGGTTACAGTCATTATTAATAGATATTCCAAAAGAAAAAATCATTTTACCATTAGGTGATAAATCGACAGGACATTGTTTAACGCCCGTTATAGTCGACGATCCTCGGATAGACAGTCGGTTGATGCAAGAAGAAATCTTTGGTCCAATATTACCTGTCATTACTAGCCCTTCATTGGATGCATCGTTACAGTTCATAAAACAAAGAGACCAACCCTTAACATTATATCTATTCAGCAACAGCCGCAAAAACATTAAACTGGTTCAAAATAACAGTAAATCAGGCAGTTTCTCCGTTAATGAAACACTCGTACAGTATGCTCAAAAAGGCATTCCATTTGGAGGTGTAGGCGCTAGTGGCATGGGTGCTTATCACGGATACGAAGGCTTCAAAGCCATGAGTCATATGAAATCGATTTACTATCAATCACGACTGAATGTCAATAATCTGGTTCGAGCACCTTTCACCAAATTCAAAGAAAAAATAATTAGTTGGTTGTGAAGTAAGGGACTTCGTTTCGATTCGCATTATTCACGTTTAATTAGTCAGTCCTGAAAAAGTCCATCCTGGCCTTTTCCAGCATTGGTCAAAAAAACACTTAAGCGCAAAAGTGTGATTTTGCTGATGTTTTTTGACCTTACTTGAGCCTGATGGCTCAAGGTGGCACGTCCTTGTGCCACACCATCGACCATAAAAAAGTTTCTGGAAAATTTTTTCACGTTAGCCTGAGAGCCGCATGGAAGCGGCGAATAAAAATGCATTGTGACACCTGTTTCCTGGTCGAAAAAATATGCAAAATTGCAGTAACTCTTGATAGTTAACAATAATGTTATGCATTTTTCAGGTTTGACTAATTATTGCGGCCTCGCTGCTGTCACTAATGGCACATGAGAATATTTTGCCAATCAGTTACCATAATTGAAGTTAATTGCGTTACAACGACACTGCATTCGATTAGAATGGGTGCCCGAAATACATGTGTGTATTAGGCTACAAGATTGCCGATATGTAGATTTCACATAAGGTTAGGAGGAAAGGTATGGGATCTGAAATTTTTTATGGCATATTAATTATTTTTGGGGTTATTTTCCTCAAAAGCGTGTTTGTTATTGTTCCACAAGGACATGAATACACAGTAGAAAGATTTGGTCAGTTTAAAAAATTATTTACTCCAGGACTGGGTTTAAAAATACCCTTTATGGACCGAATTGGCCGTAAAATTAACATGATGGAACAGGTTACCAATGTTCCTTCACAAGAGGTCATTACTAAAGACAATGCTGTGGTCACGGTTGATGGTGTGGTCTTTTATCAAATTTTAGATGCTGTTAAAGCGGCTTATGAAGTTAATCGATTAGAGTATGCCATTTTGAATTTGACTATGACCAATATCAGGACGGTATTGGGAGCTATGGATCTTGATGAGTCATTGTCAAAACGTGATGAGATCAACCAAAGACTTTTGGCTGTGGTTGATGAAGCTACTTCACCTTGGGGCGTAAAGGTCACAAGAATCGAAATCAAAGACATTAGACCTCCTCATGACTTAGTGTCAGCGATGGCCCGCCAAATGAAAGCGGAACGTGATAAAAGGGCCGAAATTTTGGAAGCTGAAGGTCATAGACAATCTGAAATTTTGCGAGCAGAGGGCAAGAAACAGTCAGCCATTCTCGAAGCAGAAGGTTTGAAAGAAGCCGCATTTCGCGAAGCTGAAGCCCGAGAACGACAAGCAGAAGCTGAAGCCAAAGCCACACATATGGTCTCAAAAGCCATCGCGTCCGGAAATGTACAAGCCATTAACTATTTCGTAGCCCAAAAATATCTGGAAGCCTTTGGTAAGTTTGCTGATTCACAAAACCAGAAAACCATGATCTTACCCATGGAAGCCACCAATATATTAGCTTCCTTGGCTGGTATTACCGAACTGGCAAAAGAAGTTAAAAGTAACAAAGGGACATAAAATGTTAGCTATCCTGATCAATCTGACTCCTTGGCATTGGCTCAGCATTGCAGTGGCTATGTTGATTTTTGAAATGTTCTCAGGGACTGTTTATTTGTTATGGATCAGCTTTTCTGCCACTATCACAGCTTTGTTATTGTGGATGTTTGACATGAGTTGGGAGGCACAAGTTGGTCTGTTTACCATTATTTCAATTTTGTCTGTTATTGGTTGGCACCAATATGACAAAAAAAGAGATAAGAAAAGCTCTCGGCCAACACTCAACAAGCGCGGTCACCAGTACATAGGAAGAACATTTCAACTCATTCAACCGATCGTCAATGGAGCGGGTAAGATCAATGTCGATGATTCTTCCTGGAAAGTCCGAGGTCAGGATGCACCTATTGACACCAAAGTCAAGGTAACGGACATTGATGGTACAGTATTAATTGTAGAAACACTTGGAGAAAAAGAATGAAAAGAATATTAATGTTGGCCGTATTGGCTGCAGGTCTAACTGCTTGTAGTGATGATTCGGTCGAAAAAAAAGTAGCTGCGCCAGCAGCATTAACTGTCAGTCAGGCTGAAATTCTCAGTTTTGTGCCTGCTCAATCACCTTTATTGGGGCTCGGTGGGTTAAGTTTTGATCAATTGCCTCAGGGGTACAAAGACGCCATGGAAAAATATATGGAGTCTACTAAAACCTATATGAGTAGCATGATAGACCAAGGTCTAGAATCAATAATTACCAAGGGAGGTAAAGATGCTGAACATGTTCAAAATAAGATCAAACCGTTTGTAGATAAATGGTTGGTTAATGGCGATTGGGCCAACTTGGGTTTTGAAATGGGACAAACACAGTATGCGTTATATGCCGTTGATCTTTTTCCTGTTTTGCGTCTTAAACTGGCTGATGGTCACAAAATGGAACAGATGCTCAGTGATCTTACTTCCGAATTTAATCTACCATTCCAAATCAGTGATGTCAGTGGTATTAAATTAAGAGAGACTGGTAATCATCAGCTGACTTTTATGGTTGCATTAGACAATGACTATTTGGTGGTTACCGCCGCACCTACCCCTATTAAAGATCAATTGGTCAATAGATTACTGGGAGTCGACAAGCCCACAATCAGCTTGATGCAAGACCAAAGTGCATTACGAGCGACTAAAACTAAACATCAATTTGTTCTTGATGATTTATTTATTTTAGATATTGCTAAAATGGCAGATTATTTCATTAACCCCAGCAAACATAATTCGGTACTATTGAATTTCCTGCAAGTTGAGGACAATATGTTGTCAGCCAGTTGTAAAACTGAATTTACTGACATTATTGCTAATATGCCTCGATTAGTAGCTGGTATGACCAGTGTTACTGATGATTCTTATGGTATTAGTATGATTTTTGAAACCAGCACTGAATTAGGTACGGACTTGTCTCAGTTGGCTGGACGCATACCCCAAAATAATCAAAATTCTGCTATTAGTTTTGGCTTAAGCTTTGACATTCTTGCAGCAAAAAAACTGGCTCAAAAATATGCACAAGCTTTGGTAGATTCGCCTTATCAGTGTGAACACCTAACACTATTAAATCAAAATGCCCATAATATATTGGCACAAGTCAGCCAGCCATTGCCTCCCATGGTCAGTAATTTTAAAGGCATCTCATATAGCCTTGAAGGTTTAAAATTGAACCCTGCTGCTGTGGACTCAGGACAGCCCGAAAAAATTGTCGAAAACATTCAAGCTCAAATGCTGGTGGCTGTGGATAATCCTGATGCATTGATGGGAATGGCTCAGATGATGTTGCCACAGTTAGCTGAAATTGAATTAAATACTGATGGCACACTGATACACTTGGGAGATAAACTACCTGTTTCTGGTAAGGATATTCCTTTTTCCGCAGAGCATCTTTTTGGCGCAATGTCTGATCACGCCATTGGTTTGTCTATAGGGCATCCGGATGGTGGTGATTTAAGCCAATTAGTTCGATCAGATGGTGAAACTAAGTTGATGTCGTTTACTGCTACTGGTGCTGGTTATAAAGACATTATGCAACAAATCTTTGCCATGGCTGAAATGCCAGGCATGCCAGAGGACATAAAGAAAGATTTAATGATTCAAAAAGATGTAGTGCTGAATACCATTTTTTGGAAAAAGGCATCAGCTGGAATTAACTTCACCAATAAAGGTTTAGTTATCGACTCAACAGTTGATTTTTGATCATGAATAATGATGACAAGCGCCCCGAAGTGGGCGCTTGTTTTAACACGAGCTATTTACTTGAACATTAGGTCATTTCAAAATACACAACCCCAAATTGGCCAAGCTGTTTACATAGATGATTCAGCAGTGATCATTGGTAAAGTAACCATTGCTGAAGATGTTTCTGTCTGGCCAATGACCGTTATTAGAGGGGATGTGAATATTATTGAGATTGGTCGTAGGACCAACATTCAGGATGGTAGTATATTACATGTAACTCATGTTGGCCCCTATAGCCCGAATGGTGGACCACTGCTGATTGGAGAAGGTGTAACTATAGGCCATGGAGCGATACTCCATGCCTGCATCATTGGAGATTATTGTTTAATAGGTATGGGTTCTACGGTATTGGATCAGGCACAAATAGAACCGTATAGTATGCTAGGCGCGGGTAGTGTATTACCACCTGGGAAAGTCATCAAATCTGGTGAGTTGTGGGTTGGTAATCCTGCAAGGAAAGTCAGAGACTTAACTACTCAACAGATCGAATCACTCCAATATTCAGCAGATCATTATGTTAAACTCAAAAATGCGTATTTGGCGAACTGATCTTAGATGACTGATATAGGACAAGTGGATGAAGTAGAAACTCGTATAGTTACTTCAACAACCGCACAAGAGCTTTTATCATCTTTACCATCGAATGACGTCAAACTTGATTTCTGGTATAAGTGGACAGATGTTCAGTTTAAAAACTGTGGCTGGCTTGATGAATTAAAAGAAGTTGTCACTATTTGTTATGCTCGAATGGCTTTACGGAATGGTCATTTAAATAAATGTCCCCGTGCTTATCATAATGAGTGGCACATAAGCGAATTATTGCAACGACTCATTCGTTGTCATCAATATGCACCTAATAAAATTACTGCTGAAGGATGGGCTATACTGTCTGTTTTTGCTGCAGCCCATGACTTACGCCAGGCAGAGCCACCAAAAGATAACAATGATGATTCTCTGGTTGGTGCTAATGAATCTGCTAGCTACTATGAGATTGAGCGGTTGATTAGTCGATACTCCGAAAGCGAGTTATGGAATCCTCATCGATTGATATTACTGAAAACCATGATTCATGCCAGTACTTTTGGTATAGGTGGCAAGAGAAGCACCAATTTTTTCCAAGGTAACTTATCTCAAACATTATTATCTCAGTTACATCTATCAGCAAATGATGAAGAGCTGATTTACTTGGCTTGTGATATTGATACTGCGAATGTCAGTTTACCCTTATACCAATATGCGCTGTCAGCAATAAGAGTATATGAAGAATTAATTACTCACCAGAAAGTACAGATACCTGCGCATATTTTTTTTTCTAAAGCCCAGATAGCCTATTTTTTTGATCAACAACAGTTCCACTCTAAACTTGGCAGTGCCGTTTTTGAAAAAGAAAAATCAGACAATGCAAAGCATATCAAAACGATCGCAAAGAAAATAGCAACGATGGATAGTCAATTCGACCCTGAGTTAGTAAAAGATATGTTCATAGAAGCTGCGAAATTATGAAAATTAACCTTTTTATTATGCGGCATGGACACTCGCCCTTACATGCTAGTGACGATTACAATCGCATACTCTCCGAACTAGGGAGCCAACAAGCCAAAGAAAGTGGAGATTTCATTGAAAAAAACAAAGAGTATGGCACTTGTCATATAGTCACTTCTGCCGCAAAACGTACACTCATGACCAGCCACTGTGTTGCTCAACAGTTGTCATCGCAACCTGTAATCACACCTTTAACTGAATTGTATGGTTGTGTTGTTGGAGATTGGTGCCAGCAAATCAATAAATATGCTGCTGAAAATCTAATATTGGTGGGACATAATCCAACGATTAGTCAACTTTGTGAATATCTTAGTCAACAACTTACACCTGCGTTTTCTCCTGCTACTGTAGTGCAACTGCAGCTTGATTTAGCTCAAGATGGCCTTACAATACCTGCTCAGCTAATAGAGATTTTCGTTCCCCAACAGCAATGAACAACCAAAACCCAATAGCCAATATCCCTCCTGTAACACGCAATGTTTTGATTGCTATCACAGTGATGTTTTTAACAGAACAAATTCTACATATCATCAAACCGAATGGGTTTTATATTATTCATCGTTATTTTGCTTTGTATCCAATCAATAGTGAATGGTTTTATCCTTGGCAGTTGATCACCTATGCCATGTTGCATGGCAACTTGATGCATCTTTTTTTCAATGGTTTTGCCATTTGGATGTTTGGCTCACAGATAGAACATTATTGGGGAGAAAAACGTTATGCGTTGTTTATCATTGTTTGTATACTTGGATCGGGCCTGGCAAATGCCTTGCTGAGTCCTGCTGCTGCGATTGGTATTTCAGGTGCAGTATACGGTTTACTCATTGCGTATGGAATGATGTGGCCCAACCATACCATCATGTTGGTATTGCCACCAATACCGATTAAAGCTAAATATTTTGTGATGATCATCGCTGGGATTGCACTGTATTCCAGTTTGACCACTCAGCAAGATGGGATTGCGCATATTGCTCACTTAGGTGGAGCCCTCACTGGATTTTTATTGATTCAGTATTGGCGCAAAAAACCACCATTTAAGTGGTAATTTATAAATGGTCTTTAACGATGACTTTTTCGTATCGAGTTAACCACAAGAGTTTGTGATGCTGGTGTGTAATGTGTGTCTTTAAACAAAATGTCGAGTTCTTTGCTTGATAATTCCCGAGATTGTCCCTGCCTTAAGTTTTTGGGTAAAAAGACACCACCGTACCTCACTCTTTTTAAACGACTGACTTGTAGTCCTTGTGATTCCCATAAGCGTCGAACTTCTCGGTTTTTACCCTCCATTAATGCCACATGGAACCATCTATTATGGCGCTCTTCACCGCCTGCAGCCTGAATGTCACTAAACCTGGCATGACCATCATCAAGTACTACACCACTCAATAAATTTTGAATGACATCATCAGTCACTTCACCAAAAACACGGCAAGCATATTCACGGTCAATATTGGTACTGGGATGCATCATATGATGAGCAAAGTCACCATCTGTGGTGAATAAAAGCAAACCTGTGGTATTGATATCAAGCCGACCAATGTTGAACCACTGTTGGCCCTTAATGACTGGCAACTTATCAAAAACGGTCGGACGTCCCTTTTCATCTCGCCGTGTACACACCAGCCCCAAAGGTTTGTTGTATATCAACACTTTGGGAAAAACTTGCTCAGTATCTACCAGCCATGTCCTATTTTTCCATATTAACTTGTCACCTGCCCGTAGCTTATGCCCCAGCTGTACAGATTTTCTATTGACTGTTATTTGTCCTAGTTTGATGGCTGTTTCAATCTGTCGTCGGGACCCCAGGCCACACCTAGATAAGGTTTTTTGAATCCGCTCTGTGTGTGGTGATACTTCTTGGTCAGTCGTGTTATTCATTCAACTCGTCCTTAGAGTGAGTCGCTGTTGGCGTTTGATCTATGTCAAAAAAGAGTTCTGGCTCCAGTGTCTCTATATCTTTGATTTCAGCCAATGAGGGCAACTCTTGTAAAGAAGCCAAATTGAAATCATCAAGAAAAATTTGAGTGGTTCCTAGCATCGCTGGCTTACCAGGAACGTCCCGGTATCCCAAAACCCGGACCCACTCTCTATCCATTAGGTAATGGATTATTTTACTGGAAACAGCCACGCCTCTGACATCTTCAATTTCACCTCGAGTGATGGGTTGTCGATAGGCAATCAAAGCCAAAGTCTCAAGTAAAGCTCTTGATAATTTCTTGGGTTTCTGCTGCCACAAGTTGAGCAGCCAGGGTTGTATAGACTCAGATGTTTGTAATCGGTAGCCACTGGCCAGCTTCTTTAATTCAATACCACGGCCATGATAGTCATTTTCCAATGCGTTAATGGCTCGGTTGATGTCGTTAGCTGTTAGCTCTTGCTCAGGAAACAGCAACAGTAGTTGTTTGATTGATATGGGTTGATCAGAAACCATCAATGCCGCTTCAACAATGTTTTTAATTTCCTTAATTTCCATCTGAACTTAAGTCATACAAAAACGAAAACCACCAGTTCAATTTATTGACTTTGGTTGTGTTAAGTAAATTTCTCCAAAGGGCGTATTTTGCACTAATTCTAAGGATTGTGCCTTTAAAAGTTCCAAAACAGCTAAAAAAGTAACCAAAGCACCTTGTTTTCCTTCTGCTTTTGTAAACAGAGAACCAAAACGAACTGTTTTTGTTTTCAGCAATGAATTTAAAACGACACTCATACGGCTCCGGACACTGAGTCGTTCACGCTCGATGGCATGCGATGCTTTTAAATCAACGCGTGCCATCACATCCTTAAAAGCCATCAACAAATCACGCAACTCCACTTGTGAGTCATCAGCTTGGAATTGACTCACATCAACGTAAGCCGAAAGGACTTGAAAGTCTCTACCAAGTCGAGGCAACTCATCAATGTCCTCTGCTGCTTGTTTAAAACGTTCATATTCCTGTAATCGACGTACCAACTCAGCACGTGGATCTTCATCCTCCTCATCTTCTGATTGGGGTTTTGGTAACAACATACGTGACTTGATTTCAGCGAGCATGGCAGCCATCACCAAATATTCGGCAGCCAATTCAAAATTAAGCTGATGCATCAGTTCAATATATTTTACATATTGTTGAGTAATGTCGAGAATGGGTATGTCTAAAATGTTTAAATTTTGACGTCGTATCAGATACAGCAGTAAATCTAGTGGTCCTTCGAAGGCTTCTAAAATAACCTCTAGCGCATCCGGAGGGATATATAAATCCACCGGCATTTTTGTAAAAGGTTTACCTTCAACTAAGGCAAATGACATTTCATGTTGTTGAGGTATAAGTTTGTGCTCAATATCAGACAAAATCCACTTCCCCCTTACCTTCTCTTATCACATCTATCTTGCCCTCGGATAGGTCAATTACAGTAGTCGGTTCTTGTGCTGTATAACCGGCTTCAATGATGGTATTAACTCGATTACCTACTTTGAGATTAATGTCTTCCACATCCAATTCGTATATCGCTACGTCTGGGAACTCTAAGGTTGAAGACATCATTGGCTCTCCCAACTCTGCTAATAGCGAGGAAACCACTGGATGATCAGCGATACGCACACCAATGGTTTTTCTTTTTTGATGTTGGAGTTTTTTTGGCACCCGTCTAGTCGCAGGTAGGATGAACGTATAAGGGCCAGGTGTGTGCTGCTTGATTAATTTGAAAGCCATATTTTCAACCAACACATAGTCGGTCATTTGTGAAATGTTTTCACACATCATGGTGTATTGATTTTGTATATCAGTGCCTTTGATTTGTGCAACAATTTTAGCCGCCTTTAAATTATCTAAACTCCAGCCGATGGCATAACCAGAGTCGGTTGGGTATACGATCAAACCGCCATTTCGAACTGTGGTGATGGCTGCTTTAATGCTACGAGGTTGAGGATTCTCTGGATGAATTCTTAAAATATTGGCCATTTTATATACTCTCAAAACAATTGGCTTGACGATTTTTACGCACTTTATCGGGCTCCCAAACTAGTCCGCTCATGACTACCCAAACACCTTCTGGTTGAGTTTGAACTGCTGAAACAGCACAACCGATATTAAATATTGCGTCAGTTGAATTAAATCGGGCAGGGGTTAATGCACCCGTTAAGACAATGGTTTTGTCTGGAATTCCCTGTAAGTATTTAGCTGTTTCTATCATGGTATCTGTACCGTGGGTAATCAGAAAATGTTGTTCGCTTGATTTTTCTATCACTTTTCTGATCAATTCACGGTCATCGTCTGTTAGGTAAATAGAGTCCTTTTTCAACAAAGGTACCACTTCAAACTCAAAACCCACTTGGAATGATCGTAACAGTTCATCAATGACGGGTTTTCCGATTTGATACTCACTCAAATCATCAAAATATAATTTATCAATCGTGCCCCCAGTGGTAATGATTTTCAATTGTTTCATCAGTTATAGATTGTTTTTTGCCTATTTTAGCGCTTTTTTAGAACAGATGTTTGATCCTTTTAATGCTGGTCTAGAAGTGAGTTCTCTCATTAAATTCATTACCGATTAGGGATGTCATAACATTTATTTTCGGGTTTTAACTGAGAATATTTTTATAAAATTAATTCTATTAGCTGCGGTATCAGCCTTAATCTGCTATTCTTCATTCAGTCCCATTAAACTCGGAAAACCCAAGCAATGATCTCGATATAATTGAATCATGAAAAATCTAACTACATTAATGATTTTGTTATTGACATGTTCAGTCTTTGCACAGGATCTCACTACCGATTCGACATCCCAATTTTCAAAAGCAGATGGTGCTATGATTGGTCACTATTTACAACTCACTGGTGACGTCAATCGTGCCGTATACTTAACTCAGTCAGCCTGGCAATTGACTCATTCATTCAGCACAGGGGAACAATTAGCAGAACAATGGCGAATGGTGTTAGATCATAATGTGGAACCGTTAAACGATTTTCCTACTGTAAACAGTCATGCTTATGCTGGTCAGTGGCTGATCCAATACACTGATGGTATGACACTCGATCAGTGGCGTTTAATTGACATACCAGGTTCATCATTGGTCGATTTAGGTATACAGAATCTTTCCAAAAGTCAAAAGTTCAGTATATTTGTTAATTTACAACAACATTGGCGGCAGATTTTAGAACACACTGACCAACAATTAAACTGGCTAACAATTCCAAACTTTAAAGAACCACCTCAATTCAACTCACAAGGTATATTGTTACAAACAGTACTCAGTCTATTAAAAGAAAAAAGACCAACATATCAAATCGTAGCACAGAGCAATGCCCAAGGGATACATTCTCGATTGACCACCGCACTTTTACGTCAATCTTGGCATCGAGAACAAGGCAATTTGCTTGCATATTATCAAGATTGGATAGACATTTATCAGCAAATTGAATTCAGTACCCAATTATTGGGCGCTGGAATTCAATTGACATTTACTGAAGTCATCACTGAAGCCAATAGCTGGTGGATATCTCAGACAGAAAGCATCAATTACGTTGATGATACAATCAATTCAGTACTTACTTTGTTATTGATCGAGTTGCCTAAAAAATTCAAAAACCCAGACCATTTCAATACCCAGCTTAACCAGGCCTTATTTGTTTATCTTTGGAAGACTTCAGATCCTGCCAATTATGCTAACCACCCACTTCGTAGGACTATTAACAACCAGCTTGAAGTTTGTCTCAACTTAAGCCAACCTGCAATGATACTGCCACCTGATCCCATCACCAATGAACAGTTTATTAGCTGCATAAATGAAGCGGCTAATTGGGGGTTGCGAGAAGCACAGTCAACTGTGTTGTCTGGTGAGTTAATGATTTTAGAAAACTCAGAGGCATGGTCTCGAGTATTACAGACACCCTATTTTCAAAGTATCAATTACATACCAATTAACAGTCTAAGCGATACAGATTGTCGTAGTCAGATTCAGAAAAAATCAAATCCTTTAGAGTGGTTGTTGGCTGCAGAAACCTTTGCATGGCTTCATGACCGATGGCCAGGGTTAAGTAATGCATGGCCAGCACCAGAACAAACTAGCCACCTCTTGAGTGAGGGCCAGCAAATTTTTCAAAACAGTCAATGTTTGACTGCCCGTGTGGTTTTGAATAATCAATATGAACAATTGAAAACACAATGGCAACAACTCAAGAAGGCAATTATTCAATATCTTGAGAACTATCGTGTGAACCATCTTGCAGCCGGTAGCCAGGTCGATTTCTTTAAACCAGTTACACAGTTCACTGAGTTGTCACCTCAAGATGTGTATATTTCACCTTGTGATGTTAAAAATTCTTGTGGGGCATTCATTGAATTAAAGGCCAGTAGCTCATTATTAGACTTATTCCCCAATCATTTAAAAATGGCACAACAGTTAGGTCTTGGAACATTGGAGATTTGCTATGACCAAGTGCAATGGAGAAAAAGGGCAGCAGAACGGACGCATTTAAACAATAACAAAATTGCTAACTACACAGGGCAACTATCATTTCAACTGATAGGAAAATATGATGAGCAAATAGTTTTTAGTAAGCAAATCGTAGGAAAAAACCGACATCTTTATTTATTTGGTGAAAACACCAAAGAAGTTCTAGATATGCCTTGCCCTCTACCTATCATTGGTAAACAAATCATTACTCAATTAGATCGAGGAACATACGGGCTTTTCCCTAACCGCCTCACTTTTCTAACGGCACAAAGAATTGATGTTAATCATGTTTTAAACAGCAATTGGGTTGAAGGAGAGGGCTGGCAAAGTAAATTAGCTGACGAGAACCATTCCCACTTTATCAGTTTTAATGAGCTGCCAGAAATTAACCAAAAAGTAACGCAACAATTTGCATTCCACAATGATCAAGTTCAACAACAAGTTTATCGAACGCTGTCAAATGTTAACCTTGCAGGTACCAATGATTCAGAGCTTTCTTCTGCGGTTTTTGAATACAACACACAACGAAAAAAGATTGAACATGTTGTTTCTGCTCTCTATCCAGATCTTTGGACGAACCCACAAGTCAGCGCGGCCTTACGTGGAAATAACCGATTAGTTGATCAACAATTTTTCAATACAGCTCTTTCGGCACAACAACATTTATTGGATATGCTCAACCAAGGAGATCAACTGTTTTCCACACACCGTCAGGTTTGGCAAGAGTTGCCAGATATTGAAAACAGCCAAATGTTTGAAGCCACCTGGGAGCAGCTTAAAGATGTGCAATCAAGACTGGTTAATCGGTAAAAAATACTGTGATGTGTAATGAATTTAGTGAATCAAGGTTGATTAGCATTGTGAAAGTTGCTGCTAACTTAGTCATTGTTTTTGGGTACTGAGAGTCTCAATAAGCCGTCTTTTGCTCAATGAACGGTTAACTGAAATAGGAGATTTAAACCAGGCCATAGAATTGGTCCTGGTTTAAAGTTTCTAAGATGCCTGCTGTAGACTGAATGAAATATAGGGGTTAACAGTGCTCACTTAAAAAAAGAGATGGTGATTGTTGTCATAAAAATATCATTGAGCCTTCATTATTAAATAAAGCATTAGTTGCAATGGTTGGTTGTCCCTCATCATTGCCAGCTACTAACGATTGTTACTGCCAATGACAGCGCTTCTGTTATTTACTGTAAACATTAGCACCAGTCATCAAAAGTAGGGCCAATCTAGATTGATTGCAGACAATGTTGATCACAAATGACAATCGGGGCTGTGTTGACTTTTTTGAAACAGAGGAACTGCCAACGGTAACCTTTTTTGTAACAGCTGAATTCTGCTTTCCGGTAACGGATGAGTCGATAAAAATTGTGGTTGTTTGTTATCTCCTGCTGCTTTTGCCATATTTTGCCAAAGAACAATATTCTGTTCTGGGTCAAAACCAGCATTGGCCATGAAGTCCATGCCTAAAATATCAGCCTCTCTTTCATCATTTCGAGAGTAAGGTAACAAGATACCCAATTGTGTACCTAACCCTAAACCAGCCATCAATAAATCTCGTTCGGTTGATCCATTTATTTTTTGTTTTACCATAGCATCTGCTACGGATAAACCCATTTCTGTAGCTAATTGTTGAGACACTCGAGCAGCTCCATGCGATGAAATAACATGACCAACTTCATGACCGATCACTGCAGCTAACTGTGCTGGTGTTTCCGCAACAGCTAATAACCCCGTATGAACACCAATTTTGCCGCCAGGCAAGGCAAAAGCATTGGCTGAAGGTTCCTCAAAAACCACCACCTCCCAAGATATTTGTTGCCATTTTAATGGCAGTCCTTTGATGACCGCTTGTGAGACACATTGAACATATTGATTGACTTCTTGGTCATGACTTATTTGCTGAGACTGTTTCATTTGCTGAAAAGATGTGATGCCCATTTCTACCATTTGGGCGTCACTGACCAGAATCAACTGTTTCCTTCCTGTAGGAGAAGTCGCACAAGCAACCAGAGCTAAACAACCCAAAACCCAACCATATTTCATCGCAATACTCCCAAATAAATTAAAGGCCATTGTACCAAAATCATAGCTTATAATATCTTAATGTTAGATATCGCTGATTACCGTCATTATCATGAATGATTCACTCAAGTTTGGATTAATGCTCAACCTCTTGTTGTGGTGTGTCATCAGCCATGCTGCGACACTATATTTTGTGCGTCATGCTGAGAAAGTCACCGAAAATATAGATGATCATAACCCGCCTCTTTCCTTTCAAGGTCAACAGCAAGCTGCTCAATTGGCGTATTTTTTGAGTCATGCTAATATCCAGGTCATATATGCCACCAGTTACAAGAGAGCTCAGCAAACAGCGGCTGTTCTGGCTGCGCAAAACAATATTAAAGTTAAACTTTATGATCCAATGCAACTGCAAAATTTTATAAATACCATTAAGTCAACTGACCATAATACACTTGTCGTCGGTCATAGCAACACCACACCACAAGCAGTATCTTATCTAACACAAGCACCCATCAAACAACTGTCTGAAAAAGACTATGGAGATGTTTTCCAAGTCATTGTCAATGGTGATCAAGTAGAATTCAACCATTTCAAGCTGTCATTTCAACCTAATAAAACTCGATAGACAATGAAGAACCCGAGGACAAAGAAAAAACCATAAATGATGAGTGCTAAACTATATTTTTTACGAATCAACCGATCAGTTTGCACTTTACGCATGTTGAGTATCCAAACAATCTCAAGCAAAATAACGAAAACAAATAACAGAATAAAAACCACAGAATAAATGCCTAAAGGTTTTGACCAATGAGCATGCGGGTATGAAAAAGCGATTAAAGCTGATAAGTTAGACAGCACAATAGCGAATATCAGCGCCACTCTTAATGTGTTAAAAACAACGAGTTTATTATTCATTCAACTGGTTTAACTCAAAAAGGACCTTTGCATATAGCGTGACTCAAGATAATAAAGCCTAAAATCTTAAATTTCTGCGTCAGCAAACTTTGCAATAGCTATTACTTTCATTTGCTTCCCTGAACTTTAAAGATTTTATCACTTTTTCTCAATGATTCAGAATGATGCAAAGGTCTCTAAAAAAACAAAGAACATGAAAAACTGGCAGTATTTTACCACAGTACTTACAGTCATTATTGATGATATTCAATGTCTTACGTCACAAATTCGTTGTTTGAAGGTGTTTGTTGTTCATTTTGGTCCGTTCACTTTTACATACTGTTTTTGCCGAAAACTTAAGGGAGTAATTCGAGGTTTGATAATAATTTGTTAACACTTTGTTAGTTGGTACTGTGTTCACAAGATTTGGGGTGTAGAAAGTAGCATTCTTGAGTTTTTACGTTTATAATCGCCGGGCTAACATGAACGAAATGAATTCACAGACCTCATCGCTCACTATGAGTTACAGGTGTAATACGTCCCTGATAACTGATTCTTGGGTCTTTTATGGATGAGGTTTTTTTAACACTTTGGATCACTATTATAATTACCATATGAATACCAAATTAAACCTCTTTTTAGCGATCGCTTTGACGCCTTTTTCGGCATTATGTCAAGATCAGGCTACCTTATCTGGATCTAATGATCAGATGAATTTTAACTATGCTGGTGATGACACTCGTTTGGGTATAGGCATTGACGATGAGGGTGAAATCATGGCGGATTTTCTCAAATCGTTTAATACAGACTGGGATCAAAATTGGATGGGCGAGTTTTGGTATTCTGATGGTGCGGCAGGTTTAAAACTTGACTACCACCGGTTATCAGGTGCCAAAGAAAAAGCCCAGCTGATTACCAATGAAGACAATTTGCGGATATGGAAGTACTTTGCAGCGGTAGATCAAAACACATTTGATGACCGCAAATTCACTTTAGGCTTTGGTACAGAGGCTCGGGATTTTTTCTGGAATATCAATGGCAGTAAAGCGATCACTGGCGAGCGCCTGGCCA
The DNA here is from genome assembly GCA_030430025.1 of Gammaproteobacteria bacterium. Taxonomy (GTDB): domain Bacteria; phylum Pseudomonadota; class Gammaproteobacteria; order Xanthomonadales; family Marinicellaceae; genus Marinicella. The sequence continues at coordinate 105,699 of JAUIGR010000001.1, forward strand.
ACACGGCAGTTAGCTTAGTTAATAATGATATTTTTGGAACCGATGTTACTGGAGACTTTGTCCAGGTGGAAACCATCGAGACCATCATTCGTCAATATCAACATCCATATGATTGGGGTATTGGAGGTCGTTTGGGTAAGTACTTTGATCAAGGCTTGCTTCGTCTAACTGGTGGACTTGATTATGAGGAAGGGGATTATGGCAGTGACCAATTGGCAGCCAGTATCAGTTTGGAAAAATATTTTCAGGATTCACCGCATAGCTTGGCGTTAAATATTGAGCAAGTCGACAAAAGTGGGCAGTTTGAAACCGATAAATCGGACACTCGTGCTAATTTGATGTATCGTTATGATTTTGGTAAGAATCATCAACCTGCTAAGGTGTATGAAGAAATTCAAGTCATTGATACAGAGCGTTTAGCACAACTCAAACTTGAGAACCGTAAAGTCATACAACATGAAATCAACTTATCATCTACAGCCTTTTTTGATCTCAATTCAGCTGAAATCAGGGGTGATGCGCAAGCTGAACTGTTTAAGCTGGTTGAGAAACTTCGTGACACAGATTTAGCCAGCACTATACAGATTGTCGGTCACACCTGTGATATTGCATCCCGTGCTTATAACCAAAGTTTATCGGAACGTAGAGCTAATAGCGCTAAAAATTTCTTGGTTTCAAATGGTGTAGCTGAGGATGCCATTATTGCCTTAGGAAAAGGAGAAACACAGCCTAAATTTGATAATGATGATCCTGTAGAAAAAGTTAAAAATCGTCGTGTTGAAATCAGCTTTTTAACCATCGAAGAAGAATTTCAAGAAGTTGACATTGCTGATGATGATTTGCCAATGAAATGGGTGAGCAAAGAAGTCGAAGCACCTGCTGCATGGATTAGTCGAGCTTTAAGAAATCCAGCTAAACACAAACGTACTGTCGATGTGTATAACTATCAAGAAACCGAAACTAACACCAGTTTAAGTGACAAAGTTTATTTGAATCTGACACCTGTTGCCAATGATGACAGTTATAATGTCCCAAGCACCACAGCGATTATGATGCTGGATGTATTGAGTAATGACAGCGATCCTGATGGTGATGTTTTAACTATTATTGAAGTGACACAGCCTGCGGTTAGTGGAACGGTTTCCAATAATGGCAGCAACCTCAGTTTTGCTCTCAATGATGGATTCCTCGGCACTGAGACATTCACATATACCATCGCTGATGAATCTGGTAAAACAGCAATAGCAACAGTCACAATCATTGTTGAAAACTTACCCCCAGTAGCCACTGATGATATGGTTAGTATGCAAACTGGTGTGGCTACCGGACTGAATGTTTTGAATAACGATTATGATCCTGATGGAGATGTGCTGACGGTGATTTCCGTTTCAAGCAACCACAGTGATATTGAAGTGGTTAACAATAATGATGGTACGGTGACCATAACCGCACTCAATGATTTTACAGGTGAAACCAGTATCAGCTATACCATTGCTGATGAGGATGGTGCAACAGATACAGCCAATATTCTGGTGACAGTGACTTCTGGTCCTCCAAATGATGGTACTAATCAGCCTCCTGTAGCCCAGCCTGATGCTTTCTTTACGGTAGTTAATCAAGCCAAGGTGATCAATCCATTGGATAATGATTCGGATCCTGATGGTGATGAAATTAGCATTGTATCTATTGATGATGGTGGATTGCTTGGTACCTTAACTGACATCCAACCGGATGGTACTATGACTTATAACCCGCCGGCCAATTGGTGTGGTACTGATATGTTTACTTATACCATTACAGATGGTACTTATGAAGTCACTACTACAGTAATGATCAGTGTTGTTGATTGATATACATTTGATATAGCAAAACAACATAAGAACTAATAAAAAAGCGTTTCAAAAAATTGAGGCGCTTTTTTATTTGGTTGGTTGGTCACATTTGTAGATGTATAGATATATTTAAGGTCACCTCTATTAATGGGGTACTTCTTGTCAAGGCAATGATTTAACAATTAATCCTGAAATAACACTGGAATTATCAGAGGCGTTCATATATGCCCTCATAAGTTTTGCAATTATTGTACTCATATATAGGGGGTTTAGATTCTCATTTATCTAGGGTCTGTTAACCTATTGAGTTAGATGCTGCTGGCATTACTTTTTCCCTACAACAAGGTAGAAGTCGTGATCTGTGTTTACTCCACAAGATCGACTGATAACGCAGTTGTAGGAAAAAGCAGTCCAGCCCAAAGGATTATGACTGAAAAGGCTTCATTGTTTGTTACTGATCACTTATTTGCAGCTGCCAAACTGCGCTCTTCGCGCCTTGATTGAAGCATCTTCAGTCATAACAGCAACCAATTAAATAGTGTTAACAGAGGCCCTAGTGGATTTAGGTATGTATCGTAGCCACACCAGCCATACTACCAGTGCATCTAAAACTATCAAAGCTTGCCACAAATAAAGATGAAACCAGTCAAACCAATTTCGATCCCATTGAATGAGATAGTACAGGGAAATGATGCGAATGCAATTTAAGATTTGAATGGCACAAAATCCCCAGAATATACCTTTAAATTTATACAGCCATGGAGCAGCAAACGCCATGATAGCAGAAAATAGGATGATCATTGCTTCTACCCCATTACATCCAGGAACGATTTGAATACCAACACCAGTGGTAGCATTGAGTATTTGGTCCATACGTGATATAGCAGCATCGTCAAATATTTGTATTATCGATGCACAGATGTTTGCTATGCCCGAAGTAAAGGGAATAATGGCGTGTGTTTGAACTGCACTATTGATATTTAATAGAAATAAAGAAAACAGCAGCAGTAAAAAAATGAGTGTAAATCTGATCAAGGTAAATTTTTTTATGTTATTTTAACGGAGCATGTCATTAACGATTAATTAACGCGATATAAACTTTTTGTTAACTAAAGCCTTAATATAATGAGGTCATTGTCATTGTTCTCCAAATGATAATAAAAAGTATAGGGCTTAATATTAATCCCAAGACATTTAGGATAATGTCTTGGGATTTTTTTATCAATACCCACCGATGAAGAGAAAGACATCGTACAAAACAATGCAACCAGACACAATCGTTATATTATGAAAATTTTAGTAGTAGAAGACAATACAGATATTGCCGCTAATATCGTGGATTATTTTGAAGATCGAGATCACATTGTTGATTATGCTGGTGATGGGATCACCGGATTACATTTAGCAATTACTAATGATTTTGATGTCATCATATTAGATTTAATGTTACCTGGCTTAGATGGGCTTGATTTATGCAAAAAGTTACGCAGCGAAGCCAAAAAAAACACGCCTATTATTATGCTAACAGCCCGTGACACGTTAGAACAAAAGCTTGAAGGATTTGAATTTGGTGCCGATGATTACATGGTTAAACCTTTTGCCTTACAAGAGTTGGAGGCGCGTGTGCTAGTTTTAGGTAGTCGTCAAAAGCAGGATATTAATCGCGAGCTGAAAGTGGCAGATCTAGAATATAATCTGAATAGTTTGACTGTTAAAAGAGCAAACAAATCGCTTAAAATGAACCCTACCGGTTTGAAGTTATTACAAATCCTTATGGAAGCGAGCCCTTATGTGGTGCCACGTGAAGAGCTTGAAGTCAAGGTATGGGGTGAAGAGATGCCCGACTCAGATTCATTGCGAGTACATATTCATGGCTTGAGGGCTATCATAGATAAACCTTTTGATAAAAACCTTATACACACTAGGCATGGTATTGGCTACCACATTTCTGACCCAGATGAGATTTCGGAATAGCATAAAAAGTCGAATCATTATTGCATTTTTGGCCTTCAGTTCATCATTGACATTGCTTTTTGCCTTCAGTTCTTTATTCATTCGCCAAACATTACAAACTGAATTGATTGCCCAAACCATGTTGGATGATTTGGAAGATTATATGTCAAAGTTCGTGGCTAACCCTGAGAAGATGAAGAACCAGCCGTTATCGAACAATGTCGTTGGTATCCTAACGACACCAGATAAGTTTCATATGGACTTGCCGCTTCATTATGCAGATTTGACTCATGGTACTCATGTGCTTGAAGAAGAAGGGCGTACATATGTTGTTGCGGTAAATAAGAATCATCAAGCCGATGGCAAACCGATATGGGGTTATATCAAATTTGATATAAGCCACATAAATCAAGACAATACCCAAATGTTGATCACATTCATCATTATGGCGTTGATTTTTTTACTTTCCGCACACCGTTTAGCTGTTTTTGTTTCAAAAAAAGCACTCAAGCCACTAAGCGACTTGGCTTCACGCTTGGATCATCTGTCTAGTGGTCAGACCAGCCATGATATTCATCCGGAGCCATTAGCACCCCACTTTCCAGAGGATGAAGTCGGAAAGATTGCCACGGCTTTAGATGCTTATGCTGAAAAACTCACAAATTTTGTAACAAGAGATAAAGAATTTAATGCTGATGTCAGCCATGAATTACGAACACCTCTGGCCGTTATTAAGTCAACTACAGAACTGATCAGTACTTCACCGCGGTTGACAACAAAGGACTTGCAAAGAATTAATCGTATTGAGCGAGCAGTTAAACAATCAACAGAGCTAATAGAAACTTTATTATTGCTGGCACGAGAGGAGCGCAAAGAAAAGCATGAACTTGAGCGGACACAACCAGCTTTGTTGATCAAAGATATATTAGAAGGATATGAGCCTACATTACGACTCAAACCTGTGACTACTCAGGTGATTGAGAATGATTGGTTACAAGTGAAAGCTCCGGAGTCGGTAGTTTCTGTGGTGTTAAGTAATCTGATTGGCAATGCCATTAAGTATACCCCACAGGGTCAAGTTAAAATCATCATTGATAAAAATAGTATTACTGTTGAAGATGATGGTATTGGTGTTAACCAGTCTGAACTACCGAAATTATTTGAAAGACATTATCGGGTCGGGAAACCAACCAGTAAAGGTTCTGGTATAGGGTTGGCTATCGTCAAACGCTTATGCGAGTTGTATAATTGGAACATTGATATCAGCAAAAATCAGAGTGCTGGGTTATCCGCGACATTAACATTCAGAGAATGATAAAGCGAATGGCCTGGAAAATGACTACAAGATGACCAAGCCATTACCAGAACAAGCGAGAAGTATTATACAGTGTTGCCGTAGTGGGCAATTGGTTCGTTTACAAACATTGCTCGCTGAGGGTGTTGACTATCATCTTTTTGATAATGAACATTTTGCGCCGTTGAATACCGCATTAAAATATGGACATTGGCAAGTTGCTAGGCATTTACTTAAAGAAAATTTGATGCCATTGAATAAGAATACACCACCTTCCATTGCAGCAGCACAATACAACAAAGATATCAATACAGGGCTCGAAATTGTTTTTTCCTATACTGGGAATATGGATGCTACTGATGCTCAAGGACGTACCGCTTTAATGACTGCTGCTTTGTTAGGGCATGAGAAAAAAGTCGACTTCTTGTTGAAAAATATGACTTTAATCAATGCTGCAGACGATTATGGTATGAGCGCGTTCCTAGATGCAGTAGTCAATCAGTCACTTAAGGTATGTGACATGCTTTTAAAACATGGGGCGGATCCTCATCAGGTGAATCATCAAGGTGATAATGCAATGACTTTATTGCTACAAAGTGCCAATCCGAATACTCGCTTGATTAAAAAACTATTGGACGAGCATGTTGATTTGAACCATAAAAACGCAGCCGGGCAAAATGCAGTCACCTTGACCCAAACCAAACACGGTAAACTTCATCAAATATTGATAGCACATATTGAAGCTGAAAAACAAATGGAGTTACCTATCTTTTCTACAAGTACAGAGCCCAAAGCTAAGCAAAAAAAAGAAATAATTAAAACAAAGAAAGATGAAGTTGAGTCCAAAGAACTACTTCCTGGCGAACAAGCTTGGTTTACAGCTGCTATCAATGGAAATTTAGGGCAATTAAATAAATTAAGACTCAAAGGAATGGATGTTAATGTCACTGATCATAAAGGTTGTACTGCGTTGATTCATGCTGCAGGAAGTGGTAACAGAGCTGTTGCATCTTATTTGATACAAAATCAAGCTGATATAGAGCATGTTTCAATCAATGGCTCTACAGCATTGTCCTCTGCGATCATTTCTAACACCAAAGCTGTGGTCGATTTATTAATAAAAAATGGTGTGAATCCGCAGGGAAAGGGTCCTGGTGGCTATCCATGTATTTCTTTAGCTGCGGCCCAATGGAATGCTTCTATTGTCAGTATGTTAGCAGAAGCAGGTTCACAGGTTGGTACAGTTGATCCCAATAACTTTAATCTTTACCATAATGTGATGTTAGCGGCAGAATACTACAGCAATACGATCAAAGCAAGAGACACCATTCGAATTATTCATCACCTTGGTTTAGACATTAATCAACCTAACTTGCAAGGTAATACTGCTTTGCATATTTTGTGTGGCGCTCATAAAGAAAAAGATTACAGAGCCAAAGACAGTCAAATAGCTAACTTGACTCATGAGCTACTAAAACTGGGAGCCCAATGCCATTTGACCAACATCAAGGGTTTGACTGCTTTAGAATATGCTAAGAGACATCAGTTGTTGAATACCAAAGGTGTAATCATGTCATTCATGGATTAGGCAGTGAACAGGCAAAAATTAGAACGCATCTTCATTGAGCATCAGCCATTGATAGAAAAGGCTGTGGCCTCTCAACAAATTAATATACAAGGTATAACGGCAGATGATGTTTATCAAGAAGTTTCTATTCGACTCATTAAATTACTTCAAGATGACCGAAATATTGAAAACCTTTCGTCATATATATACAGAACGACGGCAAATGTCATCATAGATTTAGCCAGGAAGTACAAAAAACATCTAATGGATGTGACTATTCCTGATCAAAGTGATGAGACAGATTACCGACAAGAATTAGTTAGTGAGCAGATGGTTCCTGAAGAAAAAGTTACTGAGGGAGAGGTTCAACAGAAAGTTCTTGAAGCGATAGAATCATTACCCGAAAGTCGTCGTGTAGCAGTCAAAATGCGATTACAAGGTTACTCTGTGAAGGAAATGTGTGAGGTTACTGGTTGGGCATTTTATAAAGCTGAGAACTTATCAAAGCGTGGTATGGCTGCTTTAAAAGATAAACTTAAGCAAGTGAATATTGATTATGAATTTGACTGAACAACAATTACAACAACTGTTCCAAAACAGCACCAAGGATAACCAATCTCGGCACACAGCGGATGATTGTATAGGCTTTTCTGGTGTCTCTCAAAACAGACTGGCATCAGTAGAAAGTTTGATGGGTGATATGACGTCAGCACAAGCTATGAAAACGGCCATTGCCTGCAAAGCTTGGTCGCAGAAAGTGGCTGCAAGCATTCGTGAACAGTCTATGTCTGGGTGGTTCAATTGGTTTGTTAATCCGCTGAAGACTACAGTGACAGCGACTGCAATGGCTTTGATGTTGGTAGCTATTATGCCACAAACTAACAAACAAGAGTCTGTTATTGTGCCTGTGCAAGCACAAGTAGATGTTATTAGATCGATACCGTTTGAATCAGAGGTTCTCTCCAACGGTTCCTTTGAAGAAGGTCAAGATAATTTATTTGGTGCCTCTTTCGGCTGATTTGCAAACCGTTAAATCTTGGTTAAATAACCATGCTCAGCAGCTCAAGCGCCCAGATCTTGAGCTGTTGTTGTCTTCCCTCTTCGAAAAAGATCGAAGCTGGTTAATAGCCCATGGTGACCAAGTACTTTCTGTCGATCAACTCAAAACACTTTCCGAGCAAGTTGAAAAATTGCTTTTGGGTATGCCAGTTGCTTACCTTATAGGTAAAAAGGAGTTTTGGTCATTGGAGCTAGAAGTTAATGAACACACATTGATTCCCCGTCCAGAGACCGAGCAAATTATAGAGTTGGCATTGTTATTATCACCGCCACCAAAAAACATCTTAGATCTAGGAACAGGGACTGGTGCTATTGCTCTGGCTTTAGCTAAGGAATTTCCACAAGCTCACATTATGGCGAGTGATTGTTTCCAGGAAACTTTGGCTGTAGCCAAAAAAAATGCCGTGTTTAATGATCTTAACCGTGTTAATTTCCAGGAAAGTGATTGGTTCTCTGATATTACAGGGTCATTTGACTTGATAGTCAGCAACCCTCCGTATATTGATCCCGAGGACAAACATTTAAATGACTTGGTTTTTGAACCACGTCATGCTTTGGTTGCTGATAACCAAGGTATGAAAGATTTGTTGAATATCATTCATAATGCGCCAAGATATTTGAACCCAATGGGTTGGTTGCTATTGGAGCATGGTTATGATCAGGGATCAAAGGTTGCAGATGCTCTTCGGCAAGCGCGATTCAGAAATGTCAAAACCCACCAGGATTTAGCGAGTCGTGACCGCATCACAGTTGGGCAGTGGTGCACTATTTAATGGTAAAAATCAGTTTTTTTCGATAATTGTATTTTTAAAATCGTTATTTAAGGGAAAAAGTGGAGACCGCTTTGCTGTTATCTATGGAAACTTTAAATTTAAAAAGTGTTTTTTAACGTTTTATATCTCCCTTAAGATACTGCCATAACATTATCCAGTCACCTAAAAAACTGTACAGAGGATATTTGAAAGTGGCTGGTCTGTTCTTTTCGAAAATAAAGTGGCCAATCCAGGCAAATCCATAACCTAGAATAGGTAACAGCCATAGCATCCACCAATTTTGTGTAAATATTGATATCAGTATGCAAATCAATACCAATAAAGAGCCTAATATATGCAGTCGACGACAGGTTAGGTTTTGATGTTCAGAAAGATAATAAGGATAAAAATCTTTAAATGTATTGAATGTCTTTTTTTGCTCGTTCATGTTGTCAGTTTACCAGAAGGTACTAAAACGTTATAATTAATGTCTTTATTAGCTTATGCTGTCACGATGCAATTGAAATTTTGCTTCACAATTATTTTGGCACTGGCATTGGCTGCCTGTCAAGATGATCCTGATTCTATGGATTTCCGATCAGCTACATCAGTCATTAATGGTGTTAAGACTTATCGGCATTCCGAAGATGGTAAACCTACCACTCTCGACCCAATTAAAGCATCGTCGAATTACTCAAGTTTGGTTATACTGAATATTTTTGATACTTTGTATACATATAAATACCTCAAACGTCCGTATGAACTTAAGCCAAATTTAGCATCATCCATGCCTAAAGTAAGTCAAGATGGGCTGACGTACATCATCCCAATCAAGAAAGGTGTTCACTTTCACCCTCACCGTGTCTTTGGTGATGGCCAAGGTCGTGAAGTTGTTGCAGAAGATTTTGTTTACTCTATTAAACGTTCTTTTGATCCTAAGAATGCTGGATCTGGGACTTGGTTATGGCAAGGTAAAATCAAGGGGCTTGAAGACTGGATAAAGTCAGGAGCCGATTATGATGTGGAGATGTCAGGTCTAAAGGCATTGGACAAGTACACCATTCAAATTGAATTAACACAACCATATCCACAATTAATCTACACTTTAGCTATGGCATATTCTGCCATTACACCTCGAGAAGTAGTTGAAGTACTAGGTCAGCAATTTGGTTCACAGCCCGTAGGATCAGGGCCATTTATTTTAACTGAATTTAATTCTGAAGTTGCCTTCTTTGATAAGAATCGCAGTTTTCGTCAAGAACCTTTGGATATTATCTCGGAGGGTTATGATGAAGCCATACATAGCCATATGAATCTGGAAACATTGGATGGTCGTAGCCCACCTTTTATTGATAAGTTAGAAATACACTTTATTAGGGAATCTTCATCACGATGGAATTCTTTTACTAAAGGAGATGAAATTCAGTACACCACAGTACCTAAAGAAAAACATAACACCGTGATCATGAGTCAATCGCCTTTGACATTACATCCTCAGATTACAGAGAACTTTAATTTCAGATACGGAATGGAAACAGGCTTTGTGTATGGTGGTTTTAATATGGATGACCCTGTTTTTGGTCAAAATGGTGATCCTCAACATGATGCCAAGAGTAAGGCATTACGCTGTGCTACTCGTAAAGCACATGACTGGAATCAAAAAAACAGGGCTTTTTACTTTGGTTTGGGTACTGTTTTTCCTGGTATCATCACTCCCACAGTTCCGGAATTTGATAATACCTTGGCTGATGATTCCATTACTGTTGATATTGCAGGAGCAAAAGAATTGTTGAGTAGTGTAGGTTGGAATGCAGATAATCTACCCATTTTTGAATATCATGTGAATGGCAGTGTCCAAAATCGTCAAAATTATGCTCAAATGCGTGGATTTCTCAGCAAAATTGGTTATCCCTCTCATTTAATTGAATACCATCCCTATCCTAGTTTTGGTTCGTTCTCAAAAGCGGTTAAAAATAGGGAAGCCCCTTATTTTTTTATGGCGTGGACCCTAGACTATCCTGATGCTGAAAATACACTACAATTATTTTATGGGCCGAACCAATCTCCAGGGTCAAACAGTTTTAATTACCAAAATCCTGAGTATGATGCTTTATATGAGCAAGCCAGTATCATGCAGCCATCACCGGAACGAACCGCTATTTACAGAAAAATGAATAAAATGGTCATTGATGACTGTGTACTTATTTCTGGATTATCGAGAAACAAGATTCATTTATGGCATAAAAATGTCATCACTTACCCAGATCGTCAAGTACTAGGAGGTGGGCATCTTAGGTATGTTGATGTCAAATAAATGACGCCTATTCAGTTTACAATTCGTCAGTTACTTAATGGTATTCCTTTGTTGGTAGGGGTGACTTTTTTGTCTTTCCTACTGATGGTGTATTTCGGGCCTGATTTAACTTATCAGTTACTGGGTAAGAATCCTTCAACCGAAGACATCGCAAGAGTATATGAGTTTTTAGGATATGATCAGTCCTTTATCAGCCGTTACTTCTCGTACCTCTATCAGATATTGACCCTGGAATTTGGGTTATCTATGGTAACTGACCAGCCTGTGAATTTCCTGCTGAAGAGTACTATACCTGTCTCTTTATTACTTACCATTCCTGGTTTTGTTCTGGGGAATGTGTTATCCGTGGTGTTGGCATTAATGGCTACACGTTATCAAAGTCGAATACCTGATAAAATCATTATGTCATTTTCTGTGATTGGTATGAGTCTCTCTTTCCTGGTCATTATTATTGTTTTTCAGACTGTTTTTTCATCTTCATATGGGTTAGGTTGGTTCCCTGTGAGGGGATGGTATGTTAATGACCCTGATGGTTCATTCAGTTTGTTATTGTATTTCAAATACGTTGCTGTACCGACATTGGCCATCATTTTTGTTACATTAGGGTATAACACTCGTTTCTATCGAGCTGTTTTTGTAGAGGAAGCAAATAAGAATCATATCCAGACTGCTTTGGCTTTTGGTTATAGAATACACTATATTTTATTTCGCATTGTTCTAAAGAATGCGATGGTACCAATCATGACGCGCCTGATATTTTCAATTCCTCTTATCATTATTTCAGGTTCTTTATTAATTGAAAGTTTTTTTGGTATTCCTGGCATTGGATATGTGACCTATGAGGCGATTATGGCGGGCGATCAACCTGTATTAAAGGCGATCATTGGTTTAACAGCTTTGCTTTTTGTATTGGCATTAATATTGAGTGATATCTTGAATCAGTTTTTTGATCCGAGAGTGACTTTATCATGAAACGTCAGCGTTCCATCTGGTATCTCATCTGGCAACAACTCAAACATGATTATTTAGGGTTTGTTGGATTAATCTTAGTTTTTAGTTTTCTCATTATGGCTTGTGGTGTTTGGTTGGGCTTTTGGGGAATAGGGTGGAGTCAAATTACTGATTCATTGCAAAAAGCGCCTTCGGTTCAGCATTGGTTTGGTACAAACTCAATCGGTCAGGATGTGGCACAACGTGCTATTTACAGTAGCAAAGCGGCATTCGAGATAGGTATAGTCGTTACTTTCTTTTCAGTATTTATTGGTACAGTCTTAGGAGCTGTAGCAGGGTATCAGCATGGTAGGGTTATTGACCACGTTATTGTATGGATGCTAGGCGTACTGGATGCCATTCCATTCTATCTATTTGCAGCTGCGGTGGCATATGCATTCCAAAATTTCCCTTTTTCTATGCATATCGCTATGATTGCTGTCTTTTGGACAACAACTGCTCGTATCATTCGTGCTGAAGTAATCAAACTAAAACACATGCCATTCATTCAAGCGGCCCAAAGCCTGGGTTTAACTTCTAACATTGTGTTATTTAAGCATGTTATTCCCAATACTATACATTTGATACTCATTCAGGCTACTATCACTTTTGTTGCTGCCATAAAGACTGAAGTGATATTAAGTTTTTTGGGACTTGGTATGAATGATGGCGTTAGCTGGGGTATTATGATTTCGGAAGCTACTAACGATATTCAGGCAGGGTATTTCAATAATTTCATTGCGGCATCTACTTTTTTGTTTCTATTGGTCATTGGCTTTAATTTATTATCTGATGCTTTGCAAGATGCGCTGTCACCTAAACACATAAACAGAGGGCAATATGGTTAAGATCATTTTGATTACATTTTTTATATTATCAACAGCTTGTTCAAGTGTGCCTAAAAAAACTGTTAATCCATTGCACACTTTAATTGAAATAGTTTCTTTGGACCTTCATGCAGGATCCTTAAAATTACGTATAACCAATAGACAAAAACTCATTCGAACAGGTGCTAATATAGCTTGTCAGCTGGATGCAGACAATCTTTTTGCAGCAACTGTGCCGATACAGAATTTACCTGATTTGAAAGCCCAAATTAGTGAGATATTTACAGTTAATTTAGTAAACCTCTCAAAAAGTCATATGGACAGCATTCCATCTTCATTTTCTTATCAAATGAACTGTTTGTTCAGTTCAGAAAATTATGCAGCTGAAAACCTGAAGATAAATTCGATTCTATACAAGGTTCCTGGTGAAATAGAAGTTTATAGATGATCGATGTAATGTAATCACCTCTATCATGATAAAGCTGTTGTGAGCTTATTAACCGTCAATACTGAACACAATCTAGTCGAACTTTCAATTATTTGAATGTGATAGTTACTATCAACAAAACTTTTCGATATAGTATTCACTTTCTCATTCAAATGACTGGTTATGGTTATAATAGCTAGGGGCGACCACATGAATGAAAATAAAAAAAATATAGAAGATGTTGAATATTGGTTCTCTGAACTGGTTGATTTAGATGACAAATCACGCATCAAACAACTCCAAGTTATACAAAAACAACATTTGTTGAGTGCCAAGGATTTAGAGTTACTGACAGAGTTATTAGCGCTGGATAATACCACTGATGTCCTTGAACATATAAATACCTTAACAACTTCTTTTTCAGGCAACTCTAGTGATGATCCTGGTCATCTTGGTGAAGGTTTTCAAGTTGGTGCATACAGTATTATCAAATCGATTGGTCATGGTGGTATGGGCACTGTGTATTTGGCTAAGAGAAGTGATGGCACATTTGAACAACAGGTAGCTATTAAAGTATCAAACTTTAATATTGATCAAGTGGTACAGGAACGTTTTAACAACGAACGAAAAATTCTGGCACAACTCACTCATCCGAATATCGCGCATTTAATTGATGGTGGCATGACCATTGATAATCAAGCATATTTAATAATGGAATATGTGGATGGATTAAGCATCACCAAGTATTGTATCGAGAATCATCTTGGATTGAGTCATCGAATCAAACTTATTCAACAGGTTTGTGATGCAGTATCACTGGCTCATCGTCAATTGATACTTCACAGAGACTTAAAGCCTGACAATATATTTGTCAATCATGATGGCCATGTAAAGCTACTTGATTTTGGTATTGCCAAACTCATTGATGAAGAGACAGCATTAAAAACAGCGACTCAGGTAATGACAAAAAATTATGCCAGTCCTGAACAAATTCAAGGTTTGCCAGCCTCTACTCAGAGCGACCTATTTTCTTTGGCTGTGGTAGCATTTGAATTAATTACAGGACACCATCCTTTCCCTTCAAGAAACTCATTGAAGAGGGAGCAAAATGTCATATCAGGTAAAATACTTAAAATAACACAAAGAAATAGTCAGGAAGTAGCTGTATACCCTGAGCTTGCAGATATTGTTGATTCAACAATCCAAGGTGATTTAGAAAATATCTTACTCAAAGCATTGTCCCCCGAGCCTGATAAGCGTTACGAGACAGTCAATGCTTTTTCTCAGGATTTGCAGAATTTCTTGCTAAATAGGCCAGTCTTAGCCAGAAAACCCAGTACGGCCTATTCAGTTTATAAGTGGATACAACGACATAAAAGTGTGGCTGCACTGGCTGTAATTACTGCTGTTACATTAATTGGGTCAACTGTCTTTTCATTTAATAAAGCCAATCAGGCTCTTGAACAACAAAAAATAGCTGAGCAGCAAAGGGAAGTCGCAGAGGAACAAAAAAAAATTAGCTGAAGTAGAGTCGGAAAAATCACAACAGGTCGCTGACTTTTTAAAATCACTGTTCCAAAAAGCCAACCCTCAAAACAATGAGATGCAACTCACTGCACAAGATTTGTTAATGCAAGGTTTTGAGGACATTGAAAGTCAAGAATTTACCAGTAAAGAGGTAAAATTTGAGTTGCTCAATTTAATTCATGACAGTTTAAACTCTATCGGAAAATATGAAGAATCGCTTTCAAAAATTAGTTTGCACTATCAAGAATGTATCAAGGTTCTCAGTAAGGAGCATGATTCATGCCAAATGTTTCTACTTACTAAGGCGAGGGTTCAATCTGATTTAACCTTGAGGGAAGAGGCACTCAAAACATTAAATACTGCTCTAGATATCACTAAAAGCAAAATTGATAGTAATCCAAATTTGTTATTTGATTTTTACACAACTAAATACACTGTATTGATTGAATTAAACCGTATTGATGAAGCGATTAAAGCACAAGATTTGATGATTGAAACGCTAAAAAAAGATTCCGATCCATACAGATTAGTACATACCTTACACAGCAGTGCAGTCACATTAATTAAACAAAAAAGGTTTATTGAGGCGCGCAATTATATTGATCAAATACCGGGTTATTTTAGTTCTTTTGATGAAAACCTTTTAACGGGATGGCAGGCGTCTTATCTCATGTTAGAACAATATTACTATGTCAATATCCGAGAAGCTAAGAAAAGTTATGAGTTCAGTAAGCAGCGGGTAGCGCTAATGCTTGACAGTTATGAAGTATTACCGGATCGATTTGGAGACGTGCTACATGAAGCCGGCCAAATGGCAATAAGGAGTGGTAACGAAAAAGAAGGGTTGTATTATTTAACTGAGTCTCTCAATTTTTTTAAGGATAAAATCAGCGGCAGTGAAGCGCGACAAGTAGAAATAAAGCTTAGAATTATCCTGTATTACCTTATGTCAAATAATCTTGAAACAGCAGTGGAAGCATTTCAAAAACTCAATATTATTTGGGATGAGTTAAAAGCTAATGACAAAATCAGACAGACCTACAGTATTGTTAAACTGTATATTGATTCACTTCAAAATCGGGTTGATCCGCACTTCACTAAAGAGGCGTGTGCCGAAGAAATCATGACAAAGAGCCTAAGGTTCGCTAATTATTGTCAAATAATTAAGATTGTTACTGTAATCATGAAAAGAGACTTTAATGAGGCTGGATCGTTGATTGATGAACTGGAACGCCAGTTAGATATATACCCCAATGATTATCTGAACTTTAGAAACAAAGCCAATGAGTTGAGGTCTGAGATCACTTCCTTAAATGTAGATATTTAAGGAGGCTGGTTTCCTACCCATGTACACACTGGTTTTGTAATATTGGTAATTCGTTAACCTTGAAAAAGTCTATCCTGGTCTTTTTCAAGGTTAACGAATTACCTGCTGGTGATGTCCAAAAAATTGGTATTGTCAAATATGACAAGTTTCAGTAAACAGAGATGATCTGTCTTCACCCTGTGTTAGTTGAAAAAATGTTTCTTACCCCCACTTAATTTCCAACTTAATATCAATTGGAAATCATGAATATCAATAAATTAACAACCAATTTCCAGCAGGCTGTCAACGAAGCGCAATCAATCGCAGTGGGTAAAGACCACAACATGATCGAAACAGCGCATTTGTTCAAAGCTTTGTTGGAGCAAGAAAACTCGTCGCTGAAAAATGTACTGGTGAAATCTGGTGTTAAAGTGGGTGCACTACAAAACGAGATTGAACAAACTTTAGCCAATATGCCGACGGTATCTGGTAATGCTGGGCAAGTCAGCTTGTCCAATGGCTTAGTGCGGGTACTGAATGTGTGCGATCAATTAGCACAAAAACGTGGTGATCAATACATCGCCTCAGAGTTATTTGCATTGGCGATCTTGGATGCTAAAGATACCATGGGTAAAGCGTTGCAAAATGCAGGTGGAAATCGACAATCACTTGAGCAAACCATAGATGAAATTCGTGGAGGGCAGCAGGTCAATGACCAGACAGCTGAAGAAAACAGGGGTGCTTTGGAGAAATACACCATTGATTTAACAGAGCGTGCTGCTCAGTCCAAAATGGATCCTATTATTGGTCGAGATGAGGAAATACGACGGACCATTCAAATCTTACAAAGACGAACCAAAAATAATCCAGTTATTATTGGTGAGCCAGGTGTCGGTAAGACCGCTATTGTTGAGGGCTTGGCTCAGCGTATTGTTAATAATGAAGTGCCTGAGGGTGTCAAAGGGAAAAAATTGTTGTCGCTGGATCTGGGTGCATTAATCGCTGGGGCTAAATACCGTGGTGAGTTTGAGGAAAGGCTCAAAGCCTTATTAAATGATTTAAGTAAACAGGAAGGCCAAATCATTTTGTTCATCGATGAGTTACATACTATGGTCGGTGCTGGTGCTGCAGAAGGTGCTATGGATGCCGGTAATATGTTGAAACCTGCACTAGCGAGAGGAGAGTTGCATTGCATCGGTGCAACTACACTGGATGAATATCGTCAGTATATTGAAAAAGACAAAGCATTGGAGCGACGGTTTCAAAAAGTTTTGGTGGATGAGCCATCTGTTGAAGACACTATTGCTATCCTCAGAGGATTGAATGAGCGTTATGAGGTACATCATGCTGTTGAGATCACTGATCCTGCCATTATTGCGGCAGCGACTTTATCACACCGGTATATTACCGATCGAAACCTACCAGATAAGGCCATTGATTTAATGGATGAGGCAGCCAGCCGCATTCGCATGGAAATTGACTCTAAACCGGAAAAGCTGGATCGCTTGGATCGCCGCTTGATTCAGTTAAAAATGGAACGAGAAACATTGTTAAGAGAAAAAGACAAAGCATCTAAAAAGCGTTTAACAGAGTTAGAAAGTAACATTGAAAGCATGGAACGTGAATATTCCGACTTGGAAGAAGTTTGGAATGCAGAAAAGGCAGCAGTTCAAGGAACAACGCATTTAAAAGAAGAGTTGGAGCAGGCCAAAGCACAATTCGACCAGGCCAAAAGAGCAGGTGATTTAGCCAGAATGTCTGAGTTGCAATATGGTGTGATTCCTAAGCTGGAGCAGCAGATTGAACAGGCAACTGAAGTTGATATGACACAGTTTAAATTATTGCGTAATCGAGTCACGGAAGCAGAAATTGCTGAAATTGTTTCGATGTGGACTGGTATACCAGTTTCTAAAATGATGGCAGGTGAGAAGCAGAAATTGTTGGAGATGGAGTCCATCATTCACAAACGTCTGATTGGACAGGATGAAGCTGTTCATTCTGTCGCTGATGCCATTCGTCGTTCACGTTCTGGTTTGTCTGATCCCAATCGCCCCATTGGCTCATTCATGTTTTTGGGTCCTACTGGTGTGGGTAAAACTGAGCTATGTAAAGCTTTGAGTGAATTCATGTTTGATACCGAAGATTCGATTATCCGATTGGACATGTCAGAATTTATGGAAAAACATTCAGTGGCGAGATTAATCGGAGCTCCTCCTGGCTATGTGGGTTACGATCAGGGTGGTTATTTGACTGAAGCGGTTCGGCGGAAACCGTATTCGCTGATTCTGCTGGATGAGGTAGAAAAGGCCCATCCTGATGTATTCAATGTACTGTTACAGGTTTTGGATGATGGGCGTTTGACTGATGGTCAGGGTCGTACAGTTGATTTCAAGAACACAGTGATTATTATGACTTCTAATTTGGGTTCAGACTTGATTCAAAGTCAAATGGATCAACCTTATAAAACGATCAAGGAATCTGTGATGGCCGTGGTAGGCACGCATTTTAGACCCGAATTCATCAATCGAGTTGATGACATTGTTGTATTCCATCCTTTACAACAAGAACACATACGTCAGATTGCCAGTATTCAGATCAATAAGGTTAAGAAACGTCTCGCAACCCGAGAACTGACTTTGGATATTGATGATCAGGCATTGGATTTCTTAGGTTCTGTTGGTTTCGACCCGGTGTACGGTGCTCGTCCTTTGAAACGCGCTATACAAGATGAACTTGAAAATCCTTTAGCCAAGCGTTTATTGTCGGGAGATTTTGTCGCAGGTCAAACTATTTTGGTGCGATTGGTCGATGGTGTATTGACCTTTTCAGTCAAATAAAAGGCCGCTTAAATCATAAAATGCTGGGGTTTATCTCCAGCGTTTTATGATTGTATGTGGAGTTTAAAGGTTTTATTTTGAGGAGATTGAGCGGATTTCTTTAATCTCCAATAAAAGAACGCAAATATTAAGATCATGCCAGTTAGCCACAATCCTGAAAACAGTGGGTGTGAGTTGAAGGTAACAATTTGATAAAAGCCAGTTGCTAATAGATAAGCTAATGAGGTGCTGTAAATCGCTGAAAAAGCGGCCCAGTTTTTGCCTGCTTCTTTAGTGGTTGCGCCGACTACCGTAACACAGGGAAAATACAATAATACGAATAATAAATAAGCAAAAGCAGCGTACCCATCCTTGAATTTATCACGAAGGATACCAAATAAATCGTTAGATACCCCTTGGTTGATCGCCATTTCTTCTGTTTCGCCCATATCAGTCAAAGATAATCCCAGCGGGTCGATCAGGGCATCGGCTAAGTCAGCAGCATTGGTTGGGATGGTGGCAAAGCCTGCTTTTAGTTGTTCTACAATGGAAGGTGGTTTTTCATTGATCTCAAGTTGACGTGAATATAAAGAGTCTAATGTGCCAACCATGACTTCTTTGGCCAAAAGACCAGTGAATAAGCCGACCACCGCCTGCCAGTTCCCAGAATCTATTCCCATTGGTGCAAATAGAGGCGTCACTTGTTGCGAACCCCACGCCAGAATTGATTCATCACTGCCTGCCTTGTTCCATGAAAGGTCTTTACCTACTGATGATACGATTTGTAGCAAAACAACAATAATAATAATGATCTTGCCGGCACCGATAACGAAACCACGCAGTCGAAACCACGTTGTTTTCAGGACAAATTGATAACCTGGAAATCGCCATTTAGGCAGTTCGATAACAAATGGATCTGGTTTGCCAGGCAAAATAGTTTTGCGTAATAATAAGCCAGTGGCGACAGCGACCAGCACACCAGTCAAATACAAAGACAGTACAATCAATGCCGCATATTCGGTAAAGAAAGCCGCTACGAAAAGCGCATAAACACTCAATCTGGCGCCACAAGACATAAAAGGGGCCATCATGATAGTGGTCAATCTTTCATCTCTATTGGTTAATTGTCGAGTAGCCATCACAGCAGGTACATTGCAACCAAAACTCACCAATAGAGGAACAAATGCTTTGCCTGATAAACCAATGCTTTGTAACCAATCATTCATGACAAAAGCGGCTCGGCTCATATATCCTGACTCTTCCAGTAAAGTCAGAAATAAGAATAAGAACCCAATCACTGGAATGAATGTGGCCACAGTTTGGATGCCACCTCCAATGCCATCGGCAACGATCACTGAGAGCCACTCAGGTGCGCCAGTCCATGTTAAAAATTGTGATACACCATCAACAAACAATGCACCAGCTGTGATGTCTAAAAAGTCAATGAAAACATTGGCCACATTGATGGCAAAGAAAAACATCAGATACATGGCCAATAAAAAAGCCAGCAGTCCAGTCAATGGTTTGGTCAGCCAATAGTCAATGATTGAAAACTGGCGATGAGTGCTTTTGTACTGATTAGATGGCTGGCTGACCCTTTTGGCCAATTGTATCGACTGCTCAAAACGGGCATCAAAAATAGCTTTTGTTTCGGATAATGCATCGTCACTGTTGGCGATGTGTTGGAGAATAGCTTTTGCACGACTAGCTGCGCCAGGTAACTGAATATGATCAGGCAAGTTGATTTGATAGTGAGGGACTCTAACAGGTCCAGATAACAATAACTGAACTTGCTCAATCAATCCATTCAAGCCTTTACCTTGAGTCGCTGTAGTGGCAATGACAGGACAGCCTGTCTCAGTGCTGAGCGCTTGTATATCAATGTCAATACCAAACTGATCCCTTTCGTCATCCATGTTCAGTACCAGAATCGTCGGTTTTTCTAGTTCCAGTATTTCTGTTGTAAGGAACAGATTGCGTTCTAAATTAGCTGCATTCAACACATTGACAAAGACATCTATATTGCCTTGATCAACAGCCTGTTTAACCACCAGCTCATCCTGTGATAATTCAGTAATGGATAGTCCATAGATACCAGGCAAGTCAATTAGATCAAAGTTTCTTTGAGGATGTTTGATGTGAGCAAATGTCTGACTGACTGTGACGCCAGCCCAGTTGCCTGTTTTCTTTTTTTGTCCGGTTAATGCATTGAACAGTGTGGTTTTTCCACAATTGGGATTGCCAATCAGTGCCACTTGAGGTATTGTGCTTTGGCTCATGACTTCTGACTTCGGCAAAGTGTTCTACTTATATCAGTGTGACAGAAATGGTGTTGATTAAGTCGGAACCAATGGCGATTTGGCCAAATGGTGTGGTTACCACTGCACCATGTTTGTATAGTGCGATCAATTCAATAACCATGCCGATGCCTAGACCCATTAAAGTCAACTTCTGATTAAGCGGCTCTGAACATTGTTTGTCACAAATTTGGTAACTTTTTCCTGTTTTTGCTTGTGATAACTGCATCAGTTAATGTAAATAAAGATAAGAATGGTTCTCATTATTGCTATTTTTCAACAAAATGCAAGCTTGAAGTGTATGAAGTAAAAGTGATTACTTTGAAAATTAAAATATCCATGAAACGCTCTTTTAAGGTTTAGATTTAATTTAATCATTTGTTAGGACTATCTAAGGCGACGTATGTTAAATTAAAATGCACCATAGGTATATTTCAGTTAAAATGTGGCGCTATTTTGTCAACCGTTGCTGGAGTCATAATTGTGTTAAAAACAGCTTTCAATGAGTTTTTGGGCAACAGCCCTAAATGGTTTAAGCTAGCTATATTGGGCTTTTTGGCCGCTTGTTATCCATTATATTTACTCTTAGGTTCTACTGTCATGGGCTGGGCATTTATTGCCATGTTTATCATCACTTTGGCATTGGCCCTGAAGTGTTATCCATTACAGTCTGGGGGCCTTTTGGCATTGGCTGTTTTGGCCCTGGGATTAACCTCACCTGAGACTGTATGGCATGAAATTCAACAGAATTTGGGTGTGATCATGCTTTTGGTCTTTATGGTCAGCTTCATTTTCTTTATGAAGCCTTTGTTGATTTATATTTTTGGCAAAATTCTGTTGCGTGTAAAGAACAAAGTTGCGTTGTCACTGATGTTCTCTATTGCTGCAGCTGTTTTGTCGGCTTTTCTTGATGCCTTGACTGTAATGGCTGTGTTAATTACGGTGTTTGGTGCTCTGTATGGCGTTTATGAAAAGGTTCATTCCACGGTTGGTAATGATCTGAATGAAGATGGTGTCAATGATCGTAAACAACTGGGCGGAGACACGCTTGCCGAATTTCGTGCTTTTATACGTTCATTGGTTATGCATGGTGCAGTTGGAACAGCACTGGGTGGTGTTTGTACCCAAGTCGGTGAGCCTCAAAATCTATTAATCAGTGAAAAAATGGGCTGGAGTTTTGTCCAGTTTGCCTCTGAAATGGCACATGTGACTGTTCCAGTTTTTATCGCAGGCCTATTGACTGTTGTTGTTCTTGAGGTAACAGGTAAATTTGGTTTTGGCGCCAAGTTGGATAACAGTGTGCGAAGCATTCTAGAAAGTTATCTTAAAGAAGAAGATGATAAGCGTACTGATAAAGATAAGTATGGATTGGTGATCCAGGCTATTTGTGGCATTTTACTTATTATAGGGCTGGCATTGCATGTGATGGAAGTTGGGTTGGTAGGTTTGTCATTGTTGGTTGTTGCTACTGCACTGATGGGTGTTACAGAAGAACATCGCATTGGTCATGCCTTTGAAGAGTCATTGCCATTTGTTTCTTTGTTGTGTATTTTCTTTGTTATTGTTGGGATGATTCATGATCTCCACTTATTCACACCCGTCATTGAAAAAGTATTGGCCATGGATTTAGATGCACAACCCCAAGCATTCTTCTTGGCCAATGGTATCTTGTCGGCGATTTCTGATAATGTCTTCGTTGCTACAGTTTATATTAACGAAGTGAAGGCTGCATTTGATGCGGGACAAATTTCCCGTGAACATTTTGAGACGTTGGCTGTCGCTATCAATACAGGAACGAACTTGCCATCCGTTGCCACACCTAATGGTCAGGCTGCTTTTTTGTTTTTGTTAACCTCTGCGTTGGCTCCCGCCATCCAGTTGGGATACATGCGAATGGTATTCATGGCACTGCCTTATACCATTGTACTCACCATTGTTGGTTTTCTCTTTCAGTAATTTACTCAAAAAATCAAAAAGGCAATCATTTTAAGGTTGCCTTTTTTTTGTTATAGTAATAGCCCTAATTTTTTGGGTTTATGGGTTATGAATCAATTCATCAAAGGGCTGTTAAGTATACTGATTTTTATTGGTATCAGCTGGTTTGTATCAAATCAATTTATTGCTGATCGACAGCATGTTCAAAAATCACACAATGTTTTTATCGAGCATGATGTACCTAAACGTTATGACCAGCCAGATAAGGCAGCTTCTTGGCTTGCTGCGCGGTTATCGACACCAAAAGGTACTAATCCTGCTTCACTGAACCTTAAAATAAAGCAAGCATTAAAACAGCAAGCTAAAGAGATGAAGGTTGCACCTGCGATACCAGCTTTTTCTTTCGAGGATATTGGTCCAGGCGTTTTTGGTGGACGCATCAGGGCTTTTGCCATTCATCCTGAGCAAGAGGGTGTGCTACTGGCAGGTGGTGTCTCTGGCGGTATTTGGAAATCTACCAATGATGGTCAATCTTGGCAGCATATGGATGATTTCTTGCCTAATATTGCCATTGGTAGTATGACCACGGATCCGGATGATCCGAATCGTGTGTTTGTGGGGACAGGTGAAGGATTTTTTAATTTCGATGCAGCTCAAGGTGCGGGCATTTACGTTTCTGATGATTTTGGAGACACTTGGAGTGTGCTTCAAGATACCTTAAATAGTAATTTTTACTTCGTTAATCGGTTAGCTCGAATTGCAGATTCTGATATATTACTGGCAGCGACCAGACGTGGTATTTTTAGATCAGAAGATTTAGGCCACAGTTGGACAGAAGTGAGTAACCACACTACCGAAAGCCGGGGGTTCGTTGATATGAAACTCAACCCAACTGACAAAGATCACGTATTAGCTGTTCACTACGGATCTAGTAATGACGCACTGGTGCTTGAAATCAATTCACCACAGTCATTGGTTGGGACTTATGATGCCATTGCTGCTGCTTTTGGTCCCAGTTTCACTGAAGCAGGTATAAATGGTGAAATATTGTTGGTTGATGATAACTCTGGAGTTGCTGTTGATGGCTGTCAATCAATCACCAATAACATCAGTGGTCAAATTGCTTTAATACAACGTGGAAGCTGTAATTTTACAGACAAAGTGAAAAATGCACAAAATGCGGGTGCTATTGCCGTTTTGGTCTATCAAAATAGTCTGGATGCTCCTATTACAATGGGAGGAGAAGATGACAGCATCACCATCCCATCAGCTATGGTCAGCAAAGCAGTAGGTGATAATATACAAATGGCTGGTAGTACTGTTTTAGGTATTATAAAACTAGCAGTATCTGGTCCTCTTCGACGTTTTGTCATGGAGTCTACAGATGCCGGGGTAACATGGCATGTTTTGGACGACAATGGTTTGCCTAAACTCAATGTTGGTCGAATGGAACTGAATTTTGGAGATGATGGTGTGATCTATGTCGCGGTAGCTAATGCTGATGATTCGACTCTGGGTTTATGGCGCTCTCCCGGTATAGGTCAATCATTCACTAAGACTGATTCACAAACAGCCTTTATCGAACGTCAAGGCTGGTATGATTTGACTTTAGCCGTCAATCCTTCGGATTCAAATGAGGTGGTGATGGGGGCTGTTGACCAGTACATTACTTTTGATGGTGGTGCCACCATTAATCCCAATACGTATTGGGCTCCTAATTTAGGACAAGTTCCCTTTTATGTTCATGCTGACCATCATGGTTACTATTACAGTCCACATAACTCTGAACATTTATATGTGGTCAGTGATGGAGGTGTATCGAAGTCTGAGAATGGAGGCCTAACCTATAGTCACTTGAACAATGGCCTTAATATTTCTCAAAGCTATGGTATAGCTGTCAGCCCTGATGGTCAACGCGTCACTTCAGGCACACAAGACAATGGTTCCCAGATGTATTATGGTGATGATAATAACTGGTTTGAATGGCAGGGTGGTGATGGAGGCTATAGCGCTTGGGATCAGCAACAAGGGAACTTTGTTTATGGTTCCTATGTTGAAGGGCAAATGTACGGCTCAAGTGATCGTGGTAACACGGTTGTAGCTATGGAGCTTCCTGATACTGAGGGCGCTTTGTTCATTCAACCATTTGTCTTAGATGAGCACAATGGCAACAGGATGATGGTAGGTACTGACAATGTATTTCTAACGAACAATGCTCGGGCTTTATCAGCAGCAATTTGGGTTGATGTGTCAGATACATTAGATGGTTCTTCTGTATCAGCTTTGGCATTTAATCCCAATAACGATTCACAAGCTTTTGTAGGCACATCCAATGGTGGTATCTATCGGATTGATGATTTAGGACCTAACAGTATAGTAACTGAAATCACGCCGACAGTCATAGGTAACCAAGGCTATATTCGTGAGCTCATTACTGATCTTAAGGTATCAGAACAAAACCGCTTATATGCTACCTTAGCAGGCTATGCGCGTCACCGTTTGATTTCAACCGGGGCCAATGACAGCAATTGGCAGTCTGAGTCGGATAATTTACCTGATATGCCATTACACCAAATAGCTTTTGATCCAATCAATTCGAATCAGATGTATCTTGGATCCGAGCTTGGGCTTTGGGCTTCTAGTGATAATGGCTGGGTTCGATATGAATATGGCGTTGCTTTCACGCGTGTGCTTGATTTAGTCTGGCATGACCAAGATACTTTGTTCATTGGTACTCATGGACGAGGAACTTTTCAAGCCAAACGCAGCCCGTTTTCCGTTTCCTATAATAAGTTCATTACCACTCAATCTTCATGTGGTGATGACAACATACTAGATCCAGGCGAATCTGGTACGGTTATTGTTGATATTGAAAATAAATCTGGCTGGTCTTTGACGAATATACTGGTTTCATGGAATACACCAGTGGGTATAACCTTGGGTGCTTCAAGTTATACTATAGACTCACTACCCCCATTTGGTCGTGTTTCTATTCCTGTTCCTGTTTCTTTATCTAACAATAGTAGTTGTTTATCCGATATCGATTTAGATATGACTCTGAGCTATGATGGTGGTATTTCCTCTCATGGCATTACCTTGAATTCTGGTTATGACCAAGGTATTCACAATATCGGTTTTGCTGATGGTGCAGAAGGTGTTTCTAAAATGGTTGCAGCTGTTCCGTTGGGGAATGACAATTGGCAGCAAGTTGAAGATTTTGCATTCGAGGGCAATCAAAGTTGGTTTGCCAGTGATGAGTCCAATTATGCGGATAAAACGTTGACCTCTCCCTGGCAGGTACTGACCAGTGGTGGTAATGTCCTTAGCTTTGCCTTGCGCTATGATATGGAAGGTGACAGCAATCAATATTGGGACGGTGGCGTATTAGAACTAAGAACTGATGATTCTTCATGGATTGATATAGGGGTGCTCAGTACAGTGCCTTACGATGGACTGTTATATACCAATAACAGCATTCAAAACAGACCTGCCTGGTCGGGAGTACAGACCAGTTGGCGTCAGGCTGTTGTTGATTTAGGAGAGGACTATGCAGGTAAAAAAGTACAGTTCAGATTCCGAGTGGTTGCTGATGAATCTTCTGCAACTGTTGGTTTTTGGGTCGATGACATTAAATTGACTAATTCCTATGCACCAGCAACCCTAACTTGTGATACTTGTATCAGTGAAAATAGTGGGCATACGCGTCCTAACAAAGGTATGTGGTATGACCCCAGTCGCAGTGGTCACGGGTTTGTTATTGAATCGATCGATTATCAGGATGTGTATTACACGATGTTTTACACCTATGACACTGATGGTACTAATGAATGGTACAACTCAGTGACAACCTTAAGTAATGGTATTTTAAATGAAGCATATGAATCTGGTACTTTAGACCGCCCTACCTGGGATTGGGAGAATAATACTTTCTCTTATGAAAATAATCTCAATGATGGTCGGTTAATGATCAATTTTAATGCAGATCAAGCAGCTGCACATCCCGCTTGTTTGGATGGCCATCCTCACCGTTTATTGACGGATTCTGCTTTGGTGACTTGGCGGATTGAAAATGAAGAAGCCACGTGGTGTATTCAACCCATTGTTGCTGAAACCAGCAAACCAACTACAGACTTTGGTGGTACCTGGTGGGGTGGGTTTTCAGAGATAGGATGGGGGTTTTCTATTGCTCAATCATTTGATTCAGTGACCAGTATTATTTACTACTATGATGCTGATGGTTGGCCGCGTTGGGCGATTGGTTCAGCTGATAATCACGAAGCTGGAAAGCCACTGACTATACCATTGTTGGAAGTTTCTGGATTTGGTCGGTCTGAACCTACCATTGAACCAGTCACGACACAAGCTGGTGAATTCACCGTTGTATTTTTCAATACAACAAGAGATGAAAAAATCGATGGTATGGGTAACCTAGAACTCAACTTTCTTGGAAATGCAGGCGGCAGTTGGAATCGCAGCGATTTTCCAATCGCTATTTATAGTGCACCACATCGTTAACACGTGAGATCAAAAAGCCCTTTCGATTTATTTGGAAGGGCTTTAAAAGTATGTTGCCAGTATAACTACTGGTTAGTCGATAAGCACTATATAACCTCAACAGCCAAACTGACTTAAAGTACACTAAGGGTAATAGTTAAATAAAAGCACCATGACGATTGCTGACAAAAAATCGAACGATATATTTTGGTTAGATGAGAACCACGGTTCAGTTGGACATTATCAGAAAGCCATGGAGGTGCTCAAAACTTTACACGCGGATGATGAAATCATTCAAATTTATCAATGGTTTGTTGCAGTCAGAGCGGAACAACGTGGGTTGGAGGATTTGGCGGATCAGCTGACAGATAAGCAAAAGAACACGCTGGAAGATTTGATCAAAATTCATCAGGCCGACTGGTTACTCAAACCCAAATCAAACAATGCCGAAGGACTCAGGCGTCTATTGTTTGCTATGATCAATGATGTGCGTTTGGTGCTGATTTTATTGGCGGAACAATTGGTGTTGATGCGAGCTGCAGTCAATTTCGATGAAACGATACAACAGCAATTAGCGACTTCCACTATGACCTACCATGCGGCTTTGGCTAACCGTTTGGGGGTCTGGCAAATCAAATGGGAACTGGAAGATTTATCGTTCCGTTTTTTGCAACCAGAGCAATACAAAACCATTGCCCAAAAGCTGGCTGAAAAGCGCAATGACCGCGAACAGTTTATTGAGGTTTGTTCAAAGCGTTTGACTGAGGTATTGGCCCAAAATAACATCGAGGCAGACATCGCTGGTCGTCCTAAACACATTTACAGCATTTATAAAAAGATGCAAAAGAAAAAATTGGAGTTTGAGGGGTTATTTGATATCCGGGCAATTCGTGTTTTGGTGGATTCGATTGCAGATTGTTATGCTACTTTAGGCATTGTTCATGGTCAATGGCCGCATATTCCTAAAGAATTTGATGATTACATTACTCAGCCAAAAGGTAATATGTATCAATCTCTGCATACAGTAGTGGTGGTGAGTGGTAAAACCTTAGAAGTTCAAATTCGTACTCATGAAATGCATGAGCATGCTGAACTTGGAGTGGCGGCGCATTGGCGATACAAAGATGGTTCCAAACAAGACCACAATTATGATAATAAAGTTAACTGGATGCGCCAACTGTTGAGCGAACACGACAGTGATGATTTAATTGGTGCTTTTCATTCTGATACCCAAGAGGAACGGATTTATGTTTTTACTCCAACCGGTGATGTAATAGATTTGCCCAGTGGCAGTACTGCTGTCGATTTTGCTTATCATGTACACAGCGAAGTTGGACATCGTTGTCAAGGGGCTAAAGTCAATGGCTCGATCATTTCCCTCACCCGTGCCTTACAAACTGGTGACCAAGTTGAAATTTTGACGGCTAAACAAGCTAAGCCTTCTCGGGATTGGCTCAATGAACACTCTGGTTATTTGCACAGTGCCAAAGCGCGTGCGAAAGTACGGCATTGGTTTCGACAAAATGATTTTGAACGTAACCAGCAAATAGGCAAAGACATATTAGAAGTGGAGCTGAAAAAACATGGTTTAACCGAGGTCGATTTTGGGCCAATTTTACAGTCATTCAACCTCCAACAATTAGATAAACTTCAGGCAATGATCGCCACTGGCGATATTACTGTCACTCAAGTACTGAACCGTGCTGAATTACAAACTAACCCAGAAAAACGTTTCCCGAAAAACTTCAGAAAAAAGGTCAGTAAGAAGCAAGTCAGCAAAAAGAAAGACCACATCATTGTTGAGGGTGTGGATGACTTGAAAACGACATTAGCTAGCTGCTGCCAACCTAAAGCAGGTGAACCTATAGGTGGATACATCACCCGAATTCGTGGAATTTCGGTGCACAAAGTTGATTGTGACAATTACCTGCACATGATTACTGAGGAACCCAATCGTTTGATTAATGTCCGTTGGGATGATGCAGAAGTTGCAGGCATTGAGGCCAGACTTAACATCACAGCCTATGATCGAAAGTCAGTTATTAAAGACCTCAGTATAATGATGGCTCAAATGCAGGCTGTCATCCTCTCTTTAACTGCCAACAGTGATGATGAATCTGGGTTGATGAACTTACAACTGACGATCCTTGTTCAAGATTTTGACCAATTGACCCAAATTATCCATCGTGCTTCCAGTATGGAGCATTTGATTGAAATTGAGCGAGTGGCTTGATTTACAAAGTATATTCAAATTCGTAAGTATGAACTGATTCGTTTTGTATGATTTTCATAGTGCCATTAATTGTTGCAAAGTCATCAGTGCCAGAACCAGCCATAGTGGTGATTTTTAAAGATTGACTTTTTGCATCCATCAACCCTTCATGGCAAAAAATAAAGGTGCCTTTTTTATTGTTAATGGTACCGGTAAATCGCTCAATGGCATAATAAAGGCTGATACCTCCTTCAACTCGGTGACTGAGCATCTGTCCAATACCCCTTCCTTTCATCTCACCCTGATAGGTTTTGTCAATCAAAAATCGGCCAACAGCATGCGAGCCATCATCTTGTGGTGACAGGCTAACATCAAAGGTACCTTTTATGGTTTTCATAGCACTTACTTTGAATTGGGATTTGATTTTAGCATACAAATTGAATGAGTTATTGTTTGATGTAGCGGCTTAAGTGTTTATCTAAAAGATTGTTTTCAAATCCTTGAATATTTGCATTAACTAGATGTCTGGACACATAATGATACAATGGAATCATCGGTACTTCAGTAGCCAGAATCGTTTCAGCTTGCTGTTGTAATTGTGTTCGTTCTTGGATGGTGGCTGTTGGCCAGGCTTTTAATGTAGCATCGTATTCAACGGATTCGAGGCCATAGTAATTGAAATGTGAGTCTGACTGAAACAGTTGTAAAAAATTCATCGGGTCGTAGTAATCGGCAATCCAACCACCTCTAAACACCTGTTTCCCAGTTTTTTTTCTGTTATTGACAAAGACCTTCCACTCCTGATTCTGGAGCTGAGTCTGCACACCCAGAAATTGACGCCACATAGCGGCCACGGCGAGGGCAATTTTTTTTTGGTTTTGGCTGTTGTTATAAAGCAGGGTGAGTTTTTCGGTTTTATAATCAAATCCGCTTTGTTTCAACAAACTTTTGGCTTTGATCAGATCTAACCCTGAATGACCGTTAACCTGTGGAATCAATCCGTTAGCCATGTGTTCACCACTTTTCAGTACTTTGTTGACCAAAATGTCACGATCGATGCTTAAGGAAAGGGCTTGGCGTAATTCACGGTTGGCCAAATGTTTGTCACGTAAATCCAATCCTAAGAAAAAAGTACCGTAATAGGGTGCTATTCGCAAAGCATCTGGTTGATGCTTTTGAAGCCATGATACTTTGGAATCGGGTATGGTTTCGGTGATGTCTAACTCACCGGCTAGAAATCGGTTCAATTCGCTGTTCTGATTTTCCGTAACCCAATAATTGACGGTATTGAAATATATGTTACTGGCGTCTTTGTGATGTTTGTTTTTTTGTAAAGTAATACGTTCTTGCATTTGCCAGTTTGATAATACATAGGCACCATTATATAAGCCGCTTTGCGGATGCTGTGGCATAAAAATCGGCAATGATAACTGTTCAGGAAACAAAGGGTTGGGCTGATTTAAGTGCACCACCAGTTGATTTTGTTTGTTAATAAAGACATTCAACTTTTCTTGTTGTATCAGATTATCAAAAAGTTGTGCATAGGGTGCTGTTGTTGAGGGGGTGGAGGCCTGTTGCCAGGCTTGTTTGAAATGAGTGGCCAATACCGGATTGCCATCTGACCACCTGGCTTGAGGATTAATTGTGAAAGTCCAAATCAAGCCATCATCTGAGATTTCTACAGATTCAGCAGCAGCCAAAGCAGGTTTGCCATATTTATCATATTGATACAGTCCTTCATACAAATCATAAAGAATATGATGGCTGTTGAGACCCTGAGCTAAGTGAGGATTAAGTGAGTCAGGTTCACTGCCATTACCTCGGTTGAGGGTTTGACCATAGCAAGTAACAACAAAAAGAAGCATTGAAATTCGTAACATCAGAACATTGTAACCTCGGCAATAAACTTTTGAAGCGACATCTTTTAAATTTTGGTAAGATGCTTGCGATTCACTGATCAGAATATCAATGACTGAGGACAACCGCATTACCCGCAATGAACTGATTGAATACATGGCTCAAGGGTGTAAACCCAGAGAACAATGGCGGGTTGGTACAGAGCACGAAAAGTTTGGTTTCCACAACCAATCTTTGAGGCCATTAACTTATGATGAGCCTGGTGGTATTCGAGAGGTCCTTAGGGGGCTTGAGCAACAATTCAACTGGCAATCAATATACGAAGGCGAGCACATTATTGCCCTCAAACGTGATGGTTGTTCGATTACGCTGGAGCCAGGTGGGCAGCTTGAGTTATCAGGAGCACCATTGGAAAATGTGCATCAAACTTGTACTGAAACGGGTATTCACCTTAAGGAGGTTAAAACTGTTTGTGAACCACTCGGTGTCTCTTTTTTAGGCATGGGCTTTCACCCTAAAGCCACCCGTAAAGAAATTAGTTACATGCCCAAGGGTCGCTACAAGATCATGAGCAATTACATGCCCAAAGTGGGTACCTTGGGACTTGATATGATGAAACGCACTTGTACCATTCAAGCCAATTTGGATTTTTCTTCTGAAGCCGATATGGTGCAAAAATTTCAGGTTTCTTTGGCTTTACAGCCTTTGGCTACCGCACTGTTTGCTAATTCACCTTTCAAAGAAGGACAAGATAGTGGCATGGTTAGCTTGCGTTCTCACATATGGACAGATACTGATCCAGATCGTTGTGGGGTGCTGCCATTTGTTTTTGAAGCGGGTATGGGATTTGAGCGCTATGTCGATTACATGCTGGATGTACCGATGTATTTTGTGTATCGAAATGATCAGTACATTGATGCTTCTGGTCAATCCTTTCGTGATTTTATGAATGGGCGACTACCAGCCCTTCCTGGAGCGTTTCCAACCATTAAAGACTGGGAAGACCATTTGACTACTGCATTCCCTGAGGTCAGGCTAAAGAAATTTTTGGAAATGCGTGGTGCAGATGGTGGACCTTGGCGTAGAATTTGTGCCTTACCTGCTTTGTGGGTGGGTTTATTATATGACCAAGATGTGCTGAATCAGATCAGTGATTGGGTAGCTGATTGGACTTTGGAAGAACATGAAATGCTGCGAAATGAGGTGCCCAAAACTGGTTTAGCTACCTGTTTCAGGGGCCTAAAAGTCAGGGATTTATCACTCAAGATGCTGGATTTAGCAAGACAAGGCTTGGAAAAAAGAGCCATCAAGTCATCCTGCGGAAAAGATGAGTCCTGTTACCTAGAACCGTTGCAGATCATTGCCGACACTGGCGTTACACCAGCCGAACGTAAACGGGGTCAGTTTCATGGTGTATGGCATGAAAACATTGATGAGCTGTTTGAGATATATTCATATTGATATAGTTTAATCAGATAATGCGTTAATATATAGATCAGCCACTTGTAACGGTTTCTTCAATTTATCTGCGTTTTCAGCTGGCCAGGCTTTAGCCCTCAACTGAGTATTCATCGGAGGTGGGGTGATGGTTTTGACTTTCACGCCCTGATTATCACATTCTTTTGCTAGTATGTGTGCAAAGTGTTCAATCGCTGCTTTACCTACACCATATTGTCCCCAGTAAGCCTTCGAAATGGTATTCAAATCATCTGAGGTGAATACAATCGTACCTTTCGCTTTAAGTATCAATGGCAACAAAGCTTGAGTTAAAAAGATTGGCGAATTGACGTTGACTTGCATTTCTTTGAGCCACCGACTTGCTTCATATAATAAAAATGGAGTCAGTGAACCAAATTCCGCTGCTGTATGTATCAATCCATCGAGGTGACCAAAATTGTCTCGAAGCTGCTTACTCAATTTTGAATAATCATTCGGTGTTGCTCCAACCAGATCCATTGGATAAATCACCGGCTCAGGTAAATCACGTTTCAATAATTCATCACACATTTTGTTTAAACTGCGTGGATTCTTATCTGTAATGATCAGATTCGCTTCTAACTGGGATAATTTCAATGCAATAGCAGACCCTAAGCCACCACATGCACCTGTCAAAAAAATGGTTTTTCCTTTGATATAATTACTCACATGTCCCTCATGCTACTGTTTTTGGCGGCATTTTAGCAGCTTTGTTTCGGTATGCGTTTAATTTTATGAATTTTAACATTTATTAAAGATCTAAACCAAGTTGCTATTATCAGCTGGAAGCTTACGATATAACTCCTTTCAGGCTAACATTTTTTATCTAATGATCGTTGACAATGCACTTTTTGCTTGATTTGATAAGACATGGCATAGAAACTATAGTGTGCAGTCAATTGACTTAATTTTAATGGCAAACCACATTTGTGATATATTTGTGGTTTGTTATACCAAGTCAAATTAGTTAGCAGTATCTCTGAAAGTATCATTTTTGACTGGCACCATTTTTGAAAAACGTATGTATGACATACACTGAAAATTTAAAGGGAGAATACATGAGTACGACTGAACTTAATCCAGACGCTAAACAGGAGTTATGGGGGCACCCAAAGGGATTGTATGTCTGCTTTTTTACTGAATTGTGGGAACGGTTTTCATTCTATGGGATGAAGTTTCTGTTGGTATTGTATTTAACAAAATACCACTTATTTACAGATGTACAGGGTCTTGATGTATTAGGAGCTTATGCTGGTTTAGTATATGCCATACCCGTCATTGGTGGCATGTTAGCTGATAAATACCTTGGGCCAAGAAAAGCAGTGACTTTTGGTGCCATATTATTGGTTATTGGTCACTTATTAATGGCAGTTGAGGGTGAGCAGGCAGCTATTATCAATGGTGTGCTGACACAAGACAATGCGGCGCTGAATGTTTTTTATCTGGCCCTGTCTTTCATTATCTTAGGTGTGGGTTTTCTTAAACCCAATATTTCCACCATTGTAGGTAAGTTGTATGAAGATGGCGATGCCAGACGAGATTCCGGTTTCACTATCTTTTATATGGGTATTAATATTGGGTCCTTTACCGCTACTTTGTTATGTGGTTGGTTGGGTGAGACCTATGGCTGGGGCTATGGATTTGGTGCCGCCGGGATTGGTATGCTGGTCGGTTTAGTCTTTTTTCTAAGGGGCCAAAAGTTTCTTTATGGACATGCTGATCCTGATAACCCTGAGTTACTTAAAAAGTCTGTATTGGGGCCAGTCACTATGGAGTGGGCCATTTACTTGTTATCGTTGTTGTCTTTACCACTGATTTGGTATGTTGTCCAAAGAGAAGCGTGGGTTCATAGTGGTCAGTGGGGTTTGTTAGCACTTGCTGCTGGTTTTATGATGTTTTATGCTTTTGCTAAATCCACTCCAGAAGAGCGCAGTCGCATTCTGGTGTTAATTGTTTTAATTGCTTCAACCATTGTCTTTTGGGCATTGTTTGAACAAGCGGGTGCCTCAATGACCTTGTTTGCTGATCGTGTGATGGAACGAACAGCCTTTGGGGTAGAGTTCAAAGCATCACAGTTCGGTTCATTGAATGCTGGTTTTATTATTTTATTGGCGCCTGTTTTTGCTTGGTTATGGGTTTGGTTGTCAAAACGCAATTTAGAGCCATCGACACCTGCTAAATTTGGTTTGGGTCTCATTCAAGCGGGTTTGGGTTTTGGTGCTTTGGTTTTGGGTGCTACTGTGCCTGAAGCTTCGGGTAAAGTGGCTATGATTTGGTTGATTCTTGCATATTTGTTACATACCACCGGTGAATTGGCACTTTCTCCCGTTGGTTTATCTGCTGTCACTAAGCTCGCGCCTAAGAAAATTGTTGGTTTTTCTATGGGCACTTGGTTTTTGGCAACGGCTTTGTCTGAAACATTAGCAACCCGGTTGTCTAAATTTGCAGCTTTTGATGGAGATGCATCTGTTGGTATGAGTATGGCAGAACAAGTTGCTAAATATACCGAACTGTTTGACTTTTTGATGTGGTTGGGTATTGGTGCGGGTGTTTTTATGCTCATAATCACACCGATCTTGAAAAAAGGCATGAAGGGCATACATTAAGTATAGACCTGCAAAACGCTAAAAAAAGCCGGCCAACAAGTCGGCTTTTTAATGTTCGATGGTGTGGTACATGGAAGTGTCACCTTGATCTGTCAGGGTTGACCAATTAAATATGAGAACGTAATCTAAGTAGTGCCACAGTATCATTACCAAGCTAACTCCAAGAAACATTGTTCATATTGTGAACAGGGTTTCGATGTGATTCAAAAAATTTCTGATGAGAGTTTAACCCATTGTCCGGAATGTGGCGCATCTATTAAGAAAATCATCCAAGCACCATTTATCGCAGGGATGTTAACACGAGATTCAAAAAACACTTTGAGCGAGAAAAATATCGAGAAAAAGGGGTTCACTCAATACCGTAAGGTGGGTAAAGGAAAATATGAAAAAACTGCAGGGAAGGGTCCAAATTACATTGATGGTGATAAGCTTTAAACTATAGCATCTGATCAGTTCTTTTTTGTTAAGATAGTTGCTTTTCCACTGGGAGTAACATCATGAAACTATTTGTATTATTGACTATTTGTTTGTTAATGGGGCCAACTTTAGCCAGCGATTTTGAAACCACTGGCGATAAGATCAAAACTGCTTTGGCTTCTGATATTCGGGTTGAAGCTGAGACACAACGTGACCGCAACCGTTTACCGATTCAGACTTTGGAGTTTTTGGGACTGAGAGATGACATGAAAGTAGTTGAGCTATTGCCTGGTGGTGGTTGGTATACTAAAGTGTTGGGCCCCGTATTGGCTGAAGATGGTGAACTACATATTGCTTATGGTACTTCCCGAGCACAAAAACTGATTGACAATTACGATACCTTGTCAAAAGTTAAGTTAGCTGCCCAAAATGCCGAAGTTTATCGAAAAGAAGGCGTTCGATTTTATTCTTTGAAGAACCCCAATTTGGGTGTCAAAAAGGCAGACATGGTGCTGACCTTCAGAAATTACCATAATTTTACAGAAGAAGGCAGAAAGGCCATGAATAATGCCGTTTGGGATGCGTTGAAAATGGGAGGTATTTATGGCGTTGTGGATCATACGCGTCGTCATATGGAAGGAGACAACGATGAAAACCGTCGTCGCTTTGACCCTGTCAAAGCCATCAAAGAAATTCAGGCGGCTGGTTTTGAGTTGGTCGATTATTCCACATTGCATTACCGCGCAGATGATGAGTTAGAATATGAAGTGGGCCGTCGTTCAGTCACGGGTAACACAGATCGATTCACACTGAAATTCAAAAAAGTGAAGAAATAAACCACCTTGAGTCATCAGGCTCAAGTAAGGTCAAAAAACATCAGCAAAATCACACTTTTGCGCTTAAGTGTTTTTTGACCGATGCTGGAAAAGGCCAGGAAGGACTTTTTCAGGACTGACTATTTAGTCAGCTTTTAAAGGTCTCTCTTATTAACTCTTTTTGAAGGCTGACTATTTATACTCCTTCAGAAAATGTATTACAAGCATCATATTTGCCTGTTTTTAATCCTCTGTTGAGCCATTTAATCCGTTGTTCAGAAGAACCGTGAGTGAATGCTTCGACATTGATGCGCTGTCCTGCTTTGCTTTGTAATGTGTCATCGCCAATAGATGCCGCGGCTCGCAACCCTTCTTCTACATCGCCTGGTTCCAACATGTTTTGCTTTTTGTTGGCATGATGAGCCCAGACTCCTGCCAGGCAGTCTGCCTGAAGTTCCATCATTACTGATAATTGATTCACTTTGTATTTACTGTCAGCTTGAGATTGCCATTGTCTTACTTGTCGTTCAGTTCCTGTGATGTTCTGGATATGGTGTCCCACTTCATGACCAATCACGTAAGCTCTGGCAAAATCTCCAGGTGCTCCCATATTTTCCAGTTGTTGAAAAAAGCTCAATGACAGATACACATTAGAGTCACCCGGGCAATAAAATGGGCCGACAGCTGCTGAGTTGATGCCACAGCGTGACTGTACCTGTCCGTCAAAGAGCACCATCGAAGGTGGCTTGTATTGTTGGCCCGACTGAGCAAAAAGTTGAGTCCATATGTCTTCGGTAGAGGCAAAAATCACTGATGAGAAGTCAGCTTGTTCTTTTTCTTGTTCTGATTGTTGTCTAGGGATCGGTATTTGTCGTGATTGGCCAGTATCAGTTTGATTGATTAAGCTGAGAAGATTCAAAGGGTTTTGTCCTGTTATTGCAGCATAAATCAAGGCAATAACCACAAATGTGCCGCTCAGCTTGATACCACCTTTGGCTATGCTTCGTCCCCTGCGATCATCAATCCGCGTGCTTCTTCTTTGATTTTTCCAGCGCATCAGTTGTTGTTCTTATATCAATAAAAATGGTCAGTATACCACTTAAGGTGTCTTGCTTCCCTTCTTTCATCCTTCGGCTGAAAATCGGCTGTACAAGACTGCTTTTTAGGAGTTTTCTACTGTTTTTATGTAGAGGGTTTTTCAGGGTTGAATTTCGTCAAAGCCAGCCACAAACAAAACAATGCCAGTGTATATAATCCAATCTGATGATTGATCACGTCTGCTAATTCGCCACCAAAGTACATCAATTGGTGTAAGGCATCCATTACCCAGCCAGTGGGTAAAAACATAGCCAATTTTTGCATCCACTCCGGAGTTACTTCGATCGGCCACCAGCAACCACCCAAGGCTGCCAATAACATAGATACAATGACAGGAATGCCATTGATTTGTCCTTCATTTCTGGATAATGAACCCATCAACACAGCCAATCCAGCACAGCAAGCTGCCCATGCTGCTAACAAAATGAAAACCATCAACCAATGCTCACCCCAATGAATTTTGAATAGCACTGCACCCACCAACATGCCGTAAATTAGTTGACACAACGCCAACAACCACTTGCCCAACCACTTGCCAAATATCAATTGTTGACGAGAAATGGGCGCCGCAGCCAAGCGCCTGAGCACCCCTGTTTTTCTTTCCATAAATAAACTCATGGCTCCACTGGAAAGTGCAATCATCATAATAAACATCACTAAGATACCAGGAACGGCTTGTTTAAACCCTGATGGAATTTCATGACGCTCACCTGCCAGTGTGGTATCCAGAGTAATCAACTTAGGGAGACTATTTACAATTTCGAATGTCAGTTGTTGTGCGATATCGGGATGATGTTTCTTCAATACCAATAAATCTCCCAATGTTTGGTAAACGGCTTTATTGAGCTTAAACTCATGAAGTTGTGATGCCATGTCATTGTCTTTGAGTCGGTACTTCAAAATCACTTGTTGCCCTGATTGAAGTTGATGATCTAAATCAGCGGGTAACCACAACTGTCTTGAGTAATCATCGAAAGTCCACTTTTCTTTGTACAATGATTGTTTTTCATTGAATAGTCTCAATGTGAAATTTTCAGCTTCGAGTCGATGATGTATTTGTTGAGCCGTTCGACTATCAATTGACCCATCATGCCAGACCGCTAAAGTCACTTTATCTGTTGATGATCCGCCAAAACTTTGTGTCGTGAATCCAATGAAGCTGAAAAAAACCAGGGGCATCAAAAACATCCAAACAATTACTGATTTATCTTTTAATAGATAGTGAAAGTCTTTCACAGCCAAAAACCATATGTGTTTCATGATCGTGCTTCTCTGGCTAGTCTGTTAACCATTCTTAAGTTGATAAACCAAAGGATCATTGCCACCAATAAACCGATTATAAATGGCCATAACAAGGCATTTTGCCAAGGTTCTCCCCTAACCATAACATCTTTGATGGCTTTAAGTAGCATACCATTAGGCAAAAAACTGCCCAATTTGGCAAGACCTTCAGCCATGGTCTCAGCTGGGAAAAAACTACCTCCTAGCATCGCCAATGGCAGCATGGCTGCATTGACTACAATATTGGCTGATTTACGACTAGGCATCAGTAAACTGAAGAATAATAACACTTGCCAAATCACCACGCCGGAAAATACCAACCAGATAATTAACAAAGGCAGTAGTGTGACATCTACTTCAAAATACCAAACACCAATGGCCATGAGTATCAAACTGGTGATTAAAAACATCGCTTTAGCATGAGCAGTTTTGCCTATAAAATAATCACGTAATCCATGAGGTGTAACAGCCAAACGAGGCAGAATACCATTGGCCTTATCATCCCAAAAAGCCATAGACATGCTCATTGCTGCGAATAATAAACTCATAAATACAGCACCAGGGAACATCAACAAAGCAAAGTTAAATCGAGGTTTATTCTGGTTTTCTTCTACCAAATTAATGTATTTTTCCAATTTAATTTGAGGTGGTGTTAAGGTGCTTTCAATGTCATCAATGGCTCGTTTGATGGCTAAAGTTAATGCCACTAAATCAGCATCATCATATTTTCCAGAGATCACCATTTTGTTGATGCGCTGTAATTCATCAGCAAATAACATTTGTAGGTAATCGGCGGCATCAACCATGACCTCCATACCCGTTTCTACCATGTTAGGTAAAACTGTTTGGGCTGGGTTTTTACGTAAGCGAATGATGGTGGGTTTCTTATTGAGGTAATCATCCATGAAGTTTTTTTCAATCATTAGCCAGGCACTGGCCTCGCCAGCATCCATCAAACGTTGACCCTCACTTTTCGAAACTGCTTTGACAGTAAAGAACTCAGCAGTTGGCCCTTGGCCGATACTACCGATTAAAAATTGAGATAAAACGGATTGATCTAAATCGGTGACCAACACTTTTCCATGTGGTTTAGGTGAAGACCCTCCACCTGACATTAAACTCATCAAAAAAACCAACATCATGGGAATCACAAGCCAAGAAATCAGTCCCCATTTTTCTCGCCATGTTCTCAAAACCGCGTGCCGAGCGATGGTCATTGTAGTACGATTCATCATTCAATCTCTCAAAGCCCGACCAGTTAACTTAATAAATAAACTTTCTAAATTGGCTTGTTTAACCGAAGTTTCTTTGATGTCACAGTCCTTAAACAGCTGCAGTATTTCTGATAGTTTAGAAGCGGCATGTTCACACCAGAATTGTACTTGGTTGTCCTTCCATTCTTGTACGTCATATTCCTTTAATACCTCAACATCAATCGATGAAAAGTTCCCTTTTAATTCAATCAAGTCTTTTTCACCCATTTGTTTTCGTAATGTTGCTATCGAACCTTGAGCAATGATTGCTCCTTTGTCAATGATGGCAATCCGATCACATAACTGTTCCACCTCTTCCATGTAGTGAGAGGTATATATGACTGCAGCACCTTGCTCTTTTAATGTCCTGACACTGTTCAATAAATGGACCCTGGATTGAGGATCAACGCCTACTGTAGGTTCATCAAGTAACAAAGCCTTGGGTTGATGTAATATGGCACAGGCAAAATTCAGTCGGCGCTTCATGCCTCCGGAGTAAGTTTCAACCCGATCCTTTTGCCTGTCTGTCAATCCAACTTGCGCTAAAACTTGGTCTATCCGTTTGTTCAGTGCTGGACCTGACAAACCATAGGCTTGTCCCCAGAAATTCAGATTTTCACGCCCTGATAAATCTTCGTACAAAGCCAAGTCTTGTGGTACCAAACCCAAATGTTTTTTCGCCGCCACACCGTCACCGATAACGGCATGGCCATTGATACTGATGTCACCGGAGGTCGGTTTGAGCAGTCCAGATAGACAATTGATTGTGGTTGATTTGCCGGCACCATTTGGGCCTAAAAGGCCAAAAATTTCACCTGGATTGACTTCAAAAGAAATGTCATCGGCCGCTATGAGTTCACCATAACGCTTGGTCAGCGATTGTATTTTGATCATATTTTGTCATGGTTTAGGTGTGATTCAGTATAGTGTATCATCCAAGGTGTTCATACTCTGGAATCGGGGCTACACAGAATTGGTGTTTTTTATCTTCGTCCGTAACGATTATAAATGGTTGGTGTTACATTGTGGTATGTAAATTTAATCAAATGCAAACCTTTATTAAGAGACCTTTGCATAAACCGTGATTCAAGATAAAAAGTCTAAAATTTTAAATTTCTGCGTCAGCAAACTTTGCAATAGCTAGCTATTACATTCATTTGCTTCCTTGAACTTTAAGATTTTATCTCTTTTTCTCAATGATTCAGAATGATGCAAAGGTCTCTTTAAAAGTTTATTCTTTGATTATCTAGAAGTAGAGTAATGTTTTTAT
Organism: Gammaproteobacteria bacterium; assembly: GCA_030430025.1. GTDB lineage: Bacteria > Pseudomonadota > Gammaproteobacteria > Xanthomonadales > Marinicellaceae > Marinicella. Next base: position 147,374 of record JAUIGR010000001.1, read on the forward strand.
TATCTTCCATCTTTTGAGTTTTTTCTGTTTACTTGAACTTTTTTGATATGTCTTTTCGATGGTAGATATAAGCACTATCGAAATCTGAAAGGAGTTGACAATGAACAAAATCATTCTGATGTTACTGATACTGATTTCATCTCAGCTGGAGGCCGTCGTTGCCACTGTGGGTGATGTTGATAATGGCTGCACCTATAGCACCATCTCGGAGGCTATCCAAGCAGTCAATGATGGCTTGGCTTCTGTAGTTCGTGTTACTACCAATTCTTATACTGAAAATCTGATATTAGATGACATTGATATTGAAATCATTGGTGGTTATATTGATTGTCAGGCAGCGGATACAGATGATAAGAGTGATATCGGTTTTACCCTCATCGCAGAAAATGCCAATGAATCAGTAATTACTATTACGAGCGATCAGTCATCAACCATTCATTTAGAAAACATGATGATTACCGGAGGTTCATATGGCATATATGGGAATGAGTCAACGGTTGATTTAACAATACAGACAGTGACTATTACTGAAAATGCTGGTTATGGTCTTTTTATAAATCAAGGTCAGCATAACGTATTACTGAACGATGTCACTATTTCGGCTAATGAAGGATCTGGTGTTCGATGTGATGATGAACCAAACATAATCACTATCAAGGGTAATAGTCAGCTGACTGAAAATACCGCTCCATCATATGGTGGTGGATTGTATGCCAATCTGGGCTGTCATATTGATGTTTTTTCACCTACTGTTATTACTAAAAATCATGCGCAATCATTAGCTGGTGGTATCATGGTTAATGCTTTTTCTCAAGTGAACTTGTATGGAGTAAAGATTCAAGGAAACACTGCTGTCAACGGTGGAGCAGCTTTTTATGTTTATGCCCTATCAGAGTTGTTTATCAGCCAATCAACGATATCTGGAAACACGGTATCTGTCGAAAATGCTTTGGGAGGATTAGGTCTTGCAACAAATAAATCGACAGTGACTATTGAAAATAGTCTGATTGCTGAAAATGATGTAAATTCCAATGTTTTGTTTGCAGATGGACTTAATGACATTTCTATACTCAATTTAAAATATGTCACCATGGTCAATAACAATAGTGGATCAAGCGCTGTATTCACCGCTTATAATGGTGCTGAGATTAATGTTGAGTCGAGTATTATTCACAGTACCTCCGATGTGATATTTTCTGGAATCGGATCACCGAACATCAATTTAAACTGCGCGATTGTTAATGAGATGGGTACTTATGATGGTAATGACACGGTGACAACGATTATTGAGCTGTTTGATTTATTCGTCAATCCTAATATCCCCAGTGGAGATTATCATTTGAAACCTGGTTCACTAGCGATTGATTACTGTGCAACAGCAGCCAATATCAATCCTGATTACCCGTTCGATATTGATGGTCAAGATCGAGGAGTTGACCAACCTGGTGTTGATAATGGAGGTATCTATGATCTTGGTGCTGATGCTTATTACGATGATTTGATTTTCATGAATGGATTTGAAAGTTGATTTGTAAGGTTATCCAAATAGTATGTGTACCTGATGTGGTGATATTAAAATTAAATTAGTTACCTGGGTACATGTCAGTAGACAAAATGTCTATGACCTCAGCAACTTGTCATTATGAAAGTCATTGGTAGTATTTGGTCAACCCTGAAAAAGTCCATCCTGGTCTTTTTCAGGTTCGGTCAAACAACACTTAACTGCAAAAGTACGATTTTGCTGATGTTTTTTTGACCTCACTTGAGCCTGATGGTTCAAGGTGGCACTTCTATGTGCTACACCATCCACCATTTAATCATTAAATCAATGCATGGTTATTATTTGTTCGGCTAAAGATGTCAGGGGTTGATGTTACAATACGGCATGTAAATTTTAAGTCACGTTAAAAAATGAAGTGGTTGAACAGTGCCTTGTTGCTATTGATAGTGATCTCTTTTTATCTGCTGTGGTTTGGTAATGGCGGTCGAGTCGAACTCAAAGAAAAACAAGCAGTCCTAGAAGCAAAAAAAGCTGAAATAGAGGAATTAAAGAAGCGTAATCAGCAATTGCAAGCCGAAGTGGACAGTTTAAAAAATGGTCTTGAGGCGATTGAAGAGCGTGCCCGCACAGAACTAGGTATGATTAAGGAAGGCGAAACCTTCATTCAAATCATCAATGAAGAAAAAGCCAGGCAGAGACCCAAAAAATGAAGATGCATGTGGTGATTGTAGCGGCTGGCACAGGAGCTCGATTTGGTGACGATGTACTACCCAAACAATATCAAAAATTGGGGCGCCAGTCAGTTTTAGCACACAGTATAGAGGCATTCAATGACATTGGATGTCAACAAATTATGGTGGCTTTGCATTCCCAAGATAACCATTGGCAACGACAAAACATATCCTCACCCCATCTTTTAAGAACCTGTCAAGGCGGTGTCAGCCGACAGATGTCAGTAATCAAAGCACTGCAGGCGCTAGATGCTGAACGTGATGATTGGGTATTGGTTCACGATGCCGCACGTTGTTGCGTGCGCAGTGAGGATATTGAAAAACTGATGACACAACTGGCTGACCATTCCTTGGGAGGGATATTGGTGAGGCCAATCACTGACACTGTAAAATATGTTCAAGATCATGATAGTTGTGAAAGAACGATTGATCGTGATCATCTTGTTGCCGCATTGACGCCTCAGTTTTTTAAATTTGGGTTGCTGGTCGATGCGCTGCAAAATGCTGACCCAGAGCAGACGACAGACGAAGCATCGGCTTTTGAACAAAAGGGAATGCGTCCGGGTATGGTCTATGGCCATGCTGATAATATCAAAATCACACATGCCAACGACTTGGCATTGGCACAGTTTTATTTACAACAGCAAGGGAGATTGTGATGCGGATAGGTCAAGGTTTTGATGTTCATGCTTTTGGGGAGGGCGAGTTCATTACTCTTGGTGGCATTCAGGTTCCTCATGATCGGGGTTTTGTTGCCCATTCCGATGGCGATGTGCTGATTCACGCCATTTGTGATGCTTTACTTGGTGCGCTGGCCCTTGGAGATATCGGTGTTCATTTCCCTCCAACGGATGATCAGTGGCGAAATTGTGACAGTCGTTTTTTTCTCGAGCATTGTCATCAATTGATTCAAGAACAAGGATACCTGATTGGCAACATCGACTGTACAGTTATTGGAGAGCAGCCTAAAATCAAACCTTACAGTCAAGCCATACGTGAAAACTTGTCATTGATCTTGAACATATCAATCGATCAGGTCAGCCTCAAAGCGACCACCACTGAGCAACTGGGCTTTACTGGCAGGAGAGAAGGCATGGCAGCCATGGCCATATGTTTGCTGATGAAAAAGTACGAGCAGTGATGACTGAATAAACCAGAGCTCACTACTTTTTTGATAGAATGACTGGTCTTTTTAATCTAATGGCGTCTTAACAAATATGTATATCGGAATTAAGCATACCCATCTGTTGTTAGTGGTATTGAGTGTTGTTTTGTTTGAGATTCGATTTTGGGGATTCGCTTTACGACAAAAGCCCAAGAATAAATTCCTTATCATCATGCCTCATGTCATTGATACTCTGTTGCTTGCCTCCGGCGTTACTCTGGCGGTGATGGCGGGTTTTTCCCTAACCAGTTCACCCTGGCTATTATTTAAGCTATTGGCTTTAGTCGGTTACATTGGTTTTGGCGTAGTGGCAATGAAGGTGCGTGGCGGTATACGGTGGATTGGATTCTGTGCATCGACGCTTTGTCTTATTTATATGGTGATGGTTGCTTTAACGAAAAATCCCACTTTTTTCCTTTGAATCGAATGTATATGCTGAACTTTGAAAGAGACCTCGGTTGCAATGACTAATTTCTATCTGGGTATCGGTAGCAACAAAGATCGTCAACATAACATCAGTTCATGCTTAAGGATTCTGAGAAATTCCTTTCGTGATATCGATATTTCTTCTGTTTATCAGTCACCTGCGTTTGGTTTTGTCGGAGCCGATTTTTATAATTTCGTTGTTCGCGTTGGTTCACACTTTACGCCACGGGAAATGAAGTTATGGTTACAAAAAATAGAAGATCAGCACGGCAGAGATCGTAATCAACCTCGCTATTCGGATCGTACTTTAGACATCGACTTACTATTAGTTGATGACTGTATCATTAATGATGGCATCATCGAGGTTCCACGGTGTGAGATTTTTAAACGAGATTATGTCTTGAGGCCGCTATGTGATTTGGCACCCGAGTTAGTGCACCCCGTGGTAAAAAAAAGGCTCACCGATTTATGGCAAGCCTTTGAGGGTGAACGTTCTGCTCGACTGGTTACAACTTTTCAACTTCACCTATAATATCGCCATTCACTTTAGCTGAGTCGGCTATTTTTAATTTTACTTTTTTCTTAAATTGCAAATCCCCTTCAACTACGACATGCGCTCCAATGATAACTGTCGGTACTTTTTTATTAACATTGAAAAAGCCACTTGATTTATCGACTACGATATCTCCAGTGACAAGGGTACCATCACTGAGTATGATGTCACCATTGGTGGTTTTAATGCTACCATCGATATGGCTGTTATCTGCAGTGATCTTGCCATTAACTGTTTCTAAATTACCTTCAATGTCACAACCAGAGCCAGCATTGATTGAACCGTTAACTGTTTCGGCTTTACCTTTGATATGACAATCGCTACCCAGGGTTAAAGAGCCATTAACAGCTTCTACACTGTCGGCTGTCACACCATCTCGAAATTTAATACTGCCATTAACAGTGTCTACTTTACCAACGGTACTACCAGTACCTACTTTGATTGAACCATTGACTGTGTCCAAGTCATCGACATGTGAATTATTGCCAACTGTGATACTGCCATTGACTGAGTCCAGGTCTTTTTCTGGCGCATCAACATCATCCCCTACCTTTTCACTACCAAAAATTCCAGCCTGTGTTGAAGAGAGTACTAATCCCATGATCATTGCTATGATAAAAGTTTTCATGTTTTTTTCTGTTTTGTCTGTTTTGAATATTAGATGAACGTGTGATTACTCATGTTGTTACAATTTTTTTTTCACCAGGTTTTAAGCTTTCTAACGACCATGGTCCGATTTGTGTTCTGATTAATCGTAAAACTGGTAACCCCACAGTGGCCATCATTCGCCTCACTTGTCTATTTTTACCTTCATTCAAGATGATGACAAGCCAAGAAGTTGGCTTGTTTTTTCTGTGTCTGACTGGCGGGTGGCGTTTCCAAACAAATCCTGGTTTTTTTGCTAGTAACTCTATTGACACAGCTTGTGTGATATAGTCTTTAACGGGTACTCCCTTTCTTAAGGCATCCAACTGCGCCCTTTTAGGCAATCCCTCTACCTGAACCAAGTAGTGTTTATGGTACTGTGAGCTGGTGATTTGATGTTGTAATCGTCCATCATCAGTGAGTATCAATAAACCTTCTGAGTCATAATCAAGACGGCCTGCTGCATAAACTTCATTTTCATCAATGTAGTCTTTTAAAGTAGTACGTTCCTGCTTATCGGTGAATTGACACATCACCTGGTGTGGTTTATTGAATAAAATGACAGTCAAAAAATACTCGCTCATTAAAAAATATTATTTTAACAGATGGTTTGTACGCGTTATTAACATCAATGATGTGTTTTTAGATTTTATTATTTGATCTCCGAATCGATATAAAGGCCTCTATAAATAGGAAAGTTTTTTTTGTTTCTTGCGAAAAGGCAGTCATTAGTTTTTTCATTATTTTAAAAAGTGCCATTTTCGATATTTGTGAAAACGTCTTTAAATTGCTTTTATCAAAAGACATAGGGTTGAAAGCTATTCTTTTGCTTTGCGGGGGGCTTTGATAAAATGTCAGGTTTTCTTATCTTCTCAGAGAATTCAAATGATTGGACACATCCATGAATTAGTCACTCATGCTATAGAAAGTTTGCAAAACAAAGGTGTTTTTGAGCTGGACCATACTGTTGAGTTTAATATTGAGCGCAGTAAAGACAGTAAACATGGTGATTATGCCAGTAATGTGGCTATGGTTTTAGCGAAGCCGTTGAAAATGAATCCCAGAGAAATTGCTCAAATTATTTGTGATGAATTAGCAGAAACACATCACTTATCAAAAACCGAGGTGGCAGGTCCAGGTTTCATCAATTTCTTTTTGACTGACGCTTGTCGTGTTCAAGTAGTTAGAAAAATACTGACTCTTCAAGATGAGTTTGGTGATAACGCAACTGGAGAGGGACAGAGAATCTCTGTTGAATTTGTTTCTGCTAATCCAACAGGGCCATTACATGTGGGCCATGGTCGAGGAGCCGCTTTTGGTTCGAGTTTGAGCAATATCTTACGTAAATCAGGATATCAGGTTGATAGTGAATATTATGTCAACGATCATGGTCGTCAGATGGATATATTGGCAACCTCAGTTTGGTTGCGCTATCTGGAATTATGTGGCGAGCAAGTGACTTTTCCCGCTAATGGCTATAAGGGAGAGTATATCTATGACATTGCTCGCAAAGCCAGGAATAAATGGGGGGATGACTATCGACACACGGCGGTTGAAGTATTTGCCCAAGTTTGTGCTGATGAGGGTCAGTTGGGCGGTGATAAAGAAAAACACATTGATGATCTCATTGTTAATAGTAAAGAAATCCTCGGTGAAGGTTATGAAAAGATTTTCAAAATTGCTTTGAAATTTATTCTTAATGGGATTAAGGATGATCTTGAAGCGTTTAATGTTCATTATGACAAATGGTTTTCGGAGAAATCTTTGCATGATTCTGATGGTATTGATCGTGCCCTAGCTAGGTTAGATGAAGGCGGTCATTTATACAAGAAAGAAGGTGCTTTGTGGTTTAATGCCACCCATTTTGGAGATGAAAAAGATCGTGTGGTAATGAGGGAAAATGGTTTGAAAACCTATTTTGCTTCAGATATCGCTTATTTGATGAATAAGTTTGAACGTGGGTTTGATCAATCTATATATGTTTTTGGCGCAGATCATCATGGTTATATTGCTCGTTTGAAGGCAGCAGCCAAAGCTTTGGGATTTGATGCAGATAAAATCACCATATTATTGGTACAGTTTGCGCATTTATTCAAAGAAGGTGAAAAAATACAAATGTCTACCCGTTCGGGTCAGTTCGTTACCTTGGCAGAGTTGATCGAAGAAGTGGGTTGTGATGCGGCACGTTTTTTCTATGTCATGCGTTCTCATGATCAGCACTTGGATTTTGATTTAGATTTGGCTAAATCTCAGACTAATGATAACCCTGTTTATTATATCCAATATGCTCATGCTCGCATATGTAGTATCTTCAGGAACCTGGAGTCAGAAGGCCTGTCTCATAACGAGGAAATTGGTCATGTTGCGATTGAATCTTTAAGTGAGGCTCATGAGCAAGCGATCATCAGGTTATTGTCACAATATCCTGAAGTAGTGCAGAAAGCGGCTCAAAATTTTGCAGTTAATACGGTTGCCAATTACTTGAGAGAATTGGCACAGGTCTTTCATAGTTTTTACAATGCTCATCAGGTATTGCAAATAGATAACGAAAATTTACGTAATGCTCGTTTAAACTTGTGTAAGGCGGTTCGTATTGTTGTTGCTAGTGGTTTATCACTATTAGGCACATCAGCCCCTGAAGAAATGCGTTCAGATGAGAAAAAGAATGACTAAAAAGAAAACTGGGATGAAAAAAACAACGAGAAAGGCTGGGCAAAAGCGCCCTGTTCCCGGTTGGATCATTATGGTGGGTGGCATCTTGTTCGGTTTACTTTTGGCCACTTTCGTTTACATCAAAGGATGGGTACCTCAACCCATTGTACGACCCAGCGAACCTATGCCGTCTCAGCTAGAAGAGAAACCTGTTGAGGATGTTAGCAAAACAGTTGAAAAGAAAAAAGCGGATTATGATTTTTATACCGTGTTACCAGAAATGGAGGTCGTGATACCCAAGGAAGAACTGCAGCAGCATGAAGTGAGGGATGATCAGTCATATCAATTTATACTACAAGTGGCTTCTTTTAAAAGCCAGCAAGATGCAGAACAGCTGAAAGCACAAATCGCTTTTTCGGGTCAAATTGCATACATTCAATCTATCGAGGTCAACGGCACACAATGGCATCGGGTACGGGTGGGGCCTTTTGACTCAGGAAGAGAAGCAGATAAACAAAAACGAGCTTTGGAAAAAGGAGGACACCGAGCATTGATATTGAAAGAGACAAAAGAATGAAATTAACAAAAATAAATTTACTGTGGGTGTTAATGATATATTTCCCTTCACTATGGGCAGCAGATATTATTTACGAATTACCAGAAACCCAAATCGCCGAAGAACAAAAAAATGCAATCAGTCATCCGAGCGGATTAATCAAAGTGGCAGCACCCACTTCGATTGAAAATATTGATGTGCACAAAGGGCAGGCAACATATGGCCAATGGTCGCAACTGAATACTGAGATTTGGCGATGGGAGATGGTGTTTACCAGTAAAAATGCCATCAATCTCAATATCGGTTTTAGTGACGTATTTTTGCCTCACTCTGCCCAGCTAACTATTATTGGTCAGGATAAACTGGCCGAGCCGATTGTTTTTACCGATCAGGACAATGCAGCTCATGGTTTTTTATGGAGTGGTGATGTCGTTGGTGAACAGGCTAAGGTTGTATTGACTGTCAGTGCCAGTGAAAAACAATATGTTCAATTTAAGATTGATCATGTGGCAAGAGGGTTTCATGATATTCAAGAACAAGTTTTTTATAATAAAAGTGGTAGTTGTAATGTTGATGTAGCTTGTCCAGAGGGTGAGGGTTGGGAGTCTGAAATAAGCTCTGTTGGACGTTACAGCTTTCAAACATCTAATGGTGGTTATCTATGTACAGGACAACTGATTGGAAATACAGCAAAAGATGGTACGCCATACTTTTTAACCGCTGATCACTGTGGCTTTTCAGACAGCAATGGTCAACAGGTTAGCATTTCTGAAAGGGAGAGTATTGCCGCTTCTATGCAAATTATATGGAATTACCAGTCGATGACTTGTCGAACGCCAGATTCATCTCAAAGTGGTGTGCAAATATCAACCAGTGGTTTTAATCAGAGGCAAAATGGGGCAACATATATTGCTAGTCATCCTTTTGGTGATATGGCTCTGGTGCGGTTGAATGATGTGCCTAACGTCTCATTTGATATTGGATATTCAGGATGGAATCGCTCAGGTGATAATCCAGAACGAGTTGTGACTATTCACCATCCCAGAGGACATGCAAAGCGTATCAGTCATGAATATGATCCACCTGAAATCAGTTCAAACGGTGGGTTTAGTAGTCCCGGCAATGGTAGTCATTGGCGAATTAATGATTGGGATTCAGGTACCACGGAAGTAGGTTCTTCTGGTGCTGGTTTATGGGATCAAAACAAGTTATTGATTGGTCAATTACACGCTGGTTTTGCTGCTTGTGGCAATAATGAGGCCGATTGGTACGGCCGATTATCTGTATCATGGGACCATGGGAGCGACAGTCAGTCTAGATTGAAAGATTGGTTGGATCCATTAGACACGGGTCAGCTGACTTTACAAGGTTCAGCTGGTTGTGATGAACCAGAGGTGAGTATTGAAGTCTCTGGAAACTTGATTACTGGTGTGCCTTTAGAATTAACTGCAGTAGCTCAAGGTGGCGCTGGGGGTTATACCTATTTATGGGACACTAATGGTGATGGTGTTTTTGATGGTCATTCAGCTGATTTGGAAGTGACCTATAATCAAGCTTTTATGGGCAACCTATTGGTTAAAGTTACTGATCAGGAGGGATGTGCCACACAAACCTCTCGGGCATTGGTTGTTCAAGCTCCCGAAGTTAATGTGCTTGATGTTGAACATACACAAAGTCCTTTACAACAAATCTGTGGAAATGGAGATCATATAATCGACCCAGGTGAGCGATGGAGAACAGAGCTTTATTTTGAGAATCAAGGGACTCAAATGGCATTTAATACTGTAGCGGTTTTAAGTAAAGCCACGTCTGATTTGAGTGACCAGTATGGTAATCAGACCAGCAGTTGTGCCAGTGAATTTATTGATATCAGTGAGAGTGGTCAGCAAGTAGCTTGGCAAGCCAGCACCAGTGACTATCCCGGTCATGATGAAGGCGTGACGGCTGACATTGGTTTAAGCCAACCAGTGAATTTTTATGGACAATCTATCAGTAAATTGCGTGCATCTAGCAATGGATATTTAAGTCCAGGTGATATTTCAGGGGTTGATTACAATAATGATTGTCCATTGCCGGCGGTTCCAAGTCATGATGGAGGTAGTGCTCGGATTGCACCTATGCATGCTGATTTGCTGAATTCAGAATTTTATTACCAGTCATTTAGTGATTGCCCGAGACCATCAGAATCAGGTGCCCAGGTTTGTGATGTATTTATGTGGCAAAGTGCTGATTTTTATGACACCAGCTCGTTGGAAAGTGTTGATTTTCAGGTAATACTTTATCCAGAGACAGGACAGTGGGTTTATCAGTATCGTGGTTCAGACATTACAGGTGCTAATAGTACCACGGGAATTCAAAATGCCGATGCATCTGATGGCCTGACTTTTGCTTGTAACAAGGTAGATAGTCTGAGTGAAAGCCAAGCAGTGTGTATCTTTGATAAAGACTACCCAGACCAATCAGTGGAAGATAATGGTTTGTTCCTGGAAACACCAGCTTTAGATTTAGGAACTTTAGGTGCAGGAGAGTCAGTTAGTAAAGAAGTCATATTTGCTGTTAATCCAGAGGCAGCATGTGGAAAAAATATTGGTTTACTTCATGAAGCCAGTGTCTACGATCAAGGCTTTAATCCTGGAACTGGCCATTTTTTGCAAACAGAATTGGGTTGTAATGTGGTGACCCATTGTCAAATTAATAATGCCAGTGACATCATGCCAAAAAATGGATTGTGGTTGAATTCATATCGGCCGGGTAATGGTACAGACTTTCATTTTTTACCAGCAGAGGGTCGTTTGGTTTACGTTAGCTATACTGGAAAACCTGATGGTTCACCGATTTGGTATATAACTGGTAGTGATGAGTCATTGGAATTTAATCAATATCATAATGAAATTTTGTCCATCAGCTATGATGGAGCATTCCAAACAGTGCAAGGACTGGTTTCAGTAGTTGGACAGTCTAATACCACTGTGATTAATGAAACTAACTTGGTACAAACACGTACCATTAATGGCCAATTCAGTGCAGAAAAAATGCAGTGGTATCAGTTTGATGCGTCTCCAACCATCAATCAATATACAGGTTTATGGTATGCCCCCAATGAAAGTGGTTGGGGCCAGTCGATTACCACGCAAGGTCAGACTCGTGGTATTGTGCATTATTTATATGATCAGTTAGGTCAACCCTATTGGGTCATTGGCTGGGGTGCCAATGATGATCGACCTTTGGACATGTACTATACCGATTCATTTTGTCCCAGTTGCCCTCGAATTGAACCAGAAAATACGGTAGTAGTTGGCCAATCTGATTTAAACATTGTTGATTCGCAGAGTGGTGTGATTGAGTCTATTGATATTAATGTACCTGAGTATCTTCGTAACAATGCCAGTTGGCAGAAACAGAATTTACCAATCAGTAATCTCACGTACAGGGAAGATTAGACTATTTATTTGATAGTCAGTCAGTATCAGGCTGATGATATGGTTTACTACCGTCAGCCTGGATACTGAATCGTCGATAGGTCCATTGGTATTGAGCAGGATTGATAGTGACTATGCTAGCGATGGCTTGGTTCAGTGCTGATGCAGAAGCTGCTGTTTCTGAGTAGATTTCATCCGATATAGAACGAAAATGCAACTTGAATCCTTGACCAGCTGTTAGCCGTTCGGCCACGGCTATAATGACAGGGACTTGAGTTTTTCTTGCGATTTTTGAGAATAAGGTCATGGTGTAGGCAGGGTATCCCATAAAATCAGCAAAAATACCTTGTCCAGATTTAGGTTGTTGATCTGGTAACATTGCGGTCAAATGTTTATTGTTTATTGCATTGAGAATTTGACGAACGCCTTGTTTGTTAGCAATAATTTGGTTAGCCCCTTTTTGGCCTCGATAACGAAACAGTGTCTTTCTTATTCGTTGGTCTTCAGGTGGTTTGTATAAAAAAGAAAAGGGTTGAAAACGGGATAACCATAAATTCAAAACTTCCCAATTACCGAAATGGGGTGCTGCTAATAAAACGCCTTTTTCTTTATTTAGGGCTTCAGTTAAATGTTCAAGCCCAGTGATTTCCTTTATTACGTCATCAACTTGTTTACCATATTGTTTCCAAATGGTACCTAATTCGAAAAAAGTTTTAACAGTTTCTGTTAATGCATCACGAGCTAATGATTGTTGTTGAGATAAATCTAAATGAGGATAGCATAATTTAATGTTGGTCAGTGTGATCCGACGTTGTTTCTTTGAGTATTTCCAAATAATAGTACTCATTTTATTTGCCCAATGATGTACACGCTTGAGAGAACATTGTCCCAAGAAAAAAATCATCAATTGAAAAATATAGCCACGCATGGTGCTATTGTATCGAATTGAAGATTATTCGGACAGGCAAAAAAACCGCCACAATTGAGTGTGGCGGTAAAATAGGAACCTCAAATACATAAGTTTCCTTATCCCGAGTTTTACTGGGAGTCATTCCCAGTTAATAGAACCCACAAAATCCTTTTTTTAATGACATCCTGTCAGTTCAATTCCCTTGACTCTAATTTTCAAAGACAGAGGTGTAATTGTCTGCCTATTTTTATGAAATTATATGTAATGAAATATAGACAAGTTCTTGTCGTTGATTAGTATGGGCACTGTTTCAACAATTTGCATAATATGATATTAAACCAATTGATTTACTAAGACGGGCAATCAATGCTTGTTATACTTCTTCTGTTTGGTGTTTCTTATTCTCAATTTCCAGACATATCTTGTTTTGATCAGGTTGATCCGATTCCCTTGTGAACCTTTGAGTCAATCTCGGCTTAATCGGTAATAATGTTAAATGATTAATGTCGAGTGACAAGGGGCTCTGTTTGAAAACTACTCATGCTACACAATACTTGAAAATATGGATTCATCCACCACTGTTCAACAACGGACTCTTCACTTAAGTTGTAAAGTTGTTTAAGTAGTCGAACCCTTAAAGGTTTTTCACAGGTGACTAATTAGTCAGTCCTGAAAAAGTCCCTCCTGGCCTTTTCCAGCATTGGTCAAAAAAACACTTAAGCGCAAAAGTGTGATTTTGCCGATGTTTTTTGACCTTACTTGAGCCTGATAGCTCAAGGTGGCACGTCCCTGTGCCAGGCCATCGACCATAAAAAAGTTTCTGGAAAACTTTTTCACGTTAGCCTGAGAGCCGCATGGAAGCGGCGAATAAAAATGCATCGTGATACCTGTTTCCTGGCCGAAAAAATGTGCAAAATTGAAGTAACTCTTTATATTTAACAATAAGTTATGCACTTTCCAGGTTCGCCTAATTAGATTGATGGTAGAGCTCCTCACTTAAAATGTAGTAGCCCAGATTTAATTTGACAGTTAACTGACTGAGGCGAAAATGTCAGTGTTAATTTACACTGCAATCTTTTCAGAACAGTGTGTATTGTTTTAAACCGTTGTTATGGTATTGAATACCAAGACCCAGCAGTCTTACAGGTAATTGTTGTCGGTTCCAGGCTTTTTGAATCAGTTGCTGGTAGCTTTCGGGCGACAGTGTTTGATGACTGGCCTGAGCTGTGGTGGTTTGGAAATTGCAAAAACGTACTTTGACATAAAGTGATTTGATGGTTTGTTCGCTTTTTTGCTGACTTTTTAGGTGACGGAATTTCAGCATCTCAAAAAGCCGTGGTATTTCAGTATAGCAGGCCGATAAAGTAGGTAAATCTTGAGTGAAAGTATCTTCAACACTGATTGACTTTCTGATGTTTGAATGATGGACAGGGCGATCATCCTCACCTCGACAAAGGTGGTATAGCTGGTTACCAAAGCTGCCAAAATGTTGTTGGAGTTGTGGCAAATTGAGATGTTGTAGGTCTTCACAGGTTTTGAGGCCCAGGTGATACATCTTTTTTGCTGTGACTTTGCCGACACCAAAGATTTTTTTGACGTCCACAGTTTTAATGAATGTATCAACCTGGTCTGGAGTGATGACAAATTGGCCATTGGGTTTGCGCCAGTCACTGGCTATTTTTGCCAGAAACTTATTAGGAGCAATACCGGCAGAAGCCGTTAGTTGATGTGTTTTCCATATCTCTTGACGGATAGCCTTTGCAATTAAAGTGGCGCTACCATGACAAACTTGAGCATGGCTGACATCTAGAAAAGCCTCATCCAAACTCAAAGGTTGGATGATCTGGGTGTAGCGTTTAAAGATGTTTTGGATGCTCTTGGATTCTTTGCGGTAAACGGCCATACGAACGGGGCGAATGATTAGTTTGGGACATTTTTTGATGGCATGAGCCATTGGCATTGCTGAATGGATACCAAAAGCACGCGCTTCATAGTTACATGTGGCGACTACACCACGTTGGTTTGGTTGACCTCCGACAGCAATGGGTTGGCCCCTGAGTTGGGGAAAATCACGGGTTTCTATGGCTGCATAAAAGCAGTCCATGTCCACATGAATGATTTTACGTGATTGTGTTTCAAAGGCGTTCATCTACCATTTCTTTGGGTAACGCGCCTTTGAGGTCAATCAATAAACCATTCGGTTTTAAAAACTCCCTGACATGTTGAGTTAGATATTGCTGATGAGGAACTGCCAGAATAACTAAGTCATAATGGTTGTTTTTTGGTTGTTGGCACAATGTAATGCCCAATTGGGATTGTGACTCTTGTGCGTCAGCCCAATCATCATGGACATCAACGCGAGCGTGTAATGCCGTTAATTCAGCATGAATGTCAGCAATCCGTGTGTTACGTAAATCAGGACAGTTTTCCTTGAATGTCAGGCCCAGAATCAAAATACGGGCATCAACGATGTGTTTTTTGTGCATGGCCATCAGTTTTAAAACACGCGAGGTAACATATTCAGGCATATCCTCATTGATTCTTCGGGCCGTGGCAATCAAGGCTGGATAATGACCACTTTGCTGTGATTGATGAATTAAATAATAAGGATCAATGCCAATACAATGACCACCAACTAAACCAGGTGTGAATTTGAGAAAGTTCCACTTAGTAGCAGCAGTATCAATCACATCCAACACATCAATATT
Source organism: Gammaproteobacteria bacterium (assembly GCA_030430025.1). Taxonomy (GTDB): domain Bacteria; phylum Pseudomonadota; class Gammaproteobacteria; order Xanthomonadales; family Marinicellaceae; genus Marinicella. Next base: position 162,640 of record JAUIGR010000001.1, read on the forward strand.
CATCTTATGGAACATCATCAATAGTTCATTCATGAAAGCGATGTTGACATCTCGTTGGGTATTTTCAATCGCCTTGGCTGCTTCTGCTACCTGAATAGTGGGTGCCACATGACAACCTGCCGAGATGATGTGACTATACAGTTCTTTTAAAAATTGAGCGGTAGTATCATTAGATCCAGAAACTACTTTAACAATGTTGGACAAGGTGTGTACTTTGTCCCCTGGATTGATGCGTTCAGGAGAGTAGCCCAAAAAGAAGTCATGGTTGAGTTTCAAGTCGCTGAGAGATTCTAATAAATGGCCACAGATCCGTTCAGTGGCTCCAGGGTATACTGTGGATTCGTAAATGACGACATCACCTTTTTTGAGGTATTGAGCGACAGTGCGAGTGGCTGATTCAAGTGGCTTAAGGTCAGGGTTATTGTTGAGGTCTACAGGCGTCGGTACAGTGATGATGTAGCAATTGGCATGAGCCAGGTCCTTTTCACAAGCTGAAAAGTTCAGCTTGTTATCAAGTGCTTGTTTCAATGAGACATTGTCAACTTCCAGGGTTGTGTCTTTACCCTGAGATAATTCTTTGATTCGCGTCGCGTTAATATCAAAACCCAATATGGGAAAATGATTGGCGAAAGCCACAGCAAGCGGTAAACCCACATAACCTTGACCGATGACAGCAATGTTGATGTTGTTGATATTCATCAGATATCAAAAGGTGGTAGTTTTTTTTCAGTCAACCGTTGGCTGAGACGAATGTAATGAGGTAAGCCATTTTTAAAAGGAGGAAATGCTTCACCTTCGATTAGGGGTTGTAAGTAACGTCGGCATGCTTCAGTGATGCCGAAGCCATCATCGGTTATATATTCTCTTGGTAGCATTTTTTCGACATTGGCCATGTCTTTCAGTTCAGCAGTGGCGATTTCCCATTGGTAAGGTAGATCATTTAACCTTTTGATCACAGGCATGGTTGAGTTTTTACCAGCCAGTGCCAGTTCAACCGCTTTTTTGCCGACTGCGTATGCTTGTTCTAAATCAGTTTGAGAGGCTAAATGACGAGCAGAACGTTGTAAATAATCACTGATGGCATAGTGGTATTTGTAGCCTAAAGCATCACGAACAATTTGTGCGATAACAGCGGCAACACCACCGAGTTGGGCATGTCCAAAGGCATCTTTGGTGCCTGCATCAGCCAGGAATTGACCTTCGGCATTGCGTACGCCTTCTGATACCACAACAGAACAATAACCATGACTTTCGACAGACCATTTGACACGTGATAAAAAAGCATCTTGATCGAAGGGAATCTCTGGAAAGAGAATGATTTGTGGTGGCTCATTTGGATTGGCACCTGCCAGACCTCCTGCTGCTGCAATCCATCCTGCGTGACGTCCCATCACTTCCATGATGAATACTTTGGTTGAGCTTTCTGCCATGGACTCAACATCGAGACTGGCTTCCATCATCGATGTTGCAATGTATTTGGCAGTGGTGCCAAAACCAGGGCAGGTATCTGTGATGGGTAGGTCATTATCAATGGTTTTAGGTACACCGATACAGATGACATCCAGGCCATGGGCTTTGGCCATTTGGGATACTTTAAAAGCAGTGTCTGATGAATCTCCACCACCATTGTATAAGAAATAGCCGATGTTATGGGCTTTAAAAACCTCAATTAGCCGATTGTACTCCGCTTTTTGTTTTTCTAAATCTTTGAGTTTGAACCGACAGGAACCAAAGGCGCCACCGGGAGTGTGTCTCAATGCAGCAATGTCAGTATCACTGTGTTGTTGAGTATCTATCAGTTGTTCTCGCAAAACACCTATGATGCCATTCTTGGCGCCAAAAACGGTGCCAATTTTTTCGTTTTGTCTTGCGGCTTCAATCACTCCACAAGCTGTGGCATTGATAACGGCCGTGACACCACCTGATTGACAATACAAGACATTTTTTTTTGACATTTGTTAAATCCTAGTTATTTAAATGTATTGACTTATACTGAGTCTCTCGTGTACTGTGGCACATTTTTTTAAAGAACATCATCAGTGTAAGATTGTTGGCTAAATTTTACTCTATTTTGGGAGGCTGTTTCATGACAGTTAAACCTTATTGATTAAGAGAGCAAATTTATGAGAATCGTTTTATTGGGTGCGCCTGGTAGTGGTAAAGGGACACAGGCTAAAATTTTGGTTAAAAAACAGGGCATACCACATATTTCAACGGGCGACTTGTTACGAAGTGCCATTGCGGCTAAATCCAAATTAGGTTTGGCAGCTAAACAAGTGATGGATCGAGGTGATTTGGTTTCAGATGAGATTGTATTGGGTATGTTGAAAGAACGTTTGAGTGAGACAGATGCTCAAAAAGGTTTTATTTTAGATGGTTTTCCAAGAAACTTAGTACAAGCTGAGATGCTATCGGAGTTGTTTGCTGAGCTGGGTTTATCTCTGGATCATGCGTTGTTGATAGAAGTTGACCCTGATGAGGTTGTGGCAAGAATTGCCAAGCGGGCAGAGATTGAAGGTCGGTCTGATGATACCGAAGAAGTAGTTCGTAACCGTTTACAAGTGTACAAAGAACAGACAGCTCCTGTTGCTGATTATTATAAAGAACAAAACATTGTTTCAGAAATTATGGGTGCGGGAACAATTGAGGATGTTCAAAAACGTATTGAAGCTGTTTTGCGTTTTTAATCGAAATTGAGTGCTCGGAATGGCTCTTATTTTTGTTTTCGGCTGATGACTCTGAATATCCTTTCAGCATCAATGTCATGAGTTAAACTACAATCTGAGTATTGATGGTCAAAACGTTCACACCAGCTTTGTATATCTAATTCTGCATGTATATCGGTGACAGTAATTTCTATTATGCTGCCAGATGGTAATTGTGATAGCTTTTGTTTAACTAACATCAATGGTATTGGACAGTTTAGTCCACGTGCGTCAATATATGTGATTTTTTCAGTCATAATTAAAGATTGTAGAGTCAATCAAGGCATGAATAAAGCCCAGAAATGTAAAAGACCGCTATCTAGCGGTCTTTTATCGGTTTAAAATCGCCTGGAAGTCAATCCCAGCAGCCACTTTCTGGTGTTTTATTTCCCATTGAATCTAATGAAAATACTGGGCAATCAGTATCCTGTGCTTGAGTGCCATAAGGCTGAGCCGTAATTGTGTATTCAGTATCACTTGATTCTAAATTGATGGTGTATTTTCTGTCGTTGTTGTCATCTGGATCAGGGAAAACCACAGACAGGTTTAAATCTGCTGCAGAACCATATCTATTTTTATTAGCATAAAACCGTTCTTGCATATGTGAGACTTGCAATAAATCATTCATGGCTTCTGTGCGATTGGAACGCAGTACATACTGTCTATAGTTTGGGATTGCATAAGCGGCCAACAAACCCATAATGGCCAGTGCTATCAGCAACTCAATGAGTGTAAACCCATATGGCTTTTTTATTTTCATATATATCCTCAATTTTTAACTTTACTATGAGTTTTACATTCTTATAAGTCAATACGATTCCAACTTCTTCTTCGCCAAGTAAAATCAGGAATGCTGACTGATATCTCAGAACAGTCTTCATCATCTTGACAATCAGAGCCTCCAGTATCAGTACTGATAATTAATATTTCACCTCCACCGCCGGCATAACCGATGGGTGTGATGCCAAACACTTGGTCTTCAATATAAACACCATCTGCTGTACCATTATTCAGTAATGACCCTCCATAAGGTTGTCCTCCTGTTCTGTTATCAACAGCCATCACCCAGCTGGCACCACCTGTTGCACAGCCGTTACCCGCTTTGGGTAGGTAGCTAGAAAATACCAAGATATGGGCACTGGCCCGAGTGGCCATTTTGGCTATGATCCGCTCACCCTCACCGGGCAGTAAAACTCGCCAACCTAGATGGTCACCTTTGTTTACGGTGTTATTAGTGATGGTTCTTGTTTGTTCGTCGGTATTGATCGTTTGTTCTACAATATTGTCATCTAAAGGATTGATTGGATATTCATTGGCACCAGCACCTTTATCAAAAATACCTAGGACGTACTGGTCTTGGTTGATTAAGTCTGAACGATCTGTCACTTCAATGAACTTACCTGTACCAACATGTACCATGATGTCTGTTATGGCATTAGAGAAGTTTTGATATTGAGTTAATCTCAGTGGAGTAGTGATCGGTGTTTTATATGGACTGATGGTTTCAATCATTTTTTCCATAGGAAAATCCGGTTGTGTTAAATCAATCCGGTAAACGTCCCCTCTTAAGTCACCAACAAAAACAGCATCCCCTGTAATGTCATAGGGGACATCAGAAACGACAGCCGATGCCATTCCATTGGTACGTGTATAGTTTCCCTGGGAGGTTCTGAATTTCTTTAAAACAGTGCCATTAGTGACATCAACCATAAACAATACAGAATCTCCGTCACCTACGAGCCCATCATCAATCACACTGTTGTATCCATTAGGCAATAAAGCAGCCCATTTGTTGTTAGACATCGTGTAATAAATGGATCACCATAACTGAAGCCCATGTCTTTGTCATGATAATCTGTGAATTCCCATAGCACACTGGGTGTGGAGGGGTTAGTGATATCAAGCGCATAATAGCCTTGCCCACCTAGTCGTAAACCGCCAATGGCTACTGTTCGCCATTGATTATTAGTGAACACATCTCTGACTACGGGAGTGGAGTCTACGAAATTCTTGTGCTCATAATCTGGATTAGCCAGCAGATGCATGTTGCTAAGGGCTAAGGACGGTATGAATGCCCATATTTCTTTACCAGTGTTTGCATCAAACGCATGTAACATACCATCATTGGCGCCAACTAATAATAAGTTCTGCCTTTGGGCGTATTCAACTTTGAAATCTTTGTAGGGTTTGTTAGTGGCTACAATGTCGGATTCTTCTGGAAAGGCATCATCAGAATAACTCTCACTGGGTCCACGAACAACTTTAGCAGAAGAATGTATTACATCGCCCAGCAATACCCTTCGGTTTCGGAAAAACCCACCATTTTTTTCTTCTAAAGTCTGATCTCCTCTCAAGTAATTAATCAACTGCTCCAGTGTGGCTTGCTCATTCTGAATGAGACTTGATTGTGATAGTTTAGACTGTTGGTTGCTATTTAAACTACCAGGCTTAAAAGTGGTGGTTTCGTTTGTTAAAGGATCATAAGTGAAGATTTTCCTTTCATCAAATGTTTGAGATTGTGGAACTTCCAGGCCATTCAAAGCACCACAAGGACCACCTGTAAGAAGACAGGCGGCATCCCACAATACATCTCCAACAGTCCCATCTGAATTTAGTTGCTCTGCGATAACTGAACCACTCCAGTCAGTGGCATCAAAGCTGGTTCGGTATAAAGTGGTGTTTTCAGTGATGATGTTTGATGAAATACTGGAAACACTACTGGAACCGCTTCTGCGGGTTTTGAGCTTTTCTATTAACGCCAGGAAAGCATCTGTCAGTTCATTGGGGTTTCTTACACTAAAAAACTCACCACGACTGTTAATGGCTCCATGCCACATGTCATCGATTTCTTCTTCTGAATCATTTCCACCTAAGTTTGGCCAATCACCATTGGCACGTAATTGTGGATAAGCTTCAGGAAAATCGAGAGTACCATTGACACCTAAACCAATGACAAAATTAACCATGTGTTGCCAGTTAGCAGGGTCATTTCCTGGGTTCCAATAAAGTGCTTCATTATCCCAGGGGTCTTGCCCAACGCCGAGAGGAATTTCTTCTCCTTGTGCATTAGTTAAATCACCCAAATATTTAGGCACACCGTTATCGATATTGCTTTTTAAGTCTTGCGCCCAATAATTAAAAGCCACATCAGCAAAACTATCTGAGCTGGACGATTCCCGATAGATGATGGATTCGCCAGATGGGTTATACGTTGTTCCATCTGGGAATGTGGTGGTGCTGTCATCCGGTACAGTTAGGGCATTGGAGTTACCCTGGCCGTTTTGGTAACTGTTTGTCAGTAGCACATGAAAATTTTGTTGACAACCCAGAAGTTCGCCGACACCATCTTCTCGATAAGGCTGATCAGTTTTGAATAATTCTCCGGCTCGATACATAGCAGGAATCAGGGCATCACCACCACCCGCTTTTAGATTCAGTAACCAGTCCCAAAAAGCTTCTCTATGATCCCCTTTAAGTGGCATCATTGGCACCTCGAACCCACTGTTTTTCTTGAAACTTTGCCAGCTGATTTTAAAGTCTTCATCTAAGACGCCAAAGGCTCGTGAGGCAGATGATTTAATGAGCATATTTCGGCTATGGTAGTAAGAATACCAGTTGGCAAAATTTGTTTCCTGATCAGCTGGGATTTCTACCTTTTCATAATTATCGTTGTCACCCACATCGTTGGGATAGTTAGTGCCAATGTATTTATTATAAAAAGCACGGACACCCGTGACATTACCAGACCCATAAGTTGTTTGAGTCCCATTCTGAGCATTGTAATTAGAAATCACTTTGTAGTCTGTAGCGAGGTCCACTTGTGCACTGACATTAACCCCATTCTCTAACTCAAAACCGTCAACCCAAGCGGCATTGAAGTTTGAGTCTGGATAAGGCGTGCCATCAGAAAATAAGGGCGGGTAATAAACCACTTCAGGATTATAATAATTGATATTAACCGCTGGTGAGGCAACAGCATCTTTGTTCTTAGGCAGATTGCCTTCATAACCCTCTACATAAAATAGAGTTGTTTTTTGTGTTTTGGGGGAATTGTCAAACGACAGCGCAATAGCTGGTGGGACGGAGTCCTGTAAATAAAGCGGTACATCGGTCAGGTTCAATGGTTCAGCATATGAGGTATTAATACCTGCTAGGGCAACACCACAGGCTGTGATTAGTATCCTAGATATGTCATTGATTATTTTCATTTTTTCACCCTTAATTAATTTGTTCTCGTTGAAAACACTGATTCAACCATATTAATGATTTTTCCGTCGCCACTGACTGACTTAGCTGTAATTCTGTAATTTCGCAACAACCCAGCTGACCCTCCATAACCATCATCACCAAACTCTGCCAAGCCTACATTTCCAGCTCCACCAGATATTTCTTCAATAATGTAGCGCGGGTTGAGTTTTAAGCTGGCATCTTCCTCAGATGTGAAATCATGATGATGTTCTGTACCCAAATTACGCCATTCCCGGTCGGCACGAAAGGCAATGACATCAGGTGCACCTAAGGTGTAAACACCAAAAGTCGCTGTTTCATCGGCGATCAGTGCCACTCCATTACTTGTGGCATAGTAATTCCATAGAAAATCTTCAGCTGCCCTTAATGCGCTCTCTGCACCGCCTTCGGATAGACTTTTATTACGCAGGCTGGCTGCCATTTTTTCTTCAAGTGCTGTATTTTTCATAGAAGTGAGACCGATCAGTGTCATGATTAACATCAAGACAAGTCCAACAATCAGCGTAGCCCCCTTTTGTTTGTTTTTACTTTTCATACCCCCCCCTTAATTAAATTATAAATTGTTTGAGTTCAAAGCAATGGTTTCTGTGAATTCTCTTCGATACATTTTGCCGCTATCTATGCCGGAAGGTAGGGTCGTTGGTAGCTGTTCTTGAAAACCGTCTACTGAATAAACATAGCTTTCAGAATCACTCATTGTGCTGTTATAAACAGTATTAAGTAAAACGTGCACACGTACTGCAAAAACAGAACGCCACAGACAACCGAGTTCATTTCCCATTGGATCCAATCCAAAGTCAGCTGGTACCAAGGGTGGTGTAACACAGGATGCTGTGGGCGCAGAATGAACCTCGTCAGCTGATAGGTACCCTATGGTTCCATCATTAAAGCGCACACCGTAAAACACATCAAATCGTTCAACACCTTCTATGACTTCAGTGGGATCATTGTCATCTTCGACCCTATATAGTGTGCTGATCAGCCGGTCACTATTGGAGACATCTTGTTTGAGGGCCACATAGTATGAAACGGTGTTGAAATTTTTGGTGAAATTAAAAACCTGGGTCATAGAGTTTTTGCTCGCCCAACTAACACTAGCCAACGGGTCATCTGTTGCTTCAGGAATGGAAAGTTTATTGCCACCTAAAATATCTGCATGAGTGATGAGTGCCTTATAACAGTTGGCTATCAATATTTGATCATCTGCCTGTAATGATAAGTTATCTGCAATAGGAGATTCAGATAATTGAATCACAGAGTTAGTGCTTGGAGTGATGGTGTCATCAACCAGTACACCCATACCTTTCAATACCCGCATGGTCAACACATCAGTCATTTTTGCTCTGGCACCAGCTGTTGTTCCAGCTGTTGGAATGTTAAACAGGCTGTTTCCACCTGGTTCTACCGAGAGGTCTGGAGTACAGGAACCATCAAGACCACACTCATGTCCTTGTATCAGATATTGTGGGTCAATCAGACCACTGGTTGGTAATCCATTATTAAGTGTTACAGCGCTATACATGGGTCGTGCTGCGAAACCTTGGCTAATAACCTGTGGGCTGTCCATAGAAATTGAAGTACACGGTTGAGCACCAATGGCTTCAACATCATTTTTCATCCGCATCATCATGAATCGGCCATTTTCTTGCAATCTAGCCAGTCCATTTTGAGAAACATTCATGGCAGAAACATTGGTGAATATTTTAGTTAAACCGAGTAGTACGATGAGTCCAATCACCATAGCGACCATCAGTTCAATGAGTGTGAAACCTTGTTTGTAAGTTGATTTTTTCATGGTTGTATTACCAATTTGACAGTTTGAGATTGTTGACCAGATTCATTCAGTTCATACCACTGGATGGTGATATTACATATTCCCGGAAAAGGAGGATAAGCAACCCATAGCCCTGAAGTTAAAATGCCAGGTGGTAGTGATGGAGTATCACATTCTACTGAACCTTCGCCACCAGGTAATAATGCAGCTAGTTGTTTGTTCCAGTTGTTGAAATCATATGTGGCCAGTTCTTCAGGTTTGCAGGGGGTTTCGAAATCACATTCAACTTCGTTAACTCCACCACTCAGTCCATTGTAATGACCACCCCAAAGACCGGATAAATTAGCCCGCATTCTACTACTCATGTCGGAACTTAAAAGAATGGCCTGAGATCTCAGATAACCGTTGTGATTTCCTTTCATTGAAAGTGACATCAGGCTGGCTACACCAACAAGAGAAAATGAAAAAATAACCAATGAAACGAGGACCTCAATCAAAGAGAATCCACTAGATTTGATAGCTTTAGAGTACATAATTAAATTTCATTGCTGGTGCTGTGAGAGTGAACACTGACAGTGCCAGAAGCTGCCATCACTACTTGTTTTTCAGTAGCTAGTTCCTCATGTGATAAATTAAATATCCTTTGAGTAGGAGTTTTTAAGTTGCCAAAACGGGTAAAAACAACAGGTTGTGCTGTACCACTGTCTGCTATTGTGATTTTTTGATTGGTATATGCACTTTCTCTTAACTGACTTTCCCCAACATCCAGTAGACCATTATCATTTTTATCTTCAAAAATAATCCAACCATCAGTCCAGTTTTCATTTGGAAGAACAGCCACAGAATATGAACGATTAATAGCTTCTTGACGAGCAAAGTTCAGGTCTAAGTGGAAAAGGTTAGCTTGATCCGACATCCGCATGCGCAGCATCAGGTCGCGGATAGGACTGGTGGCAAATGCGATAAGAATCACTGCAATCACCAGTCCAATTATTAATTCTATAACGGTAAACCCCTTCAGCTTATTCATCTGCATACCCCTTTATTTATACCCACTTAGTACAATATCATAGACACTGAAATTTGTAATGTAGATGATTAAGGAGTCTATGCTTCCTAAATATAAAACTACGATGTTTGGATAATTAAAAGGCATTTAATCACCAAAAGTGACAAAATTTGGCAGTTTATTTGCTTGAAAATGGGTCTGAGTGTGCAGTGTGATGCTATTAATAAAGATTGATTGGTATTAAAAGATAAATAAATTGACAGCGAGTCGTTATTTTTTTTATCTTAAATAACGCAAGGCAAGAAATGCAAAAGACCGCCGGGGGGGCGGTCTTTCTCGGTTCAAAGGTCAAGTAAAGGGGGGATAAAGGGTGTGTAGTCTTGACCTCTGCCTTGCCTGTCATTTTAATTGGTATGTCATCATTTTCTGTGACGGCCGTCACAATTCTACTGTTGTTGCTTTACGCTCTGCTATCTAGCTAGTCAATCCTGAAAAAATTCCTCCTGGCCTTTTTCAGCATCGGTCAAAAGCACTTAAGCGCAAAAGTGTGATTTTGCTGGTGTTTTTTGACCTGGCTTGAGCCTGGCTGTTCGAGGTGGCACTTTCATGTGCCACACCATCGACCAGAAAAAAGTTTCTGGAAAATTTTTTCACATTAGCCTGACATCGAATAATGTAGTTATAGACCTTATACTTTTCAGTCCTGTGACCGTAAAAAAACTGCAAAACGCAGTCTTCTTACGGTGTTTTTTATTTAAGCGGCCATTTGAGTTTTTAGTTTTTTTAAAGCAGCAGCTTCAAGCTGTCTCACACGTTCGGCTGAAACGTTGTATTTTGCAGCTAAATCTTGCAAAGTACTTTTTTTATCAACTAACCAACGACTTTCGATGATATCTAAAGACCTTTCATCTAGTTTATCCAAACCTTCGAATAAAGCATCGTGGTTCCTATCTGCTTCTGTGTCTTTAATCAGTACAGTTTCAGGAGTAGGTGACGCACTTGCTAACCAAGCTTGAGGTGAATAGTTGTTTTCGTCATCTTCATCAACTGGTAAGTCAAAAGAAATATCTTGTCCATGAAGACGAGATTCCATTTCAACAACTACTTCAGGCTTGACGTCAAGGTCTTTGGCAACTTGGTTGACCTCATCTTGTGAGAACCAACCTAAACGTTTTTTATTTTTTCTTAAATTAAAAAATAGTTTACGGTGCGCTTTGGTTGTGGCTACCTTTAAAATACGCCAATTTTTCAAAATGAATTCATGTATTTCAGCACGAATCCAGTGTACAGCAAATGAAACTAAGCGAACCTTATGTTCTGAATCAAAACGTTTAATGGCTTTCATCAGGCCAATATTACCTTCCTGAATCAGATCTCCGACGGGTAGGCCGTAACCAGAGTAGCCTTTCGCCACGTATACGACAAAGCGCAGATGCGACATTACCAAAGCGTGTGCAGCTTCTAAGTCATTATTATCACGAACGCGATCAGCCAAAGATTTTTCTTCTTCGTGAGATAACACAGGAATTTGATTAACGGCATTTATATAGGATTCTAATGAACCCGTCATTGAAGGAATAGGTAAGTTTTTAATAGTTCGTTCTGTCATTTTTTTCTCCTTGGTTTGTCATCGCTTTAGAGCCAATGACCAAGTAATACTCAGTTGTTTTCTTTGACAATAAAAACAACCACTAGTTCCGTCCTCTGATGAGCAACGGGGAAAGAATTATAACATGTTATCGAGGACAGTCAATGTCTCACAAAGTGCTGTTAATCCAGTGTCCATTCGCATTGACAGTGTGCTAGTTGCGCTACACCATTTTGTAGGTTACTTAAAACTACATTGAGTTGTTTGTGTAGTGGTATCAGTAGCGACCAGACATTAGGGCTGGTGGTGCTTTTTTGAGGCAGAAAGTCATTGGCTTGGGCAAATATGTCAACTAACAATTGATCTTTGTAACTGACGGTTTTTTCTATCCATTGGACACCATATTGATTTAGGTTGGCTAATTGTGCAGCATCAGCTATGGCGTCATTCAGGCCGCCCATGTGATCAATTAAACCGAGATCTTGAGCTTGTTTAGCCGTCCAAACACGACCTCTGGCAATGCGATCAACCATGTCGATTTCGAGATTTCTTGACGCTGCGACAGAGCCAATAAACTGTTGATAACCATATTCAATATTACTTTGAATTAATTGAGCCAATTCCTCATCAAGATCTTTGCTTGGGTCAAAAACCCCAATCCACTTAGTGGTGCCAATTCCATCGCTGTTGATTCCTAATTTTTTAAATAGTTTAGGGTAGTTCATTAACAGGCCATAAATACCTATGGAACCAGTGATGGTGGCTTCATCAGCCCATATACTGTTCGCTGACATGGATATCCAATAACCACCAGATGCGGCTACATTACCCATAGAGACTACCACTGGTTTACCGGCTATTTTTAACTGGTCAACTTCTCTACGGATTTGTTCTGATGGATAAACCCCACCGCCGGGACTGTTGACTCTTAATACCACCGCTTTGACATTTTTGGCTAATCGAGCAGTTTGTAGTAGGGTGCTGGTTGAATCTCCACCGATGATGCCGGGATCCTGATCTCCACTGATGATAGCGCCTTCAGCTACGATAACAGCAATTTGATCTTTCAGCAAACTTTCTGACTGATCAATCTTTTTATTAAGAAAGTCTTCAAAGTCAATGCCTCTGAAACGATTATTATCATCATCAAATGAGGTGAATTCTGCTACGTGTTTATTCATAAAACTGCGCTTTTTAATGAAGTCGACGAGACCCGCTTCCATAGCCATATCTGCAATCGAACCATTGTTAGCCATCAGCCTTTTTGCTTGTTCATCGACATATGTTTTAAGATCATTTATGGTCAGGTTGCGACGTTGTGCAATATCATCCAGATAAGTTTCCCACAGATCATTCATATAATGTAATCCAGCTTCTTTGGCTTCCTGGGACATGTCATTTCGGACATAGGGTTCGGCTGCTGATTTGTATTCACCTACTTTAAATAAATGGACATCCACACCCAATTTGTCGAGGCCTTCTTTGAAATAATTTCGGTAAGAACCAAAGCCCTGAATAAATAAAAAGCCTTGAGGGTCCATGATAATTTCATCAGCCAGTGAAGCCAGATAATATTGTGATTGTGACAAACTAGAGGCCAAGGCAATCACAGGTTTATTGCTGTCTTTTTTGAATTGGTCAATGGCTCTTGCTAATTCACGTAAGTGAGCTAGTCCCGCACCCCACATATGATCAGGATTAATCACCAATGCGCTGATATTATTATCAGTTGCAGCCAGTTCAACGGCTTTGATCAGGTCACGAATACGAGTTTCTGGAATTCGGTTATCACGTATGTTGCCGATAGCTTGACTCATGGCATCGCCACTGAATTGTTCAACGATATAACCTTGTGGTGCCAATACCAATGCAGTATGAGGTTTGAGTGGAGGACTGAAATCGCCCCACCAAAACGTCACCACAGTCAGTAAAATCAGCAGTAAAATGGCATGTCTTGTGAAATTAGCCAACCAAATGAATGGTTTGGTTAGAATGTGAAATAAGGTGATAAAAGGATTGCGTTTTTTTTCGTTCATGCTGATACTTTTTTCTTAAAATGTTACATAGACTGTGTTGATGATTCATGTTTCAAAAGTCATGAATTAAGGTCTTGTTGATAAAAAGCTTTGTTTAGATAGTAAAAGTGCTGATAATTATATGTGCTCTTGCTCCAGGATAATAGCATGAAAACCACGATAATGTGGATACTGACTAACACCTATCAGTCTTCACTTCTTCTGGCTATGGAATTAACAGTATGTATAGCGTCATTACTATTAAGAAACATTGTCTCAAATGATAAATAATCGCAGGCCAGCCATATGGAAATATCCATTAGCATGGTGTTTATATGGTGTTTGTTGGCTATTGGCCCAATTACCCTATAGCTGGTTACTCTTCATTGGCCAGGGAATAGGCAGACTTTTTGCCCTATTGGTTAAATCACGTATTCGAGTGATTGAAAAAAATTTAGCCACTTGTTTTCCGGATATGAATACGGTAGAGCTAAAAGCAGTGGTTAAACGGAATTGCCTGGAGACGGGGATGATGTTGAGCCAAACAATAAAAGCTTTTTTTGCAAAGAATAATCAGCTTTTTGATCAGTTAGGAATTGAAGGTCAAGAGTATCTTACAAAAGTGTTGGACCAGGGTCAGGGGGTATTGTTGGTGTCAGGTCATTTTACTGCTTTGGATGTTGGTGGCCGCGTTATTTGTCAACATTTCCCTGTTGCAGGAGTGTATCGGCCACATAAGCATCCTGTGATGGAGTATGTGGTTAAAAAAGCACGAAAAAAATATGCGACAAAAATGTTTTCTCGGGATGAGTTAAAAAGCATCGTTAGATACCTCAAGGCTGGTGGGGTTGTCTGGTATGCGCCTGACCAGAATTATAGGAGGGGACAATCAATTTTTGTTGACTTCTTTGGAACACCTGCAGCGACCATCACTGCTACCCACCAATTGGCAAGAATGACCCAGTGTCGAGTGATGTTTTATTCAGTTGTCCGTCTGCCTAATAGGCCGTACTATCGACTGTCTATTAAGCCAGCTTTGGAGGATTTTCCATCTACAGATGTGGTTAAGGATACTTTAAGGGTCAATCATGCCATTGAATCGTTAGTACAGGAAGCCCCTGAACAGTATTTATGGATGCACAAGCGTTTTAAAACTAGGCCTAAAGGTGAGCATGTTTTTTACGATTGAGAGAAAGTGTGGGTATTGGTTGAGTTTTCTTGAAAAAAATAAAAACAGTCTGATATCTATTTCATGAATATACCTCATCTTGACCCAGATTATATCAGTGCCAGAAGAGCTGCATGGCCACGGGCGCTCCGCATAGCTATGGTGGTGTTGGTAGTTATTTGGTTCAGTTTTTTAATCACACAATTCTTGCCAGTGGTCCAATATGGACTAAAACCTAGGCGGTTTGAAGGATTGATTGGTATTTTTTCTATGCCGTTGATTCATTCAGGTTGGTCCCATTTGATTGACAATACTTTACCTATGTTTTTGGCCACTTTGGGACTATTTGGGAATTATCCTAAAATCGCTAAAAAAGTATTTTGGCGTGCTTGGATGATAACCGGTCTGAGTGTTTGGTTTTTTGCCCGAGACTTGAATCATATTGGTTCAAGTGGTTTGTTTTATGCTTTGCTTAGTTATCTTTTTGTCAGTGGTTTTTTGAAAAAAGACATGCAATCAGTTGGCCTGAGTGTACTGATTGCATTTTTTTATGGCTCTATGGTTTGGGGTGTCTTGCCAGGTCAACCAGGTATTTCCTGGGAGTCTCATTTAGCAGGTTTTTTAACCGGTATATATTTAGCTTTTGATACCAGAAAGGAGGATCTACCAGTACTAAAAGACTGGCGTTTGGATGATGGTATTGATGAAATTGATTGGCCTGATGCCGATTGATGGCCTTAGAAACAGTTCTTCCCGGAACCTTTTCTAAGACCCAAATATGTTGATTTTTATTGATTCAGTTTTCTTTCCAGTTTACTGATGATCTGCTTCAGTCTCTCGGTTTTTTCTGTTGCCATCGGTTGTTCTTTAAGTGATGGTTTGATATTGATCAAACTGTTCAAACCTATGCGACCTTTTTTTCCTTCAGTCTCAGTTTTTGATGGGCCAATGCCAGTGGCGACAAAACTGTAACTGGCTGAGCGGAAACCTCTGACAGGGAAACCATTTTCGTTAAAATTTGGACTCGATCCTACAGCATAAGAATAGGCTTCTCCGTCAAACTGATTAAGACCTGTTTTCAAGTAATAAGCGAGATAATAATCAGCATCATCACGTACCACCACAACCAACTCATCATATTCCGAGTCGTAAAACGCTGCCATGTCATTATAATCTAAAGCATAGTTGGTACAATTGTTATAAACAGTAGACTCAGAACGGCACCCTGTAACCAAATAATCACCTTGATAGATTTCGGTTTGTCTGAATATCAATACATCAGCAACAAAAGGGTAGTTATTAGTATATTCAGATACATCCAAGACCACATTCCATTCTCCGCGCATCTTTTGCAGCTGATCACCAAGGAAAAAATTGAACCGCTCGATGTATTCAATTTGTCCATTAAACTGTATAGTGGCACTGGTTTCTGTCAGAAAATCAATGGTCACAGGACCACCTTCACCAAGTAATGTGGTGGGCTGAGAGTAGTTACAATCAATACATGGCCCATCAAAAGTAAAATCTAGGTTACTGTTAAAATAAGAATTGCCTTGTAGATCTCCTACAGCGGTGTACCAAACTGGATAGCCAGTTTCATCATACACATAAAAAGCGGCAAATAATTTGTTATCTTGAATTTCTATAGAATATCCGGATCCAGGTATGCTGGGGTTCCACCACCATCCTGACTCAGGTGTGAATGACCAAGCTGAAGAAGTCATTATCGACAATAGCATAAGTATGGATTTTTTCACGATTTTTCTCCAAAGTTGAGTCTTGACTGCTATATTACGTGACAGTTTCTGAATTGCGAATGAATATGATAGATATTGGTGCTAATTTAACACATGATAGTTTTGACAAGGATCGTGAAGAAGTCATTGATGCTGCCAAGAAAGTAGGTGTGAAAGCTTTTGTTATCACTGGTTCAGATGTTAGCTGCTCCCAGAAAGCGTGTCAATTGGCTCATGAATATGCAGATTGCTGTTATGCAACTGCAGGCATTCATCCTCATCATGCCAGCGATTTTGATGGTGATGCTGAAGACGCCATTCAAGACTTATTACGTGATGATAAAGTGGTTGCTGTGGGAGAAACTGGTCTAGATTATTTCAGGAATTTTTCTCCAAGAGAGGCGCAGTTGTTTTCTTTTGAGCAGCATATCAAACTAGCCATTGATAATGAGTTGCCGATGTTTTTACATCAGCGGGATGCGCATGCTGATTTTGGACCGATTCTTAGGCTATATCGAGATGACTTACAAAAAGTGGTAGTACATTGTTTTACTGATAACGAAAAAGCGTTGTTTGATTATTTAGATTTGGATTGTTACATCGGTATTACTGGCTGGATTTGTGATGAACGTCGGGGTAAGCATTTAATTGATTTGGTTCATAACATACCTAGCAACCGCTTACTTGTTGAAACAGATGCTCCTTATTTGATGCCTAGGAATTTAAACCCCAAACCTAAATCTCGTCGCAATGAACCCAAATACTTACCACATATAGTTGCTGAGGTGGCTCGTGTTTTAGGAAAAACCACCAAACAATTGGCCGAAGAAACCGTCACGAACAGTCATTGTTTTTTTGGTTTTTGAGCAGTCAACAAGCTTTTAGGTTTGAGCTTTCTGGATAACCGCATTAAGGGTTGTTCAATGAATTGATAGTGAATCACGCTGTACACAATAATAACCATAACGAAAATTGATGTGACAAAAAATGGATTAAGGCCCAATGACACCATTTTTACTCCTATCTCAGTACGGATAGTAAAATAAAAAATGACAGCGTGTCCTAGATATAAACTGTAAGAAGCGCCTCCCAATAGAAGGGAAAAGGGTGAGAATATTTGATGGCCTCTTTTTTCAAGTTCGACTAAACAGCCAAGCAAACAAGCGGCACCTAAACCAAAAAATAAAACTCTGATCGGTGCATAGTAGCCTTGTGATAATGCCCCATTTACTAAGGTGCTTTGGTAATAGATAGCCAATCCGAACAATGCCAATGAAGAGAGACAAACTAGTAATAGATTGTTGATTCTGCCGTTTTCAAAGAACCATGCTACCATGGCGCCAGCTAAAAACTCCAAACAAAAAGGAGAACTATAAAACCAAAAGAACATATTTTGTTGATAATAATTTTCTGGTAAGTAAGCCTCGGTAATGAAAACATAAAATAGCTGAATAGCGGTCAGTAATACGAACAATAGGATCAAAATCCAGTTCAATTGTTTGCGGGGAAATAACAGTAAAAAAGCAAAACAGAGGTAGAAATACAATTCGTATCTCAATGTCCAAGTGACATCGATCACTAATTTGTGCATATATGGTTGAGTTAAAAAAATGGAGCCAATAAGATCAGTGTGTGAAGACAAAGGAATAGCAAATAAATAACCAATAATCAAAAACATAATCAGATAGGGCCAATACCCTAAATAAATACGGGTCGCTCTGTTATACAGATAGCCTGTTATCTGTTTTGTTGTATTGACCTTTTGTGTGCTGATCCAGATGATGTAACCACTGATGACGAAAAATACATCAACACCTGCGTAACCGAAACGACTGAAGAAGGTATATATGTTTTCGGATTGGTCTCCTCCAATAGAATGAAACAAACTGGCAGCATGGTAGAGAACGACCATCAAGGCAGCAAAAGCACGCAACAGTTGGACATTGACTATTTTTTCCATATCACACGAATCAAGTAAAAATTGTTTGGGTTTAAATGGTTGATCTTTGCATAACTGCGATACTTAGTCAGTCCTGAAAAAGTCCTTCCTGGCCTTTTCCAGCATCGGTCAAAAAACACTTAAGCGCAAAAGTGTGATTTTGCTGAT
>JAUIGR010000029.1 GCA_030430025.1 Gammaproteobacteria bacterium
TTTTGCTGTATATCGATCAGCCAACACACAATAATACATTCATAGTCGTCAGAGTGACAAATAACCTGGATAATTAGAACTGGGTTTTTCAGGGCTGACTAATTAGCAGATGATGTTTTGTTAATTGAAGTGAGATTCATAGTTTTAATGATTTAAAACACGCTGCTAAGTGATAGAGGAATAAATAATGTTAAGAAAACCTTTGTACACGGCATTGGCTATACAGCTGATGTGCACGAGTGCTGTCAATGCAGGCACCAAAGTCATGATCAAAAAAGGCTCACCCTTACCCCAAAGTGCCGATGCTCAATTAGTGCAAGACTATGGATTATTCAAGATTTATGACATGGATGCAACAACTGCAAAACAGTTAAAGAATGGCCATATCGTAGATGACATGAATATGTTACTGTTCGAATCTTTCCGATTCGATACTCAAAAGAGTAGTCATAAATACCAATTCAATAAGAATTCAATATTGACTTCTGGTGATGGTGTCCAGATGATTCAATTTGTTGGTCCAATTAAACAAAGTTGGTTAGATCAAGTTGAAAATCAAGGTGGTCAATTAATCCACTACATAGCCAACAACGGTTACTTAGTATGGGTTAATGACCAATCAAGACAAGCGTTGAATGTGATGGCTGCAGAGAAAGAGATATTACAATTTTCAGCACCTTATACAGAAAGTTTCAAATTAGGTAACACTCTCAAACAACAACTGAAACAATCTTATGGCGCTGATGACACTGTTAATGTCAACATCCAGTTGGTTGACAGCACTTACAATACACAAAGCAAAGCATTGATTGAATCTTTAGCTCAAAGCATTAATATGCCTTGGAGCAAAGTCATGAACTTCCACAGCGTGCGGGTGACCATGAAAATCGCTGATTTGCAACAGCTGGCTGAACTTAGGGACACTTATTGGATTAATGAATATTTCGAAATCACGTTAAACGATGAAGTGCAAAACCAAATTTTAGCTGCTGACTTTTTACCTGGAAATGTAGGCCCAGCGATGACAGGTTATGCTGATTTTCTCTCTGGTTTGGGTTTTCCAACAACACCTAGCTCTTATCCTGTCGTTGATGTCACTGATGATGGTATCGGTAATGGAACAGCGCTTAGTGGTGACCCCACTTTTCATGAGGGTGGCGATCTAAATAACCCATCACGTTTAAGTTATGTCGCTAACTGTACTAGCGCACAAACAGGTGAAGGCGTTGGTGGTCATGGCCATTTAGTTACTAGTATTATTGGTGGTTTTGAAAGTCGCGTGGGCTTTCCTTATGTAGATCCTAACGGATACATCAGAACACAAGGGGTCAATCCTTATACCAGAATAGCAGGTACTCGAATATTTAATCCAGGTTTTGATTTGAGTGCTTGTGGTAATACACTTCAAGGCTTAATTAAGTCTGTTCAGGATAATGGTGCCCATATCATGAGTAATTCGTGGACTTGTGCCGCTTGCGCTGGCAGCTATGATGATATTGCACAAGCATATGACTTGGGTGTTCGCGATGCTGATACAGATGAGGCTGGCAGTCAGCCAGTGATTATGGTGATTGGGGCTGGTAATGATGGTCCAACGGCTGCAACAGTTGGTAGTCCAGGCAATGGTAAAAACATGATTACTGTCGGAGCTTCAGAAAACTACAGAGAAAGTGATGAAGATGGCCCTTGGACAGATGGTTGTGGGATTGGTCCAACAGGTGCTGACAATGCTATGGACGTGATTGGCTTTTCCAGTCGTGGCCCCTCACCAGGTGGACGAACCAAACCAGAAGTGGTCGCACCAGGAACACACATCCATGGTACAGCATCAACCAGCCCTAATTTTGATGGTACAGGAGTGTGTGATCAGTCCAGACCCAGCGGTCAATCTGAGATTGTGGCTGGAAGTGGTACCTCTTTTTCTACACCAGCAATCTCCGGTGTGGCTTCACTGGCTTATTATTGGTTAGAAAACCCTCCAATGACTTATGGTGGTAATTTTAGTACTCCAAGTCCCGCCATGATGAAAGCTTATTTAGTGGCGCACCCCACTTATTTGACAGGTGTTGATGCCAATGATGATTTGCCTAGTAACAGTCAGGGTTATGGTATGCCGAACTTACAACTGATGTTTGATGATACAGAAAAATATCTTTATGACCAGGATCACTTGTTTGATAACACCGCCGAACAATGGACATGGACAGGTTCTGCAGCCGATCCTACTAAACCGGTACGGATTGTAATGACCTATACGGACCAGCCGGGCGCTTTAGGTATCTCTCCACAGGTCAACAACCTCGATCTTTCAGTTGAGTCGGGAGGTAACACCTACCTAGGAAATGTATTCAGTGGAGAGTTTTCAACCACAGGTGGTGTACCAGATACAGCCAACAACTACGAGGCGGTGTTTTTTGATGCAGGTGATGCCGATGACTTAATGATCACTGTGACTGCGACTAATATTGCTGGTGACGGTGTGCCTAACACAGGTGATGGTACTGATCAGGATTTTGCTTTGGTTTGTTATAACTGTTCGCAAGAACCTACATTCACTTTGTCTACAGTGCAAACTGAACTGGATGTGTGTTCAGCGAATACCAATGATGTTGTTTACGGTCTTAATATAGGTTCAGTATCAGGGTATACAGACCCAGTGACCTTAAGCTCAGTGAACATACCCGCGAATTCACAAGCAAATTTTTCTGATAATCCTGTGACTCCTGTAGGCTCATCTGATTTTACGCTCAGTAACCTGGGATCAGTGGTTGCTGGTTCGTACGATTTTGATATCAATGGTGTGTCTGGTGATATAGAAAAGCCACTGCATCTAAATTTGGATTTATTTGATACCACTCCTGACGACAGTGCAGTGGTTATTCCAATTGATGGTGCTGTTGATGTGTCTACGACTGGAGTGACGTTTGAATGGGCAGCTTCAACCAATGCCACATCCTACTTATTTGAACTTTCTGACGTCAATGATTTCAGTAATCTTGTTGATTTAACTGTGACGGAAGTGACAACCTATACTTCTGTTATGACATTAAACCCTGGCTCACAATATTTTTGGAGAGTGACTCCCAATAATGCTTGTGGTCCATCTGCTAATCCTGTTATCAGTTCTTTCACAACAGCTTATGAGTTTTGTTATGCTACTCCAACAGCCATTCCTGATGGTAACCCTGCTGGTTTGAATATCAATTTAAATATACCTGATACAGGTCCATTATTGGATATGAAAGTTAAAGTGGAAGCTACACATACTTGGGTAGGCGACTTAATATTCACATTAACACATGATGAGACCAATACCGAAGTCAGTTTGATGGACCGTCCCGGTGTTCCCAATACAAATTGGGGCTGTGGAGAAAAACATGTTGATGCATTATTTGATGATGCCAGTGGTAATATAGTAGAAGACATGTGTAACACCCCTCCAGATGCTGCGATTCAAGGTGATGTCAACCCTGAAGGAACATTCGCTGACTTTATTGGTGAAAATGTTAATGGAAACTGGACATTTCTTATTTCTGATAATGCAGATTATGACATAGGCACTTTGTATAAAGTATGTTTGCTCCCAACTATAGTTGAAGATTTGATTTTTGAAGATGATTTTGAGTAAAAATCACCGATCAACAATTTTTTGAAAGTGAAAAACCCCTTGGATCTAGGCAAGGGGTTTTTAAAAGTGGCTATCAGAATTGCTCAAGGATATCTGGACTTAAATATTTGTTGTTTTGGAGAGACGTTTGTCAATAATAATACGTAAGTCTTGGCTACGCTTTTTTATTTGATTTTTTTATTCTTCCTGATTTTTGTAGGGCTTCTCTTAGTATAAATTCAATTTGTGCGTTGACGCTGCGCAAATCGTCAGCAGCCCATTTTTGGACCGCTGATAAAATGTCTTCATTAATTCGTAAAGGAAATGATTTTTTTTTAGCCATGAATCTAGTATAAGCTGCCCGAGTTGACTACCGGTTGAACATTTTCTTCACCACAGAGGACCACCAATAAATTGCTCACCATCGCAGCTTTTCTCTCATCATCTAGGTCAATGATTTTTTTAGTACTCAATTGCTCAAGAGCGATTTCGACCATACCAACGGCTCCTTCAACGATTTGAGTTCTGGCGGCAACAATGGCTTGAGCTTGTTGTCGTTTCAACATTGAGGCAGCAATTTCTTGTGCATATGCCAAGTGTGAAATTCGTGCTTCAATGACTTCAACGCCCGCTTTGGTTAAACGATCTTGTACTTCTTTTTGTAACAAAGTGGCAATTTCTTGGGGGTCTGAACGTAAGGTGATTTTCTCTTCATTATGCGACTCGTAAGGGTGGGCGGTGGCTAAATTTCTCAGGGCTGCTTCAGTTTGGATGTGGACAAAAGACTCATAGTCATCGACTTCAAATATGGCCTCTGCAGTATCAACAACTTTCCAGACGACAACTGTGGCTATTTCAATCGGGTTGCCCGCACTGTCATTGACTTTGAGTTTGCCGCTTTCAAAGTTTCTCACTCTCAATGACACGGCTTTTTTACCATAGAATGGATTAGCCCAACGCAAGCCGGGGTCATCTACAGTGCCTACATATTTCCCGAATAGTTGTAACACCTTGGATTCATTAGGATTAACCATAAACAAACCTGCGAGCATTACAAGTAAGGCAGGGAACATAATAATGCATAATACCAGCAGTAGAGTCATATGGCTGCTGCCTGCCAGTATCAGTAGCGCAATATCTGCCATTAACAGTGCCAACAACAGCAACAGCATTGGAATGCCTTTTTTCGCTTCTATTTTTTCTTCAGTAATCATAAAAACTCCACAATAATATCATTATGATATCATTATGTATGATAATGTAAAAATATACAGTGCCTAAAGTCATGTTTTTAGTCAGATTGATGATCAATTATCAGGAATCTTGCATTCATTTGTAGTAGTTATGATCTCACTTGATCGTTATTCTTTGGTTTTGTCAGATATCCCCACAATATTGAGTGGTGCTACTGAGATGTTATCTACATATTTGATGTTCTGTTGGTATTGATGAAATATTTGGACTAGGTGCTTGGTGCTAAATCATTATAATAAGGGGATGATTCAGTCATCACATAAAATTTCTTTAATGCTTCCGGGTGGTGGCGCACGCGGTGCCTATCAGGTTGGTGTGATTCAAGCTATTATGGAAATGATGCCGGATGGATTCTATTTTCCGGTGGTTAATGGCACTTCAGCTGGGGCCATCAATGCGGTGGTCATGGCATCACATGTCAAAAATCAAAAGCATGGCGTTGCTAGGTTAAATCATTTTTGGACCAACATTCATTGTGACGATGTCTATCGAACTGATGCCCTACAAGTTTTTAAAACCATCACTCAAATCATCGGCTCTGTCTTGTTGGGTCGATTTGGTATTAAACCACCCAAATCACTGTTAGATAATACGCCGTTGTACCAGTTACTTGATCGCGAACTTCGATTACATCAAATCCAAATGGCTATTGATGAAGGTGTTTTGGATGGTTTTTCGATCACTGCTTCTTCCTATGACACAGCCATAGCCAAGTGTTTTTACCAAGCTCATGAGGCCATCGTTCCTTGGCAACGAACGCGTCGAGTTGGTTTGCGTGAACAGATTACTGTTGAACACATCATGGCGTCGACTGCGTTGCCTTTTTTATTTCCTGCACAATTGATTGGAAATGAATATTATGGTGATGGTGGTTTGCGCATGATTGCACCTTTATCACCAGCCATTCACCTCGGTGCAGATCGTATTTTGGTGGTTGGCACCCGTGATGAAAGTCCAATCAATGTGCCGAAAAAACCTGGAGAATATCCGAGCATGGGTGAGTTAGGCGGTTACATGTTGGATACCATTTTCATGGACACGTTGATCGCGGATTTATCTCGTTTGAAAAGAATCAATCGCACATTAGAATTGATTCCAGAATCGCGAAGAAGTGGTACTCATCTACGGTCTATTGATACTTTGGTGATCAAACCAAGTATTGATGTCAGGGACATTACCAAAGCCCATGCACCGGCGATTCCAGGGCCAGTTAAAACACTTTTGAAAGTGATTGGTGGGTGGGGTAAAGATTGGCGGATGCCAAGTTACTTGTTGTTTGAACCAAGTTATACCAAGGCTTTGATTGAGTTGGGCTATCAGGATGCCATCAACCAGCAGGATGAAATCAAGGCATTTTTATTGTAAAGCAAGCTATTAGGTATAACTCAGTCAGTCAAGCGGTCTAAATGCTCTTGAGCAGGTTCAAATTCACTGTTTAATTCGACACTTTGTTGTAAAAGACTGATGGCTTTAGCCTTATTTCCTTTGATCTCATGCGCCATAGCCATGCGCCAAAAAATGATGGCATCATCAGGTAAATTTAATTCAGACTGAATGGTGGCTGACGTTTTTTGATATTCTTCTAATAAAGTGATGGCCATATCAGCATCCTGTCTTGCCAATATTCGGGCTTTGGCTCGTTGATACTGCGCTATCAGCGGCCATCCTGGATCTTCTTCTGCAGTAATTTTTGTTAGGTACTGATCAGCTTGCAAATAATTTTTTTTTTGCATTGCTATTATTCCCAACTGCATCAATGAGCTGGGGTTATTTGGCTTCAATAAAATCAGTTCTTCCAGAATCTTCTCAGCTTTTACCTGATCCCCTTTGGCACCGGCCAATTCCGCCTCCATTTCCATCCCTTTGATCTGATCAACAGCTTTTAGGGCCTTGATCTTTTCTGTAGCGAGTTCTGTGTCTCCACCAGCAATACTGGGTGCAAACAAATAAAAACGGATTTCTTCAATTCTGGCATCAACATTGTTTGGATCGAGTTTAATGGCTGTTGCTAAGGCCTCTTTGTAGTCACCTATTGAAAACATGGCTCTGATTTGACTGACCTCTTGCATTTTTAATCGGATTGCTTTCGCCAGTAAAAAATGTGCTTGCGAGTTTTGTGGTTGTTCCTCAATAAGTTTTTCTGCTAAGTCGATGGCAGTACTCCAATCACTTTGCTTCAATAAACTGATCACTTTTGTTCTTTGTGATTCAGTGACAGCTGTTGTAATCTGAGAAATAATCAGCAATATTGTTATCAGGATCAGAGATTTGCTGTTCATTATTGTATTGTTATCATCATTTGTTGAAGAGGTTGAATAATAATCAAACCAGTCTTAAGAAAATGTTTTTCAAGCCTAAAGAAAAAGTTAACTATTCTGCTGGTGTTTTATTGACATATAAAGATTTTTATGGATGTGAGTTGGGTTATGGTATTTGATGTCATGGCTTTACCCTTGCTACGGATGAACGTATAATTTCTGCTTTGCCCTGATGCTTTGAAATTGGAATGAGCAACGATAATCGAATACCCTATGATCCACGACAAGTCGAGATGGAAGCCCAAAAACTGTGGGATGAGAATAAAATTTTTGAGGTTCAACCAGACCAAAACAAAGAAAAATACTATTGTTTGAGTATGTTTCCCTATCCCAGTGGCAAACTCCACATGGGGCATGTAAGAAACTATACTTTGAGTGAAATCATTGCCCGTTATCACAAGATGCGGGGTAAAAATGTATTGCATCCGATTGGTTATGATGCTTTCGGTATGCCTGCTGAGAATGCAGCGATCAAAAATAAGACCGCACCAGCCAAGTGGACTTATGCCAATATGGAAGAAATGTCCGCACAACTCAAACGATTAGGCTTTGCTTATGATTGGTCTCGTGAAATTAAAACGTGTCAGCCTGATTATTATCGCTGGGAGCAGTGGCTGTTTGTCCGTTTGTTTAAAGAGGGTTTGGTTTATCGTAAAGATGCGGTTGTTAATTGGGACCCTGTTGACCAAACTGTTTTGGCCAATGAACAAGTCATTGATGGTAAAGGCTGGCGCTCGGGCGCAGAGGTGATTCGCAAAACCATTCCACAGTGGTTTTTGAAAATCACTGATTATGCTGAAGAGTTATTGGCTTCATTAGACAATATGCCTGGTTGGCCAGATTCGGTCAAAACCATGCAACGCAACTGGATAGGTAAATCTAAAGGATTGGAGCTGGACTTCGAGGTGAGTGGCTTTGGTGCCGTGAGCATTTATACCACCCGTCCTGATACTTTGTATGGTGTTTCATACATGGCAGTGGCGCCAGAACATCCGTTGGCCATACAAGCAGCCTTGAACAATGAAAGTTTAACTGCCTTCTTGAAACAATGCAGTAAAGAACAGAGCAATGAAGCAGCCATGGCCACGATGGAGAAAAAGGGCATGTATTCAGGCTTTGATGCTGTTCATCCATTAACCAATCAGAAAGTACCAGTTTGGGTAGCTAATTTCGTGTTGATGACTTACGGAACCGGGGCGGTTATGGCGGTACCTGGTCATGACCAGCGTGATTATGAATTTGCGCAAAAATATGATTTGCCCATCACTCAAGTGATTGATGCAGAAGGCGATTTGTCACAGTCAGCGATAGTTGAAAAAGGTATTTTGATTAACTCTGCAGATTATGATGGACTGGATTTTCAGGGTGCGTTTAATGCGATGGCAGCACATTTTGAAGCTCAAGGCACTGGCCGGGTACAAATTAACTATCGTTTGCGTGACTGGGGTGTGTCCCGTCAGCGTTATTGGGGCTGTCCTATTCCTATCATTTATTGTGATGATTGTGGTGCGGTGCCCGTGCCCGAAGACCAATTACCAGTGGTACTCCCGGAAGATGTGGCCTTTGATGAAACAGGTGGTTCGCCGATCAAGAAAGACCCTGGTTTTTATCAAACTACATGCCCTAAATGTGGTAAAGAGGCAACTCGAGAAACGGATACTTTTGATACTTTTATGGAGTCATCTTGGTATTATGCTCGTTATACTTGTCCGAATTTTAATGAGGGCATGTTGTCTGAAGAAGCTGATTATTGGTTGCCAGTTGACCAGTACATCGGGGGTATTGAACATGCGATTTTGCATTTACTTTATGCTCGTTTTTTTCATAAAGTGTTGCGTGATCAGGGTTTGGTCAAGTCAGATGAACCGTTTAATAACTTGTTGACTCAAGGTATGGTTTTGAAAGATGGTGCAAAAATGTCGAAATCCAAGGGTAATACGGTCGACCCCCAAGCTTTGATTGATCGATATGGTGCAGATACTGTTCGACTATTTTCCATGTTTGCGGCGCCGCCTGAACAATCTTTGGAATGGTCCGATGAAGGTGTTGAGGGTGCTTCACGTTATTTGAATCGGCTATGGAATCAGATTCATAGTTTCGTTGCGCGAGCGGGTACTGATATTTTGGTTTTGCCCAAAAATTTAAATAAGGAGCAAAAGTCCTTGCGTTTGAAAGTTCATCAGACCATTGAGAAAGTCACTTTGGATATAGGTGAACGACACACCTTTAATACGGCGATTGCAGCGATGATGGAATTAACCAATGCTTTGCAAAAGTATAATGATACGGAAATATCTGATCTGGCGGTGTTGCAAGAAGGTTGGCAAAGCCTGTTATTGATGATTTCACCTTTTGCACCACACATGGCGCAAAGTTTGTGGCAAAGTATGGGGCATAATGATCTGTTATGTGAGAAGACTTGGCCGGAGATAGATAAAACTGCATTAGTGCAGGATGAGATAGACATGGCTGTTCAAGTTAACGGTAAGCTGCGTGCTACCATTACTGTAGCAGTAAATATGTCACAGAATGAAGTTGAAGGTGTGGCACTGGCCGATGCCAATGTGCAAAAATTTATTGATGGTAAACCGATCCGAAAAGTGATTGTAGTACCCAAGAAAATCGTTAACGTGGTGGTTTGATGAGAAGCTGTATACTGTTTTTAATGATGTTGTTGGTTTCAGCTTGTGGTTATCAGTTGAAACAGGCTGTTCCATTATCTGATGCGATCAAGCAAAGCTATCTACAGTTGGCGATAGATTCTCCGTTGTATCGATCATTATCGGTGGCTTTGGGTCATCAGGGTGTGGTCCTGCATGAGTCAGTGACTGATGCTCAATCACGTATCATCATTCATGAAGACAAATTAGAAAAGCGGGTGCAGTCTATCGGGGTCAATAATCGAGTACAGGAATATGGTTTGGACTATTCAGTGATTTTTTCTGTGTATGAAAATGAGACACTGTTAATTGATAGGCAAACATTAAACATTTCACGAGATTATTCGTTCGATATCACCCAAATTACTGGTGCGCAGTCAGAAGAAAAGATCATTCGTGAGCAGATGTATCAAGACATGGCTGAGATGATTATTAGGCGTTTGGCTGACCGGTAATCATGCGACTATATGTCAACCAATTGAAAAAACATTTGGATTTGGCATTGGCTAAGTGTTATTTAGTCGTTGGTGATGAGCCTTTGCAACTTCAGGAGACTTGTGATGCCATCAAACGACGTGCGCAGACCGAAGGATTTACTGAAAGAGAGTCACATCATGTAGATGGCAGTTTTAATTGGCAGCAATTACGTGATTCAGCTGGTAATATGTCACTTTTCGCCAGCAAGCGACTGATTGAGCTGTATTTGCCGACAGGGAAACCTGGCACTGCAGGTTCTAAGTCTTTGATCGATTTTGTTGAGAGTATGCCTATTGATGTGATGTTACTAGTTCGTTGTGATGAATGGACTGCGACCAATGACAAAACCAAATGGGTAAAGACATTCGCTGAGCAAGGGGTGTTTATGCGCGTGTTTCAACCGAAGGCAAGTGAACTGCCTCGGTGGATAGAAGAACGTTGTCGTCAGATAGGGTTACAAGTTGATCATGATGCAATAATGCTCTTGGCGATGAGGCTGGAAGGTAATCTACTGGCTGCCGCACAAGAGCTGGAAAAGCTAAAAATGCGTTTTTCTGCTGAAACCATCACTGGTAAGGATGTCGCTGGTTTAGTGGCTGACAACGCGCGTTTTGATGTTTTTCGATTAACTGATTGTTTGATTGATGGACAACTTCTGAAAGCAATTCGTATTCTGCGCTCGCTACAAAAAAATGATTTGTCACTGGTCGTGGTTCATTGGGCGTTGGAAAGGGAGTGCAGGATGTTGTGTGATTTGGCTGCCATTCGTCAAAAAAACCAGAATGTCAGTGCTGCAGATTATCGACGGCACGGTGTTTGGCAAAACAGACAGGCTGCTATTCAAAAGCGGTTAAATGAAATACCATTGAGTCGATTGGAAGACCAGCTTTGTGAGTTGGCAACGATTGATAAACAAATCAAAGGACAGGCAGCAGGAAATGCTTGGTCGGGTATGGAGCGTTGGTTAGCGTCATTTGCTGATTGATTGAATCATTTCCCATCTCTCTATCTGTTTTTACTGCTCGCAGGGTAAGTCTTCAGGTCTTTTTTGATAGTCTGTGGAACGAAAGTCTTTTGAGATGTCTGGTGAGTAGTAGTAAACGGCAATTGATTTTCTCATGCGATTTTCGGGGCAGGCAAGTGGTTTGGGATGACCATGAAAAGAGTCATCTGTCGAATTGAATATAGTTATGCGATTGAATATTGGCTCAATTGAGTGTACACATTCGGTCATGTCTGTGTTCCATAGCTCTAAGTTACCTTCGTATTCATTGTGCCAGTTTCTGTTGAGATACAGAAGTAGGTTAACTCTGCGTTTAAAGTGAGTGGTGGGGTGAGCATTAAAATCAGCATGAATTTCTAGTCTTCCTTTCGGTAAAACAGCATGCAAACCACCTCCCACAAGCGCAGGATCAGGTAATAAACAGTCAATCCCTGTTAATTCCTGCAAAAAATTTAAGAAAGGTTGAGAATTCATCTCATATATCAGATGTCGGGTGAAAAATGGAATCATAAAATCATCAACAGTTGAATTTTTATTCCATTCAAGAGGGTCTCTGAAAGTGAACCATTCTTTTTGCTTATGAGGAGGAATGAATTCTTTCTCAACTTTTTTTAGTATTTCAGGAAAGAAAAAATCATCAATGACGATGTGAGGAAAGGGTTGTGCTTTTGCGTATTCAATCTTCCATTGTTTTATACTGGTATTGATCAGATTGTTCGGAAGCATTGAATTGTTCTTGCTAACATAACGTCTTATTTTATAGTCATTGATTATTCCCATGTTAGTCGTGCTGTTTGCAAATAAGGATGGTCATTTTAGTTTAGTTTTTTGACTTATTCTAGTATGGTGTTTCATTAATAGAGATGCTCTTTAATCTTAATGTAAAGATCTCACAATATATCACCCTCATCGGTGACTGATCTGTTTAAACAGCACATTCTAAACAACACTTCATATGGTGTGGCTTCAGTGAAAGAGTAAAGCTTATTAGCAATCATTTGACCGACTATTTTTCATGAAATAAACATAAATTTTGATTAACGAATTATTAAATACTATTCTGTAATAATCTGAAATTCAAATAAGTTCTGTGATTTATTTGTAACAGCAGGCATTGTGGACATGAAATACATGATGTTTGATATGTGACAGATATTCCGACGTCAAATGGTATTTGAATGACTGAATAATGTGCCAATAACTATAAAAATACCTTAATAAGGAGAAAATCGATGTTTTATTTATTATCACACCCAATAATAGTTGCTACTCTTTTTTACTGCACTTGCACTATTACCCCCCTTTGGGCACAACAAGGCCCGTTTATAGAGTGTGTTGATTGTGAAGGATTAAACAATAAAGCGTTACCCGTTAGTGGGCGCTGGTATAACCCTAATCAATCCGGTACAGGTTATATTTTGGATGTCCAAAACAATTATGTGGCGGGTTTATATTTTGGTTATGATGTTGAAGGCAATCCATTGTGGTTATCCTTTCAAGGAGCATTAGAGGTATCAGAAGATTCTGGTACCAGTTGGACCCTGGAGGTACCGTTCACCAAGGTTTCAAATGGCAATGCATTTAACCAACCATATCAGTTTCCGGATCTGGAAGAAACTGAAGATGTGATCAAACTTGATTTTCACTTTGCTCATTATGCCAGTGTTCAAGTTAATGAAGGTGCTGTCCAGCACATCATACCTGCGAATTTTGCTGTTTCTGCAGATCAGGATTTTGAGGAGACTGACCAAAGTTTCGCTGATCTGGAGGGAGTTTGGTACTATGTGTTTAAGTTAAACGACGGCCCTGATAATGAGTTAGGACTCACGGCATATGCTGGTCGTAACTTTTATATTTTTGAGAAAGGAATGCTTCCCTTGGCGGACGATGGTACCAAAACGATCTATTATCCTTTATATAGGATATCCGCCCCATATGATGATGTGCCATTGGGGTCGCTGCAGTGTTCTAACCCCTTCAATGAGTCAGGACAGAGGAAAGTAAAATGCTGGTTAGAGTTCATATCGTCGTCATCCCCCTCCAATGGAATAGTATCCTTATGGGATGGAACAATGACAGTGGCTCCTGGGAATATCGGTCCTAACTACATATACGCAGAAAATGAACTTGGTGATGTTTTTGAAGCGTTTAGAGTAGACTATTTTTCCGTTTTCGGTCTTGAACCTTAAAGGTTGAAAATTGACGATTACTTGCTACCTTGAGCCGTTAGGTTCAAGCGAGGTCAAAAAAACATCAGCAAAATCGTACTTTTGCGGGTAACTGTTGTTTGACTGAATCTGAAAAAGTCCAGGATGGACTTTTTCAGGGTTGACTAATTAATAGAGCTGCCCTTAAATATATCAATCCATTGACGTCATTTTGATCAGTTTTGATCATGCTTTAGAAAGAGAAACTTTGATTAGGGATCTATAAGTCAAACCATAACTTATGTTGTTTAATTCCGTTACATTTATTCTGTTTTTTTTATGGGTTTTAATGGTTCATTATTCACCACTTTCGTGGTCAGTTAAGAAAAGCCATTTATTACTTTCAAGTTATCTATTCTATGCAGCCTGGAATCCTCCTTTTATTGTGTTGTTGTTGCTTTCCACTTTTTGGGATTGGCATGTGGCCAATAAAATTCATAACAGTACCCAAATCAGCCTTCGCCGGTTTTGGCTTATCGTCAGTTTGACCTTGAATTTAGGGTTATTGGTTATTTTCAAATATACTGGATTCTTATTAGAGAACTTTAACCTTTTAGTGGCTGAGTTTGGATTTCAGTGGCAAATAACGGATCCTGGTTTGATTTTGCCGATGGGGATTTCATTTTATACTTTTCAAACTTTGTCTTATACCCTGGATGTATATTTCAAGCGGATCAAACCCTGGCAAGACTTTAGGGACTACGCCTTATTTGTGAGTTTCTTTCCTCAGCTGGTTGCTGGGCCAATTGTTAGGGCCAGAGATTTCTTACCGCAAACCCAAAAGCAACGCCATATTAATCAAACGATTTTTTCTACAGGAGTGGCTTTGTTTGTTATCGGACTTGTGCAGAAGACGGTATTAGCTGATGGTATGTTTGCTCCAATGGTTGACCAGGTATTTGCACGATCAGCTGAAGCTGATGCAGCGTCAGCATGGATAGCAAGTCTGTTGTTTTCAGCACAAATATTTTGTGATTTTTCCGGCTATTCTTTGTGTGCTATCGGTGTCGCTATGTGTTTGGGTTTTGAATTACCAATTAATTTTCGGTCACCATTTGCGGCCATCGGTTTTTCTGATTTGTGGCGCCGGTGGCACATTTCTTTGTCTTCATGGTTGCGTGATTATTTGTATATTCCTTTGGGTGGTAATCGTGGTGGTCGGTGGACAGTAGGCCGTAATCTGATGTTGACTATGTTGCTGGGTGGTTTGTGGCATGGTGCGGCTTGGACATTTGTTTTGTGGGGGGGGCTTCATGGGTGTTATTTAATAGCAGAGCGCGGGCTGAAACAAATAAACTGGCCGTCATGGTTTTCATACATGTGGATGCAATATCTACTATCTTTGGTTACCTTTTTATTTGTTATGTGGGCTTTTGTTGTCTTTCGAGCTGAAAATATGCAACAGGCAAGTGACTTGTTTTTATCTATGTGGGGATTGACAGAGGGTCAGCGGCTGATTCAGTTTAATGCTTGGACTGTCGTTGTTTTATGTTGCTTTGTGCTGTTGATGCTAGGACAGTGGTTATTCCGTCATCGATTAATGACTGAAGTGCTTAATGGTACACATTGGATGTTAAGATCATTGGTGTTATTTGTCGCTGTGATTTTGCTTTTGTTGGCTTCGGGAGGTTCAGATGCTTTCATCTATTTCCAGTTCTGACTTGAAACCCCATTGGGCTCGATGTTGGGTGGCACTATTGACTATGGTGTTGGTGACACTGAGTAGCTATGAATGGTGGCTTAAGTTCAATAGTTATACTCCATCGATTGAGTCAAACAAAGATTTATGGTCATATTATCGGGCTCAAGTACAAAATAATCCCAATGCTTTGGTGATTCTTGGCGCGTCGCGGGCGCAATTGGGCTTGCATATTGAGACCATACAGAATGCTTATCCTGATAAAGAGGTGGTTGAGTTAACTATCAATGGACAAGCACCTATGGCTACTTTGCAAAGTTTGGCAGATGACCAAACATTCAATGGTCAGGTCTGGCTTTCTATTGTGGCCCAGTCTTTAGAACCTATTTATTGGGACATGCAAGCAGCCAATAATGATTTTTTTAACAACAAGAGCAGTTTATATCGCCGCTTCGATGCCTATGTGACAGCTTGGATACGATCTAAATTTAGATTTTTTTCCCCAGAACTGTCATTAAGAAAAATAATTGAGGGCTGGTTTGGTGCGGGTGTTTTTCCAAGGCCTTTTTACGTGGTTGGTCATTTGGATTTATCGAAATCGGGAGACTACTCTAAGGTAGACACACAAGTATTGAGACGACATTTTGTTGAGCAAAAGCGTCAAAATTATGTTGATCAGCCACCCATGAGTGTTGAGATATGGAGAAGACAAGTTAACAAGATGATGCGTTATGTTAATCAAATAAGAAGCCGTGGTGGTGATGTGATTTTGATTAGGATGCCTACAGATCATGGTCATTGGGCATTAGATGAGCAGGCCTATCCAAAAGAATTATATTGGGATTTGATTAGTCAACAAAATGATATCCAGACCATACATTTTAAAGATTGGCCAGCACTCTCTCATTTCAACTTACCTGACAGTTCACACCTGGATCAAAAAGATGCGATGGTTTATACTCAGAACTTATTAAAAGTCTTTAACTATCATTGATGGGTCTTATTGTGTCTAAATGGAAACAACCAACGGTCTCAAATGACCAGTAAGTTTTATCAACGTATTGTTTTTTATGTTTTGGTGCTTGTTGGTGTGATCGTTCCTTTGATTTGGTTTGTTCATAGCATGTTTCCACGAAATAATAGTGCTCATTGGTTAGTGATACTTAATTATTTTTTGCTATCAATACTTAATGGCATATTTTGGATTGTCAAAAACGTGTTTTGGCAAGAGATGAAATCATTATTGTTTTCTTTGGGGGTGTTTTTTAATTTCATAGGCTTTCTATTACTGGCCTTGGGTGTGGCTTATGTGACTCCAGTTGAATTTTTTACTGTTTGGGGTTCATTGTTGAGTGTGATTGGTTTATTAGTAACAGCTTTTGGTTGGCTTAGATGGGTACAGTATAGTACTGCAGTGACCCAAGGGTTTAAATTACAATCAGAGAAAGATTTACTGACTTCTTTGTTGAATCGACGGGCTTGGATCAGGCAAGCAAATGTTGATGTGTTGCAAGCGATAAAAACTCAAACATCACTTAGCCTTTTGTTGATTGATATAGATGATTTTAAAATCATTAATGATCAATATGGACATGATACCGGTGATCAAGTATTAAAAAAGATAGCATCCATACTGACAATGAACTTTCGTAAGACAGACCGGATTTATCGTTGGGGTGGTGAGGAGTTTGTGATGCTTTTTCCCATGGTTTCAATCAGAGAAGCTCAATTAATAGCTGATAAGATTTTAACTTTAGTACATGAGCAGGTATTTAAGCTAGAAAACTCTAGCTTTCAGATTACAGTAAGTATTGGAGTAGCTCAATGGCAGATAGGTGAATCAATAACTAATGGGACATTTAAGCGCGCTGACAGGGCACTTTATGAAGCTAAGAAACAAGGGAAAAATAGGGCATTGGTGGGATGAAAAAGGTCGGGTATACCGACCTTGAGTTGATGTCTTTATGCCCAATTAGCATCAATTGACAAAAAGGTGTCCTTCTTTGGCATATTTGATCAATAAATCAGCTGCTTTGAAACGCAAACCATGTAGTTTTTCCAAATCTTTCAGTGTGTTCAGAATGTGGTCAGCACCTTTGGCATCAACAAAACTGAAAGGTCCTCCCGTGAAAGGGGGAAAACCCAGGCCTAGTATGGCGGCCAAGTTACCGTCTTTGGCGCTGAATAATATGCCTTCCTGTAGACACAATATACATTCATTGATAAAAACCAGGCCAATACGATTTTGTATCTCTTTTTGAGTGATGGTTTTGCGTTCTTCACCACCAAAGAAACGATAGATATCTTTGTTGACTGCTTTGCGCCCTTTCTTGGGATAAACGTAGAAACCTTTGCCACTCTTGCGTCCATATAGTTTGGCATCAGTCAGTTTTTGTACAGTGTTGTCTTGTTCAATACCGCGTTCAGTGAACAGGTCACCCAAGGCACCACGGGCAATGTGGGCAGCAATATCAATGCCCACTTCGTCCATTAAGGCTAAAGGTCCAACAGGAAATCCCCAGTTTTTCATAGCGGCATCAACATCTTCAATACGGGCACCATCATGCAATACTTGAATTGCTTCATGTGTCAATGCAGAAAGTACTCGAGTGGTATAAAAGCCCGGACCATCTTTAACAGTGATAACAGTTTTCCCTTGTTTAATACCCACATTGGTTGCCATTTGACGTGCTTTTTTAGACGTCTTGTCAGTGATCACTAATTCTAATAAGGGCATTTTAGGCACGGGAGAAAAATAATGCATGCCAACGACGTTTTGTGGGTTAGCCGCTTTGGTAGTAATCTCAGACAAAGGTAGCGATGAGGTATTAGTAGCGAAAACAGTGGATTTTTTACATCTTGATTCGACATCTGCCAATATTTTTTGTTTCAAGTCGATGTCTTCAAATACGGCTTCAATGATTAATTCGGAATGATTGATATCATTATCTTGTGTTGTTGTTTTGATTTTTGACATGACTCGATCACGCTCAACAGCACCCATGGCTTTCTTTTTAACCATTCTTGAAAAGTTTGACCAAATCGTCTTTAGGGCGCTGGCCAAGCCTTCTTCTGAAATATCTTTCAATATGACATCATAGCCGTTTTTGATCGAAACTTCGGTAATACCTGCTCCCATAAACCCGGCACCAATCATGGTGATGGCATCGACATTTTCAGTTTTGTTGTTGTTTTTCAGTTTTCTGTTGTTCTGCATTGCTAAAAACAAACCAATGAGGTTTTTACACGCAGGGGTGGCATGTAATTCTCCAAAGCCAACTGATTCAGCTTCTAGTCCAGCAGCCATTCCGTAATTCAGGCCGGTTTCCACACAGTCCAAAATTTTCAGGGGGGCAGGGTAATTGCCTCGAGTCTTCCTTATTACTGTTTCTCGTGCTTTTTTCAGTACATAGTTTCGCCCTGTTTTAGTCATCAAAACCTTATTCAGAAGGCTTTGTTTCTTTTCTTTGCGTTTAAGTGGATTGTTGGCAATTGTTAAAGCAGCTTGTTGTAGTCCTTCTTTGTGGATGAGCGCATCGACAAGTCCGGTCTTTTTAGCACTGTAAGGGTAGATGTTCTTCCCTGTTAAAAGACAGTCTAGGCCAAAACGCAAGTCAGTTAATTGGATCAGTCTCTGAGTCCCTCCACCACCAGGTAATAACCCCAGTTTAATCTCCGGTAGCCCAAAGACGGTTTTTTTGTCAGTTGTTGCTATGCGGTAATGACAAGCCATGGCGACTTCCAAGCCACCTCCCAAGCAAGCACCATTGATGGCGGCGATGACCGGTTTTTCAAGTTTTGATAGCCGAGTTAGGATGGCATTCCCATCACGTGACAGTTGCTCTACTTCTTTAGAATCCTCAATGCTTATCAAATCTTTGATGTCAGCACCTGCGATGAAACAATGGTCTTTCGCTGATGTCAAAATGACAGCTTTGATGTCATTATCATTTTCAATGTCATCTAACAGTGCACTGAAGTCGGCCAACATGGCAACTGACAAGGTGTTGACTTCCGAGCCAATTTGATTCATTAAGATGGTGGCTATGCCGTCTTTTTTTGTTACCTTAAAGTCAGCCATCTTCATGCCTCCCTTTGTAATAAAATTGAAGAACCTAGTCCCCCCGCAGCACATGCTGATATCAGGGCGTATTGACTTCCAGTTTCACGCAGTCGGCGCATGGCCGATGTCAATAAGCGTGAGCCGGTGGCTCCAAATGGATGTCCTAATGACAAAGAACCACCTTGGGTGTTGACTTTATCCATAGGAATTTCACCGAGTGCTTTGTCTAAGCCGAGTGAATTTTTACAAAAATCATCATCTTGTAAGGCCACTAAATTGGCCAAAACTTGACCAGCAAAAGCCTCGTGTATTTCAAATACATCAATGTCAGCAAGCGTTAAACCTGCTTCGTTTAACAATTTAGGTATAGTATAAGCCGGACCCAAAAGTAATTCACCTTGAGGATTTGATCCTGAGAAAGTAAATCCCTTGATGACCACATCGTTGAGCAATTTTCGTTGTTTGGCTTCATTTTTGTCCATTAATAGGCTAACGGCCGCACCATCGGTAATTGGTGATGAATTGCCTGCAGTAATGGTGCCATGAGGACGAACAAAAGCTGGTTGTAGTTTGGTTAATTTCTCGATGGAGGTGTCGGCATAAAACGTATCATCTTGTGCTACTACATTAAATTCTGGTGGTATGGGTATGGCTACCACCTCTTTATTGAATTTTCCTTGTTCCCAGGCTTGAGCGGCTTTTTGATGTGATTCCAAGGCAAACTGATCTTGGGCTTCACGACTGATATTGAATTTGGCAGCCAGCTGGTCTGCATCTTGGCCCATGGTCAGACCCGTCGAAAATTCAGCAATGGCTGGTGCAATAGGTACCAGGGATTTGAATTTAAATTGCTTGAAGAGTTGCCAATAATCTCCCAAACCTTTGGCTTTTTGGGCGGCCATCAATGTTGTTTTTAATGCATCTGAAATTCGGACAGGTGCATCAGAAGAAGATTCAACACCACCTGCCACTGCAATCTTGACAGCACCTGATTGAATTGCTTGAGCGGTGTTGGTGATGGCAATATTTGCTGAAATACATGCCATGGTGACTGAGTAGGCTGGTATACTCAAATTAAAACCAGCACCGATCATGGCCTCACGAGCAATATTAGATGTTGCGGCATTTTGAATCACACTGCCCAGGATAATTTGCCCCATTTCATTTTTTAAAAAAGGATACCGGTGTTTCAATT
Source organism: Gammaproteobacteria bacterium (assembly GCA_030430025.1). Lineage (GTDB taxonomy): Bacteria > Pseudomonadota > Gammaproteobacteria > Xanthomonadales > Marinicellaceae > Marinicella. The sequence continues at coordinate 20,424 of JAUIGR010000029.1, forward strand.
GATTCAAAGCATGGCGAGCCAAGTCGTAAGCTTTCAGATTTTGTGCTTTGCCAGTCGGTGCTTTCATGAAAGGTGTTCGTATGCCATCAATCACAGCCACTTTTGGGTCTTTAAAGATCATCGTATTAGTTATTGGCTTTTGTAAAGATGATCTTATTGTTACGCATACATGTATACATTATCAAGCTTTACAGTATACTCTGATGTTTTTCGTCATATAGTGGGAATTAAGCATTAATATGTTATGGTTTTGTATCATTGTTTTTTTATATTAGCGCATCATCAGTTATCTTGTGAGCATGTTGAACTTCCATTCATTATGAAAAATATAGTTGTTTTCGATAATCATCAAGAGCAGTTGTGTTTAAAATAGCGCTCTTTGTCGCAGTTATTGCTACAAATTGTGGTTGTTTTATAGTAAGATGCGCGCATTTTTGGCACCGGTAAATTAACAGTCCGGAGTGTCCTATTAATCGAGGCTGATTTTCTGAGGGAAAGGCTTCACCAATTGACGAACAGATTATGACAGATTTAGCAAAATACAGAAACATAGGTATCTTTGCGCATGTGGATGCAGGTAAAACCACAACCACTGAGCGTATATTGAAGTTGACCGGTAAAATTCACAAATTGGGTGAAGTGCATGACGGTGAGTCAACTATGGATTTTATGGATCAGGAAGCAGAGCGTGGTATCACCATTCAATCAGCTGCAACGACTTGTTTCTGGAAAGATCATCGTTTTAATATTATTGATACACCAGGTCACGTTGATTTCACTGTTGAAGTTTATCGCTCATTGAAAGTACTGGATGGCGGTATAGGTGTTTTCTGTGGTTCAGGTGGTGTGGAACCACAGTCTGAAACGAACTGGCGCTATGCCAATGATTCAGAAGTGGCTCGTTTGATTTTTGTTAATAAATTAGACCGTTTGGGGGCTGATTTTTATAGTGTGGTTAAGCAGGTCGAAGATGTTTTAGGTGCTAATCCTTTGGTGATGACCTTACCTATCGGTATTGAAGATGATTTTGTTGGTGTCGTTGATGTGCTGACTAAGAAAGCTTACGTGTGGGATGAAACGGGTCAACCTGAAAACTTTGAAATCATTGATGTACCAGCAGATATGGTAGATAAAGTTGAGGAATACCATGAAAAACTCGTTGAAACGGCGGTCGAGCAAAATGATGATATCATGATGGCCTACATGGAAGGCGAAGAAGTTTCAATGGATGACATTAAAGCTTGTATTCGTAAGGGCACCCGTGATCTGGCTTTCTTTCCTACGTACTGTGGCTCCGCCTTTAAGAACAAAGGCATGCAACTGATTTTGGACGCTGTTGTTGACTACCTACCTTCGCCGACTGAAGTCGACCCGCAGCCATTGACTGACGGTGAGACCGGTGAACCTACTGGTGAGGTCGCTACTGTATCTATAGATGAACCATTTCGTGCTTTGGCATTTAAAATTATGGATGATCGTTTTGGTGCATTGACCTTTATTCGTATATATTCAGGTAAAATTAAAAAAGGTGATACCGTGTTGAATTCAGCGACTGGTAAAACGGAGCGTATTGGCCGCATGGTTGAAATGCATGCCGATGATCGGAATGAACTAGATTCGGCTCAGGCTGGTGATATTTTAGCTGTTGTAGGCATGAAAAATGTACAAACAGGGCATACCTTATGTGATCCAAAAGCGCCTTGTACATTAGAGCCGATGATTTTCCCTGATCCGGTGATCTCGATAGCAGTTGCTCCTAAAGATAAAGGTGCTTCTGAGAAACTGGGTAATGCCTTGGGTAAAATGGTTGCAGAGGATCCATCGTTCCAGGTGGAAACCGATGAAGATTCAGGTGAAACCATTTTGAAAGGTATGGGTGAGTTACATCTTGATATTAAGGTGGATATTTTGAATCGTACTTTTGGTGTTGATTTGACTGTAGGACAACCTCAAGTGGCCTATCGTGAGTCCATTACTGCACCTGTAACAGATTCTTACACTCATAAAAAACAATCTGGTGGTTCTGGTCAGTTTGGTAAAATTGATTATACCATTGAGCCTGGTGAAACCGGTTCTGGTTATGTGTTTGAATCAACTGTGACTGGTGGTAATGTACCAAAAGAATATTGGTCAGCGATTGAGAAAGGTTTCCATAGTCTGATGGTGGAAGGTCCTTTGGCAGGGTATCCATTGCAAGACTTGAAATTTACCTTGCAAGACGGTCAATATCATGCAGTCGATTCGTCAACTATGGCTTTTGAAGCGGCAGCTAAGGGTGCTTACCGTCAGTCTGTGAAAAAGTGTTCTCCACAGTTGATGGAACCGATCATGAAAGTCGATGTGTTCACACCAGAAGATCATGTGGGTGATGTGATTGGTGATTTGAATCGTCGTCGCGGTATGATCAAGTCACAGGACCCAACAGCGACGGCTGTTCGTATTAAAGCGGACGTGCCTTTGTCAGAAATGTTTGGTTACATTGGTTCGCTACGTACCATGACTTCCGGTCGTGGGCAGTTCTCCATGGAGTTCTCGCATTACATGCCATGTCCTGCTAATATCTCAGAAGAAGTGATTGCAGCGGCCAAGGCTCGTAAAGAAGCGAAGTAATCTGAGTGCTTTACAAGTTTAATTATGAAAGGCGGCCAATCGGTCGCCTTTTTATTGTCTTAGTTTTTAGGGAAAAATCATTACAATGTTGCAATGAAGTTTGATTTCAAGCAAAAAATGTCGGTCATCAGACCCTATGGAAAGATGTTGGGTAGTGTGATGACTGCTGAACAGATCACCAATCAACTAGAATCTGATCGTGGTCGGATTATCCAGTCGGCTTCAGTCAGGCGGTTGCAACAGAAAACTCAGGTTTTTCCTCTAGAACGTAATGCTGCTGTGAGATCGCGATTGACTCATTCATTGGAAGTGCAGCAAAATGGTCGTTATATTGTTAAAACACTATTCAAGAAACTTAAAGGTAGAGAAACTGAACTGGGTTTGACAGATTTAGCTGGAGCTGTTGAGTCCTTGGTTGAAATGGCTTGTTTAATGCATGACATCGGCAATCCACCATTTGGTCATTTTGGTGAAGCGGCTATTAATGATTGGTTTAATAAGCGCTTAGACACCTTTGATGCTTGGAGTTTCATACAAAACGCAGATTTGCGGGGTACTTTGATCAGAGATTTGAAGCATTTTGAAGGTAATGCTCAAGCCATTCGATTGACCTATTCATTACAACAAATGAACTTGACGTACGCGCAAACGGCAGTCATTCTAAAATATACTCGAGGTGCATTCGAAGACTATAAGGTTAATAGTTCTCTGAGCCAATTGCAGAAAAAACCTGGGTTTTATTGGTCGGAAAGAAAAGCAGTTCTCAAGCTTCAATCAGTTTTGGGTATGGCTCCGGGCTGTCGTCATCCATTTACTTACATTATGGAAGCTGCTGATGATATGGCTTATTGTCTTGCTGATATTGAGGACGCAGTAGAAAAAGGTATTTTGAGTTTGGCGCACTTATCTGAGTTGATTATCAATACATTTGCCGCTTTAGGGGGAGATGTCAATGCGGACTTGATATTGTCTTACAATGCCCAGTTTAAATCAGTAGCTGGTATAGTAGCTGAAGCGAACGCGGCCAGTGAAGCTGACCTTATAGATCAGAACCATCAATATTTCATTAAATTAAGAATTAACCTGATTCATCATTTAGTGGATCATGCGGCCCAAAGGTTCATTGATCACATCGAAGGAGTTTATCATGGTCAGTTTAACGAGGCTTTGTTAGAAGATAATTCGACAGCTATGTTGTTAGTGAAAACTTTTAAAAAAATCGGTTTTGGTCATGTATTTAACTACAAGGAAGTACAGACTTTGGAACTACAAGGGCATCGCATCATCACTGGTTTACTAGATCTTTATGCTAAGATTTTAGCGTTGCCCCAAGATGAGATGCCACTATTAATTAGAAACAATAGTCATTGTTTATACGAACAATTGTTGTTTAACAGGTTGGACCCTAAAATCATTAAAGCTTATCGACAAGCAGTAGAGCGACACGATCAACAATTCGAATTTTATTATCGTTGTCGTATGTTGCAAGATCATATCAGTGCCATGACTGATCACAGTGCTTATGACGAATATCGAGTATTGACTGTCGCTGAATAAGGTGTCTCGTTATCTTTTCTTTCAATAGCTATGAGATATTCATGGTTTGTCTATAATTATTGTTATTTATTTAGTGATGTGACAAGATAGCTCGTTTTCAATTTATGGTTTAGTCATGAAAATCAGCAGCGCATTTGATGGTGGCCGCATTGAGGTGGTCAAAGCCGATTTGCCAGGCGATATAGAGGTTAATATCAAGAATGATTCACACTTTGATTTTCGGCAGTGGTTTTACTTTCGTCTCCAAGGCATCAAGGATCAGCATTGTGTGGTGAAATTTCTTAATGCAGGTGATTGTTTCATCCCGAAGGGATGGGAAGACTATGATGTTTGTGCCTCTGTTGATCGTGAGGAGTGGTTTCGTATCCCCACAGATTATGATGGTCAGCAGATGATAGTTGATTTTCATTCTGACACAGACGATATTTATTTGGCTTATTTTGCTCCTTATTCCTTTGAGCGACATTTGAATTTATTGGCGTTTGCCCAACAATCGGATTTGTGTCGACTGCAATCTTTGGGTGAAACGGTGGATGGTCGTGATTTTGATATGTTAGTGATTGAAGACCAAGATGTTGATGAAGCCAAGAAAAAGAATGTTTGGGTGATTGCGCGTCAGCATCCAGGGGAAACCATGGCCCAATGGTGTGCTGAAGGCTTTATAGAAACAGTTTTGGATGCGGATAATCCAACAGCCAAAAAAATGCTGCAAAGTTGTCGTTTTTTTGTTGTGCCTAATATGAATCCAGATGGTGCTTATCGAGGTAACCTTCGCACCAATTCTACTGGAGCTAACCTCAACCGTGAGTGGTTGGAACCGAGTCTGCAAGCTTCACCAGAGGTCTATTTAGTTCGAGAGCAAATGCATCAATATGGGGTGGATCTATTCATCGATATGCATGGTGATGAAGAAATTCCCTATAACTTTGTGGCCGGTTGTGAAGGTAATCCAAGTTATGATGATCGCTTGAAAGATTTAGAAGAGACATTCAAAGCCGCTTTTCACGCTGCCAGTCCTGACTTTCAAGATATCCATGGTTATCCGAAAGATGAGCCTGGTAAAGGTGATTTGCGGATTGCTACCAATTACGTTGGTGAAACATTTAAATGCTTGGCCTACACGCTTGAAATGCCATTCAAAGATAACCATAACTTACCTGATGAGCAATATGGTTGGTCGCCTGAAAGAAGCAAGAAACTGGGTGAAGATATTGTGGTCGCTATCAATAATACCCTTCATAAAGTATAAACAATCATTAAATAAAAGAGCCAGAGTTCATCTTTCCTATCATCTTATGAATCAACAAATCAAATCAGTCATAATGATTATACTGGTTATGACACAACCAGCATTCTCCAATAATCTTTGCCATCAAAGTTCCATCGCTATTTCCCAGATTCAGGGGATAGGACAGTCCAGTCCGATGGTTGGTCAATCAGTAACTACTCAGGGCGTAGTGACAGGTGTATTTCAGGGCAGTGATCAATTGGATGGTTTTTATGTGCAGTCGCTGCGGCCTGATGATAACCAGAGTACCTCAGAGGGATTGTTTATTCATCATTCAAAAACAGCTGTGTCATTGGGGGATCATTTGGTTATCAATGGGGAAGTATCAGAACGACATGATATGACTCAATTAATCAAAGTTCGTGTTGAGGAAATCTGCCAAAGAAACGTTAAGTTACCAGCACCTGTGTATTTGGAATTGCCTTTCAAAACACAAGATCTTGAATATTTGGAAGGTATGTATGTTCATTTACCTCAGACATTAACCGTCAGCGATATTGGGTTATTTGATCGGTATGGATTGTATACACTTTCAGATGGTATGCTCTTCAGTGCAACACAAATAGTTTTGCCGGGCCTGGCTGCAAAAAAGAAACTCAAAGAAAATAGTTTGAATCAATTGCTTGTTGATGATGGACGCAATGGGCAATACCTAGCGCAACGACTTCGATTACAAGCAGAGGGTGAACAAACCTTTTCCGCCAGGCATCCTGTACGTACAGGGTATCAGGTTAACAATGTAACAGGTATTCTGGCATATGATTATGGACAATATAAGGTTCAACCGACAGAAACAGTTGTTTTTAATGAGCGTGCTAACAGCAGGAAAAACACCCCTGATGATGTTGGTGGAGATATTCAACTCGCTTCTTTTAATATGGAAAACTTTTTCACTACCATTGATGATGGTAAAGATCATTGTGGGCCTGAAAGAAATTGGGGTTGTCGAGGTGCTGATTCCAGTGAGGAATGGCAGCGACAGTTAGCAAAAACTGTGTCAGTCATTCAGCAATCTGGTGCGGAATTGGTTGCTTTACAAGAACTAGAAAATAATGATCAGCTTAGCATCAGTGCTTTGGTTGATGCTTTGAATCAAAGTGGTGAACAAAGATGGACTTTTGTTGACACAGGACATTTAGCTAATGATGCCATTAAAGTGGCAATGATATATCAGCATGCCGCAGTGAAACCTATAGGTAATTACGTTATTTTGGGTGATCACAGTATGAAAGGTTTTAAAATCCATCGTCATAGACCTGTGGTGATGCAAGCATTTGAAACCACTCAAGGACAACGCTTTCAGTTGGCCTCAATACACTTGAAGTCTAAAAGTTGTCGTGACGCTGAAGAGCAAAACAAGGCACAAGGTGATGGTCAGGGTTGTTATGCTGGGGAGCGAGCAATCGCTGCTAAACAACTGCTACAGTGGTTAGAAAAAGATCCTGTTAGTCTGAACATAAAAGCCACCTTTTTAGCTGGTGATTTCAATAGTTATGGCCGTGAAGATACTTTACGGGTGCTGGAGTCAGGTGGTTTTATCAACGCTGTTCGTCATTTTCATGGAGATCATAACTGGACAACCTCCTACCGTGGTCAGTTAGGTGCTTTGGACCATATTATGGTGAGTGAAGCTGCAAGTGATTGGCTAACTGGGGCCACACAGTGGCACATCAACTCTAACGAATACAGGGGGTTTGGATATCACACTGAGGATTTATCTGATGACACTAAAAAACCAGCTGCTTATTATGAAATTAATCCGTTTTCATCATCGGATCATGATTTGGTGGTTATTGGTATCGGTCAATCAAAATAACTCATTAATAGACGCCCTTATGGCAAATCATAAGTCATGTCACGAGTAATTTCAGTTTTTTTAGGGTCAAGAATACCTATATACAGCGTCTCTGCATAACTCACAAGTACTGAATTATGCAGAGACGATCTCTTAATCAATTAAATGGTAACTCATCTTCTTCGTTATATATCCCATCTCCATCAAAATCACCGAGTGGGTTTTCTAATGCGATAACAGCTTCTAGCCATAACATCACATCTAATAACGATTTGTCCTGTCCAAGGTCAGATAAGTTGAGTGTCTGTTCATGAAATGTTATGCGGTTAAAATGGCTGTCCAGTTGTGGCATTACAGAGGATGATTTGCTTGCTTGTTTTGCTAACTGACTCAGTAATTTTCGTATTTCCGTATGGGACTCTATGAGTATTTCAAAGCCATTTTCAAAAACTAAGTCACTACCAATGAACGTATCACCGGGAAGCGTTGATAGACCTGTTGTTGAGCTGCCATCAGTTGTTCTAACGGAGTAGTCAGCCCCAAGTCCTGTTGATGTTGGGTTGAAAATGCCGCCCAATACCACAGTAATGGTGTCACTGGTTGAAGCTGAGCCACCATTAAACATGACTACTGTGCTGTTTGCACTGCCAGCTGTGATCGATCCAGATAATGTGCCGCCATTCAATTGATTCAGTGTACTGTTGGTTTGATCTGGGCCACCTGCTTGGGTCGAAAAGATAACAAAATCACCACTATCTAAGTTCGTAGCGGGAGAAAATACGATGGTATAAGTTTCCAGCTCACCAGCAAACAATGAAGAAGGTGTGACCGAAACAGGAGTTAAATCACCTGTCACTGATACATCAAAGCTGTCGGTGACAGATCCATCTATACCGTCTGATGCCCTAACCGTCACGGTAGTCATCCCCGTACCTTGACCTGTTATCACTAATTCATCACTGATGATGGCTGCTGTGACTACATTGGTGTCATATCCCGAATCGATAGAAAAAGTGAGGGGGTGACCATCACCATCTTCAAAAGTGTAATTCAAGTCAGTATCTACTCCCGGTCCAGAATTTAAGTCGACTACTATGGAGCCATCCTCTTCGTTGATTGATTGGTTTGGAATGAGGTTAACCACAGTAGGAACACTGGTGCTGCCAAAGACGGTTCCAGCAACATTAATGACGCCAGTGGTGTCACCTCCATCTGTGGTGCGGATAACATAGTCATCTGCTTGTCCTGAGGCGCCAGGGTTGATAATATTGCCCAGTACAACAGTGATTGTGGTACCCGGTGTTGCATTCCCACCATTAAACCAGATCACGCTTCTGGTTTCATTATTAAATGACAGGGTGCCAGTGAGACCTCCTCCTGATATTGATTGGAGCGTGCTGTTGTTTTGGTTTTGGTTGCCAGCCTGAGTATTAAAAATCACAAAGTCACCATCATTTAATGTGGTTGCTGCCCTAAAGGTAAAAGTATAGCTGGTCGTTTCACCTGCGGTAGTGGATGCCGGTGTGACGCTGGCCGGACCCAATGAGCCATATACAGTGACATCAAACGTGTCAGTGATCGTCCCCTCATCATTGTCATCAGCTTCAACAGTGATCGATGTAGAACCAGTATTCTGTCCGGTTAATATCAATTCGTTACTGATGATTTGAGCTGTGACCACATTAGTGTCATGTCCAGGGATAATAGAAAATGTCAAAGGATCTCCATCCCCGTCTGTGAATGTGTAATTCAGATTAGTATTGACCGCAGTGCCAGGATCCAGATCTACAGGCTGCGCACCATACTGTGATTCTATCGTTTGGTTGGGTATTTGATTAGCCACTACTGGTCCGGCATTGCTGATGTATGTACTACCAGAAATGGTTGCTGTATCAATGGCACTATAACCACTATCCTCAACATTTATGGTGTAGTTGTTGCCCAATCCTGGTGTTACCGGGTTAATGACATTGCCCAACACAATGGTGACGGTATCACCAGGCCCTACAGAACTGCTACTGATAGTCATAAAGGCAGAAGGCGCATTACAGCCAGTACAGCTTAAGGATATGTTTGGAGAAGACGACAGAACAACGGCATTGTCTAAATTAGCCCCTCCTGAACCAGTCACAAATCGTAACCAGCGATTTGGTGATGTGCTGATTGTCGATGCGGCATCAAATTGTATGGTATAGGTTGTAGTGACGCCGGTTGTTAAATCCGCAGGTGTAACGCTGAAATTTGTTAAATTAGCAGAAACGGCCGGCTGCTGTGAAAATGCAAAAATCAGCAATACCAGCCCAAGTCGATTGGTTAAGCTTTTCATTATCTTTCCCCCATTAGTTAGTAATGAATATGCTAATAATTAGTATAAGTTTGGGTAAGTTGTTTTGTAAAGCAATTACTTTTTTTAATAGTCGACGAACCTGAAAAAGGTCAGGATGGACTTTTTCAGAGTTGACTCATTACTAACCTAGGATAAATATTTTGGTCACTTTCGTTTGATTTTCAGTTGACCGATATACCTACTTTTTACAATAGTTAAATTGAAAAAGCCAGTACAATGACTGGCTTGATCATAAACAAAATCATCATTGATCTAATCAGGATCAAAGCCATCAGTGAATATCAAATCAGATGGCGACTCAAAAGCGCCGACATCACAAAGTGCAATGCCATCACCATCAGCATCTAATGGCCTCTGTTTACCTGTTTGGTCGTTAGGACTATAACACACCGGCAATGAATCAACGGCCGGCCCAGAAATATTCAGCGCATGGGTCAAAGTTGGCCCCCCATTATTCATTAAAATAGGATTGATAACAGTCGACAAATCACCTGAAGGAATAATATTGTTATTATTGATATCAAACCCGGTCACTCCAGCTGCCGCATTAACACCAAATAAGTTAAAATTATCGATGATGTTATTGTTATTAATGATATTCAATATATTGACTTCAGAACCAGCGCCTTGTGAGATGGTATTGCCAGAAATGATATTAGCATTCAAAGTGATGCTGTTGCCACCATCAAAAGCGATGCCACCACCTTCATTACCACTGTGATTCAGGACCACTGTACTCGATATAATATATGCAGCCGTCGTTGGCTGGAATAATACCCCGCCTCCGGGACCGCTGATGCTGGTATTACTTGATATAGTGGAATTAATAATAATTCCATACAGCGTTCCCAAAAAGGCCGCACCGCCCCCTGGACCGCTACTGCCATTACCCGATACTGTGGAATTAACAATATAACTATATTGGTTCCCAACAAAAGCAACACCACCCCCACCAGCAACAGCGGTGTTATTAGACACTGTACTGTTATAAAGATAAACTGAAGAATCTGTGCTGTATACCCCAGCACCACCTGCTGCATTAGTGGCCGTATTGCCATCAATCATTGAATGATTAATTGTCACATCACTGGAAACAATGCTGATACCGCTGCTGTATTGATCAGCAGCCGTAGCCGTGTTATTGGTGATCTGTGAATGATCAATATAAGAGTCATCCGAGTTTTTGATAAAAACCCCTCCGCCAGTATTACCTGTAACAGTAGCATAAGATAATGTTAAGTTACCATTGATAACGCCGACACCACCACCCTGGTTATCTGCTCTATGTCCGCCCGTGATTGTTAGCTCATGTAAAATCAAAACATCACTTTGATTTGGTGCATTCATCCTTAAAA
>JAUIGR010000030.1 GCA_030430025.1 Gammaproteobacteria bacterium
AAAAGCAAGCAAAATTGGCTTATTTTGCTGTATATCGATCAGCCAACACACAATAATACATTCATAGTCGTCAGAGTGACAAATAACCTGGATAATTAGAACTGGGTTTTTCAGGGCTGACTAATTACAATATTCATCACTTCGTTAAAATCGACTGGTGCAAATGTGTTGTGATAATAATCCATCAAAGACTAATGGCTGACACCTGCTGTCGATAAAACACATGCTCAGTAATTGATAACTGTCAGGGCCACAACTTCATCAGAAAGCACTGTGATTAAAGTGCTTTCTGCTCTTGTATCCACGGCATTTGTTTTGATTATTTGGTGTTCTGATTCAGCGGTTTTAACTGTTGTTGACTGATCCTGATTAACTGAGGTTTTTCATAATAAAGAATGACCAGCAGCACAACCAAGACCAACAACAGTGAAATTTTAAAAAATTGACTCATTTTAACTACATCTCATCAAGATGTACATTTTTGGGGATGTATGACCCCCCTCTGTATGAGGTATCGGTCAACCATTAACGATTTAGTCAATTTTTTTGAATTTGTTTGAGGGAAGTTGACATGAGCACCGTAAAATGTTTTTTTTGGGGTAGTGATCTTGATCCTTTGCTAAATAATTATTCTGACATAACTTTAGCGTAGTGTTGATGTTTTCATCCTCAAGTCAACCCTATCTCTTTGAGTCTTTCATTCAAAAAATCACCAGCTTTAATGTCTGGATACTTGGCACCCGTGTTCCGACATGAAGGGATACAGCTCAACATGGCGTCAGAATGTGGGTGGCAGAAAAAGGGCATTGAATACCGTGCACTGGTATCATTGATAGGATTGACAACCCGATGGGTGGTGGCTGGTATGACATCATTACACATGCGTGAGAGCATATCTCCTGAATCTACTACGATTTGGCGCGGAGTACTTTCAATAGCCAGCCATTGTCCATCCCTGTCAAGCAGCTCCAAGCCGCTGTCAGTAGCACCAACAAGTAGAGTGATTAAATTAATGTCTTCATGGGCTGCAGCTCGAACCGAACCGGGTAAAGCAAACTCTTTCATGGGAGGGTAGTGGATGGCTCGTAAAATTGAATTACCATTTTCTGTCAGTTTTTCAAAATAATCTTCGGGCACATCCAATGCAGTAGCCAATGATCGAAACATGGTCAATGCAGTGCGATCAAGTTGTTCGTAAAGTGCGTATGTATTCTTGTAAAATTCGGGAATTTCTGATGGAATGACATTGTCTCCGTATTCTACATACAGCGGATGATTTTTAGAAACCTGGCGGCCGACATGCCAAAATTCTTTAAGGTCTGGGTTCGCATTGTTCTTGGCGTGTTCTTGAAGTTTTGGTACGTAGCCTCGGCGTCCACCGTCATGAATGTTATATTTTTGTTTGACCTCTGTAGGCAAAGAAAAGAACTGTTTGAAAATGTCATAATTTCTATCAACCAGATCAAAGTCAAAGTCATGTGGATTTAATACGATAAAACCATAATCAACGAGTCCAGAATAGAAATTATCTACAAATCTTTGTTTGTCAAGTTCACTGCCTTCTAAATAATCAATCAGGTCTAGTTCAGGTACTTTTCTGGTGCTATCGTTCATTTGTTGTCCTCTTCAAAGTTAATGTGTACTTTTGCTTAGGGTAGGCTTCAATCATTTCACTTTGCCATGATTTATCATCAGCGCTGCCTGTCAAGCTGATATGTGCTGATATATTAACCTTTATAAAATTTGTTAATGGCCGATCCGGTTGTAAGCTGTCTGACTCATCTAGCTGTATCTTATATGGAAATTGTAATGGTCCTGTTATTTTTTTTGCTGCAATGGGCATGGGTGGACCATTCACTTCTTTTGCAAAAACAAACAATACAGCTGATTCGGGGATACCAGAATCACTATTGATAATGACTTGGTATAGTGAAGATAGGGCTGGTTGATAATCAGGTAATCCTTGAGCTTGTCTGGCTTGATTAATTTGTTGAATGAGTGTTTCTTGTATACCTGAGCTAGATACCATGCCCAGCAATTCGGTCCATATTTTTTCAGCTTCGGCATATTGTTGTTGTTCGTAGAGTACAATGCCATACAGCCACATTGCTTTTTGGTGATTAGGGTTAATTGAAAGGACTTGTTGCAACAAAGCAACAGGTTCCCCAAGGAAACTGCCTGTATTATTACGAAAGGCAATGGCCTCAGCCCATTCTGTCAAAATAGCAGGGTCATCAGGTTGTAATTCATTGGCTTTTTGATAGGCCAGCACAGCCTCGTGATAGTTTTTTAAAGTAGCCATGCTTTGGGCGTATAAAAGTTGTCCCTGAATGTCATCGGGGTTTTGTGCTAGTTTTTGTTTAAGCTGTGTAATAGCTGTGGTCAAATCAGGTGCAACGGTTGTGTTTTCCGGCTGTTGATTATCAAACCATAGAGATTGTACAAGTCCACTCATAGGTAAAATTGCGAATAACATAAGCAGCACGGCTAGATGACCTTTTGAAGTTGCTTGTTTTTGTTGGCGCAAAGCATTGATTGAAAAAAGATGTTGATCAGGGTCGTTCTGGATTTGTTTGATCAGCCAATGTTTTTGTCTGCTACCGAATTGTTTTATCCACAGCAGATAAGTCAGTAAAATGAAAAAGAGCGAGAGTAAAAGGTACCAAGTAATCATTGCTGTGTTTTTTGGATTCTAATCGTCAGAATGACACCACCAATCAGTAATAAAAGCATCGGCGAGACCCATAAAAATAAAGTGCTGAGGTTCATTGGTGGTTGATAGCTGACAAATTCACCATAACGATCGATCATGTATTGCGTAATTTGGGCTTCACTTTTGCCAGCAATAACAAACTCGGCAACCTTGTCTTTTAAGTCTTTAGCCAAACCAGCATCCGAATCAGCCAGGTTTTGATTCTGGCAAACCAAACAGCGCAGTTCCTTTGTGAGCTTCTGGTAACGTGTTTCTTGTTCTTCGCTTTCAAATGGGTAGACCTCAATACCTATGACTACTTGACTGAATATCAGCAGGCTAATCAATGTCTTTTTCATAGTCGTAATTTCTCTATTAAGGGGATGATTTCTGTCTTGATGATTTCGGTTGTCAACACGCCTACCAGTTTATATCGGATAATACCATCTGCATCAATGATGAAATTTTCTGGTGCGCCATAAACTCCCATATCTATAGCAACATCACCATCCAAATCAACCAAAATTTCATCATAAGGATTGCCAAATTGTTTTAACCAACGATTGGCATCATCAAACTCATCTTTCCAATTTAACCCAATAACTGGAATGTCGGTGGATTGAGCAAATTGAGTTAAAACAGGATGTTCAATGCGACAACTTGGGCACCATGAACCGAACACATTCAATAACCATACTTGTCCCTTGAAATCTTCATTGCTCAGCGTTCTTTGAGAGTACAAGGTGGGTAGTTGGAACACAGGTATTGGTTTGCCGATCAAAGGAGAGGGAAGCTGCTCTGAGTGTTTGCCCATGTTGATATAAAGCAACAGCAGTAATGCTGCAAAAATTACCAATGGCAGCAAAGCAAAGATAATTTTTTTGTTCATAATAAATTCAACTCCTCTTTCATCATCTGGTTAATTTGTCTTTGTTCTAACCTTTTGATACGGGCACTGAATAAACCAACCACCGCGCCTAAGAGCATTAGTATTCCACCAAACCACATCCATCTAATGAAAGGCTTAATATAAATTCGTACAGCCCATGCTCCTTGATTATTGATTTGTTCTCCCAACGAAACATAAATATCTTTAGTGAAGCCTGGATAAATACTGGCTTCTGTCATAGGGTTCTGCTGTTTTGGATAATGTCTTTTTTGTGGTTTTAGGGTGGTGATTACTTGGTTGTTTTTTGAAACTAACACTTGCCCTTGTTGTGCTCTGTAATTTTCCTTATTAACCCATTGAACACCTTTGAACTCGAAATCATAGCCATTGAGATGGATGTTTTGTCCAGGTTTAAGGAGTACATCTTTTTCTGTGTCAGTATGTTCCACCATAGCCATGCCGAATAAGAAGAAAGCCACCCCCCAGTGTGCTATGGTCATGCCGATAAAACCAGCGGTTTTTTTATTCTTCAGAAAATGTCCGGTGGTTGCTGTAAAAACCCAAAAGGCCCCAAGTATACAAACAATACCACGTACATTGATGTGATCAACTGACCACCAGACCAGTGCTGTCATGATAATAGATAATGAAGCATATGGCCAAAGGGAACGACAGGCTACAGTAAAAACATCTTTTTGCCAATGAACCTGGCCAGCTAAAGGCAACAACAACGCCATAGGAATCATGATTAAAAAGAACATCAAGCCGAAATAAGGTGCGCCGACAGAAATTTTCTGACCGATTGCTTCAAAAATCATGGGAAAAATAGTCCCGAGTAGAACAGTAAATGTAGCAACTATGAAAATCAGAGAATTAGCTAATAACAAGGTTTCTTTAGAATTAAAGTTTACAGCCTCAGTGGACCTTAACTTATCAGCTCTTAAAGCAAACAAGATTAATGCACCACCAGCAAATAAGGCCAATAGCCCCAATATAAATAAACCTCGAGTAGGGTCGGCAGCAAATGAATGAACTGACGTGATACTGCCTGAGCGAACCAGGAAAGTGCCCAGCACACTCAGAGAAAATGCAGTAATAGCAAGCAATACAGTCCAGCCTCTGAATGCATTTTTTCTCTCGCTAACAGCTTGAACATGAATCAATGCAGTGCCAGCCAGCCAAGGCAGAAATGACGCATTTTCAACAGGATCCCAAAACCACCAGCCACCCCAGCCAAGCTCATAGTACGCCCACCAACTGCCAAGAATAATACCCATAGTTAAAAAAGCCCATGCCATATTAGTCCATTTCTTTGACCAACGTATCCAGTGCTCGTCGATTTTCCCTCCGATCAGCGCAGCCACAGACAAAGCAAATGCAACTGACAATCCAACATAACCAAAATAGAGTAGTGGTGGATGAACAATCATGCCAAAATCTTGTAGCAACGGATTCAAATCCCGGCCATCAAGTGGTGCAGGAAAGGTTCTTTCAAAAGGGTTAGATGTGAACAAAATGAATGCAATGAATCCAACACTGATCAAACCCAGTATAGAGAGCACCCTCGATAATTGATTGAGGTTCAATGCCCCGCTGAATCTTGCCACAGCTGCTATCCACAATGCCTGAATAGTGATCCACATCAAGATTGATCCTTCATGTGCCCCCCATGTGGCTGTGATGCGGTAGCGTAAAGGCAGCTCAAGAGATGAATGTTGCCATACGTAAGTAACACTGAAATCTTGTTGAATAAACAAAGTAATCAGGATAAGAAATGAACTGAGTACAGCCAGAAAAAGAGCATAGGCTAAGGGTCTTCCAGTATGCATCAGTGCAGTATTGTTTCTGGCATAGCCTACCATTGGTATGATGGCTAATAACAAAGACAGCATCAAGGCGATGATCAGGTTGAATTGCCCAATAGCCGCCAACATCAGTTTTTTTGCTCCTTAGCTGCTTCCAGTGCTGCCGCTGCTTCTGGTGGCATATAGTTTTCATCATGCTTAGCCAATACTTCTTCTGCCTTAAAGATACCTGATAGAGTCATTTGACCTATAGCAACCACACCTTGGCCCTCACGGAATAGGTCGGGCAGAATTCCTTCATAGCTGACTTTGACATCGTGAGCAAAATCGGTAATCATAAAAGTGACTTCCAATGAGTCATCACTGCGCTGGAGGGAATGGTCCTTAACCATACCACCAATTCGGAAATTACGTTCTTGAGGAAAGTCGCCTTTACTGATTTCTGTTGGACTCTTAAAAAACATGATATTTTCTTTAAATGCTGTCAAGAAAATAGCAGTGGCAATAGCTATTCCTACAGTAATTAGAGTGATGAAAATCAATCGTCGCTTTCGAGTAGGTGTCATCTTTTTGCTCGTTTGTGCATTGCTTTAATTTTTCGTTCCGCTTGTTTCTTTTTTGTTTTAAGTGACACCATATCCAATAATACAACACACACAAAGCAAACCACAGAACCCCAGACATAAAATTCGTAGCCATTCATATTAAATAATTCATTCATTGGTTTTTTCCTTTGTTTCGTGCAGTCCTAATATCAAATGAACCCATTGCTTTTTGTATTCGGTTTTCAGTAAATAGCTTCTGGCCCGATGCAGCATAGAATAGCCATAATAAAATTTGGTGGCTAACGCCATGACTAATAGTGGCCTAAGCATATCCCAATCTTTAATGCCGGATGTTCCGATGATTTTAACACTGGAACCTTGATGAATACTTGACCACCAGTAAACTGAATAGTGTATGACTGGTAGGTTAACTAACCCAATGATAACAACCAGAGCGGTTAGCCTTGCTGCTTTTCTGGGATCATCATCAAAAGCACTATACATGGCCATCACACCAATATAAAGAAATAACAAAATCAACTCAGAAGTCATCCGGGCATCCCAGTCCCAATAGGTTCCCCACATGGGCTTACCCCAAAGCATACCTGTAATCAATGTGATGACAGTGAATGCCGCACCAATCGGTGCTGATGCCATCATGACAGCTTCAGCCACTTTTATTCGCCAAACAAAAGTGATTAATGCAGCCAAGCCCATTAAAGCATAAATAAACATACTCATCCAAGCAGAAGGAACATGAACGAACATGATTCTATAGGCATCTTTTTGTTGGTAATCTTCGGGAGCGAAAAATAACCCGTCTATCAAACCATAAACAAACAAAACAATCGCCAAAGAGAGTAATGGTTTCAAAAAATAACCACTGATCTGGTAGAAACTCGGTGGGGAACCTATTTGATGATATAACCTGATTAATTTATTCATATTACTCCATATTTACTTTGATTGCAGCAGCAGCAGCAAATGGTGCCAGCGTGATGGTCAGGATTAAAGCACCAGATAGCAATAACAAATGGCCTTTAGCTGAGTTACCTAAGGCAGTTTCCAATACAGCGCCCGCACCAAAAATCAACACAGGTGCTAATAAAGGCATCACCAATACGCTTAATAACAGGGCACCTGAACGCAGGTTGATAGTTAACGCTGAACCAACTGCGCCTAGTAAGCTGAATATAGGGGTGGCCAATAACAAAGACAACATCAAAACACCATAAGCTGTCTCTGGTAAATGCAGCAATATCCCAATAATAGGCGCAAAGAGCACTGTTGGTAATCCAGTGGTTATCCAGTGAGCCAATGCTTTACTGATAATGGCCATTGGCAATGATAAACCTGCGCGAACGTATAATGCCAATGATCCATCTTCAAAGTCATCTTTGAAGATATGTTCAAGAGTAATAAGTGTCCCTAATAATGCCAGTATCCATACCACGGCTGGTGATATTTTAGCTAATGTTTGAGCTCCTGCACCGAGTCCCAAAGGGAATAAAGTTACGATCAGTAGCTGGAATACCAATGGTTGGTAGATACCTGACTTTTTCCGCCAAGTAGCCAACAAGTCTCTTTGACAGATAGCCCAATAGCGTATCATGGTTGCTCCAAGATAATGTGCTGGGAAGCCATTTGGTGAATTTTTTGTTGATCATGGGCAGTTAAAATCACCGAACCACCTTGATTGATATGCTTCTTAATCAGTTGATAAAGCCATTCACAACCCATTTGATCGAGATTGACAAAAGGTTCATCTAATAGCCAATAGCTGTGTTTGAGTAACAATAATCGACTTAAAGCCAACCGCTTTTTTTGACCTGCTGATAGTTCTGAGGCTAGTTGGTATTCATAACCATTGAGGCCGACTTGTTCTAGAGCCATTTTTCCCTCTGACCTGTTATATCTATGTCCGTATATTTCTAAAACAAATTTGAGGTTTTCTAAACAACTGAGGATGCCTTTGTTACCAAGCTTATGACCCAAGTAATGACTGTTCTCCAACCAGTCATTCCAATTTTTATTAGCCTCAAATGATAGGTTACCTGAAGACAAAGGCCTCAATCCTGCTAAAGTCTCTAATAATGTGGTTTTTCCTGCGCCATTTGGACCAGCAATAACGACCAGTTCACCACCTTTAACAGTGAACGACACAGGTGCGAATAAAGCTTCTCCTGAACGCTTGCACACAGCTTGACTCAAACTGATTTGTTGCAAAATATACCCCAAAAAGTTCAGCCAACAATTTTATTGAGTCACTCACAAGAAGTAAAGGAAATCTGACCAGAGCACTTCCTTATCACACACAACAGGACATTTGGAATATATAGATTTAGATAAATAAAGAAAGAAAGTTTAACTATAAATAGGGGGTTAATTAATGGTCATTTTGCTAACATTCAATCATATTTAGCTTCTTTGTTTGATGAATTGAACGAGATTAGTGGTTCTTTCGATTTCAAAGGTAACATTGATGATATGCTTTCTGACCTCTGGTTTCAAATAAAAGCCAAGCAAAAAGAAGGAATTTATAGAGAAGATAGTGTTGTTGAGGCAGTAAAGTAAATCAATGATAAGTTGTACATTAGATATAATTACGAATTATTCAGCCGTGTTGGTTTTTGGGTGTTGAAGTATAAAATTAATCAAGCACTTCAGTTTGAAACGACGCAAGGGGAAAGTCAATCTGTGGACCTTAGTTTACCAAAGGGAAGAAAAAGTAGTTTAAAACTCATGTTACTTTGGGTCACAATTTGTCTTTTCGATAATGGTTATAAAGAAGGCCTCAACTAAGAGGCCTTCTTTAAACTATTGGGATACGAGAATTATTTAATTAGTCAACCTTGAAAAAGTCCATCCTGACCTTTTTCAGATTCGGTTAATCAAAACCATCTTTGAAGATCAGATCATTAAAACAAGTATCACATTGAATTTCACTAATCCATTCAACATTTGTCATTTGAATGTCATCAACCCAAAAACCGTCTTCGGCCGTATTTGTATCACTGACCATACGGAACCTGAACTGGATAGACTTTCCTGTGTAATCACTCCCCAAATTAATTGTTGCATCACGCCATGTGGCTTGATTTCCGGACCAAGCTAATCGAGCTGGTGCTGTATTATTGGTAAAAAGTAAGCCATCATACAACACGTCACTGAACTGACCGATATCGACCCAATCACCACCAAACTCCCTTAATTCAAGAACAGCTCCATCCCATCTTTGCGTATTGTTACCTTCAGTATCATAATAGATAGAAAAAGTTAGAACGTTATTACCAACAGAGTCCAGCCATGGAGAAACTAAAGATTTATCAGAATAACTGTCTTCATTATCAGTATACCAGCTGAATGAACCACTGTTAGCTTGAGTATTCACTTGGCTCCAACCAGTTGTACCAAGAGTTAACTCAGAAGTCATCAAAGAGGTTGTTTCAGCCCCATCAACAAAATCTCCCGCGTTAATAATCACATTGTTTTGAACAGGTAAAATTAATGTGTCTGAAGTACTGCCTGCATCGTAAGTGACGATAACATCCAAGTTAACATTTCCTGGGCAAACTGCACTGCTATTTAAAGTAATTTCAAATGCGTGAATGACACTCGTGCTAATATCGTTGAGGTTAGCTATAGGATTGGTAATATTAATGTCATCATTAGATGAAATAATTGCCACAGCACCAGTAATATCAAACCCACCCAGATTAGTAAATTCAAGCATTACATTAGCTGTTTCTCCCACATCAAGTACATCATCGATATCACATGACATGTTGCTTATCTGTATGTCATTTATAGTGATACCAACAACTTCTCTAGAGGCCTTGTAGGTGCCTCGGCCATGGGTGCCTATATATAAATCATCATCATTCCAAACTAAATCAATGATACGAGTAAAAGCTGGGCCAAAGTCATACCTGTTCCACTCAGGAGATATTGCCGTAATATCCTCGGTAACAAATAATCCTAATTCACTGCCAACAAAGAAGGTGGTAGGGTTTAGTGGGTCACTAGTAATAGCGAATAATGGAATATCAGGCAAATCACCTGCAAC
Source organism: Gammaproteobacteria bacterium (assembly GCA_030430025.1). Classification (GTDB taxonomy): domain Bacteria; phylum Pseudomonadota; class Gammaproteobacteria; order Xanthomonadales; family Marinicellaceae; genus Marinicella. Next base: position 9,998 of record JAUIGR010000030.1, read on the forward strand.
AGATGTCCAGCTACCACCACCATTCGTACTGCGGCTGATGCGGTTACTTCCATAGTCGGCCTGAGTCACAATTAAAGTGTTACCGGTCAAATCTTCAGGATCGACATAAATATCGGTGATATCTGCGCCTGGTTGTAGGCCGGCACTAATATTAGTTAGGTCATTGCTAATACCTAAATTATCTACCCTGACCAGGACTCCTGTTGTGGTTCCACCAAAAGCTTGTGTTCCATTTACAGAACTGATAGTAGTAGCAGAAACCTGGCCTATCGCTCCAGAAACATCAGTGAATGATGCGCCATTCAATGACCTAATATTACTAGAAAAGAATAAATTATCGGTTCCCACAAGCATTCTGTTACCATCATTTACATCCAATGTGAATGGCTGGATGAAAGCCGCTCCCACGACATCAGGTAATTGAATATCCGTGGTAGTTAAACCACCATCTGACGAGCCGAACATAGCAGCAAAAGGTGTAGACCCATAAACATAATTACCGTTTTGTTGATCCCAAGCACTATATCCTCCATCACCACCATACCATTGCAACCAGATATCATCATCACCAAAATACAATTGAGACCCGTTGTCTTGGGTACCTGATGTAACGAATTGGCCGTCCGGTTTTACAGCGACACCATAAGATTGAGAAATATAGAAATTATTGTTGATGTTTTCATATGTGGATCCACCATCAGTAGATCTGAATATGCCTCCATCACAGCCAACGTAAATCGTGTTGTTATCATTGGGGTCAAAATAATAAATATGCTGATCGGCATGCACATAATTTGGAATTTGGCCAGCACCGGGAGCCCAAAAGGTGTTTTTGGTAATGGTGGTACCGGCATTAGTAGTGATATATTGATCAACTGCACCCATGATTACTTTATCTGAATCATTTGGATCAACCGCAATTACCAGGTCATACCAGCCTTGTCTTTCTATAAAGGCAGTATTAGAAGCTGTTTTAACAAAGTTGTTACCAAAGCCAGGAGAACGCCACAACCCTCTGGTTTGATCAACTTCGTTAGACACAGCAGCATAAATAACACCATCATTACCAAAAGCCAGCTCAATTCGCCCTACATTCGTATCTGGCAAACCATCATCAGTGTCTAAAATATCCCAACTAGCCCCGGCATTAGTGCTTTGCATAACAAATCGATCTAATGAAATTGGACCATTTTGGCCAACAGTAGCATTTATAGTGCTGGGGAACTCATTGCGAATGGTTTGTCCATCCTCAAATGAAATCATCACTGAACCAATATTTATACCTGGGTCAACACCACCCATGTTAAAGCTGCCATCATTGGGAATATTATTAGCAACAATTGCAGCCACAGCTCCCGCATTTTCAGCATTTTGTACTTTTACAGTGAAATTACAACTTCCTCGGTCTATTAAGGCAATATTGCCAGGGGTAAATCCAATCAGTGGCTCACAGCCGTCCGTAGTGACTGAAGTGCCGTCATCGACCAATTCTAAATCAGCGGTTTCATTGAAAGATTGAGTGCCAAAAGCGGCTATAGAAGCATCATAAACTCCTGCAATATCACCTGGTGCATTGATGGTTACTTGGGTTGGGGCTCCATTGGTGTTACCATAATGTACTGCTAAAACATGATTGCTGTCAGTTGGATCAACTTTTAAGTCAACAAAACCACGTCCAGCAACCGTATGACCACTGACTTCATTCCAAGAATTTCCATCGTCAGTAGAGCGATGAATACCTGTTCTCGTAGCAGCCAGTATCACATTTTGTCCATCCAATTTAGCCAACCGGTTAACATAATGAAAATCATTATTGTCAGTACTGAGAAGTTGTGACCAAGAGTCCCCAAAATCGTTGGATACAAAAATGCCGGCGCCACGTTGAGCATCAGAATTAAAAAAACCTTCACCAGTTCCCATGAAAACCCTGTTTTCATTATTTGGGTCACGCATTAATGTTGACACAGCCAGTGTAGGTAAAAAATCATCAATGGGAACCCATGTTTTTCCACCATTAGTTGATTTCCAAACTCCGCCTGAAACCCCACCAGTCAATAAAACATCAGAATTTGAAGGTAATGAGGTGAATGCTCGCACTCGTCCACCAAACACACCAGGCCCTAATTCTTTAAAGTTGAAATCAGGGAAGGTCGCTTGACCACCACCTTTATTCATTTCAGTCGCAAGTATTTTTTTGCTGTATTGTTGATTTAACTGTGCGGCACTTTTAGAAAGTTTTGGAGTTTCTAAAAATTGATTCATCCACTGTGCCGCTTCGCCTGGGCGGTCAGGTTTTGGTCCCTTTTCAACATTTATTCCCATCATTTCAGTTTTGCTGAGATGAGAGTTGGGTGTCAATTGGAGTGCAACATATGTCAGTAATCCAATGCTAATTAAAATTAAAGTAGTGCGCATGTCTTTCCCTCAAAATGTGTGGCGATTGATTATGATTAAATTATATTTGATCGTCAATAAATTATTTCACCGATTAACTTTTTGACTTCCAAAGAATAAAAATTTTGATGACATATAAACACTGTGTGTACCGTGAATGAATAGAGTAGAAGCTCACCCTTTTTACAATAAAGAGATCTCTTTCACATTCTCCTTATTTATTGGTTCAGTTAATCTTCAGTATCAACTTGTAAGTGCAACTATTGAGAAGTTGTATGAAAGAAGTAAGGCACGTAACGTTCCACTTGCTTAAACCTACAAAGGACTCAAACATAACTTATGTACAAGTTAAATTATAACCATGTTATGAATTGAGTTGTTGAAGTCGGGCTTCAGTTCCGACATCATTCCATATGCCGTTATAGTAAACTGCGCTGGCACAGTTATTTGAAATGGCTTCACGAATCAAGGGCACTACAGAAAAGGGCTGTGTATTGGTGATTCCTTTAAAAAGTTGTGGGGAAAATAGACCAATACCAGAATAAGTGAGTTGTGGTTCGTTGTCTAGTCGTCCATTTATAACTGAAAAATCACCTGTTGGATTGTGTGCCGGATTATCGACCAATACCAGGTGGACCAAATCGTGCTTGGACAATTTATCAATGTGATTAAAATCAATACTGGTGAAAACATCCGCATTAATGACTAAAAATGGATCATCATTAAGCAAGGGTAGGGCCTTGAGTATACCGCCTCCTGTTTCCAGTGGTCTATCACCTTCATCTGATATCTGAATTTTCATGTCAGCAAATTCAGCTTGCTGAACAAAATCAATGATTTGTTCTCGCAACCAGGAGACATTGATTACCACATCCGAAATGCCAGCTGACCTCAAAGACTCCAAATGCCATTGTAGTAATGGTTTTCCTTGAACACAAAGTAATGGTTTAGGTGTCGTCAATGTCAACGGTCTGAGGCGTTCGCCTTTACCAGCTGCGAGAATGAATGCTTTCATGCCAGTTGTAACTTAGGTTGCAGGTGTTGAAGCAACTGATGAAATGTTTTAAGTTCAGGATAGTGAAGGCAGGTCATCATCACATATTTCATTGTCCTAGGAATATCATATAGGTATTGTTTTTTATTGTCTCTATAGTTCAATCGACAGAAAATACCTATGGCCTTCATATGTCGTTGAATGCCCATCAGATCAAACCATCTAAGAAAGATCGATTGATCATAATCTGTCTTATGTTGCTCATTGAATTGTTGCCTGAAGGTATCGACCCATTGATTGACCTGATCTTCAGGCCAAGCTATATAGCAATCTTTATAGAGTGAAACTAGATCATATGTTATTGGCCCCCACACGGCGTCTTGAAAATCGATCACAGCAGCATTATTCTGATGGCACATTAGGTTGCGACTATGAAAATCACGATGTACCATTGCCTGAGGTTGTTGTTGGGCATTTTTTACCAGCATTTCTTCAACATTCTTGAGAATTTGTAACTCTTCCTGATCCAGCTCATAACCTAAATGTTGAATAATAAACCAGTCACGAAATAAATTTATTTCTTGCTGCAGCAATAGTTGATCATAAGTGGGCAATAGGTGCTCAGCGTCAATACTTTGCATTTGATGTATGTGTTGGGTCGCCAGACCATACCATTTATTGACGTTATCACTGTTAAGAATATCTAAAAATAAAGTATTACCAAGGTCGCTGAGTAAAAGAAAACCCTGTTCTAAATCATATGCTAAGACATCTGGCACTGGTATGTCGGCCGTTTTTAGCAGTTTTTGAACCTTTATGAATGGTTCGCAATCCTCATGTGAGGGTGGGGCATCCATGACTATCAAAGTACCACTGTCAGATTTGAGACGATAGTAGCTTCTGAAGCTGGCATCTTCGGATGCTGATGCGATTCTAGGATTAGCTGAGTAGCCTAATGTCGGCAAGACTTTAGCAAGCCATTGCTCCATTAATAACATTCGTTTCATTGTTTAAGTTAGTTTTAATGTCGGTCAAGTTGGGTTGTTTGGGGCTGTCTCAATACTGCTGTAATCACATGATCGTATTCAAAATAGACGATGAAGTCTTGGTATTCCCATCGAACTATAGGTGGATCACCAACTGGCTCAAATTGCTTAATAGGATTGCCAAACCGCAGACGAACGTGATCCATACTTTGACTTTTTATTGGTAGTTCTAAGTCAGGTTGGGCATTCAAACGTTCAATCAATAAAGTATTGGCATCAGTTACTTCAATTGTCAGTAGACAGAACACCATAATGATCCATTTTAAATTTAACATCACGACTTTTTGCTGAATCTTCTTGCTTAGTGAAAAATCTAGATTTTACCAATTAGTCTATTGATTGTCATGAATCATATGAAAGCTCAGTTTTTTTATTAATCCATGACGTTTAATTTGTTGATGACTTCAGAGTAGTCGTAGTCAGGCCACTGTTGCTGTAGTGACTCGAGTAGTTCCAACGCCTTAGCTTTTTCATTTTGTTCAATATATTGTAATAGTTGTTGCCATTCCAAAGCCATCATTGGATCACTGATGGTGTTTTGATTGATGCGTTGTTTTTTTTCTTTTAATTCTGATTTGAGCACTGTTTGATTTTTCTTCAAACTAGCAGCTCGGGGAGCTTTCAACACCAGTGATTCCTTTTCATCTGGTGCTTCATTATCTTGAGAGGCTACTTCATCACTGCGTTTGATCCGACTGCCAGTAACTGTGATTTTACCTTGGAGCTCTACATCTTCAGAAGCAGCATCAGCATCTTTAGGTTCTTGAGAAGGGGCTACAAAATCAGTCTCAGCCATATTTGGTTCTGCCATCGCTTCAATTTGTGGTTGAGCTATTGTTTCTTTTGAAGATCCTGAAAAATACTCATCAGCGCTTTCTATAGTGTGGGAAGGGATAGTGTGGGAAGGGACATACAGTGTCATCCATAGCACTAATGGTGCCACTAGAGCGACACTGGCTGCTGCCAGCCACATGGCACCGTTATTTTTTCGTTTGGGCAAAGATGATTTTGCAGCATTAATAATAGCAACATCCAACTTTATCGGTGGCTGGTCTTTGGCTTCACTCTGGTATAAGTTGTTAATCTTATCTTCGTTCATCGCCAATGCTCCATGGCCTTTTTAAGCCGATTGACAGCATATCGGTACTGACTTTTGATGCGTTCTAAAGGTTGTGCAGTGGCTTCTGCCATTTGACTCAAGCTCATACCTGACTCATGTTTCATAACGAAAGTCAGTCGTTGAGCATCGGGTAGGGTAGAGATGGCTTGTTGTAAATGTTTGGCCATGCGTTTTCGATCTAATTCGCTCTCAGGGTAGGTTGATTCATTGGTAGCATGTTCTTCATCTTCTGACTGAAACAATTCTTTACCTTGCTTTCGAAACCAGTCAATCAGCAGTCGATTGGCAATAGTATATGCCCAAGTTGTGAATGGGTGCTTAGGGTCAAATTGAGCTTTGTTTTTGATGATTCTTAGCCATAAATCCTGGAATAGTTCATCACATTGTTGCTCATGATTGCATGATTTCTTGATAAAACGGTACAGCGGGCCTTTATGTCTATAATAAAGGCATTCGAAAGCCCGCTGTCCTTGATTGATGTCATTGTTGGCAAAAAGTAACATCAGTTGTTCATCATTCATAGAATCCATGCGGCGATTTTAGCCGCATTGAATTAATTCGCCAAGTTTTTCGCTAATGAAACCAGTTGTAGGAACTCACCGCGGTAACCAAAAGGATCTTGACCTTTACTTCGACGTGCCAAGTCTAAAACATCATCATAATTGAAATCAGTAAGGTATTGTCCATCGCGAAGCAGTTGACCAAAGGCAGCCACTGAAGTTGCGAATTGAAAAGACTGGCTGGATTTGTTCATGGCCTGAATCAAATCGCGTTTGATGGGCCATTCTAACAATTCGCTGGTATCTGAGTTGGGTTGTTTATAGCGTATTTTCAAAAATGCCAATTCATTACCATAGTCTGTTTTATTCATTTGTTTTTGATATCGAGATTCTCCCAACCAGCCGGGGTTACCCTGTAAAATAACCTCATAAATGGCAGTGACGGTGTGACCAGCGCCGATTTCACCTGCATCTATTTTGTCATTGTCAAAATCTTCTGTTTTCAACTGACGATTTTCATAGCCAATCAAACGGTATTCCTTGACTGTTTGAGGATTGAATTCAATCTGAATTTTGACGTCTTTAGCTATGGTCATTAGGGTCGAATTGATTTGATTAACTAATACTTTATTTGCTTCCTTAATGGTGTCGATATAGGCGTGGTTACCATTGCCTACATCTGCCAGTTGTTCCATTAAATGATCATTGTAATTACCACTACCAAAGCCCAAAGTAGTTAAAGAAACACCGTTTTTACGTTTTTTCTCAACCAATTCTTTAAGCGCTTCAAAGTTAGTTGTGCCGACATTAAAATCACCATCGGTGGCGATCAAAATGCGATTGATACCATTTTTAATTAAGTTTTGTTCAGCTAACTGGTAAGCCAAGTGTATGCCCGCCGCACCATTAGTGGAGCCACCTGCTTGTAATTGATCTAGTGCTTGTGCGATCTTTGCTTTATTATTACCGGCAGTTGGTTCTAGAGCGACACCAGCTGCACCAGCATAAACAACGATTGATACTTTATCTTCAGCCGTCATTTGTTGACTAAGCAATTTCAACGAAGATTTTAATAAACCGATTTTATCGGGGCTGCTCATAGACCCTGAAACATCAACTAGGAATACCAGATTAGCAGCAGGCCTTTCACTGGCGTCTTTTTCAAAACCTTTAATACCTATATGTAACAAATGAGCATTCTTGTTCCAGGGAGAAGGAGCCATTTCAGTAGTCGCCAAAAATGGTTGATTAGACGATTGAGGAGTGGGGTAGTCATAATCAAAGTAGTTAATCAACTCTTCAACACGAATGGCGTCTTTTCTTGGCATTTGACCGCTGTTGAGAAAACGTCGCATATTAGCATAGGCACCCGTATCTACATCGATACTGAAAGTCGAAATGGGGTTATTGAGTACTTTTTGTACTGCATGGTCATCGAAATGCTGGTAGTTTTCACGATCCTGGATCATCGGTTGAGATCTTGGTATCATCACAGCAGATTGGTGTGCCATTGCTGCTCGTTCTTTTTTAATCCGACTACCAGTGACTGTGATCGATTCATATTCATCTGCCGCCATTTTTTGCTCAGCAGGTTCAGCTTCTACGACTGTTATGTCTTTTTCAACTCTGCCACTGATTTCTTTGTCACTGTTTTTACTGTTCATACATGCAGCCAAAGTAAATGTGATGGCTGTGGTGAGTAACAATTTCTTTGCTTTGATTTTCATAAATATCTCCTGTTGTTATATCCCTCTAATACGGCACTTTCCTGATTTGGGGTTATTTTTATCAAAATAATTAGTCGAACCTGAAAATGCATAAGTGTTTTTTTGATTGATACTGAACAAGGCCAGAAAGGACTTTTTCAGGACTAACTAAGTAATTAAAAAGTGTATTGACAGGTAATTTGAAAAGAGAATGTAGAGAGTTTCTGTTTTAATGACAATAAAAGTCCTAAAACATGAGTAAACAACACTACCAACTCAACCCCAACCTAAGATTAGGTATCAAGGGCAAACCATTTTTTAGCTCTTCTTCGAGAATTCCGTTCATTAAATCATATTCCCTACAACATGGATTTTCGGTATTGAGTACATTGGTTAATTGTAATTCAAAATGCCAGAGTCCAAGTGCAGATTTCCAAGAACGATCGAGTTTCATGCTGACTTGGTAATAGTCTCTGTAGCTGTTTTTGTTTCTGACTCCGACAACAAGTTGGTTGTTATTTTGGGAAACCCTTGTGGTTGGCCATCCGTTGTGAAAATCACCATGAATGCCTAGATTCCATGACTTAATGGGGAGACCTAAATAGAATTTAAATGCGTTTTTTTGATTCCAGCTTCTGGGCTGTTCACTAGAATCAAATTGATCTTTGACGTCACTGTAAGTATAGCTGGATGACCAGTCAATATTTCTATACTTACCTTTTAAAGTGATTTCTATGCCGGCCGCTTTGGCATCTTGAGGATTAATGCGCAACCGATCATAAAAAAGATCTGGTAGCACATGAATGTTATTAAAAAGATTCTCGTAATAAGGGTGTGTTCTGCTGTATTTTTTATAGTATAACTCAGTTAAAATGAGCCAGTTATTATCAAAGCGATGGTTGAATTCTAAGACAGCCAAGTCAGCTGATGCTGGCTGATAGTAACCCGGTTCCAGTTCTTCAAGTAATAATTCGTCAATATGTTGAACTTGTTGATGGCGACCAATTCCAAAATGCCATGATGTCAGAGTAGAGGGAAAGTATCCAATATTCAACCTTGGGCTCAGATCACCTCCACTAATCCATTGCTGATTCAAATAATGAGCACCTAAATCAAAAATCCATTGATCACTCAGTTTATATCTGAAATTAAAATAACTTTTTGAAGAAACACCATGTGTTTCAAATTTAAAATCTCTTTGCAAATCTAAGTTAAATCCTAATAAATTAACTAATTCACTGTCATGTCTGATATCACGAAAAGACTCAATTTTGGTTTCTTCAGCACTTAGATCGAAACCATAGTTTAAACTTAAATTTTCAGTCAAGGACCATTGATGATTAAACATGACACCCTGAAATTTGCTCTTAACCACTTCATTGACACTGGCTACACTATTTCCATCATTTAGGCTGCCATCACGTCGATCATACCGGTCACTGGCATAAATTTGAATGTCCAATTGATTGGAATCTAGATTATCATAATCCCATTGAAACCAAAGGTTTTGATCACGGTAATTGGCCCTGGCAACTTCTTCGTCTTGGTCGATGGTTAATTCATCACGTGAAACCAAGAAATGCTGAGACATTTTCCACTGGTTGTTTATGGTTTGATTTGCTTTCAAATAGCCATCATCAAACTCAGGTTTTAAAGACAAGTCAGCTATCAGGTGTTCATTAATTAATTGCCCACCTGTGCGTAATGCCATCATATAGTAGTTATCATTAATCGTATCATGATGTCGGAAAGTATACGAGCTGGTTAATAACCCTAAATTGGCTTCATGCGTTGGTAGGTCAGTCCATTGATTGCTCTGAATATCCATGACTGAACTTAATCTTCCCCCATACTTAGCGGGAAAAACACCACTGTAATAATCAATGGAATCTACAAAAGTTTCATTAATTGTTGAAAACAAAGAAAAAAAATCTTTGAAGTGATATGGATTTCTTAACTCTCTGTTATCAAGAATAATTAATGATTCATTGAGATTACCTCCACGTGTATGGACTTTACCATTAATTCCATTTGTTGCACTTCCTGCTAGGCGACCAGCTGCCCTCAAGGGATCATTATTTAAGGTGGCATTATCTTTTAAGTCTTCTCGTGATAAAGATTTTTGACTGTTATATTGATTATTAAAACTGGTTAGACTTGTAGATACTCTGATATCAGACAGCTGTAGGGGTAATTTAGTCAGTGTCACATTAATTATTTGAGTTTGACCTGGCATCATAGATAATTCAATTTCTGTAGGGAAATAGCCATCAGCAGTGACAGTTATTGATTCTCGTAAATCACTTTCTTTAATTAAGAAAATATTTTTATTTTCACTGTTATGGGTTTGCCTTTTTTTATCAGTTATGGAAAAGTGCTTAAGGTATGAGCCAGTTTCCTGGTTATGTGCATGAATAATAAATGACGAAATAGGCGGTTCGTTTTTAGATTTTATGACAAAGACAGTTTGCTCTTTGCTGTCAACTGGTTGTAAATAAAGATCAAGATAAGACATTGCACTGTTAAAATGCATGATAGTAGGGGATTCAATATTAAGTGGCTGGTTGAGGGTTGTGACTCCCAAATAGTCACTGCTATAAAACAGGTGATAGCCTTGTTGTGTGAAAATATCAATCCATTGTTTTAATGTCTTAACTTCTGCTTTTATGCTTGATGACAAGCAAAGGAGCAAAAATAAGAACAAACTATTAATCCTTTTGTCCATTAAACAACAAGCATTCAGTCAAACGTGCATCTTATGTCTACTTATTGTTTATTTGCAACACACCATCATTAATTGAGTAATTAAATTGGGTTGATAGAAAGACTGTTCTGATCGCTTGTTCAGACGAAATGTTTTTTATATTTCCGTGTAGTTTTACGTTTTTAGATTTGAATTTCAGACCATTCCAATCGATAGACAATCCTGTTTGGTGGGCATACCATGTGATGAAATTAAATAAAGATTTCCCTTCTAGTTCATAGCCTGCCTGCGCCTGGAATGTCCAGTCCCATAAATTATCATATGAATCGATAGAAGATAATTCCGCTGATTTATTGGCTGCTACATTAAGCATTTGGTTATCTTTGATGAGTTGATCATTCTCATGAGTTATATTACTAGAAAATTTCACTTCTCCAGACCTTACTGCTATTTGAACTTGATTGTTGAGGCTACTAACCAAATAACGCGTTCCTATGTGTTCAATGAAGCCTTGAGTTGTTTTGATTTTCAATGGTTTGGCTTTTTGAGTGAAGTCTGTATCGTGATAAATTTGGCCATATATAAGTTCAACTCCATCGGCTTGAAAGTATAGCTCTGTATTTTCATTGATTCTCAGTTCACTGTCATCTTGCAGCACCAAAGATAGGAAGCTTGCATCAGCCGTTTTAATTGTTACTCCCTTAGCTAAATCAGATAACTCTTTTAAATTAATCCACGGAGCATTTTCTGGTTTTATTCGAATGCTTCCACTGTAATCATTAATGGTTGCGACAAAAGAAACTTTCTCGCTTGTATCGAGATTATCAAATATAAATAGACTCAAGGTGGTGGCAATCATGATACTGGCGGCCAAAACCCAAACACGTCTTTGTAATTTAGCTTTTTGTTGTTGTTTTACCATTTGTTGCCACTGCTCTTTAACCCGCGCTTTAGTATCAGCAGCTTTAGTTTTGTCTGGTGATGTTCTGGTATTTAATTGCTTGAGTAATGATTCAATATTAGTCGAATCATTGTCATTGTTGAATGGTTCATTACCCATGGTTATTCTCCACGTGCCCTGATAATAGGTCTTTCAATGTGTCATGTTGCAGCATTTTTTTTATGACCTGCTGAAATGACTTTCTGGCTCTTGCAAGTGTTGATTGAACTGCAATTTGAGTTGTGGACAATTGTTCAGCTATCGTCTGCACACTTAACTGGTCAACATATTTCCAGGTAAGCATATTTCCATAATCCTTCGGTAAATGATCAAGCACCTCTTCCAATATTTGTTTTAATTGTTGATTCATGGTTATTTGTTCAGGTTGATGCTGGTCATTCATAGCGATATTTTCCAATATGTTTCTCATTTCTTCTGTTTCAGCCAGTGGCTGAATAACTTTGGCTTGTTTTCTGTTTTTGATAAAGTATGCATGAATAAGACTTCTGCTGATTTGACACATCCAGGTGAATAGTGCAGCCTCACCTCTGTAACTTGCCACTTTATCTATTGCTTTACACAATGTTTCTTGGGCCAAATCATGGGCTAAATCATAGTCTTGATCAACCCGGCTCATGATAAATCTAAATAACCTTGGATGATAATCATCAAAAAAAGAATTGAATGCGTTTTCATCACCTTTTATCAGTGATTGGGCCAATTTTATATCTGTCCTGTACTTGTTCATCCGGCTATTTTTAACAATTGTTTAACGCTTAGAGCGTATATGATAAAAAATCAATCTGATTATTTCTGTTTTTTTTTCAATTCTTGCGATTGATTTCCACAACTCATCAGCTCCAAGTGATTAATGCAAATGCTGAAAATTGTTATTTAAACAACTAATACGGGATGATTTAATGAGAAATGAAACCATGAATATAAGTACTGCAAATGATCAGTGTCCAGTCAATCAAGATAATATTTTTAATGATGATCACTCTTACTTAGGTAAGCGGGTTTCGAAATTACAACTGACTCCTTATGCATTGGGAGTTCAATTGATGCTGGTTTCACCTGCAGATACAAAAAGAGCCGAAATTGAGCGATTTATCGCTGATGGCTATCAAAAGCACTTTAACGCAAAGTTGATGGATTTTTTCCCTATTATTTTAGCGATCAGAAATCTCAGAACAGGCAGGGTTTTGTCTGCGGTAGGTTTGCGTTACGCGGATGACTACCAATTATTTTCAGAGAACTATTTAGATAATTCAATTGAATCAGAATTAACAGAAAAAGAATCGGTTCAAATTGATAGGATTGATGTCATTGAGCTTGGTCATTTTGTGGCCGATCAAACTTCAGATATGACTGTAGTTATTCCATTAATAGGCAATTTTCTCAAGACACTGAGTGTGAAATGGGCTGTATACACACTCTCAAGACCTATCAAAATAGCTTTTAATAGAATGGGAATCAAATTAACGCATATACAGCATGCACATCCTGATGCTGTTATTAAAACAAAAACTGATTGGGGGAAATATTATGACTATAAACCAGCAGTTTATTACTCAAGTATTATCAATAATTTGGTGTAATTTAAGCTGGTAATGAAAAACTTAATTCAGTCAATTGACCAATATAGTAAAACGCATAATAGAAACAGTCGAAGATTAGCAATTCACTTAGATAATAGTAAGGAGTGGCTAGCTATTGATCAAATAGCTACAAAACTGGAATGGATCATCGTACCAATTCCACATTTCTTTTCGCTTCAACAAATACTTCATGTAATCGAACAGGTTGGTGTCAGTTCTGTTATCTGTCAAAGTTCAGTTTTACCTATTTATTTAAAGCAGGGGTTTATTAAACAGGAAAAGTTATCTAATGACATTTATTTGTTAGTTAAGTCTGTTGTTACTCCAAGGAAATTACCACATGGAACACATAAAATTACTTTTACATCAGGTACTACGGCTGAGCCAAAAGGTGTTTGTTTGAGCTATTCGCACTTATCTCAAGTTGGATCCTCTTTGGCACAAGCCACAAAAAAATTCAAATTAACTCGTCACATCAGTGTCTTGCCTTACAGTGTATTACTGGAAAACATGGCTGCTGTATATGCAAATAATTTTGCTCAACTAGAAATCATAAGCCCATCACTCGCAGAGGTTGGGTTAACAGGTTCAGGTGGTTTTGATGTTGAAACTATGGTTAATACAGTCGTTAAACACCGTGCAGACAGTTTTATCCTGATGCCACAAATGCTCAAGCAATTAATAGCCCATCAAGTGGCTTACAAAACTGACTTAAGTTTTATCAAATTCATAGCAGTTGGGGGGGCTGTCTGTTCAGAACAGTTGATCACTCAAAGTCATCAGTTAGGATTACCTGTTTACCAAGGTTATGGTATCAGTGAATGTGGTTCCGTCATTTCACTCAATACCAACCAGGATGCTCCTGGAACTGTTGGACAGTCTTTAAACCACTGTCAGATAAGTATTAGTTCTGATAAAGAAATTTTGGTTTCTGGTCCGTTGTTTTTAGGGTATCTAGGTGATGAATCAAATGATAGTGAGTTGAGAAATAACACTGCACAATCAATATTCAAAACTGGCGATATAGGCTCATTAGATGATCATGGTGCTTTAATTATTACCGGACGAAAAAAGAATATCATCATTAATTCATTTGGAAGAAATATTTTGCCTGACTGGATTGAGGGGGAGCTTCAGGCTATTCAGGGCATTATTCAAGCTGTCGTCTATGGAGATAACAAACCATTTTTGTCGGCGCTGATTGTGTCTCAACTGGATGAAAAACAATTGCAATCAGTCATTTCAAATTTAAACAAAAAGCTGCCTGACTATGCACAAATTGTTGATTTTTTAAAAGTGGAACCTTTCACTATTGAAAATGGCATGTTAAGCACAGCAGGTAAAACCAAAACTAATCAGATATTTAAACATTATCGAATACAATTGGAGAGTTTGTATGCATCAAATACGCAAGCAAAAATCAACGCCATTTGAACAATTATGCTTTGAAACTGAAAGTCAACAACATGACTTATTTAATATTCCTGTGATTAAAAGTGCCATGAGTGGTGATATAAACGTAACCACGTATATCGCTTTTCTCTCTCAGGCTTATCATCATGTAAAACATACTGTACCGTTGTTAATGCTCACCGGTAGCCGCATTTCACATGAAGATGAATGGTTACGTGTTGCAATAGCTGAATACATCGAAGAAGAAATAGGGCATGAACAATGGATTTTAAATGACATTGTAGCTGCTGGTGGTAATGCAGAGGAAGTCAGTCAATCGGAGCCATCGTTTGCTACTGAAATGATGGTTTCCTATGCCTATGATTCAATCAATAGAGTGAGTCCCTTAACCTTTTTGGGGATGGTCCATGTTTTAGAAGGTACCAGCGTTGCTTTAGCAACTCAAGCGGCCAACGCAATTAAAGCATCTTTGTCATTACCTAATAAAGCATTCAGTTATCTTTATTCACATGGGGATTTAGATCAAGATCATCAAAAGTTTTTTGAAAACTTGATTAATCAATTATCAGAAACTCAATTACATATAGTGATTAAATCATGTCATCGCTTTTTCACTTTATATGGAAATATATTCAAAGGGTTAACACGGTCATGAAAATGAACTGGAAAAAACAAACCATTGTCATTACAGGAGCATATGGTGGATTGGGAAAAGCCCTTGCACAGACATTTTATGAACTGGGAGCAGACCTTATTCTGATTGGTCGTGATAAAAATAAATTACAAACCATGCAAGAATCATTTTCCAATGATGTAGAAATATTTGTGGGTGATGTGACTGCCTCAGAATCAGTTGAAAAACTATCTGCTTTGTTGAAAAACAAACAAAATCAAAACCACATGCTGATCAATAATGCAGCCGTTAATCATACAGCTTTTCTGTCAGATTCGACTACTGGCGATATAGAAGAGACGCTGCAGGTCAATCTACTGGCTCCCATATTATTGACACAAAAACTATTACCTTGGCTTAAAGCTGCAGATAAAGCACAGATTATTAACATTGGGTCAAGTTTTGGTGCCATTGGTTACCCTGGATTCAGCGTATATAGTGCCAGTAAGTTCGGGTTAAGAGGTTTCACTCAGGCATTGAGTAGGGAGCTATCAGATACTCAAATATCTGTGTCATATCTTGCTCCAAGGGCGATGTCTACGGAAATTAATTCAACAGCAGTCAATCAAATGAATTCTGAGTTGGGTAATGCGGTTGATGATCCTGTGGACATCGCACTCATGGTGGTTCAATCCATTGAAAAAAATCATACCGAAAAGTTTTATGGATGGCCAGAAAAGCTGTTCGTGAAAATCAATGCTTTGTTGCCAAGTATGGTCTCAAAAGCAATAAAAAAAGATCATTCTACAATCGAAAAATTTTTAAAAAATGAGGTCAAGTCATGATAATAAAAAAACTAATATCCTTTCTTACAATTTTGACAGTTTCGGGCAACTGTTTAGCCACCATGACAGATGAAGTTAAATTAATACAATCTCAATGGGCAGAAGTTAACTATATGCCAGAGGGCGAAGCGAAAGAAAAAGCGTTTGAAAACTTATCAAAATTAGCCACGCAAACGGCACTAAAAAAGGAAAATCAGCCAGAGGCCTTAGTTTGGGAAGGTATCATATATTCAAGTTTTGCTGGTGCAAAAGGTGGGTTAGGGGCACTCAGTCTGGCGAAACATGCAAAAAAATCTTATGAAGAGGCCATCAGAATTAATGGCAATGTGCTTGATGGCTCAGCTTATACAAGCTTAGGAGTGCTATATAGTAAGGCCCCAGGTTGGCCAATTGGATTTGGTAGTGATAAAAAAGCCGTTAAAAATTTGAAGCGTGGCTTGGCAATGAATCCAGAAGGCATTGATTCAAACTTTTTTTATGGACAATACCTTGTGGAAGAGGAGGATGATTTTATCAATGCAAAAATATACCTTGAGCGAGCATTGAAAGCGCCGAACCGACCAGACAGGTTCAAAGCGGATCTGGAAAGAAGAAAAGAAATTAAATCATTGTTATCAGAAGTGAATCAAGAATTATTAGACTAAAGGATTATATTAGTTCCGACTCAATCTGACAGTTGGAGTTGGCTATTGCTAGATTGAGTTGGGGCTAATATAACTTATCACATATCAAGTGATGACATGTCAATCACAAACCGGTGTCCAATATCTCCTTTCTCAAGGTGATCAAAAGCATTATTGATCTCATCCATTCGAATCATCTGACATTCAGGCTGAATATTGTGTTCAGCACAAAAATCAAGCACTTCCTGCGTCTCCCGAATGCCACCAATCAAAGATCCGGCAACCCTACGCCTCCCAAAGATCAGAGGAGCCGTGACTGGTTCATCGATTGGTCCAACTTGTCCAACGATAACCAAGGTGCCATCAACATCAAGTAATGGAAGATAAGGGTTTAAATCATGTTTAACCGGTACTGTATCTATTATCAGATCAAAAGATGCTGCTGCTTTTTCCATCATTAATTGATCAGTTGATACCAGCAAAGCCTTTGCACCAAAAGTTATGGCATCTTGTTCCTTGCCATCAGAACGACTGAAAACTGTGACCTCAGCACCCATGGCGACAGCCAGTTTAACCGCCATATGACCCAAACCACCGAGTCCAATAACACCAACTCGACTACCTTCTTTTACATTCCAAGTCCTTAATGGCGAATAGGTTGTGATACCGGCACACAGAATAGGGGCAACTCTTGATAAGTCTAGTTTTTCTGGTATCGTCAGTACGAATTGTTCTCTGACGATGATATGTTTTGAGTAACCTCCTTGAGTGATTTCCCCGTCTATTAAGTCTGGTGCACCATAAGTCGGTGTCAGGCTGGTTCTGCAGAATTGCTCCTCACCGTGGCTACATTGATCACATTCCTGACAGCTATCAACAAGACAACCAACAGCCACATGATCACCTTTCTTATATTGACGAACATTAGGACCTACATCGATCACCCGACCCACAATCTCATGACCAGGAACCAAAGGATAGGGCTGTGGTCCCCAATCACCTTTTACTGTATGCAAGTCTGAGTGACACACTCCACTGTATAGAATTTCAATAGATACATCATTATGGCGTAACTTTCTTCTTTCAAAGTGATAAGGAACCATCTTTGCTGCGGAATCATAGGCCGCATAACCAATTGTTTTCATTTTCCTACTCCTGCTTGGTGAGTTGTTATAAAGGATGTTGACCATTTTAAAATACTGGCAAACAAGCGCTTGCCTTTTTCTCTAAAATTCTTGGCTATTTCTCCAGCAAAAATAAAATCAAACCAAAATCGTTATATTTATCAACTTTATTTGTTTAATAGTTGTACCAACAAAATATAAACAATTTCAATAAAATAGAATCCAAAATTAATAAAAAATTGAGGTTTATTAAAAAATATAAAGAAAACAATAATGAGCCAAGATTCATTCTTAAAAACCACTTTAGGGGAGTGGTAAATGTATAACAAGGTGCAAATGTTGGAACTATCAAATTAAGTTGAAACTTCTACAAGTTAATTTTGTTAGACCATTCATCATCAGCTTTTTTTAGGTTCCATGTGCATTTTGAGTACGCCGGTTTTGTAATCACCTTTGACATCATATTGCAGTCTCTCTTTATCCAGGTTTCTGACATCAGTGACATGTCTTTCTGTCATTATCTCATCATTGCCTAGCTGTATTAATACTTGCTTGCCTAGCTCCAGGGCAGACTCAAAAGTTTCTCTGACTGAATAGTCAACATTTTTTTCATACAATTCAATTGAGTGTATACGATCAAATGACCTGGCAAAAATTTTAATTTTTAAATCCATTCTTTTCACCTGATCAACAATGAGGCTAGTTGTTGATTTATTATCAGTGGCAATAACAACGGCTGTACAATGCCCAATCTCTGCTGCTTTTAGTATATCTCTACGGGTGCCATCACCATAAAACACCTTAAATCCGTACGACCCTGCATCTTTGACCCGATGTGTGTCATTATCCAAAATCACCACTTCGTAGCCCATAGAAAATAGGGGTTGTGAAATGATTTGACCGAATCTTCCAAATCCAATGATTAAGACCTGTCCTCCAGCACCATCGAAATTTTCATCGATCGATTCTGCTGATTCCTTTGAAATAAAGAATTTACTTAATTTTTCATAAACAGGTGAGAGCGCCATCGACACTGAAATCACCGCAATCAACAATGATGAAAGGTTTTCATCAATGATAGAAGCAGTGACCGCTGCGCCAAACATCACGAAACCAAACTCACCTAATTGAGATAAACCGAATGCTGTTTTGACTGAAACAACATGAGAGTTTCCGGTCACTCTTGAAACCAAATAAATCCCAATAGTTTTGATCGCCATGACCAAAGGTGCAGCCATCAAAATGATGTACCAATTGTTAATGACCACCTGCAGATTAATCGATAAACCGACTGCGATGAAAAACAATCCCAGGAACAAACCCCTAAAAGGCTCAATGTTGGCTTCTACCTCATGCCTGAATGAAGATTCTGCCAGCATCACACCAGCAATAAAAGCACCCATGGCATATGACATGCCAGCCTGGTCCATCAATAAGGCAGCAAAAATCACCACGCCTAAAGCACTGGCGGTCATGATTTCCTGTGTTTTAGTTTTTGCCAATAACCTGAAAATCGGATCGAGCAGGTATTTACCAGCGAGTATCAAAATAATGATCGCCATAACAGCAACAGCAGCACTCATCAGGGTTGAAGACCCATTGTTTTCTTGACCTGATGGCGACAACAATGCCACCATCAGCAACAGTGGCACAATGGCCAGATCCTGGAATAACAAGATACTGAAAGACTTTTTACCGTGTGGCATATTCCTTTCTCTCTTTTCATCCAGGATACTCATGACCATGGCTGTCGATGACAATGACATAGCAAGGCCAATCACGATAGAAGTATTGAATGGTTGAGCAAAAAAATAAGACAATGTTGCGATCAATAAACCACAAACAACCACCTGCAATAAACCAAGACCAAAAATATCTTTTCTCATTGACCAAAGATCAACAGGTCGAAGTTCAAGACCAATAACAAATAAAAATAAAACAACACCAAACTCTGAAATATGAAGCAACTCTTCAGGGTGCTCAGAGAATTGACCAGAGAACATAATGTTTACCACCACTCCAGAAATGAGAAAGCCCAAAATCGCACCCAAACCAATTTGTTTAAAGATTGGCACCATTACGCAGGACACAACAATAAGCAGTAACCCTTGAAAAACATCATTTCTATATGATTAAAGCTAAACTCCATGACCTATCTCTATAAAGATTAATAATTAGTCAGTCCTGAAAAACCCCATCTTGACGTTTTCAGATTCGACTCATTATAAGTTGTGTTTTTAACAGAAACAAAAAACCAGCACCTCTTGAGTTTTCTTAAGTATCAGTCTTAAAGATTTGAACTGAATATCAAATGACCCAACAAATATAATAATCAACGAAGACATTAGGGAAAAATATGTAACAGAAGAACGCCGATGGAAAAAGCATTTGGGGGGTCATAAACACAAATACCGATAGTAGCCAAATCTTGCACCTCAAATAAAAATACCTATTTTGTTTAACCTTGAACCAAAGGTTTTCCGTGTGTACAATTGAGCATCATTTAATAATACGAGGGAAATGATGAAATCGGTATTTTTTATTATTTTAAGTTTTGGGGTGCTCTCTTTTAGTAAAGTGGAAGCACAAATTACTGAATTGCCACCTATAGTTGTTCAGGCTCCTAGTAGCAATGGTTGGGTCACCATATGTTCGGGTGATCAATGTGCATCTTTATTTGGTAATTTAGCTGATTCCTGGTTGGACGATTACAGTGAATCCGCTGGCCCTGAATTGGAAACTATCATAAGACTTTCAACAACAGCGGTTCCCGATAACCCGTTTAACACAGAACCAACGGCTAACTGCAATACTGTCGCTGGAACAAGAATGAACCATGCACAATCTGACATTGCTCATTCCACTACTCCTCAGGGAGGAGATCATGAATATGACCCAGGAGAAATACTGAGAATCACATTTGATAA
>JAUIGR010000031.1 GCA_030430025.1 Gammaproteobacteria bacterium
GAAACTTTTTTATGGTCGATGGTGTGGCACAGGGAGGTGCCACCTTGAGCCATCAGGCTCAAGTAAGGTCAAAAAACATCAGCAAAATCACACTTTTGCGCTTAAGTGTTTTTTGACTGATGCGGGAAAAGGCCAGGAAGGACTTTTTCAGGACTGACTAACTAGAGCTTATCAATAGGTTGGTACAAGTAATCATCTGCTGGTTGTGGCATTAATTGGGCACCAGTAGAAAATAAGACGTTATAAAGACTCCTGCTAGAGACCTACTTCATAATAACAGTGATTGACTGTTCTTTGTGTAGATCAAAAAAGGAGTGTGTAAATTCCAATCACAATAAAACCAATTCCAGCAATGTATCGTAGCGTACTTTCACTGATGTAATTTGACAATAAACTGCCAGCTAATACGCCGATCGCTGAAGCGAGAATTAACGCCGCCGAGGCTGCAAAAAATACGGTGTATTTACTGACAGATTTATCCGCTGCAAATAGCATTGTTGATAGTTGAGTTTTGTCGCCTAATTCAGCAACAAAGACGGTCAAAAAAATGGTGAAAAAAACCTTTAAGTCCATTATTACTTGCTCATATTACATTAAAGTAAGGGTATTGTATTTTTTTTGTTTGTTAGATCAACAGTAAAAGCCGAACAGAGTTGCTCGACTTTTACTTTGATTTGCTGGCTGTTAAAAGAGTTGGTTATTCAAATGAATCTGTGAAGATCACATCGCGAAGGTTGGTAATTGTACCAACACCCAAAGCTTTTGTAGCACCAGCTATAACTGACATTGATTTGTTGGAATCATCTTCATCAATTCTAATGATTCCTCCAGAAATGACATGGGTGTTTTCATTGATTGATGCATCTTCGATCTCTAACTCAGTACCCAAAGCAATTTGGTTAAAGAAGTCAACGGAGCTAATTGGTATGCCATTAATGTCAAAGAATATACTGTTGGTTGTATCAACAGTAATGCCAAAGACTTCAATCATAGGGTCGTTCAATGCTGTTATTTGACCATCTGCGCTGACATCGCTTGGATCTGGGTTTCCTCTTTCTCTTACCCTGGTTGCATATAGATTACCGTCACTGTCCGCATATCCTCTGACTTCAACTTGAGTTTCCATTGCTAGACCTGAACCCAGGATATTATCTTCATCACGTAATTGCGGTGTGGACAGTATAACTTTTCCAAAAAGTTGAATCGATTCACCGGGGGTAACATCAGCTGGTAACACAGGTTCTTCAAACTTAAATCTGACCTCTTTAAATTTGACTTTAAGAGCATCTATGATGGATGTGGTTGTGTTCATTAAACCTTCAACTTCGACTTTGGCGCCAACAACGATGTCATCGACTTCTCCATTGATATAAATGGTATTGCCGCTGACATTCACTTGTTGGCCTGCAATAGAAAATAGGCTGTTTAACTCAATGTCTTCAAAATCAACCATACCCTCTAAGGCCACTGGGATCACATCACCCGGCAAAGTTCCAATCCCCTCAGGTTTGCACTCTATTATAGTTACGGTAGTTAATGAAGAACCTGCTTCGAACAAAACATCAGGAATTGCCGAGATTTCAACAAAATCACCTTCACTAAGGCCTAATCCGCAATCATTTGGAGTGACTCCACCAATGACGACCACTTGATTTTGAATATTAAACTGTCCGCCATTCAAGTTTGAAACATACCCAGAAAGTTTCCATTCGACTAACGCTTCATTATCTGCCTCTACGCGACTAACTAATAGGGTAGAGTTTGAGTCAACAAAACCAGACAGTTTCAATTCATCACCAACCAGAAGGTCATCAAAAACCAGATTGTCATCAAAGAATGTATCTGCTGTAATTTGAGCATCGACATTAAAAATTTTGAACGGGTCCAGTGATGTTATAGGGCCCTTATGAGTATTGATTAAATTGATTTCTTCAATCGTTCCAGTGGTTACTGTTGCATTCACATCACTGCCAATCTGATACCTGACTTTAAATCCTGTTCCACCCTGGCCATTGATGACAGGTACGACAATGCCATCTTCCTTGATTATTGTGTTTTGATCAAGTTGAAAATTTCTGATGTTATTGATGGTCAGTCCCGCTTCGCTTTGGCCTTTGATCAATGAATCAGCCTTTTCAGCACTGACTGAAAGACTGAAAGTCATCGCCATTACACATAATGTTTGTTTAAATCTTTTCATATATATTCTCCCCATGGTTTGAGTCATAATCATTTGTTATTTATGGTTTCTTCGTTTTTGTTACCTTGATAAAAATAAAGACCAAGGCCTAAATATGGAATGGTTTCAGCACCATCATCATCCGCATATTGAATTAAGTGTTCTAAATATTCATCGACTTCATTGGCTAACTGCTGGCTTTTCTCTCTGACAAAAGATTCAGCGATATTAATCAAAGACTTGGGTAAATGCTCATGGAAGACGATGCGTTGAAACCTTGGATCAGATTGATCTGGATCAATGTTATGATCAATGGTTTCTAATAGGTATTGAGTTGAAAGTCCTAGAAAGTTTAATTTTTGAATATCATCAGGATCATTGACTGTTAAGTAATAAGGTTTTAACAATTCTACATGGCCATCACTGACTTTTACCGAGCCAGCAATAATCAGATCATCTAATATGGAGCGAACAGTGGCTCCGCCTGAGTATTTTTCAACCAGTGATTTAAAGTTGGGATTCTGATCTGACTCCAGTGGAATGATTTTTGTTTTACCATATTGGTCGACATAATCTCTGTCTTCTACCCATCCGGTAAGTACCCTGACGGCCCTATTCCATTTGTATTGGTCTGGTTGACTTTCAAATAGATTTGATTTCATTTGAAGATCAACTTGCGTCCTTGATAAGCCTGTTATTACAGATATTCTAGATTTTGTTGGTTGCTTACCATTGATGCCAAAATGTTTGTTAGCTACATCCACATATGTCCACTTTAAAATGTCACTGACCTCATTAAAAGGAACTTTCAATCTTAATAATATTTTAGCCAATGGCCTGAATATTTGGATCAACATTTGAATGATTGCCTTTTTTAATCGATTCTTCATTGTTCGTTATTCCTCTATTTGGGGATATATTAGCCCTTATTTTCAATATTTGCAATAATTATTTCAAATATTGAAAATGAAACAATATTAATTCACTATTTGAAACAATATTTTCATTAATAGATGGTTGAGCATACCAAAGACTTAAATATGAACAAACAAAAATAATTGACATGTCAAATCGAAAAAAAGCCACCGGAAAGATTACTATGAAACATATGATCCTTAATTTTGCGACCCTAGAACGAAGCCGGAATTCAAGCAAATCTAAAAAGTTTATATCGATATTTTCTGTGTGATTAACCCAGTAGTTGCGATTATTGTGTTAACCACTTGATGAAACTTTTGTTTTTTCTTAAGCATTGGTATTTTTTTCTTGCAATTCCATAAATTTACATACAAAATTCGCGCACTTTTTTCAAGTACAGCCTGTGCTTGGTTTTTCTGCGAGGCGCTCAAGGAACATTTTTTTGAGGTGCCGTTTTATTTTTTTCAAGGGTGTTCGCCTCCTTGAGTTTTTGTAGTGAGAAAAATGATGAACAAAAACGCCATCATACACAAGCCGACCCCGGCAACCAAAAAAAATGTCCCTGTGTTGAAAGCAGTGACTTCGGAAATCAAAGCCAAAAACTGGCCGACCTTCAATCAGGCGCCAGAAGATGAGCGTCTAGATCATTTTATACATCGTGATGGTGAAGTTTTTGCAGGCACACATCTGATCATTGATTTATGGGGAGCATCCCGATTAGATGAACTGGCCCACATGGAAGCTGCCATGCGACAAGCAGTTAAGAAAGCGGGCGCGACTTTATTACATATTCATTTGCACCATTTCACACCCAATGGCGGGATTTCAGGCGTGGCGGTACTTGCAGAATCCCACATCTCTGTACACACTTGGCCTGAAAAGAACTTTGCGG
This sequence comes from Gammaproteobacteria bacterium, assembly GCA_030430025.1. Taxonomy (GTDB): domain Bacteria; phylum Pseudomonadota; class Gammaproteobacteria; order Xanthomonadales; family Marinicellaceae; genus Marinicella. Next base: position 3,990 of record JAUIGR010000031.1, read on the forward strand.
CATTTGATGTTTTTATGTGCGGTGATGCTGAACCTGAAAAAGCGATCGACGTATTACAATCTTATTTTGCCCCTGAGTCAGTGCATGTTGATGATTTGCGTCGAGGCAAATTGAAATGAATAACTATTTAGAAACACTGTATCCAAGCTGGGGTCAGCGGTTTCTGGTTGATGAAGTGCTTTTTGAACACCAAACATCGCATCAGCACTTGGTAATCTTTAAGAATCAACAGTGGGGAACAGTGATGGCCCTTGATGGTGTCGTTCAGACCACTGAAAAAGATGAGTTTGTTTATCATGAAATGATGACCCACACGCCGATTTTGGCGCATGGTCAGGTGAAAAAAGTATTGGTCATTGGTGGTGGTGATGGCGGCATTTTGCGTGAGGTTTTGAAGCATCAGCAAATTGAAAGAGTGGTTCAAGTTGAAATTGATCAAGCGGTGATTGATATGTGCATCAAATACTTGCCAAACCACTCGCAAGGTGCATTTGATGATCCAAGAGCGGAAGTTATCATCAATGATGGTGTCAAATATGTGGCTGATTGTGATGAGCATTTCGATGTCATTATTTCTGACTCGACCGACCCCATAGGTCCAGGTGAAGTATTATTCACCTCCCCTTTCTATCAGGGAGTGAAAAGTTGCTTGATCGAAGATGGTGTGTTCGTGGCACAAAATGGTGTCAGTTTTATGCAATTGGATGAGGTGAGTACTACTTATCGGCGTTTAAGCCCAGTATTCAACGAGGTGTTATTTTATGCTGCAGCCGTACCAACTTATGTTGGCGGTGTCATGACTTTTGCTTGGGCCACAGAGAACAGAGCCCTAACGCATATCGATTCGACAACTTTGAACCAACGTTTCGAAAAAGCTGGTCTCCATTGTCGTTATTATACTCCAGCCTTGCACCAGGCTGCTTTCGCTTTGCCTGCTTATGTTCAAGCAGCATTACATGAGGTGTCGTTATGAGCACAGCCACAGAATTAAAAAACCATTTAGCCGACCAGCTCAAACAAGATCATCTGGCAGGTTATTCCCGCCAAAAATTGATGGCACTGACAGAACAACATGGTTCGCCTTTGTTCATTATTGACGAAGACCGAATTGAAGCGCAATACAAATCATTAACCAGAGCTTTACCCGCAGTTAAAATGCGTTATGCCATCAAGGCTTTACCTGAACCACATGTATTGCGAAAATTGCATGCTATGGGTTGTGGTTTTGATATCGCCACCCAAGGTGAAATTGATTTGATGAAACGTTGTGATATTGATGCCACAAATGCCATCCACACTCACCCTATCAAAAAAGATACGGATATTAAAGCAGCGCTCGACTTTGGTTGCCGTTTTTTTGTTGTTGATAATATCGCCGAAATAGATAAGTTCATACCATACAAAGAAGAAGCCGCACTATTGATTCGAGTCAACTTCAGAAATCAAGATGCTGTTGTTGACCTGTCACGAAAATTTGGTTGCTTGTTGACCCGCGTCCCTGACTTGGTTACACATGCACAACACTGTGGTATCGAAGTCGTCGGCTTGTCATTTCACGTAGGTTCACAAGTCCCTTCACCCTCTGCCCACATCAATGCCATTGAAATGTCCGCAGATTTAATGATTAACATGCCTCAGGTGAATTGGCAGATATTAGATATTGGCGGCGGATTTCCAATTGAATATAACGGTCCAGTGATGTCTATAGAAGATTTTTGCCAACCAATCAATGAAGCCTTATCTGCACTACCACCCGAAATCGATTTATTGGCAGAACCTGGACGTTTCATTGCCGGCCCCAGTGCCATTCAGTTGCTCTCAGTAGTCGGTAAAGCACAAAGGGGCGCACGGACTTGGTATTATTTAGATGATGGCGTTTACGGTGTGCTCAGCGGTCAAATATATGATCATGCCAAATACCCAATCAAAACTCTGAAACCTTATGGCTTGAACGAAACTTTGTACCCCAGTGTCTTGGCTGGTCCAACCTGTGACAGTATTGATGTCATTGATGAGGACACTGCGCTCCCTGATTTACAGATTGGAGATGTGATGGTGGCAACGCAAGTGGGAGCTTATACCATGTCATCAGCGACCGAGTTTAACTTATATTTCAAGCCCAAAAGCTTATGGCTAAAAAGTACAGATTTATCCTGAAAGGACTTATTGAAATGCCGTCAAGTGGTGACGTAACATAGCTGACCAGCCTCATTCAATGAATGATTAAAACGATAAGTCGGTCATTTCCATTAGATTTTCGCAAAAATGTGAAAATTTGTTTGTGAATAGTTGGTTCTGACTTATTATTGTCGGCAATAGTCTCTGTTGTTATAACTTAGGCTAATAGAATGACAGATTTTTGTAGGTTGTTTTAATCTATTTGGCTGTTCAAAGCAGACAAGTGATAGGGCGAGTGGTTCGAATTGGAAGCACGTGCCTTTGGGGGTGGGTACTTATCCCAATTAAACCAAAGAGATAAAGTACCCTAATTTTATTGGCTTCTTACGGTGAGAAGGTGATGAAAGAGGAAAATGAACTAGTTACATTCCAATGTGTAGAGTGTGACAAGGTGTATAAAAAACCCCTTCAGTGGGTCGAAGATACACCACAGATGCGCTGTATTTGTGGCGCCCAACTCGATGTCGATCAGGTTTTTAATGAAATCGTTTTGGAACCTAAAAGCAGCTATTTAGCTTTTCCACGTTTGTAGTTTGATTTGACCTTTCGTATAGTCCGCGGCTGCATTGTGGTGTGATATACTTCTCCGCTGAATTGCTTCATAGCGAATTTAGAAACATCAGGAGTATCATATGACACAACAGCAGGCAAGCGCTCCCATTACCCGTGGTGCTTATCCAGAACTGACACCCCATGCAGTTATTGTCGGTTATTTTTTAGGTGTGGTGCTGGCCGTTTCAATAGGTTATGCTTCGTTGAAACTCGGTTTCTCTATAGAGGGTTCTGAGCTTGCAGCCATTTTAGGTTTCGGAATTTTACGGGGGATTTTACGCCGACGATCCATCATCGAAAATAATGTGGCGCAAACGGTGGCATCGGCTGTCAATGGCGCTTCATCTGGCATGATGTTTTCTGTTCCTGCCATTTTTATTCTGGGATATGCCACGGAATTCAATCCATATGTATTAACCTTTGGTGCCATTGCTGGCGCCTTTTTGGGCATCGCCTTTATTATTCCACTGCGCAAACAAATGATCGATTATGAACGACTGACCTATCCAGGTGGTGTGGCTGTTGCATCGATCCTAAAATCACCAGGTGCTGGGATCAATAAAGCGATTCTCTTATTAGGAGCCATGTTGGTCTCAGGCGTTGTTCATTTAATCACCATTTATTATAACATTCATGATTGGGCCTTGTTTGATCAACTTGGCCTACCAGCCTATCTTAATGGCACTTGGTATCTGTCACTGATGACCATTGGTGTGGCTTTTATTGCAGGACGAGGTGGTTTGGCCTTTATTATTGGAGGTTTTGTTTGTTATTGGGTGATTGCCCCTTTGCTCGATATCACCGGCATGTTTCCGACCAATGCTGCTGGTGAAGTGATTTCTGATCCCAACCAGTTACGACTGATGTTATTTAGACCAACTGGTATTGGTATGTTAATCGGTGGCGCCATTGTTGGGGTGATTTTTGCCTTGCCTCTGATCAAATCTGCTGTTAAGTCGATGCAGTCTTCGGCTAAAAGTGAAGCGGCTTTGAGCAAAGATGAATTGCCAATCAAATTGTTGTATTTTGCGGTCGCTGGTGCGGCTGTTTTGTTGTGTGTGATGGCAATCACTTCTGTGCAAGAAGTGGGTATTGTGCGCGGATTGATGATGGCTGTTTTAGGTACTTTGTGGATTTGGATGGCTGGCATTATTTTATCGGAAGCCATTGGTCGAACCAATTGGTCACCTTTGTCAGGTATGACCCTAATTGCCGTAACTTTATTGATCATGATCACTCAAACCTTCGGTGGCATGAGCACCGGTTCTGCTATTGTTGCCGCGGTGACTGTTGGTGCGGCTACTTGTGTGGCCATGAGCCAGGCCACTGACCTGATGCTTGATATGAAGACCGGTTATCTGATTGGTGCCACACCCAGGAAACAGCAATTAGGACAGTTTTTTGGTGCTTGGTTAGGACCCATTGTTGTTATTATCCTAATTTTCACATTGGATAAAGCCTTTGGCTTAGGTGGAGATGAATTTCCAGCACCACAAGGACAGGCTTTGGCATCCATGGTACAAGGCATCACCGGTGGTGATGTGCCAACTGAAAAATACATCGCTGGTGCAGTATTAGGTGGCTTGTTGTCATTATTACAAACTGGTTTGGGTATTACTGTTGGTTTAGGTTTTTATCTGCCATTCAACATCGTGTTGACCTATGCCATTGGAACCTTGTTGCGAGAGATTGTTGATCGTAAAGCGGGTAAAGTATGGTCAGAATCCAAAGGGATACCAATAGCTGCAGGCCTGATTGTGGGAGAAGCACTGGTTGGTGTGGGTAATGCCGTATACGTGATTGCAACCGCAGGATAAAGGAGTTCATTAATATGAAAAATATAGCGTTTATTTTTGTTATCCTGTCATTCCTGGCAGGTGCTTTTTTGGCTTCTTTGGACGAGAGAACCATGAATTGGGTTTATTTTGTCCCAGTGATGCTCATCGGTTTTATTGCTGCTTTTATCTATAAAAGAGAGGCCAATGCTGCCGCTAAACATGGTGACCTGCTGCAAAATAACAAGCAGATTCTGATTAAATCTTTAAATAATATTTTGCAAAATTTGGAAGCGCTCAATGGTCGAAAAGACAAAGTACCTACCTATGAGATGCGCTTTGAAATCGATAAACTTTTTCGTGATGACTTGATGAACTTTGCCGAAGCCAGAGAAAGCATGAAACACTTATTTGGCATTCAATATTTTGCAGATATTATGTCGAGTTTTGCTGCAGGTGAGCGTTACATCAATCGTGTTTGGTCAGCCTCAACAGATGGTTATGTTGATGAAGTGTTGATGTACGTTGGCAAAGCACTTGACCAGTTCCAACATGCAAATGATGAATTCAACCAGGCATTGGCCGCAATACAGTAATGATGGCAATTAGATACAGCGTTTAAAGGATCAATCAAAAAGAATTGATTCCGTCATCGATCATGATTAGTCCATGTACCTTATCAAAGTATTTTTCGTTCCCTCAAATCTACGGCAATAGCGGCCAATGTATCTGTCATCGGTGTGATGGTGTAACCGAGCTGTTTTTGAGCTTTTTCACTACTGACCGCATATTGATGGGATATCATCAGTAGAGATTCTGGGGTGATTTCTGGTGTCTGTCCAGTAATATAGGCAAACCAGGATTTTATCTGTGCTGCGATTTGAATTAATGCATGTGGTCGGATTTTGGTGGTCAGTTTGAGTTGCCATTCAGTACAAACGGTATTAATGAACTCAGGAAAAGACAGATTGTGACCTCCCAAAATATAATTTTCTCGGTTATTGCCTTTTTCAGCTGCCAGCAACAACCCTTGTGCGACATCTCGGACATCGGCAAAAGACCCTGCCCCTTGAGGCATGGTGGGTAGATTGTCATTAATGATCATTTTAAATAATCGTATCCAATTATGTTCGTCTTTGGGACCGATAATATGTGTGGGGTTAACAATCACTGTACGCAAAGTATCTGGAGCAGACTTAACCAGTTGTTCAGCCAATGACTTGGTTCTGACATAGTTAACCCATGAATCGCTACCATGTTGTTGTTTTGATTCATCAATGTGCATCAGTCCTGCGTGGTCAACACCATAAGTAACTATCGATGATACATACAAAAATGTAACGACATTTCTTTCAGCAGCGCAGCGAATGATATTTTGTGTTCCTGTGATGTTAGTTTTGGTTTGTTGCCTATTGTATTTACGCCATGTGTTGGTATCCGACGCCAGATGAAACACCACATCACAATCATCAACCATAGCTGACAAAAGTGCTTGAACATCAGATAATGATCCTCTAACATAATTTACCCCCTTAATGGGTTTTTTTGGTATGCTTCTTGCCAAAGCAGTGACCGTCCATCCTCGCTTGATAAGTAATTGGCAAAGGTGTCCTCCGAGAAAACCGGTAGCGCCAGTAACAAAAGCCTTTTTCATATTGTTAACACCTAAGAAACTGTTGATAGTTTAACCAAACCAAATCGCCATGGAAGCATTACCTGTAAAAAGACACTTGATACAAACCGTTAAACTGGCAGCACCATTAATCATCAGTCAAATCACCATAGTAGCAATGAGTGTGGTAGACACGATGATGGCAGGCGACCTGGGGCCAATCACACTAGCAGCAGTGGCCGTTGGTAGTTCAGTTTGGGCAACAGCCATATTATTTATTTTTGGTTTGTTGATGGCCATTCCACCTGTTGTTTCTGAAATGGATGGCGCCCGTAAACACCATAAGGTGGGACCCTTCATACGACAAGCGATGTGGTTATGTATGCTATTAGGGATTGGTTTTACAGTCATGCTGCGACATATGGATCCAGTATTTGGTTGGTTTAATACACAACCCGAAGTCATTCCACACGCCATAGGCTACATCAAAGGCATATCTTGGGGGGTTTTGCCACTGGCATTATTTTCTGCATTCCGCTACTTAGCAGATGGCATGTCAGTGACCAAGCCAACCATGATAGTCAGCTTCATTGGCTTATTATGTAACATCCCATTGAACTATATTTTTATGTATGGCAAGTTGGGCATACCAGCCCTGGGTGCCGCTGGATGTGGTTATGCTTCAGCCCTGGTTTTAGTCATTCAAATGGTGGCTTATGCAGCTGTTGTCAAACACCATAAAGTGATCAAGGCCTTAAATGTACTTGTCAAGGTTGACCGACCTAACTGGCATGAAATATGGCGCTTTTTTAAGCTGGGCTTCCCCATTGGTGTCTCATTATTTGCTGAGGTAGGACTATTTTCTGTGGTCACATTATTAGCCTCTTCACTAAGCACTGCTACTGTCGCTGCCCATCAAATTGCCCTCAATTTCTCTTCTCTTTTATTCATGGTTCCTTTGGGGCTTTCCATGGGGATCACTGTACGGGTAGGTAATGCTGTAGGGAGAAGCAATCTAGTTGATATCAAAAATGCTGGATTTTATGGTATCGCTTTAGTGCTTGTGACCCAGGTCATTTCAGTTTTGATCATTCTTTTGGGCGGTGGGTTTGTTGTTAGTTTATATACTGAAGATAAAATAGTTCATGAAATCACTATGGGACTGTTATTGCTGGCGGCAATTTTTCAACTATCTGATGGTATTCAAGCGGCCGCTGCGGGGGCTTTACGAGGCATTAAAGACATGAATTTCATTATGTTGAGTAATGTTTTTTCATTTTGGGCTTTAGGACTAGCGGCTTCATGGTATTTATGTTTTAAATTAGGTTACGGTGTGAAAGGATTATGGATGGGATTGATCGTTGGATTGACAGCAGCTGCGGTACTGAATGTTGGTCGATTTTGGTATAAAACAAGAATATAAAAACGTACTTGAAACACTTCTGATTAGCAGTTTATTTTGATCATTTTCTTCTGAAACTCTGCTAAGTCATTGATATTAAAATTTTAGAAAAATTTATGCTTGCCGAGGCTTTTTTTGTGCTTTATCATGGCCGGGTGAAGTGGGGGGAGTCGTGGCCAGAATCGCTTCAAAAATAACCAATAAATTGGCCAGCCAACAAGTCGAATTGATACCAAAATTATGCAATATACAGATCAACAGAAAACCACAGACAACAAGACAAGACCGTCTGAACCAGCAAACACACGTCAAGAACAAAGCACCACACCTAATTCGAAGTTTCGAGTCATAAGACGCAATGGCAAAGTCACAGATTTTGACCGTTCAAAAATTGAGGTGGCCATGACCAAAGCCTTTTTGGCAGTAGAAGGTGGTCAGGCAGCGGCATCACGCCGTGTGCGCGAAACCGTAACCAAATTGACTGAACAAGTAGTCAACGCACTGTTCAGACACATGGAAGAAGGTGGGACTGTACAGATCGAGGACATTCAGGATCAGGTTGAATTGGCGATGATGCGTGCAGGTGAGCATAAAGCGGCTCGTGACTTTGTTTTATATCGTGCCAAACAAGCAGAAAAACGAGCTCGAGCTAAAGCGCGCGAAGAAAAACAACAAACAACGGTCACCGACGAACCAATCATGCAGGTTGTTGATAAAAACGGCCACCTTAAACCGCTTGATTTTGATCGCATCGAAACCATTGTCACAGAAGCCACTCGTGGGTTAAAAGGTGTCACCAAAGAATTGGTTTTAAAAGACATCAAGCGCAATATATTCGATGGTATGGCAGAGTCTGATTTGAATGCGTCATTGGTAATGAGTGCGCGGGTATTGATCGAAAAAGACCCAAACTATAGTTTTGTCACGGCTCGATTATTGATGGATGGTATCCGACGAGAAGCATTGAGTTTCATTTATACCGAATCAATGGAAGCAACACAAAAAGACATGCAGGATTTATATCCTGACTATTTTGCTAAATATATTCAGCGTGGTGCAGACTTAAAACTACTCGACTCTGAACTGACTCGTTATGACTTAGATAAGCTGGGGCATGCCATTAAATCAGAGCGAGACAAAAAATTCACCTATTTGGGCTTGCAAACACTATTCGATCGCTATTTTATCCACATGGGTAAAACACGCATTGAATTACCACAAGCTTTCTTTATGCGCGTTGCCATGGGACTGGCCATGAATGAAATCAATCGCGAGGAACGTGCCATTGAATTTTACGAATTATTGAGTTCTTTTGACTTCATGAGTTCGACGCCTACACTATTCAACTCGGGCACCTTGAGGCCACAACTATCCAGCTGCTATTTAACCACAGTACCTGATGACTTAGATGGCATCTTCAGCGCCATCAAAGATGATGCACTGCTGTCCAAGTATGCAGGCGGTTTAGGTAATGACTGGAGCCGGGTACGTGGTCTGGGCGCACATATTAAAGGCACCAATGGTGAATCCCAAGGTGTTGTACCATTCCTTAAAGTGGCCAATGACACTGCAGTTGCTGTCAATCAGGGAGGCAAAAGAAAAGGAGCCATGTGTGCTTATCTAGAAAGTTGGCACATTGATGTAGAAGAATTTTTAGAACTGCGTAAAAACACCGGAGATGACCGCCGGCGCACTCATGACATGAACACAGCTAACTGGATTCCAGACTTGTTTATGGAGCGTGTCGCCAACGAACAATCATGGACTCTATTTTCTCCAGAAGAAGTACCTGAGCTACACGAATTATACGGCAAGGCATTCAAAGAAAAGTACGAATACTACGAGCAAAAGGCACAAAATGGCGAAATAACCAACTTCAAAGTAATACAAGCAACGGCATTGTGGCGTAAGATGTTGGGCATGTTATTTGAGACGGGCCATCCTTGGATCACATTCAAAGACCCTTGTAATATCCGTTCTCCACAACAACATGTGGGCGTCGTCCACTCATCAAATCTATGTACAGAGATTACATTGAATACATCAGATGATGAAATTGCCGTTTGTAATCTGGGCTCGGTCAACCTCCCACACCACATCAATGAAAACGGCATTGACTACAAGAAACTGGAAAAAACAGTCACCACTGCAATGCGCATGCTGGACAATGTCATTGATTACAATTTCTACAGTGTTCCTCAAGCCAGGCGATCTAACTTGCGTCACCGACCAGTTGGATTGGGCATGATGGGGTTCCAAGATGCACTGTATATCAATAACATATGCTATGCCAGTGAACAAGCCATCCAGTTTGCTGATAACACCATGGAAGCGATTTCATACTACGCCATCAAGGCTTCCAGCGATTTGGCTACTGAACGAGGCACTTATCCATCATATGATGGTTCTTTATGGTCACAAGGGATACTGCCCATTGACTCTGTTTCTATGTTAAAAAGAGAACGAGGCCAATTCATTGACCAAGATGAAAGCAGTACACTGGATTGGGATGGACTACGAACACTTGTTAAGCAACAAGGTATGCGTAACTCCAACACCATGGCGATCGCACCGACAGCGACCATCTCCAATATTTCAGGCGTATCACAATCAGTTGAACCAGTTTATCAAAACTTGTTCGTTAAATCGAACCTCTCTGGCGAATTCACAGTCATCAACCCCTACCTGGTAGATGATTTGAAAGCACTGGACTTGTGGGATGATGTCATGATCAATGATTTGAAATATTTTGATGGCAGTGTTCAACCCATTGACCGCATTCCTGACCAACTCAAAGCCAAATACGCAACAGCATTTGAAGTGGATCCGAGATGGATGGTTGAAGCGGCATCAAGACGCCAAAAATGGATTGATCAAGGCCAGTCTTTGAACCTTTACATGGTTGAACCATCAGGTAAAAAACTCGATTCCTTGTACAAGTTGGCTTGGGTCCGGGGCTTAAAGACTACCTATTACTTACGCTCTATCGGCGCCACACACGTTGAAAAGAGTGTCGACAGCAGCTCATCGGCGAAACCAATGGACACAGCACCAGGTTCACAGGCGCCACAAGCGTGCTCAATATTGGATCCAGATTGCGAAGCTTGCCAATAAACAACCATGACAGTGTCCGCCTTTTTAGGCTGTAGAACACCTTATATGAGGAGATAAAATACAATGATGAATTGGGATGACCCATTGGGTATCGGAAAAAACGACAGCAAGACCAAGCCAGCACCACAAGTAAAGGCTGAACCGAAAGCTCAACCGGTCGTGACAGCAGCGGTACAAAAACCGGATCCATCGATCAATGTCACACCTGAAAACAAAATCAAAAATGCCATGTCAGGTGTTGAACCTGTGCGAGCAGAAGATAAACGTGTTGTTAATGGCTTGACTGACATCAATCAACTAGCGCCGTTCAAATATCCATGGGCATGGAAATTCTTCTTAAATGCCAATAAGAATCACTGGACACCACTGGACATCAACATGACCCAGGACGTACATGATTACAATAAAAAACTGACCGAAGACGAAAAGCATGTCTATCAAAATGTACTCTCTTACCTAACGACGTCAGACATTTTGGCGATGCGCAACATTGGATTGGCAGTCATGGAAAAAATGTCAGCGCCCGAGCTACAGATTTATCAGGCCCGTCAGGTATATGAAGAAGCCTTACACACTTGGACCTATCAGCATTGTATTGAAACCATTGGTTTAGACCAGGGTGAAATCTACAACCGGTATCGTGTAATCCCTGAGATTAACCAAAAGATTCAAGTCGCCAACCGTCGATTGAATTCCGTGCTACGTCCTGACATCGACCTAAATGATCGTGACGAGCTGGAAAACTTTGTGCTGGCCTACATGTTCTTCGCAGCTATTTTCGAAGGCTGCTGGTTTTATAATGGTTTCAGTCCGATCTTTGCCCTACAAAGAAGAGGCCTGATGAAAGGCACTGCAGAACAACTACAATACATCATGCGTGATGAAGTGATGCATTGCTCATTTGGTATCCGCGTAGTCAAACAAATCATCGAAGAAACAGGTGTCACAATCGACCCCAAACTGGTTCGTGAAATGTGGGATGAGTCAGAAGCAGCGGAAGTAGGTTACGCCAAATTCTTATTGCGCCGTCCGATACTCGGCTATTCAGCGGAAGACCATTCAGAACAATTCCGCTACATCGCCAATCGCCGTGCCCGTCAAATGGGCATAGAAGAGCCCTTCCCAGGTGCCCAATGCACCCTCCCTTGGTTGGACGAACAATCCAACCTAAGAAAAGAAAAGAACTTCTTCGAAACAAGGGTTACTGAGTACCAAACAGGTGGTGCGTTGAGTTGGGATTGATAAAAGCAAGTCACAATTAACTAGAAAGCCCGATCAGTAATGAGCTGGGCTTTTTTAAATCTAAAAGATATTAAAAACTTAGAAAAAAAATATTTTTTTAAAATGCAAACTCGGGAAGAAGAGATATACAGTAGATCGACAAATGAAATTTTTTCATTTCAAATTAAAACTTGTGAAATACTTGAGACAATACAGTTTGAACTTGAGAAAGAACTACCTTTAGAAGTCGCAAATTTTTTTGAATATAACTTAAAAAATATTAGTAAAACCATCAAAATTTCTTCCGAGAACATCCTTAAATATTCAGATAGTTTTTATTTAATTTCAGAAACAACTTCTGCTGCAAGAATGGTTTTTGAATCAATAACCACATTGCTTTTTATCTTAAAAAGTGAAAACTTCAAAGCTTATTTTGATTATTGCCGTAAAACGAAAGAATTAGACGAGCAAACTTTGGAAAATGTTAAAAGTTTTTTAGGTCATCACCAACTAAGTCCTGGTAATAACAAGCATAAAATCATTATTAAAAAACTTGAGACAGATATATCTAGAATTTCTGCCTATTTAGAACATTTAAAGGAAAAGTTAAATATTAATACTTACAAGACATTTCCAAAAGTTAAAGCAAGGTGTAAGCAACTAGGTGCTTTTTGGGAACTTGAGTACCTGTCTACTTATAGTGTTATTTCGAATCATCTTCATGGTAATGTAAAGAGTATGCATCATGAAATTCTTAAGAGTAAAAATCCAGAAAATAGTTTGAAAGAGAAATACAATGTAAATCAACATTGGACATGGATTTCCTCTACCCTTGGTCAGTTTTTAGAAGAAATATGTGAATACTTTCCTATGCATCAACACGTTGATAAATATATCATTTTAAAAAAAGCTCATATAAAGTCAATAGATAAACTATATAGTGGCTCGTCACTTAATTTAGTTAGAGCATAAATTATGAGGGAGTATCACACAATTAAAACACGAACACAGTGAATGTCTTCAGGATATCAAATAACATACCGTATTTTGCTATGAGTAACCTGTTGTTTTTCAGCTATTTTCTAAATGCAATACGGAATGTTAAATATAAAGAGTTACTTCAATCTTGCGCATTTTTTCGACCAGAAAACAGGTGCCAAGATGCATTTTTACTCGCCGCTTCCATGCGGCTCTCAGGCTAACGTGAAAAAGTTTTCCCAGAAACTTTTTTATGTTCGATGGTGTGGCACATGGAAATGCTCACCTTGAGCCATTAGGCTCAAGTAAGGTCAAAAAAAACATCAGCAAAATCACACTTTTGCGCTTAAGTGTTTTTTGACCGATACTGGAAAAAGTCAGGAGGGACTTTTTCAGGACTAACTAAGTATCAGTTTATTTTTCTAGTTAACAATGTAGCACAAGGATGTGCAACTGCTGAATTAAGGATAAGAATTCAGGTAGTGAAAAAACACTGAGGTTGTTATCACTAATCAGTCTAAAACCATTCCATTTTTATCGAAAAACAAGTAAAATCGCCAGCCCCCTATGCGGTGAGGTGTCCGAGAGGTTGAAGGAGCACGCCTGGAAAGTGTGTATACGTTAATAGCGTATCGAGGGTTCGAATCCCTCTCTCACCGCCATCTACCTGTTTAGATCACAACTGTCATACTGAATATGTTTTGAAAACTACATGACAATATCATTTTTGTCTCATTCCTGAAGAAATCTTTTCAACCTATTTTTGATGGTCTTGTTTTCACACCTTAATTGCTCAAGTTCATCGAGTAAATCTAAAGCCAAAGCCAAACCATTCCAGTCTAACCCTAGGTCATTTCTGAGTCTGGCTGCTTTTTGCAATAAATTGAGATGGTTAGAATTAAAGAGCCACTCTTCAGCATTTTTCCCTGCTGGGTTAATGATGCCATGTTCTATACTTTTATCTATGAATTCGCTAGACAAATGAGTTATTTCATACAATTGAATTAAATTAAAGCTAAATTTGACTGTATTATTCATATTATTAACTCCACTTCGATCTTGGGTTGTCATCGAATTTTTCTGCCATTCGCTCCCACAGTGTATTCATTTCAGCATCACTCTTAGAAGGCATCACTACTTTGACAATAGCAAACAAATCACCAGTTCTTTTCTTGCTTTTCAGACCTTTGCCCTTAATTCTCAATTTTTTTCCTGTTTGGGTATTGGGAGGAATCGTTAAACTGAGTTTGGAAGTCAACGTTGGTATGACGATACTTGCCCCCAGTGCAGCTTCCCATGGCATGATCGGAACAGTCAGTATTAAGTCCAACCCCTCTACATCGAAATAAGCATGAGGTTCATAGTCAATTTTCAGATAAATATCACCTGCTGGATGATTTTTATCACCTGGCAAACCTTGACCTTTAAGCCTGATCACATCTCCTAATAATGTTTCAGGAGGAATACTTACTTTTAATTTTTTAACTTTTGTTTCAGAAGGTAGTTGAAATGATATGGTTTTGCTGCCGCCAAGTAATCCTTCTTCTAGGCTAATATTCAAAATCATTTCTACATCTTGGCCTTTGAACCCAGGATGTTGCCGATAAATATCATCATATTTTCCCGAACTTTGGGTTTGTCTGAAAATTGACTCAAAAAAATCAGAGAAATCGTGATGATAGTCTTCACTAGTTCTGGTGTTGGATTGTTGAAATGATGACTTATATTGTCCAGATCTCACTTGTTCGCATAAAACATCATATTCGGCTCGTTTGCTCTGATCTTTTAGTACAGCATAGGCTTCAGCAATCTCTTTAAATTTATTTTCTGCTCCTGATTCAGTGCTGACATCAGGATGGTACTTTCTAGCCAAACGGCGGTACGCAGACTTGATAGTCTTTAAATCAGCATCACTATCGACACCTAATATTTTATAATAGTCTTTAAAATCCATAATTTTAAGTTAAATGCCCGTTTCTTCGAATTCAAAAATATAACTAATTAGTCGAACCTGAAAAATGCATAAGTTATTGTTGAATAAGATAAATTTATCACAATATCCATATTTTTTCGACCAGAAAACAAGTGTTTCAATGCTTTTTTATTCGCCGCTTCCATGCGGCTCTCAGGCTAACGTGAAAAAGTTTTCCAGAAACTTTTTTCCGGTCGACGGTGTGGCACAAGGAGGTGCCACCTTGAGCCGTTAGGCTCGAGTAAGGTCAAAAAACATCAGCAAAATCACACTTTTGCGCTTAAGTGTTTTTTGACCGATGCTGGAAAAGGCCAGGAAGGACTTTTTCAGGACTGACTAATTATAAAAGCTGATCCAATTTCATGAACAGCCCATTTTAAGAAAAGTATGATTAAAATTTTCAGTTCGTTTGAGAAAAAGATTTAAAGGATAAAAATACATCTTGCCAGAATTGAGTCAATTGTTGTTGATCCGACCCTTGATATATATCTTTCACATGCTCAAGTTGTATGGCGTGACAATGTGTTTTAGGTTGTCCATAGTGTCTGGTAATGAACCCACCTTTGAATCGACCATTGGTGACATGGCTATATTCTTTTTGAGATATCAAAGCATGTTCTATTAGTGACACATATTGTGTGTCACAACTGGCACCATTGAAGGTGCCAATGCTGATGTCAGGTAAACGACCTTCGAATAACATCGGTAATTCTGCATCTATACTGTGCGCATCAATCAACAAACACCAACCATGACGAGCAATCGCTTTGTCAATCAAATACCGTAACTGATCGTGATAAGGCTGCCAATAGATTTTAATGCGTTGCTCAATTTCAACAGTATTTGGTTCTTCATTTGGTAGATAAATGGTTTCATCTTTGAATGTTCTGATAGGGCAAATGGCTGTTTCTTGCTGACCTGGATACAAGGTTTGTCGATTGGCCGGACGATTGAGATCCACTACATAACGTGAATAATTGGCTGAAATTTTACTATAGACTAAATCCTCGAACTCAAAAACCTCACAAATTCCTTGATCACGATCCGGTGTGTCCCAAAATTGTGGGTACAATTTGGCTTTTATGCTCTCAGGTATCAGCGCACCATCATGGGGGACACTGATCACCAGTGGTGAATCTGCTGTTTTTAAATCAAAGAGGGACACAGCGAAGTCAATTTATCATTCAGTTGACCCGATAACACCAATTGCTGCATGTGTTGAATGTCAGGAGACAACAAGCGATCTTTATTAAGAAAAGGGACTTGTTCCCGAACCTGTTGATAGACTGCATATAATTTATCTGAAGTTTTGATGTCATCATGAAAGTCGATACTTTGACAGGCTGCCATGATTTCTATGCCAATGATGGTCGCTACGTTTTCTGCTAAGTCAGTGAGTTTCCGAGCAGCGAAGGTCGCCATGGAAACATGATCTTCCTGATTGGCAGAGGTAGGAATGGTATCTACTGACGCGGGATGTGCTAAGGTCTTGTTTTCCGACGCCAAAGCAGCGGCCGTGACATGAGCAATCATAAAACCTGAATTAACACCAGAGTCTGGCACCAAGAAAGCAGGCAAACGACTCAAAGCAGGGTCAATCAGCATCGCAATGCGACGTTCTGACATATTAGCCATATCAGTGATTGTGATGCCCAAAAAATCGGCCACAAAAGCCACCGGTTCCGCATGAAAGTTACCACCTGACAGTACGTCACCCTCATGAGGAAATACCAAAGGGTTGTCAGTGGCGGCATTGGCTTCCGTCAGTAAAACTTTCGCGACATGCTGTAAAGAATCTAATACAGCTCCCATGACTTGTGGTTGACAACGCAAACAATAAGGATCTTGTACTCGGTCACAATCTTCATGTGAAAGCACAATTTGCGAACCTTTCAATAGATCTCGCAGTGCTTTGGCCACTGTAATTTGTCCTTGTTGACCTCGTGCAGTATGGATGCGTTCATCAAAAGGAGCTAAAGAACCTTTTGCAGCATCAATAGACAATGCACCTGAAATAACTGCTGCATGAAAACAGTTTTCGGCTAAAAAAAGCCCCTTCAAAGCCAAAGCACAAGAAACTTGCGTGCCATTAAGCAAAGCCAAACCTTCTTTCGGACCCAACACAATCGGTTTCAAACCAGCTTCTTTCAATGCTACTTCAGCAGTTATGGTTTCACCTTGATAATACACCTCACCAATACCTATCATGGCAGCTGTCAAATGTGCCAACGGTGCCAAATCACCAGAAGCACCAACTGATCCTTTCTCCGGAATGACAGGATAAATTTCCTTGTTAATCATATCCAGCAACAGCTTTAAGGTATTTGGATGCACCCCAGAAAAACCACGAGATAAACTCATCGCTTTCAAAGTCATTATCAAACGGGTAGTACAGATATCAATCGGATCACCTATTCCGGTTGCATGAGAAATGACTAAATTACGTTGCAACGTATCCAGCTCTTCCTTCTCTATTTTAACCTGTGCTAACAAACCAAAACCTGTATTAACGCCGTATACTGTCTTACCAGAATAAGCAATATCCTCTACCGTCTTACGTGATTGAATCACTCCTTGTAACATATGATCGTCAATGCTTACATGCACTGAATGCTGCCAGATTTGACGCAAATCATTGAGCATAAAGCCCTGATCAGAAATCACAAAACTCATCTTATTTCTCCATCATGGGTAAATTTAAACCGTGCTTTTTAGCACAGTCTTTGGCAATATCATAGCCAGCATCAGCATGTCGCATCACACCTGTGGCTGGGTCATTCCACAGTACACGTTCAATGCGTCTGGCAGCTGCATCAGTCCCATCACAACAAATCACTACACCAGAATGCTGGGAATAGCCCATACCGACACCACCACCGTGATGTAATGACACCCAAGTAGCTCCACTCGCGGTATTCAGCATGGCATTCAATAGTGGCCAATCTGATACTGCATCGGAACCATCCATCATACTTTCGGTTTCTCGATTTGGTGAAGCCACCGATCCTGAATCCAGGTGATCACGACCAATGACGACAGGTGCTTTCAGTTCTCCTGATTTGACCATTTCATTGAAGGCTAAACCCAGCTTATGTCGCATTCCCAAGCCCACCCAACAAATCCTTGCGGGTAAACCTTGGAATTGAATGCGCTCACGCGCCATGTCCAACCAGTTATGCAAATGTGGATCATCGGCGATTAATTCTTTGACCTTGGCGTCAGTTTTATAAATGTCCTCAGGATCACCAGACAAAGCCGCCCATCGAAACGGTCCGATACCCCTGCAGAACAAGGGGCGGATATATGCTGGCACAAAACCGGGAAAATCGAAAGCGTTACTAACACCGACATTGAAAGCCTCTTGGCGAATGTTATTACCGTAATCGACTGTAGGTATACCTTCACTATGAAAGTTCAACATCGCCTTGACCTGCACAGCCATCGACAAACGGGCCGCTTCGGCAACCGTTTTAGGGATGGTCTTTGCTTTCTGGCGCCATTCTTCCACCGTCCATCCTTGAGGCAAATAACCATTCACTGGATCATGAGCCGAAGTCTGATCGGTAACTAAATCAGGACGAATACCTTGAGCGTACATATCAGTAAAGACATCAGCAGCATTACCCAGCAAACCAATGGAGATGGCTTGATCATTTGCTAATGCCTCATTCAACATCACCATGGCTTCATTCAGATGACTGGCTTTTTTATCGACATAGCCTGTTTTTAACCGAAAATCAATGCGCGTTTCATCACATTCCACAGCAATCATAGAATAACCTGCCATGGTTGCAGCCAACGGCTGAGCTCCACCCATGCCCCCCAAACCACCAGTCAAAATCCATTTACCTTTGACATCTCCATCAAAATGTTGACGGCCAGCTTCAACAAACGTTTCATAGGTTCCTTGCACAATCCCTTGAGAGCCAATATAAATCCATGAGCCAGCGGTCATTTGTCCGTACATCATCAAGCCTTTCTTATCGAGCTCGTTGAAGTGTTCCCAATTAGCCCAATGTGGTACTAAATTGGAGTTGGCAATCAATACCCTTGGCGCATCACTGTGTGTCTTGAATACACCAACGGGCTTACCCGATTGAATAAGCAAAGTTTGATCTGCATTCAACTCACATAAAGTTTTGACAATGGCATCAAAACAATCCCAATTCCGAGCTGCTTTGCCGATCCCTCCATAGACAACTAGATCTTCCGGACGTTCTGCAACCGCTGGATCCAAGTTATTCATCAACATCCGCAAAGGAGCTTCGGTCAGCCAGGATTTAGCAGTTAACTCCGTACCATGAGGTGCACGTACTACACGTGATTTCGATGCTCGATTCTTCGACATAAAAAGACAAGATAAAAAACGTTTAATTGTAGCAAAGCTTTGATACGCCGTCACTCAGACTTATTACACCCAGAGCTTGCTATTGGTTCAATATCCGAGCCACCAAAATCTCATAGCTAATGTTTCTAAAAATAAAAAAGAGAGAATTGTTTGACATTTTTTATGCGAATCATTATCATTCACATTATGAAAAAATTGACCCTAACTAATAAGCCGAAAAATTTCCCTCTGGGACTACAAAGCCACAGCTTGTTTAAATACAACAACACGGTATCCTTAAAACACGGAAAGGAAACTTACTACTTAAGGCTAACTAAAAACAACAAAATTATCTTAACCAAATGATTTTTGGACATCTTTCCTTTAATGAAAAACAACCTTAACTCATGAAAAAAACTTGCATAGCCAGCCAGATCGTCTGACCCCTATATTTCGATCAAGCCAGCCAATAAAAAGAGTCATTTTAACTCAAGTTTTGTTTAATCTTTGTTCCATAAATAGTCACCATTCAGTCAATCGTTGATTAAATCCAAATTTGATTTTTGAACATAAGTCATTGTGGTAGAATAAATAAGGTATCGCTGTGGGGGGTGTACGATGAAATATGGGATCACTGTTTTTTTGATCAGTTGTTTAATGAATTTGGTTATAACTGGGCGGTCTAACGCTTCATTTCATCTCTGGGACATCGCTGAAATCTACAGTAATGCTGATGGCACTATTCAATTCATCGAACTATATACCAACGACGCCAATCAAGGCATAATCAGTAACCAGACACTATCAGCTGAGTCAGATGGCAACACCGTTAATTTTGTTATTCCTTCTGATGTTGATAACAACACCAGTAACAGAAGACTGCTTTTTGCAACTGCGCAATTTAGCAAACAAATCGGCGCAATCAATCCAGATTTTGTCATTCCCGACCAGTTTTTTGATCCAAATGCCAACAGCATTACCATTAATTTTGCCAATGTCGACAGCGTCACATTGACTACTGCAGATATACCCACTGATGGTTATCATTCAATCAATGATGATCTGATAATCATGTTCAATTCACCTACTAATTTTGCCAATGATATGGGTGTCTTGAATGATGTCATATTTTTCGATGCTTTTGAACCATGTGAATTGGCGTATCCTGACAATGATTTAGATACTTATGGCGATATCAATGATGCAGGTACTGCCATGTGTGTACTAACAATAGAATTTGTCTACAATAATATGGATTGTAATGATGCTGATGGCAGTATTAATCCAAGTCAAATTGACATCCCTGATAACAACCGCATTGATGTCAATTGTGATGGCATTGATGGTAGTATCTCAGATGCCATTTTTGTGTCAACTAGTGGTAACACACAAAACGATGGCACCATTGACTTTCCACTAGACACCATCAATGAAGCGATCACTCAAGCGATCTTACAACAAAAAACAGAAATCTATGTGGCCATTGGTGTCTATCCAGAATTAGTCCAATTAGCTGATGGCATCTCCATATATGGAGGTTATGACGATAACAACTTGTGGGATCGAGGATTCACCCACACCGAAGTTTTTTCTGATTTCCGACTGGAAAACCAAAGAGTTGGTGTGAATGGTGCCGATATTTCAACACCAACAACCATCGACTTTTTTAGCATCACCACAGCCAACACCGATTATCCTGGAGCTACTAATTATGGTTTGCGCTGCATTAATTGCAATGGTTTGATCATCAGCAATAACATCATTACCGCAGGCAATGGTAATGGCGGCGCACCAGGACAAACAGGGCAAGATGGCAGTAACGGCATAACTGGAAACAATGGCACCAATGGCTGCCAGGGTACAAATTGTGGCTTTGGTGGCGCACAGACAAATAGTCCAGTGGGAGAATATGGTGGCAAAGGAGGCGATGGTGGCTATGATAGTAACAGTGGGCAAAATGGTTCATTGGGTTCTGGTGGTGCATCGGTCGGTCAAGGCGGATCTGGTAGTTCCTGTTTCGGTGGAGGTAACAATGGATCTATAGGTTTCTCAGGGGCTGAGGGTATAGATGGCAGCCCTGGAAATAATGGCATTGGTTTCGTTATCATCAACGACTTTTGGGTTGGCAACCCTGGATCAACTGGTAGCAATGGCACACATGGCAAGGGTGGTAGCGGCGGTGGCGGTGGCGGTGGTGGTGATAACGCAGGTGGCGTTTGCAACTCCGACAAAGGTGGTGGCGGTGGTGGCGGTGGCACTGGTGGTCAAGGCGGTACAGGCGGTACAGGCGGACAAGCTGGTGGCAGTTCATTCGCCATCTTTCTATTGAACTCATTCGACGCCACACTACAAAACAATACCCTCATTGTAGGTAACCCAGGCATAGGTGGTCCTGGAGGCAATGGAGGTAATGGAGGCACAGGCGGTACAGGTGGTTCTCCTGGCATGGGTAATGATGATTCAGGAAATGGGGGCTCAGGTGGTGATGGTGGTGATGGTGGTCAAGGTGGTAACGGTGGCAAAGGAGCCGATGGCATAGCCAGTACCACATTTATTCAATAACAAAAAATATCAGCCATGTCCTTTACTTGGTGTTTACGTTAGGTCGACCAAAGAGCAACCTCAGGTATGGGTGATCCCGTCGTGCGATGTTTTATCAAGGTTGTCATTGTAGAAAGCGAATATGTATTTTGCTGTAGACGATGGTTTGGTAATGATTTATAGTACTTTTATTGATAGCTTGTGAATAGTGAATCGCAGTGTCAAAAACGTTTTATACTAATCGAGATAATTAATGAATCAAGTGAAAACAATTGCAACAATAATTATGTTTTCTTTATTTATAAGTGGTCCAGTCTATGCGAAAAAAGATAAGGAGAAAAAGTTACCTCCAGGACTACAGAAGAAGGTTCAATCAGGTAAGAGTCTTCCTCCAGGTTGGCAAAAGAAATTGGTGGTCGGAGAAATTTTAGATGATGAGGTATATGAACAAGGAAAAGTTGTGGTTACTGACCCTAATCAAGGATTAGTGACGATCAGTATAGATGGAAAGTTGATTCGTGTTATAGAAAACACCAGAGAAATCGTTAAGATATTGGATAGTTTCTAACATAACGGACTAGTTAAAAAAAGACAATAAAGAGAATCATAAAGGACAGGCATTAAAGAAAGTAAAGCATTGGAATTCAGTTTTTTTTGACTATGAAATGTCATGATTTTTGGTAGGATTACAAAGGAGTTGCTCGCACTCGATTCACCACAAATACATGCTGCACTTTGAATTCATAACCCTAACCTCATACCTCTCAACAGCTGCTGATTGAACCATGCCGTAACATACATGAAGAGGCAGTAGATGCTCTTCCCTGGGATGACAATATCTTGCACCTGGTGCCAATGACCAATTGATGAGCTTCTCCCTCCGATCTGCCTCCGATAAAATTGTAGAAGTACAGACCCCTTCTAACCAGTCCTCAAATGCTTCATTTTGGCGACAATGATCGGTCGTCGGAGGGCGAAAAAATGCTCGCAAATTATGAAACGAAAAGCCCGACCCTAATATCAAAAGATTGGTCCAATCTATACCAGCAAGGGCTTCTCCCAATTTAATATGGGCCGAAGCATCAAGTGTTTTGATTAATGACAATTGCACACAAGGGATATCTGCCTCCGGATACATGATTTTCATTGGCACGAAAACACCGTGATCTAACCCGCGAGTTTGATCAACACTTGCATCAACACCCGCTGCATTAAGGACTCGATATAACTCATGAGCCAATGCGGGTTCACTAGGGCAGGGGTACTGGATTTGATACGACTCTGGTGGAAAACCATAATAATCATAGATCAATGTTGGTTGGTTAATGCCTGTAACTGTCGGAATAGTTTCCTCCCAGTGTGCACTGACAACAATGACCGCATCTGGCTTAGGAAAACTGGAGGCGATGTCTTGTAAACACGACACCATCTCATTATGCTCAGGGTCCCCTAGTAGTGGCAACGGTCCACCCCCGTGTGAAATGAAAATAGCTTTTGGCAGTGACATCACTATAATCTCCTCTGAATACTAGTATGGAATTAAGCTGTTAAGACTTGCCTGCCCAAGGTTGATCGGACATATTCTTGTTTGTACTGAGCCCCAATGATAGGTGATACGGGTTTCTGAAAACTTGGCTACCACACTGAGAACACCACTTAAAAAAATATACTTCACATGATAACTGAAGCCACTGTTCAGGTAAACTTCCTTTTCATACAAAGCCATATCTTTCACGCGCCAATCAGGTTAATAACATCATAATGTAACATCAGAAACCATCAGCTTATCACCAACTTGTTTTCTGTAAAAAACATCTATTGGCATGATCTTTATGAGCTTATCCCCTAACTATTTTTAATTTTTGATTGGCCTCTTTTGCTTTGTCTAACATATCTAAAAAAGCTTGTAAAAGCTCATGAGCCTCATCACTAAACCAGCTCTCAAACTCTGTCAATTATAGCATTGCAATCGCACAATGTAGGTCACCCACATCAAGTGAATACCCCTGATAGACCCAACAATCACTCCAACCTTTTCCCATATTCCAATCTGAGATAAATACAGGAAGTTCAGATTTTTCAATATCAGTATAACTTAGAAAACTTTCGACAACGATATCTATAGTAGAACCATCGTAAACTAATGATACCTTATCTTCAGCTGTCTCATACCACAAAATATCTTCCTTTCCACATGCCTCTACACCACACTGATGACATGGCTCGGTAAGCCTTTTGAACACTAGAAAATTATGCTCCTTACCATCTACGTTGATCTGATAGCTATCCATCAATCATCCTCAGTACATCACGCTATAGCCCGGCTTCTCATTGCTAGACAATTCAGCATATCTCGTCACAATAGAATTCAGAAAATGTCTCATCAAAACACGCTACACGTATACTACCGAATTCTAATTGAGCACCGACTGATCTTGAAATTTGAATTTTTTCAGCATCTAATAGGCTCTCTATGACATGGTAATCATGACAATTGACAAGTTCTAAATAACTGGTTTCCAATTGACGAACAAGCTTAACAGAAACATCCAATGGACACCCTGACGATTTTCTCCTTGCCCGCACTTCTACCACATCCCATGACTCATCAAATTCACATAAAATTTCAAACTCTTCTTCCATTTACAATTCTCATATTTATCAGTTTTCTGAGTGCTTTGCTTTGGGCATGACCAATTTATTGTACAAATAACCAATGCCATCTTCAACTACAGGACCTTTAGTTAAATATCGTGGGATATTTCACAGTTTTATTCAGGCAATGAATATACAATCCCAGTGTTCATAGTGTGTGTGAATAGTGTGTTTGTCTTGAATGTCTCTGATTTGTTATCAAAGTATTAATTTCAATAAACAAATTAAGGAGATTATTAAATAAGCTTTTCCATAGAGTGAGTAGTTTGCTTGTTTTAAATATCACCGGTTTGTTATCAAAATATTAATTTCATTAAGCAAGTTAATGAGATCGTTAGGCAAGCTTTTTAGTAGTGTGTGAGTAGTTTGCTTAGTTAAATATTCCCAGTTTATTATCAAAGTATAAATTTCATTAAACAAGGTAAGGAAATCATTAAGCAAGCTTTTTAGTAGTGTGTGAGTAGTTTGCTTATTTAAATATTTCCAGTTTGTTATCAAGGTATAAATTTCATTAAACAAGGTAAGGAAATCATTAAGCAAGCTTTAAGGAGAAAAATATGAAATTTACCCATTTAGCAGTCGTAGTTTTGCTAGTGTTTAACTCATTATTGGGTTATGCAAGAGTTAAGGATAACAGTTCGCCGTTAGCAAAGATTTATTGGGACTCAAAATCTGATATAGGATTTTTAACTGATAGTACTTTGAACTTTAAGATCATCAATCAATTCAATCAACGCATATCTTATCAGCTAGTGGCCCATGCCATGGCTATGGGTGATTTAGTTACCATGCCTTTAGTAGATACAGATCACCTTTCAATGGGGGAAAGTGGTGTATTGACTTTATCATTAGAAAAGTTGGAACAATTGTTTGTAGGGCATGATTTAAATACAATGCATTTTTCAGGCAATCTATATCTTGAAGCAACACTTTCTGATCATAATGGTGTTACTTTACAGAGAGCTTATTCACCTACAGTTTTTTTTCACAAAGAGACTGGCTATGAACGAGAGTTAAAAAATCCATTATATAAGTAGTCAGTCCTGAAAAACAAATAAGAGATTGATATTAAATACAATGTTGTTGTTATACCTGTTATATTTCGACCGGCGATGTTAAAATTATTGTTACTTTCTGGTCGAAATCATCAACAAAAT
>JAUIGR010000032.1 GCA_030430025.1 Gammaproteobacteria bacterium
TTAATATCAACGAAAATCAAGCTGCTTTTGGTGGTGGTATTTGGCAGCAATCTGGCCAATTACTGATGACATCACCAAATAGCCTTAGCCTAAGTGATGAATCCTGTTGGAATCCCAAATTCTGTAATGTGCTCAAGAAAAACATCACCGCAGCTGTAAATACAATCGGTGGTGGCGGATTGTACTTCGACCAAGGAAGTCAGGCCCTGATTAGTCATACTCATTTTACCAACAACGTGGCTCATTATGGGTCAGCATTGGCCTCCAAGGGTATAAACACTGTTGTCAAAATCGAAACCAGTTTATTCACTGATCACAAAGAATCGAATCAGCTCAACCCCGAGAATAATATTTTGATCCATGTAGGAGACCCAAACCAAAATGAAAACCCATCACTGGAAATGGCCTATGTAACCATCACAGACAATAATATTGAACACGCTCTAATCAGTAACACTGGCGGCAACGTTAAGGTACATTCCTCAATTATTCATGAAAACAACGGTGTAACAGTTCTTGATGAAACCGATAATAACAGTAACAGTGAGTTTCATTGCATCATTGCTCATGAAATCAACTCGATAGGCCCCTGGTTTAATGAGGTCGACAACCCTCAATTTGTGAACCCTCAAAACTAAGACTATCGCCTAAAACCAAGTTCACCAGCTATTGACTATTGCTTCAAAGAAGAAGATCCTTTATTTATGGATATTGAACATGAAACTCGTGGATATAATTGGGACGGAATGGCTGATCACTTGGGACCATATGATCTAGGCATTGATGAGTATAAACCTTAACCTAAATTAACCCGTGGAGTGCTGTTGAACAGCACTCCAACTACAGACGCTATTGGTAGCGCATATCTGTTTATTTATGGTTGACTTTAGCTGTTTCAGAGACCGAAAATCATGACTCCAATATCATCCTAGACCTTAACAGAATGGAAAAAAGTATACTGGTATTGACCTCTATCTCGCAGCTATTAGTAACCAGTTGAATTGAAAGAATATATGAGTGGGCCGTGGGGTTTCAAAAATAAAATGTTCTCTTGGCACCATGATGTTAGGTTAATGACTAAACCGCATTGCGACTGGCATTGATATTTCCATATAACGACCGCACCACCATACTCTCATAAACTGGCAACTGTTCATCACAAGGATTTTGACGTTTCAACTGATCAACTTTTTGTATAGCATATTGTTGAATCGTTAACAAAGGTAGAACAATACTTTCTCGGGCCGCTATTGAAGCTTTTCTCAATGGTTGATTAGCAAGTAGTTCTTGCTGCTGTGATACAAGCAGCAGTGCATTTTTTGCTGCCATAAATTCATCATAAATCAATCTCCAGAAAGTGCCAAAAGTGACATCATCCTGCAAATAAGCCGTCAATGGCATGAAAGATTTGGCTATCGACATCATACAATTATCCATTAAGGTTTTAAAAAAACCTGAGACTTGATATAAGTTTTGCAACTGAGACAATTGACCGTCGTTTATCGCTTGTTGTAGTGCCGTTCCGACACCATAGTAACCCAATACATTTTGCTTCAATTGACTCCACGCTCCAACAAAAGGAATCGCCCTTAAGTCTTCAAAATTGAGACTGCCACTGTCACTTTTCCTCTTAATTGGCCGACTCGAAATATTGGTTTGCCCATAGTATTTTAGTGTACTGACTTGTTCCAAATAAGGGACAAATTGTGGATGATCCTTAAAAGCCCGATAAGCTGACAGGCTTGTTTTAGTCAATTGACTCATGACTTCATAGACATCATCCGGCCAAGCTTCTTTAGGAGGGGTCATGGCATTAGAGACACCAGCACTGAGCAACCGTTCTAAGTTAAATTGTGCTGTTTCTGGATGTCCAAAATTAGCTGAAATGGTTTGTCCCTGAACCGTCAATTGGGTAACGTGATTCTGAATCTCAGGGCTGAGTGATGCATAAAATCGATGTGTTGCGCCTCCACCTCTCGCAGGAGGGCCACCACGACCATCAAAAAACGATACCGTAATGCCATGGTCTTTTGCCACTTGTGAAAGGGTCTCTTTCGCACGCAAAATAGCCCAATTAGCTGCGATATAGCCACCATCTTTGGTTCCATCTGAAAAACCAAGCATGATAGTTTGCTGCCTATTTCTGTTTCCAAGATGTTCTCTATAACCTCGATGCTGATAAAGCGTTTGCATAATGGTTGGAGCCATTTTTAAATCGTCTATGGTCTCAAAAAGGGGCACCACATCAACATTATAAGGTTTATTAAGTCCCGCCTTTTCCATCAACGATAGAACAGCCAAAATATGCATCTCATCCTGACAGTTGCTTATGATGTAGCGATGAGCGCCTGCCTGTCCATTTTCACTCTGGATCGCCTGAATAGCTTGTATGCTACCCAGTGTATCCACAACTAAAGCATCATCAATGGCAACCATAGTATTCACTTTATCCAAGACACTCATAATGACTCTAGAATCTTGTCGAACATCAATCGATGCAAAGAAAAATCCAAATGTCATCACTTGGCGCATCAACACCACTACCTGATCAACAAATAGGGACTGATGATCCTGTTCTAAGCGCTTTTTAATTGCCTTCAAATCATCATAAAACTGTTCGGCACTGTAAGTATAAATTTCAGGATCCGTGTAGGCGCCTTCATAAAGACGTTTTTCAATGCTTGATACCATTTGTTCGACACGTGAGAAAGTTAATCTTCTTTTTAGCTTCCTAATATGACGGAAGTAACATTTCAAGATACTAGATCGTAATCTTCGCCCAACTTTTCTGGTGATTTGAGCAGTCACATTGGAATTACCATCACGGTCACCACCAGGCCAAAATCCTACTTCTATAAACCGATTTTCTGGCAAATCATCTTCCTTATATATGAATTGGTCAATGCGGTTGTTGATCTCTTGCGCTGCTTGGTAAAACACATTTTCCAAATACCACGTGAGGCTAACCGCTTCGTCATAAGGTGTCGGTTTTTCTTTTTTATACAGCGGTGTTTTTCCCAGCTGTTTGAGCAACATGGCAATGGTATCAACATCATCAGCTTGGATCGCTGCAGCTAATTCACTGATGATACCTAGTACAACACCTGGGTAAAATTGTGTTGGATGGGCTGTTAATACAACACGCGCATGGTAACTGGCCATCTGTTTTTTTAATGATTCTGAAAGCCCCAGAAAATGACTCCGTTGAGACATATAAGGCAAGCTCCCCTCCCCATCAAAGTCATGATTGTTAGCAAATGCAGCTTCTTCTGTTGCATCAAAAAGCACAATCTGTCTCTCTATGTATTGTATGAATTTGAACAGTACAGCGATGCGTTCCTTTTCGGTTTGCTCTCCTAACTGTCCATTTAAAAAAGATTCAATAATTTGAAAAGGGCTCTGCCCTTTCAGGTAAGCTTTTTGACAGGCTTGATTTAACAATGGCAAAAGTACACCAACTTGATGTATCTGATCAAAGGGTAGGTTCAGAAATAAACTGTTATAAATCTGAAATTTGTTAACTACTTGACGGTGGTATGTTTCAATAATGGACTGAGTTGACATGTTGATATGTTAAAAAAATTTTGTGATCAAAGTCAACTGATATCAAATACCTCTAAAAGTTGGTATTAAATATTTTAACATTGTCGATTTATCATAAGAAAACACCTTTAATCTGTTGAATGAGTCTGTTCTAAAGCAAAAATCAATAAGGATTGATAGAACTTTTCTTGCTTGTTTTTAGGTAACAACAAGTCCATCCGTTTCAGATGTTCTGACCAGTTCTTTTCTGCTTTCAGGCACCATGCCTTAAACAATATTTTTAATTTTTGCCATTGAGAGCCAGTTCTTTTCTTCAAATATTGAAGAGCAGCGATCAACTCCAATTCGATATCAGTAAAATCACTGCCAAATGGATAGGCAGGGCAACAACCTTTTTCTTGCCACTGTACATGTTGCTGATGAATTAATTCAGGCTGATTTTGCCTAAAGACCTCTGGTACAGACCAGCTGGATGATAACTTACCAAACCGAACAGCTTGTCGCCGCAAATGTTCCTGAAAACGTGAATCTGCAATACAAATCATACGCTTGATACAAGTTTCATCAGATTGTCCCCTTAAGTCAGCAATACCATATTCTGTGATAACAATGTCGCGTAAATGTCTGGGAATGGTACAATATGGGTACTTCCATACCACATTACTCTCAACACCATGAGCTCCTTGGTGTGTACTCCGTAACATCAAAATGGAACGACTGTCTTCTAGTGCGTGAGCCATTGCTACAAAATTATATTGCCCTCCTACACCACTGACCACCTGCTGGTTATCAAGTGTGTCAGAAGCAGCCGCACCCAACACATCGACCTTCATACATGTATTGATAAAACGGGCTTTAACTCTTTGAACACGATCCAGTGCTTCACCTCCATACAACTCGTTAACCTGACTGACTGCAGTCATTTGAAATAACTCAGCAGTTTCATCATCCATATGGTGGAGCCAATGATAAAACCATGGAGATCCGAGAAAAAAAGCACCATGAAGCACTGCACCCTGTTTTAACTCCCTGCCCAGACAGTGCTGTTGAATGGCTTGAACATTGTCATAGTCGAACAAATCTGTTGTAAAACACTGTCCATCAACTTTCATCAGTTGACCTTCTGCCATCTTTAAATCCGCTTGCAAAATACCCAACGCTTGCAATCGTTTCATCTGACGTTTAGTCAATCGCTCATCAAGTATTTCATATTCAAGCAAAATTTCAATGACATTGTTAGGCACATGTGAAGTTAAAACACCTTTGTTAATCAGTGTTTGAATGGCTGCATCAGGGTACACTTTACGTCTCAGAATACCGGCATCATATAAGTGTGCAAACCCCTCCACGAACATTTCGCTGGCCGCATATAAACCCTGTCGAAAGATACCAGTGCCACCAACCCTTGCTATGACTTCGTGATGTTGGTCTAATAACCCAGAATCCGAAAGCAACAACTGATATTTTGGATTTTTTTGATGTCTTAATTGAGTAGTATAGATCAATGCATCACCCAATGATCCAATACCCACTTGCAATGTACCACCGTCCTGAATCAATGTACTAGCCAACAGACCTATGTGGTAATCAACCGCATTAACTTTGGCTCGAGGTGTGGCAAAGGGTTTGAAATAGTGTGCTCTATCATCAACAATGACATCAAAAAAATCATCACTCACCACTGCTTGACCAGCCATGAATGGCATCTCTGGATTGACCATGGCAACAAACAACGGTTTTTTCAAACCTTTGCGTTTAATAATCGACACCATATCCAAAGTCAGATCGGTGTTGCTACTCAAACTGTACTGATTTCCCCTGGGTGTTTTCTTTACAGCCACCATTTGCACCAACACATTCATACCTCTATCCAAGATATCTCTGGCCGCATGCGTATAATTACTGCTGGTATAGTTGCGCTGAGCGTGTTTAGAGTGCAGCATCTTACCTGACTGTATATAAAACTCAGTCAACTTGAGGTTCTCTGCTAATGAATCATTTGCCACATCATCCAGATAATTCAGTTCAGGATATCGGCCAAAAATCCTTTCTGAAAATGGTGTCAAAAAACGCTTTTCTAACAGTGAGTGTCCTCGAGGTAGTTGTAAGGACAATGCTGTGCATATTTCTAATCGGATTGAGCCATCACATTTCGCCCGCTCCCATAAGGCATTAATCAAGGGATTGGGCTTACCAATCCCTAATGGTGTGCCAACCACCATATCACCACCTGTCACTTCGACGATGTGCTGGGCGCAATCACTGATTGAAGATAAATATATGGTCATTGGACGCTCGTTGATATCTTGAGCTAATTTTAGCGCCTTTTATTGTAAATATTAACCTGGGAAACCTTTATCTTAACCTGACGCCTTAATGATAATGGTTTATAAGGAATAAATTGCGATCCGTTTTTCAGCACACACTACCCATTAATTGTTCGCGGGCGATTTACAAATAGTAAAAAGCCCACGAATAAAGAGGCAAAGCCAACCTATTTAAGAATTCACCATTCCTGACAGGGTCCACAATAAGCAGCTACATTCTTAGATACGTATTGTTTATACTCCTCATTATTGATATTAAAGGTTAATTCCGCATTGACAGTATAACAAGATCCCATAACAGCACAGGAATTTTGCGGCAATGCACAAGTTCCAATAGGAGAAACACTATAGGTTTTTACATTGTAAGTATTTTGCCCAGAGATTTGCCCACCACTGGCATCTTCTAAGGTATAAACAATCGACTCTGGACTCTCTCCATCGCCAACTTGTTGCAATTGCATGGCGGCCATCCCCCCTTGGCAAACCGCCTCATAAGCTCCTTGGGGTTCACTAAACACATAGGACGCTGCCCCAGGATTAAGGTCATCTTGAGGATTAGCCAGAGACAATCCAACCCAATCTGCATCTCCAAAATAATAATCATTGTCATAACATCCTGCTATTCCTGTTCGAGAGCCAAAGACTTTTACTGAATAGTGCTCGCCAGGAGCAAGCCCTGTCACTATCAACTCTGTCTCACTGCCTTGATACATAACATAGGTTTGCTGACCAATGTCTTCACCCTGACCCCAAACTAAATTGGCAGCATAATTTTCACCCCAAGTTGGTGCCATATCAACAAGATTATTGTAACGCATTAGAACAACCCATTCACGGTCTTGATCCGGTGTCCAGGAAATTTTCAGCTCTCCATTACCGGGATTCATCTCTAACAACTCAATATCAATTTCAACACTACCTGGTTCCCATACAGGACATGAGGCAAGCTCACTAGATGCGGAGCCAAAATAATAGTAGTCAGTCGGGTAACAAGAAATATCTTCATGCAAGACAAATTGCTTGATTTCATAACTCATCCCAGGAGTCATTCCTGTCACCGTCACTTCAGAATCTATACCCTTATAAACGATATAGTTCCCATCCCCTAAATCATCTCCTTCGCTAAACACCGAACTGGCGTTGTAATTCTGATTAATAAGAGGGGTTTGTGTCACCGCAGCTGCTTCTCGCATCACTATGATGGATTGTTGACCCTCCAACTGCCAACTAATGTCGACTTGTCCATAAACATCTGGAGTAGCCACCATGTGAACTTCACCTTCCAAAGATATGGGGTCTTCTCCAAATACACCTGAGGCATAAAAATTACCATCAGGGCCACACTCATGGGTGGCATTGACAGTGAGTTGGACTCCACAAAGGGCCTCCGGCTGATAACCTTCTTGTACCTTGAAAATAATACTGTCACTGTGATAATCACCTATACGCTGGATACCCTCAGGTGGCGTCAACCAGTAAATATGATCCGCCTCCTTACCTCCATTAGTCGGCGGCATTAATGTCGCTCGAACTGCTGGATCACCTTCATGTTCAATCCAATCAAGGACTACCGTATCATAAACACCATTCTTACCAGGTACTTCAATACCTCCAACAATCTGCTGTGATCCTGAGCCATTGAACTCAAGATCTGCCGTGATCTCTAAATAACAATATGGATCATCACATTCTTGATGTCGCACCACCTTAGCCTGAGTCAAACTCAACTTCTCAACCGTATTGGCAGGATCAGTCGATGTGAAATCTGTAGCACTCGGTGCTGGGCCTACTTGACCTGCTTTCGGCTGAACATCAACATGAAATGCCGTCCCTTTACACAAAGGATAATCATCCGGATCCGGCAACAGCATCGCATACTCAGGTAATGGCGGTTGCATCAAAT
Source organism: Gammaproteobacteria bacterium (assembly GCA_030430025.1). Lineage (GTDB taxonomy): Bacteria > Pseudomonadota > Gammaproteobacteria > Xanthomonadales > Marinicellaceae > Marinicella. The sequence continues at coordinate 7,774 of JAUIGR010000032.1, forward strand.
TATTCGAGCTCAAATACACTGATTTCGTATAGCCCGCATCTACAGTCGCAACCTCCCAATCTGATACTTCAGGTAATGAGGCACCTCCTTTTAAACGCCATGATGTCCCTTGAATACCTCCCCTGCCTACAAAATACTTAGAACCAGGGCGTACCCACTTCATCGTATTCGGGTTCCAGATACGTAAATCATAACTCAAACCATCAACAGGCGTTTCATCAGACTGATCTGATCCAGGACCCCAGACAAATATCCGGTCATTACCCTCAACATAACTACCCATCCATGACGGTGCCTCAGGTGGCGTGTTCTTGGCTTTATACTCATCTGCATTATCTGGCATGTGATTTAAATAAACATACTGTGAATTGTATAAATCCAAAACACCATCATTATTCATATCAGCCCAGGCATGGCCCAACCTCGAAGAACCCAGATCAACTTCAACCTTGCTGAATTGATCATTACCCATATTTTTATATAGACTCTGCGACCATACACCTTCAGCATCCTCTCCACCAACCAAAAGGTCTAAATCACCATCATTATCATAATCCGCCCAGGAAAGCTGCGGATACTTCACGCCAGGAAGACTCGCAACCAACTCATATTCATAATAATGTTCGAATGTGCTTGGTTTACGATAAACTTCCGTTCGTAAAGTACCATTCGCTCTTTCTCCAGCAATCACTAAATCTAATAACCCATCCCCATTGTAATCACCAAAAGCGCCAGCGCTGTTCTTCAACGTAGACTGAATATAATGCTCCGGAATTTCTATCAAACCAATAGGACTCCAGTCTCCATCTCCATTATTCCTATACTGACGCTTCTTAGGACTGCCATCATCACAATCAGCTCCCATAAATAGAAGATCCAAGTCACCATCATTGTCCATATCTCCAGCTACCGCTCCAAAACCACCAATCGTATGCGATATATTGATCGATGGTAGGCCCTCATCTACACCTGTGAACAATAAACCATTACTCTGTTGATAATAAATCTTCGTGCCTGAACAACCAGTAACCAAAAAGTCTAAAAAGTCATCTCCATTAAAATCACCCCATACACCTGACTTTAACAACTCATTATCAGCCTCAAAAACTTTGGTAAACGAGTTACCTCCATTGTTCCGATACACCGTAGGGTATAAATTATCCGATCCCAATCCACCAGATACCAATGCATCAGGATAACCATCCCGATTATAGTCACCCCAGGTAGTCACAGAAAATGTCTCCTCAGGTAATCCATTACCTGCTATCCAATTGGAAAAACCAATCCCTTGTTCATCATTCTCATGAAAACGACTCTCTGGAAGGTCATCAACATCATAAAACATCGAAAAATAAACATCCAAGTCATTGTCAAGATCAACATCAGCAAAAGAAATGTTGCCATAAACATGATCTAAACCGTTCCACTCATATTCAGAAAAAACAAAACTTTCCATAGAAATCTCGGCCGATTTAGCTCCGTTGGCTGAACCTATATTCTGATTCGTATCAGGATCTTGCTTCAATGCAATCACCATATACTTAAGCTTTTCTGTACCCACAGGTACATCATAATCCCAAAAAGACAATTGATTACCTGGCACATTCCCTAACAGTTCCCAACCATCATCAATCCACCGCTTGATCGTATAGTAATTAACATCAACCCCATCTCCAGTACAATCTTGCCACTGGACTTTCACCGTATCAGATGACAACGGCGTCACCTCAACATGACAAGCACCATCCTTAATATCTGCCCATAGCTCAAAACTATTATTACAGCTTGTATGAACGCCAGGCCCATCAACTGCAACTGTCAACTTGAAATTATTCTCAGGCTCCATAGGAGCTGTCCATACCGGATTACGCTCATCTGACTGAAACTGATTGAATGTCGATGTCCAGGAATAGTTGAAATCATCCTCTACACCTTCATCACCTGTTAGCGGCGCTATTAATTCAACTTGTTCGCCAATACCTACTTCTAACTTGGGCACATCAACTGCTTGTAACTCAATGGTCTGGACGTTAACAACATCTGAATTAGTACAAATATTATGATCCTCGTCATAGTAGCGATAACCCACTAACTCTAAAACATAGTCACCGGGCTGATCCGGTGTAAAAATAGGGTTTAATACAAATGCAGAATCAAGCAATTCTGAATGCCCTTGCCAATGAAAAAAATGATTTTGCGCCACCTCTCCAAATAGTTGTGTTGACTGGCCTGGACATACAGCAATATCTTTATTAAGAATATTCGGTTTTTCAGATCTTAAATAGACTGTCTTATTGATTTTTTTTTCTCCCCCGATGAAATATTTAAAAGGGAGATTTATATCTCCAGTATCATGGACAAGTTGTAATTTAATTTCTGCTCCCCAAGGCCAACCACCATCAGGATCGAGCCATTCGCGCACTTGAAGGTGTGGAGGTAATAATTGATTGTCCTGATCATAAAGTACTTCGTGATATAAAAAAGAAGGGAAAAAATGAATATCAGCATCCCACAACTCTGTAGGGAAATTTGAATGATAGTTCCCATTCTCACCATCAATGCGGATTGATGCATAGTGCATAGGACATGATGCCATAACATTATTAATTTCCATGGCATATTGTTTTTGAGCATGCCAGGTGTCTGGATAAGCATTATGATAACCTTCTTTCGGATCGAAGCAAACGTCTGCTTGGCTAACAAGATCTAATGTTGCATTAGTTAAATCCGCATAACAATTATTCTGATAATCGCAAGGCGCACAAGAGCCTCCACAATTCAACCAGACCTCATCGCCGTTGATTACTGAATCATAGCAGTGTAATGGAGGTTCATTAAGATCATCTATTTGAACCAACTCACCAAGCAAATTTTGTCCATTTTGCAATTCAAATACTGTTGGCTCATAGATCCATGGTGGCTGAATGAATGGAGAAATAGGTCCTTTTGGATAGAATCCTTCCATGGTGGGTGACTCAAGGGGATCAAACCAAGCCTCCAAATGACTTCTGATAGAAGGGTATCCAAATGATGTATCTTCATACATATCATAAAATGTATGACTCAGCATCAAAGAGTTAGTAGGTGCACATTGCTGAGGTAAATTAACTACATTGGTGTGAACCCCGAATAACTTTTGATTGCTCGCTGAAAACATGCCCGATCCAGATGAACCTTTATGGGTATACCCTCGTTCTAGTTGGTTTACAAATAATTTATCCCCAGGATAGTCTAGAACCGCCTTCTCTTCGCCATCAATGAATATATAATCAAAATCAACTCTATGAATCGGTCCATCCTCGACAGTTATTTGCATAGGTTGTTCCTGAGGATGATGCAGCCAAATCGCTTGGTCATAATCGGAATATAAATTCAACTCAATCGGGTCTGCAGTCCAACCCGCATAATTTACATCTTCAAACAAATACAAATCCGGAAACTCATATTCTAACAACGCATAATCGACCTCATTTTTATAGTCGATATATGCATATGATAAAATTTTCGTACCTAGGTGTATACCAGAACTCGTTGTACTCAATGAATTACACGAACTGGTTTTGAAATTGAGAATAAAGGATATTTCAGTGTAAGTCTTATTTAAATTTGGTGTCAATATACCTGGAATATTCTCAATACAATGGCCCGCTGTAAGAATGAAAGATCGTTTGGGTGATGTATTTGAATTCAACAAAGTCCCTGTGCATTTATTTTTGATTGTGTTGTTTTGGTTGTCCTCTGTATTAATCGTGATACTGACAACTGCTTTTGACAAAGCCTCATAATAGTTCATGTTATTACAAACCGGATTTTCATTACATACCATACCATTGAGTTCTGGATCATCCTTTTCGAATTGATCCATTTTTTTAGAATGGATCAAATCAGTGATTACAATCGATTCAGGATCAGGATCCTTGGCATCTTGGGTATAGATAAATAAAAGACTATCACCCTCAAATGACAACGTTTGCATCTGCTCTTGCTTCAAATGCCCAAGGTCTGAGTGAGGTGAAAACTCAAAAAATACATCATCAGAATAAATATGGAATCGGCCACTTTTGGGAACATCAAAACTAAATTTGACATACACAGAATCAGCACCAGGTGATGTAAGTTCAATGGCCCATGCTTTTTGATCTTTTGAGATTTTTTGTGATGAGGTTTTTTCAAGCAAGTTAATATCTAAATCAATAACTTTGCCTCTTTCAGTTATATCACGCTCAAACTGACCTTCTTCATCGATATTTGACAACTGTTGACCAAGCTGCTTACTGAACTCTATATCTGAAACCGTCAGTTTTTGATAACTCAACTTTTGAGCATCAACTGAAGGTTTGTTTGTCGTACGTAGTGCCTGTGCAAAAAAACAAACCAGCAACATGTATATGACAAAAAACAAACGAACAAAGAAGCTAACATTCCATTGACTGAATACGCGATTAAAACAAGCGCACTCTCTCGACTTGACTGAAAACATATGGGTATCTAGTAATTATAATTGCCCTATCCATCGAAAGTTTTTTGAAAATAAGTTCAACTATTTCTTCAATACTCAAAAGTAATACAAAAAAGAACTTGATAAATATTTCAAGTTGATATAGACCATATCCATTATCGGACAAACAAGATGTTTTTGTGAGCCGAAGCGTTCGCTAGTGAAAAATATTTGGAATATGGAAGAGGCTGTGTTTTGTTCGATTTGTTTACTTGTTAAATAAACAAATAAGGGACTGAAGAGCAACTGCCAACTTGAGCCGCCAGGCTCAAGTGAGGTCAAAAAACATCAGCAAAATCACACTTTTGCGATTAAGTGTTTCTTAACCAAATCTGACAATTATATTTGAATGCTGTTGGCGATGTTATTCAAAACTGTCTGCAAAAATGAGATCATCAAACATGGGAACATTAAAAAAATCCAACGTCATTTCCATCAACTCTTTTCTGCTTTGTGTTCCAATGATCGTTTCAAAAGGAAACCCCAGGTGGAGTACTTTATAAATACCATTATCTGTATAGGTACAGGCAGATTGCATACCCAGATATAACATACAGTTGTTGGCCAACCCCATTGGCACCAAGACATCAGGATATTCAACATCATAACTATGATAAGAGCCATCATCAAAAGTGATCAAACCTAAACCAGAAAATGGTGAATCCAATATACTTTCTGCTTGATAAACATTCGCATCATCAGCCCAATAGGCAGTCATCAGCACATTATGGTAAAAGTTTTGATCACTGATCGTACCTAAATGATCAAGATCCCAAGCAATTTCTGCCCCACTGATGAATAGCTGCCCCCCCTGATCTAAATAGTCTATCAATGCACTTTGTTCTAAAGAAGACAGTGACTCATCATTACTGGACTCCTCACCAAGTATCCAAAATATAGCGCTGTAGTCATTCATACTCAATAAATTTTCTTCGACTACTTCATTAGCTGCTGAATCGAAACCTACCATTGAACCAATCATCGCATTTGCATGCTCTATAATATAATCAAACCTATTCATTTTTCGTAAATACATTCGTTTGACCAAACCACCAATATCCGGTATGTTTTCTGATATCAATTGGCCCGAGTCAAGCCGGTCAAATCCATTAACAATTAAAATATTCTCGAGGCTACTGGTTAAGTGGACACCCAAAACTTCACTGTCCAGTGATAAACCACCTGCATTTTTAGCTTTCATTTTAATAAAATGTGTCACACCTATTGCTTGGTCATCAAATGTGTATGACTCGCCAAAGACCTCTATACCATTATCAAAATTACGACCATCAAATGACCGATATATGATATAGCTGGTTGCCTGATCTCCTAAAACACTGTTATCATCAAAAGGTGGTGGTTTCCATGCTACGGTAAATTCTCCTAGACCAGTTCTTTTAATCGACAAATGGGTTGGTGGTTCGGGAAGTAATTCAGGTTGTATTGCATCTCTTTCAGCAAAATATTTAACAATTCCTTGATAAACAGCCCGTGAAGTTAATTTCCGAAATGCTGGATCTTTTAACGCTGCTGCATCTTCACTGTTATCATGAAATGCCATCTCTATTAAAACCGCAGGCATTTCATCATTATTATTGGGGTTAACTTCGGCAAAATAAGCCGATCGCTTACCTCGATCATTCCAATTGGAATCCCAAGCATGATGGATGTCGTTTATTATCTCTTCATGTATAGCGGCTTGCAATTCTGCAGAACCTTCAACAGATTGTGTCGTATCGTAACTGCCATTTGGAGGATTAGATGAATATATATAAGTATTGGTGCCTCGTGCAGTGCCTGACGCGCCATTCGAATGAAGTGATATATAGGCAGAATCTTCTCCCTGATAATGCTCCCAATCAGCAAATCGTGGTCGGGCACTCGAGTCTTTACTGTTGTGAATAGTAGAACTGGCTCCTTGATATTGAGTCCACGTTTGGGCCCCCTCTTCCCATCGGGGCCTACCACTGACAACACCATGATAGCTGCCAACAACATCACCCATACCTCCACCCAGTCGAACAGCATCAGCAGAAACCGTGGTATTACTTTCAGATGATTGATTGCTCAATCTGACATGGTTGTTATCATTTTGATAAAAATAGAATTCACCCAAATGATTCCATATGTAACGATGCCTTTGTTGATTGACAACAAATTCTGTCTCAATACCACCATGGTGAACAGTATATTTAGCATCTGTTGGGCGATTACCATCACCTGAATATGAAACATAAACATGATAATAGCCATCTTCAGGTACCTGTAAGTGCCAAACAGCTTGAGCTGTTTCAACTGGACTGGTAGTGATGATACGATCTGAGCCACCATTGTCCCTAAAGGGATCTGTTTCTGAAGAATAAGGTGCCTGGTGATTTGCAAATCCATTGGCAGAAGAGTTATTGAATAAAAAAGATTGCCCAATCTCTTCATATTCTGGATCATCATTGTCGACAATCAACATCAAGGAATTCATGTCACGTTCTCTCAGCGCAAACACTTTTGCACCAGCAAGTGTCAGATATTCTAATAAATATTGGTTGACACCTTCTGAATTGACAAAATCTTCTACGATTTGATGGTGTATCCCACGCTGAGTTGACCACTCTCGGAAGTCATCATAATCAATCCAACCATGGGCTTGAGAAATGAACAATACTTTATCTCTTAAAAATCCCAAACTGGGGGTGTTTTTATTCTTATAACCAACAGAAGATTGCCTTTCGATATCATCAGGCTTATCAGGCACAGCAGGGATATTTAAAAAATTAGATAGTGCAATAGATTGGCCCTCTTTTAAAACAGTAAAATGAATCTGGGAAGCTGCTTGATTAAGAAGATTAAGGTTCAAATCGATCGCTCTGCTCATCAATTCTAACCGCTCCTCATCTAATTGTAAGTTGAGAAAATCATCGGACAAATGAAGTTCAATGATCATATGATCCTCAACTACCTGAACATCTGTCACCATACTATCCTTTGGCAATACACCATCATACTGCATCGATTCATTGGCTAACAAAATTGATGCAACACGTGCTGACATATCTCCCTTTAAAGGCGTTTCATTTTCAACCCAATTATTATTAACACGATAAATACCTGCGTTGGCATAGCAAAAAAATAGCACAAAAACAATGATATACATCATTTTGCCGGGGTAAAAAGTTTGGTGTTTATTTATTTTTACATTCATTGGCAAGGTATTGAGTAATGAGCAAAATACTGAATCTAACTGACAAGCTTCTGTTCAGAGTTTTTCGCAATTAAAAACATTTCATCAATATACAGTGGTCATCTCATCAAAAAAGTGACAAAAAGCACATTATTAGCCCGATAAACTAAAATTTGGTAATTTTGCGTATATATTTATCAATGACCAAATATTAAGATAAGCCCTTTTTAGACATATACCTATGGAGTAATCCTAATGAGTGATCGTATTTTTGACTTGATTAAAGAAGAAGGCATTGAATTCATCGACTTACGCTTCTGTGACACTGGTGGTAAAGAACATCATGTAACACTACCCGTTTCACAGGCCAATGAAGATCTTTTTGAAGATGGCAAAATGTTCGATGGCTCATCAATTGCTGGCTGGAAAGGCATTAATGAATCTGACATGGTGTTAATGCCAGATGAAACCACAGCCTTTGTTGATCCGTTCACTCAATACCCAACACTGGTCATTCGCTGCGACATTTTAGAACCTAATACCATGCAAGGCTATGAGCGTGATCCGCGCTCCATTGCAAAACGTGCAGAAGCTTACTTAAAGCAATCGGGGATTGCCGATCAAGCATTTTTTGGACCTGAACCAGAGTTTTTTGTTTTTGATGGTGTGAGTTTCATCAATGAACCCAACAAAACTGGTTATGAAATCTATTCACAAGAAGGTGCCTGGGAATCTGGATCTGATGTAAAAGAAAATCCTGGTCACCGACCCCGAATCAAAGGCGGCTATTTTCCAGTACCTCCAGTCGATTCCTTGAATGACCTGCGTTCAGCCATATGTAAAGTGATGCAAGGTATGGGTATCGAAGTCGAAGTTCACCATCATGAAGTGGGCACTGCAGGACAATGCGAAATTGGCGCTAAATTCAACACCATGGTAAAAAAAGCAGACGAAGTGCTGATGATGAAATATGCTGTACATAATGTCGCTCACGATTATGGTTACACAGCCACTTTTATGCCTAAGCCCATAGTAGGAGATAATGGTTCTGGCATGCATGTTCACCAATCCTTGTCTAAAGAAGGCAATAACCTATTCATGGGTGATGGCTATGGTGGCTTATCAAAAACAGCACTTTGGTACATTGGAGGCATCTTCAAACATGCTCGTGCACTCAATGCCTTTACTAACCCATCAACCAATTCATATAAGCGATTGGTTCCTGGCTTTGAGGCACCCGTGATGCTAGCCTACTCTGCCAAAAACCGTTCAGCATCTATACGCATTCCTTTTGTCAATAATCCCAAGGCTCGACGCATCGAATTACGCTTTGGTGACCCTATGGCCAACCCATATCTGATGTTTGCTGCCATGATGATGGCGGGCATTGATGGCATTAAAAATCAAATTGATCCAGGCTCAGCTATGGATAAAGACTTATATGACCTACCTCCTGAGGAAGCCAAAGACATACCCACGGTATGTCATGCCTTAGATCAAGCGTTGGAAGCATTGGACAATGACCGTGACTTCCTTAAGGCGGGAGGTGTGTTTTCTGATGATGTCATTGATGGTTTCATTAGCTTGAAGATGAATGAAGTCACCCGAATTCGTATGGCCACTCATCCAGCGGAGTTTGATATGTATTATTCTTTATGAAAAACGTATTGTGCACACTCAAAAACCACGGCATCAACCGTGGTTTTTTATCTCTTCACTTTTTCATTCACCAATAGATAAGTCTTTTTCTTTGTATTCACATAAGTCCAAAATAACACATTCTTTACATAATGGTTTTCTGGCTTTACAGGTATAACGGCCATGTAATATCAACCAATGATGGGCATCGAGAATAAACTCTTTGGGAACTAATCGCATGAGTCTTTTTTCAACTTCCAAAACTGTCTTACCTGGTGCAATTTTGGTGCGGTTACTGACGCGGAAAATATGTGTATCAACTGCCATAGTTGGTTGTCTGAAGGCAGTATTTAATATCACATTGGCTGTTTTTCTGCCAACACCGGGTAATGCTTCAAGATCTCGACGATTTTCAGGTACTTGTGAGTCATATTGGTCCATTAGGATTTGACAAGTCTGAATGATATGCTTAGCTTTGGAATTGAACAGACCAATGGTTTTAATGTATTTTTTCAAACCTTCTTCACCCAAGGCGTCAATAGCTTCAGGAGTATTGGCTACCGGAAATAATTTACGTGTCGCTTTGTTAACACCAACATCGGTCGATTGTGCTGACAACACCACCGCCACCAATAGCTCAAAAGGTGAGCGATACTCCAACTCAGTTTCGGGTTTCGGGTTAATCTTCCTCCAACGACTAAAGATTTCCTTCCTTTTCTCTTTGTTCATGATTTTTGATAATGGTAGCTTGCTGTTGATTAATTTGTAACTGTTCGGTTAACTGACTTTGCTGATTAGCCAACACTTGTAGTATTTCCTGATGGTGTGACTCCAAATCGATAGCCAAAGATTGCCAGTAATCTGGATGCTCACATTTAATCTGTGACAATGACAGTTTACCAACCTGACACAGCCCACTAAACTGAAACAGTATATCAACATCAGTCATGATGGCCGACCAGACTTCAACCTGTTCGTTTGACAATGGCTCTTTGTTCGGTATCGAAATATGTTTTTTCAAATGTTCTCTTTGTTCTTTGTTCAGAGGCACTAATTGATTTATTTTTTCGATAACACGCGCACTTTCAAACACATCTTCATCCAATGACAAAACCAAGTCTGCATGAGCATGACCTAACTGCTTTGACAACCTGTATAAACAGTAAAACCTAAAAAAACCGTGACGACTTGGTTGATGTGCCATGAAAGGTAGAATATCGGTCAACGCCACAGACCACTGCATCAACTCATAGGCATCCGAGTGCGATTCATTGTCTCGATCTGCCAAACAAAGGTGCTTCCGTTGAGATTGCCACAGCTGCAAGGGATTTCGTTCAATATATACAATTTTGGCTTGAGGAAATTGCCTTTTCAACCATGGCAACCGTAAATCCATGCGATTGAATTGGAGCACAGGTTGTTGCTCTGCAGACAAATCGATCAGCGATTGAATGTATTGCCTAAGTGTTTCACATTGGTCAGTCGCTTCCAACCATAATTGGCGGTAAGCAAAGCTTGCATCATAGCTTTGCTTGAATTGCGGGTGCCGTCGATAACTATGCCAATAATCATTAATCCCAACATGATCGGCTTTTGGAGGAGTCCCTTGAATATGCGTCAACAATTGTGGATGTAAAGGCTCATACCATGCGCAACAATTTGCCAACTGGTCAAAAACATGCCACAAGAATGAAGTACCTGCACGAAAACGTCCGCAAATAAAAATGGGATCATGATCACTCATGTGCTGAATTTTAGCCAATGTACAGCCACCCCGACAAGCCTCTCATCATCTGATCCGAAGGCAGTCTGATGACTCTGGGTATTTGAAAGATGGATCCCCACACGCATCAATCCATTGGGCCTAATTAATGTTGCTGCTATTTCTACTTTAATGACACGAACGACTCCAGTATCATCGCTTTGCCACTGTACTCTTTGACCATTAATACTCAACTGCAAGTCATCCAAAATCTGCTCGGATATGGCATTAATGATTCGAAGTGATAATTGACCATCCACTGGTTTTATCCACATATCTAACCAAGCGTCTTCTTGTGGTCCAGTCCAGCGAAAATATTCATGTTCAGGATACATCAGTTCTCTTCTGTGCCACTGTTGACCAATAATGGCTTGATCAAAGGTTAGCCTAACTTCTGGTTGATGAACTAATTGTCTCTGATTTTGTTGATATTGTTTGTCTAATAGTTCATTCAAATCTTGGCTATTATGGCTTTTGTATGAGTCTAAATCATTCAACATAGCTTCATATCTAGACTCAAACACACGTGTTGCATAACGGTATAGTTTGATATCCCAGGCATTCAATATTTCAATTCTTCGGCGTGCTTTTTCCGACAGTTCTACGGGGTCTTTTCTAACATTCAACTTTTGACTGATACCCAATGCTGGTTTTTTCAATGCATGGCAAAGTAAATCCATAGAGCGATCAAATGATTCAACTAAACCAAACCAGAAACAGCGATCTATAAACTGCTTGGCTCTATAATATCGTTGTTCAGGCGTCAGTGGCCTTTTAGCTTTAGCTATTTTGGGTTTCAAGTATTCAATGGTCTGTGATGAGAGAAACACTTCCTGAGCGGATGGGTCTTCTACAAAATCAAATGACAAATTCCTGACCATCCGATTATTCACTAGTTGACTGGTTTTCGGATGTGTTAAAAAAGCATCCAAATCAAATTCGGATTGATTAACAAGATCATGAACAAGGGTATTTTGTTCCCTTTTGACAAATTGATAAGTGGAAACAGACATCGCAAATGGATCCCTCAACAATGTCAAATAAGCCAAAGATTGGTTAGTCAATTCACCGCCGCCGCCACCACCAAAATGACCTCTAATAAGTTGGTATCTTTCATTTTTCTTGACGTTAATGTCACCCACATCACGCCACAATTGTTGAGGAAAAATGACATCTTGAGGAAAAAACCGATCTAATAAAACAATGAAGCTAGTGCCTGCTGTTTTCGGAATATGCGCGAAATAGTATGTTTTTCCCCGTTGTGACTCAGTTGTTGACCACAAAGAACTAAGCTTTTGAATAAAGCTGTTCATACGCTTGACCTAGTCTATTCACGTAATTTTCCTGACTAAAAAAATCAACCCGCTGACGCCCTTTTTCAATCATCTGCTGACGTAACTGTTCATTTGAGATAACTTCCATTAGTCGATCACGAATTTCAGAAAATTGATAAGGGTTTACATACAAAGCTGCATCACCAGCCACTTCTGGTAATGAGGAAACATTTGAGCAAATAACCGGACAGTCATGAGCCATTGCTTCTAAAACAGGCAAACCAAATCCTTCATACAATGATGGAAACACCATACACAGTGCATTACTGTAAAGTATACTCAGTTCTTCTTCGGAAACAAAATCGAGGAAAACATATTCTTTTTTCTTCAAGTAACGATTCAAATCAACAAGCTGCTGTTCATACATCCATGCTTTTCGACCGACTATAGCCAACTTATAACCTTTAGGTAAATAACCCATGGCTTGAATCAATACCTTGATGTTTTTCTTTGGCTCTATATTGCCAACAAATAGAATGTATTTTTTTGACTCTAATCTTTTAGCCTTAAGGTACACTTCATCATCACCTTGCTGAGTCTGTAACTCTGGTTGTTTGTATGACTGATAAGTGACCAGAATTTTCTCTTCCGGAACCCCATAGATATCAATGATGTCTTTTTTGGTATGTTCTGATACAGAAAAAATCATATCAGCCGATTCAACAGCCCATTTAAATAAACGATAAAAGTGATTTTTTAAATCTAGCGTGGTAAACGGTGCTTTTAACGGAATCAAGTCATGGATCGTAATCACCGACTTAGCATTTTTAACTTTGATAGGCCACGGGGTGGTTAAATGAAAAATATCAGGCTGAATTTTAGGCGTTATTTGAGTACTCCTTTTCGTTCCCAGAAACAAACGGTTAGCAGCATGAAAAACATCTGATATGTTCTCAATATGATGGTATCGCTTGCCGCTAACTTGAGATAAATAATTTTGAGGATCTGGAGCAGTGACATTAGGCTTGATTAAATGGCTTTTTCGACTCTTAACTAAATAACTTAAAGCTCTGGCGTTAACTAACCAGTTGGGGTTGAATCTTTTAACTGGTTTAATCTCTTCTTGGTCAAATAAATTAACTTCATCAAGCATGGCGCTTTTGCCAGATGTGAAATGATTATCGAGCAAAACACCAACCTCGCAGCCCATAGCTGCATAAGCATCCAACAAAGTGACCCCATAAGTTTTAATACCCGAACCTTTTTTGAGATTCAGATTATAGCCATCAATCAGTATTTTCTTTTTTTTAGTACTAAAATTCATCCTGTTCATCCCACAACTGACTCAATTTCGAATCATTGACAATGACATCATTAAGTATAAAAGAATCAATAAATTCTACAGCTTGATACGTTTTGAACACACCTTTCGCATCCAGTAAAATTATCCTATCGATATGATTTTTGTTTTTCTTTACTACTTGTTTGAATTGAGCTGGGTTAGTACTGATCACACAAGCATTGTTAAAGTCTTGATCACCTAACTGTAAAGATAATACATCAACCATATCCAATTGAATCCAGTCATTAATCACAATTTGTTGACTGATGGTTTTTTTAAAAACATCCTCAACGACCCCAGATAAATTCAATGCAAAGATAATGCCAGCAGCCTTTTCAGGTTTAATTCTTTCTGCTGTTAATAATTGATAAAGCAATTCAGTTTCTGGTAAGAAACGACTGAATGCGACAGTAGAAGAGGCTATTTCTTGTAAGGCTGTTCCTGCATATCTCAATGCAATGATAAATAAAATTAACTGCCCCCAATCAACGCCATTCTGATCAGCACCCAACCCTTCAAAGAAGATAATGAGTGCACTACCCAAAACCAAGAAAAAACTGTTTAGCCAGACAACGTGTATTTCAGCTAAACGTCTTTTATACCTAAAACTCGAGAATGCTTCATAGTCACTCTCATTGATTTGATTGCTTAAGTCAGCTTTTGATAACCCTGTTTCCGTCAATGCTCTGTCAATCAAGGTTCCAAACTTTGGCTGTACACTTTTAGTCAAACCAGCCAGTTTAATTTGATTTCTTGCTGCTTTTCTATTTATAAAATACAAAACGATTAAGTAAAGAAACACCAAAGGCACCATCAACAGCAATAATGTTAAATTCAATCGATACAAGGCAAATACTGCCAGAATGAAAGTCACTGAAGGAACCAGCATTCTGGCTAATCGTCTTACGACCAAACCTGCCATCTGAACGCCTATCTTCAACACTCGGTTCATGTGCATTTTAGGACTATCTTGTAACACTAAAGCCCAGCTTAACTCATTATTTATCAACACCGCCAACCCGTCCTCTAGCAATCCCTTTTGATACCTGATAACTGAGTTCACACCTACCTTGAAGGAAATATATTTAATGTATGCGGACAACAAACCGCAACCACTCAGTGTAACTACCCAAAACCATAATGGTTGAGAAAAAAATAATGAGATGATTTTAAAATCATAGCTAAAAAAAGCATCAGAGCCATTCAGGTAATTTAATCCAGCAACAATACCCAATACCCATGCTAAACCAGTCACAACTGATAATCCCATTAACAGCTGAATCATCCAAAAAGTCAGTTTTTCAGATTGATAATAAGAACTCAACAGCCACTTTAACACCTGCCAATAATTCGCACCTTGTTGTCGAATACTTGTTAGCATGGTCCTCTAGTCATTTTCGATGTGCCAATCTAAGTTATTAACAAACTTTCTATTAGCCTCCTGAAACAATCGAACTTTCTCTTCGGTCACACCTATTTGCTCACATCGATCGATAAAAAGCTTTTTAGCAAACTCATACAATTGAACATCAATCGAATTTAATTCTGCAATTTGTTTCATGATGGACTTGGGAACTTTCGTCTTATCAGTTTTTTGCTTGGATTCATTCATCCGCCTATAAAACACATCATGCCAACCCAAGGTTTTTTGAGCCATCACTAAAAAATGATCATATAATTCCGTTATTCCGAATAAGCTAAACCTATTTTCCAGTTGATACTTGGCATCTTCGAGCAACTGTGTTTCGCTTCGCTTGTCTTTTCTCCACTCATTTTTTTTCAGTAGTCCTAAAATTCTATGTGCCTGTGCATTAGGCATTTCATCAATATCGGGGTGAACAATAAATTCCTCTAACGTTAAATCCTTTGCAATGCGATATTTAGGGTGGTTTTCGCTGGTTCTCAAATAATCATAATAAGAAATCACACGGGAAACCGGTTCTCGAATCATGGTAAATTGCGCTATCTTGGCTCGATCAAATAACTGATAAAAGTATTCATTGAGCTCATAATGACCCATAAGGGTACGAAACATTTGATTATTTTTGAATATACCTGCCACATGCCGATCAAACGCCGGACCATTGACCTGATATACATAGTCAATCCTATAGTTTTTCGCTGTTATATAATCGAGTGTCGTGCCCCCCGTTTTGGGAATATGAAAAAAAATCACATGAAACCCAGCTAGCCCTGGTAGAGGTGTTTTCTTTGATCGAACCACCATCCGCTTCCACGGCAACAGCACATCATCTAGGACTGAGTTATTTAAATCATTCCTTTCTTTTATCGACAGCTTGTACCATCTGTCCATATCGTTGTTAAGCTTGAACTGTTTTTTTTTCACTCGTTATCAATTCAATTTGAAAGGGCGGTAGTATAACATGCTAAAATTCCCTTTTTTTAAAGACTTTACCACAAATGGCAAGTATAAAAAGCTATCAAAGAGATACTGTAAACTACGCTTACTTAGGGGAGTACAAAGCTCTGGTTGTCACCTATTTTGGTTGTCGTCTATTGATTGATACCAGAAACGTTCAGCATATGAGAATCATTAGTCATGGTTGTTATGAACCTGCTGTTGCTTGGGCGATAGAGAAATATCTACCTAAAAGCGGCAGAATGATAGATGTTGGTACAAATTTAGGATATTTCACGCTTCTTGGGTGTAAACAAGTTGGCCACAAAGGTCATGTCATTGGGTTTGAAGCAAACCCAATCATATATGAAATGATGGCCTCTTCAATATTCGCTAATGCATTCAGAAGCCGTTGTAAGACCTTCAATAATGCGGTATTTAATGAATCTAAATCATTCGAATTTACATGGGATTCGGCAGGCCACGGTGGTGGCAGAATAGTCAATAAAGAAAACCAGAATTTGGATCAAAATGTTGCTGAAGTAAAAGCTGTCACTTTAGATGATTTCTTGGAAGGTGATGACCGAAAATTCGACTTAATGAAAATTGATACTGAAGGATCTGACCCCTTTGTACTCGATGGAGCCAAACAAGTCATCAAAGAGAACCCAGGAGCAACAATTATATTGGAGTGGTCACCTCGCTTTATGGAAGCACGTGGATTTCCCGTTAACCAAGCTGTAGATTTGATTGAATCTTTTGCTAAAGAAATTTTTCATTTGAATAAAATAGGAAGCCTAGAATCTGTTGTATCCAGTGAACTAAAAAACATTCATCATGGTAATTTGTTACTGAAAACTTAGAAAATATTAATAGTGCTGGAGGTCTGTTGTAGAAAGTCTTATTTAAAAACAATGTTACACCTGTGACCTGCCTCTTATCTTAGGTATTCGAAAAAAATCGTACTTGTGCTTGTATGAACAGTTTGTTTAATCTTCAATAACAGGAGCCATCATAAACCGTGAAACTGTCTTGCATCAAACCTATGATTCAGTTTAATAAGTAATCAGCAGTTAGGTTAACTATACTTTACAACAATTGTATGACGCTTTTGAGAGAATAGACGATACCAAGTATCAAAAAAATGCATTGGAGATTTATCAGTTAACTCTAAAGAAATGAGAACTAATTCCTAATCAAATTGATGTCGATTTTTTGGGTTATGGTAAAATAAGTTGCTCGAAAAGTTAGTAACAGTGATTCCATATCATAACAACTTTTGAATTGGGCAGTGAAATAACTAGAAATGAAATTCAAGACAAGGCCATAATCAGGACGTAGGTCCAACGTAGTCAATTTTACAGACAGGAACCTCATTCTATATTTTGAAAAGAATGTTCTACCAGGTTCAAATTAAGTATATTAGTGCCGACTTGATCAGATAGACGCCAACTTGTAACCAATGCCACGTACTGTTTGTATCCATCTATCACGGGCATGTGGCTTAAGTGCTTTACGCAACCGCAGTATATGAACATCTACAGTCCGATCTTCGACAAAGGTATTCCTGCCCCAAACATGATTAAGAATATGCTCCCTAGCCAACAACTTATTGGGATTTTGCAGAAATAGCTTCAGTAACTTAAACTCTGTGAGACTTAAGTTAACAGGTAATTCATTGACTTTAACTTCATGTGCTGAAGCATCCATGACAATATCTTTATATTCTAACGTATGGCTGACTTCAAACCCTTTAGAGCGGCGCAAATGAGCTCGTATTCGAGCCATCAATTCCAACATTGAGGCAGGTTTTGTAAGGTAATCATCAGCGCCTCGCTCAAGCCCTTTGATTTTGTCTTGTTCTTCAGACCGAGCCGTCAGCATGATGATCGGCACTTCCTTGATTACCTGGTCACGACGAATGGTATCAATCAAATCAATACCGCTCATATCTGGCAATCCCCAATCAACAACAATTAAATCAGGATGCACCCGATTTAACTGCTCCAGTGCTTCATGTCCAGAAGCGGCTTTAATCGCATCAAACCCTTCCCTTTTCAAAGAAAACGCCATCATTTCACGGATAGCCATATCATCTTCAACGATTAAAATATTAGTGTGCATGGACGCAGATTTCTCTGAAAGGGACATTTTAGAACGGAAGTGTGAATAATGCATGACAATATCGTCACAAACATGTCCACCATTATCCGCCCATATAGCAAACCTATTCTCAGGAAACAGAATGAGAACAAACCGTCTCTAAATAATCGACTATTTAGTCGATAGTTGCAACTACCGAGTTTTCAACAATAAATAAGTGATCCGTTTTTATCATCAAATACGTATACGTACTTGAGTAGACTCAAATTTAACGGAGAACGTACATGAAACTTATTCCCATAATGCTATTAATACCTGGTGCATCTCAGCTACAAGCTGAAATCCTTCAACCACAAGGCACCTTCACCACAGTGGGTGGGAATGGTTGCCAGTATACTAAACTACAAGAAGCCATCAATGCAGCCATGCAAGGAGACCCTTCTGTAATTCGCGTGGTTAATCAAATCTACAATGAAAACCTGATACTCGATGATGTCGATGTCGATATCATTGGGGGCTATGCAGACTGTCAAGCAGCCATTGATAATAACCAAGGCGGTGGCAGCTTCATCATCAATGCAGCTGATACAAATCAGTCGGTGGTCACCATCACAGGTGATCAACCCTCAACTGTTCATCTAGAAAGCATGAACCTAACAGGAGGAAATGTCGGTATATATAGTGCATCAACCGTTAACTTGACTCTAAAAACCATAACTATTTTTAATAATGATAGTGCAGGCGCTGGTTTTATGTATGGAAATCAAACAGTCATACTTGATGACACAACTATCTCAAACAATAACGGATCGGGCTTGCTCTGTGTAGGATCATTGAATAACATCACGATCAAAGGCAACAGCCAACTGGTTAACAACACTACCTCTGGATCGGCTGGTGGTTTAGGAGCTGTTTATGGGTGTTATGTCAAAGCCTATGCACCAACAATCATCGCCAACAATCAATCCCAGTCTGATGGTGGCGGCCTCATTTCATATGAAGGAAGTGTTGTCAATTTATATGGTGTGACAATTGAAGGCAATACCGCTGTTCGCGGAGGTGGTATTACCTCCTACAATGGTGAAATCAATTTACACAATGTCACTATTGATGGAAACACCGCTACTCTTGGCGGCGGTATAGCTGCGTTAAACGGCACAGTGAATATACATGGCACGATAATCCAAGGAAACAATGCAGCTGGAGGCAGTGCATTTTTCGCCACATCGCAAGATGCAGTGCTATCACTGACACAATCAACAATATCAGGAAATACAACTGAAGGCGGAGTTTCAGCAGGTGCTGTACTATATGGCGCCCGTGCAGATATTGAAAACAGTATGGTGGTTGATAACTCAGTCAATGGCAGTACTTTATTTGCAGGATATGGTGGTATATTAAATCTAAGACATGTCACTCTGGCTGGCAATAATGAATCAGAAGGTACTCTCAGATTGATAGAAAACAGCGCGGTTAACATTGAATCGAGCATCATCCATAGTGGCATTGAAGTGATTGTATCTGATGATGGTACTGGTTCAGTAGATATGACTTGTGCGATCATCAATGAGATGGCTACTTATGATGGCATTGAAACGATTTCAGTCGTTTCCAACGTCGGTGATCTTTTTGTCGATCCATTGGGAGGAGATTATCATTTGACATTCGATTCACCAGCCATCGATTATTGTGAGACCGCAGCGGATGTTGACCCTAATTATCCAACAGACATTGATGGCCAGGTTCGTGGTGTCGATCAACCTGGTATTGATAACGGTGGCATATATGACCTCGGTGCTGATGAATATCATGATAGTGATTTGATTTTCGCAGATAATTTTGAAGGAAACTAACCCTTAGTGTACCTGTAATAGGCATTAACCTCATCTAATAGGGCACTGACAAACCAGTGCCGCTATTAGATGTTTTACCTAGATGCGGTTAGATAGAATCATGCATAATTAGTCGAACCTGAAAAATGCATAACTTATTGTTAACTATCAAGAGTTACTTCAATTTTGCACATTTTTTCGACCAGGAAACAGGTGTCACGATGCATTTTTATTCGCCGCTTCCATGCGGCTCTCAGGCTAACGTGAAAAAGTTTTCCAGAAACTTTTTTATGGTCGATGGTGTGGCACAGGGACGTGCCACCTTGAGCCATCAGGCCCAAGTAAGGTCAAAAAACATCAGCAAAATCACACTTTTGGGCTTAAGTGTTTTTTTGACCGATGCTGGAAAAGGCCAGGAGGGACTTTTTCAGGACTGACTAATTAAAATACCCTCTAATGACAAGGTCATTTAAGTACATAACGATTATTGCAGCATATCAGAAAGTTCTCAAAGATCTTGGTTAAATGGTCAATACCACTCTATCTGCGTAAAAAAGCTGGTCCATTTTTATGTCTATTTCGTATATATTTTAGATTAAAGTCAAAAAATTAAGGAGAATACATGAAACTACTTCCATTGATGTTATTAATACCTGGAACATCTCAACTACAAGCTGAAGTGCTTCAGCCACAAGGTACTTTCACAACAGTGGGAGGGAATGGTTGCCAACATACTAAACTACAAGAAGCCATCAATGCAGCCATGCAAGGAGGTCCTTCTGTGATTCGTGTGGTTGATCAAACCTACAATGAAAACCTGATACTCGATGATGTCGATGTCGATATCATTGGGGGCTATACAGACTGTCAAGCAGCCAATACTGGTAATCAAGGTGATGGTACTTTTACTGTCAATGCGGCAGACTTAAATAAGTCAGTTGTCACCATCACAGGTGATCAACCCTCAACTGTTCATTTGGAAAACATGAATGTAACGGGAGGATACTTTGGTATCGGATCACAATACTCTACTGTTGACCTGACTATGAAAACTGTCACTGTGTTTAATAATAATGCTGGAGGAGTTACTTTTGTCTCTGGAAATCAAACCATTACAATCGATGATACCGTCATTACAGGTAATGATGGTAGCGGTTTAAGTTGTTCTGGCCCATCAAATAAGGTCACTATTAAGGGCAACAGCCAACTGACTGAAAATATTACTTCATATTATGGTGGTGGCTTAGCCGCTATTGCTGGATGTCAGATTGATGCTTATGCACCAACAGCAATCACCGACAATCAGGCTACTTCTTTTGGCGGTGGTGTCGCCACTTTTATTGGAACAATAAATTTACATGGTGTAGCCGTTGAAGGCAATGCTGCTGAACTTGGCGGTGGTGTGGCTGCTTATTATGGTCAATTGAATATGCATGGCGTAACCATTCAGGGCAATGGTGCTGTTGCTGGCAGTGCTTTTTATGCTATGGGAGCAAGTGCTGCCATTTCCATAACGCAATCAACAATCTCCGGCAACATCACTGAAGTGGGCACCACAGCCGGTGCAGCGACGTATGGTGCCATAGTCAATATTGAAAACAGCATGGTAGTTGATAATGATGTGAACGGCAGTACCTTGCTTGCTGGTTAT
>JAUIGR010000033.1 GCA_030430025.1 Gammaproteobacteria bacterium
GTTTCTGGAAAACTTTTTCACGTTAGCCTGAGAGCCGCATGGAAGCGGCGAATAAAAATGCATCGTGACACCTGTTTCCTGGTCGAAAAAATGTGCAAAATTGAAGTAACTCTTGATAGTTAACAATAACTTATGCATTTTTCAGGTTCGACTAACTACACTATTAAGATACAATGCTCCAGTGAATAATCCACGCATCATACAAGTCGCGCTTAAAGTGCCTTTTACCTCGTTACTGGATTACCAGGTACCTGCCGGATGGCCTTTACCACCACCCGGTACCCGAGTGTCAGTCACTTTGGGTAATCAAAAAAATAAAGTGGCCATTGTGATAGGCTATTCGAAAGTCAGTCAACACAAAAAACTCAAACCAATTTCTGCCATATTAGACGACCAACCGCTACTTAATGAAACATTATTAACCCTCTTTAAAAAAGCCGCCCAATACTACCAGGCACCATTAGGTGAAGTCATTCATATGGCATTACCCCGTTGGTTTAAACAGTATAAAAATAAAACCATCCCAAAGCAATATTGGTGGCGATGTGTTGCCAACCCTGATACTGCTAAACCTCTGCTTGTTCGTTCTAAAAAACAACAAATGGTTTTTGATTACTTATTCAAAAATCAACCTGTGCAAGCCAAAGACATTTCGCATATAGAAACTTCATCTGCTGCTATTTTAAAACAGCTGGAAAAAAAACAACTGGTAGAACGATCAGAACTGTGTTTCATTGATAGAAAAAACCCAATACAACCTGAGTTTCAATTAACAAAAGATCAACAAAAAGCACTTGACGCATTAACAGAACAACATCACTTCTCTAGTCACCTATTAGACGGTATCACTGGCTCTGGTAAAACAGAGGTTTATATCAGGTTAATCCAAAAACATCTGCGCCAAGGTGGCCAGGTATTAGTATTGGTACCTGAAATTGGATTAACTCCTCAATTATTTAGTGAATTAAGTGAGCGCATATCAGGCCGTTTAGCTGTGCTACATTCGGGCTTGTCGGATGGTACCAGAGCAAGGGTTTGGCACCAAGCTCAAGCGGCACAAGTAGATGTCATAGTAGCCACCCGCTCAGGTATTTTTGCACCATTTAAAAGATTGTCATTGATTGTAGTAGATGAAGAACACGATTTGAGTTACAAACAGCAAGATGGCATTCGCTATTCTGCCAGAGATTTGGCACTTTGGCGAGGTCAAATAGATGACATTCCCGTTGTTTTAGGTAGTGCCACACCCAGTATGGAAACATTGTTCCTGGCTCACCAAGGTAAACATCAATGGTATAAATTAAGAATTCGGACTAACCAAAAATCATTGCCCAAAACTTGTCTCCAAAATACCAGGCAGCAAAAAATGTCGCATGGCTTAAGCATTGCTTCAATAAACGAAATTAAAAAACATGTGTCTTCAGGTCAACAGGTTTTGGTGTTTTTAAATCGAAGAGGCTGGGCTCCGAAATGGTTATGCCATGACTGTGGTTGGGTTGCCAGCTGTGATGATTGTGATGCTTATTTAACCTTTCATAAGAACACAAATCTACTCGTCTGTCATCATTGTAACCGGACATACAGTATCCCTGAGTTTTGTCCTGATTGCGGCTCACAAGATACCGGTGTCATGGGTGTAGGAACAGAACGTGTCGCAGCAGGTCTTGAACAAAATTTAGCAGTGCCCATTCTGCGTTTTGATCGAGATACAATCAAAAGTGCAAGAGATTGGCAAACAGGACTTGAAGTGATAAGAAATGGTACCCCGTGTGTGATTATTGGCACACAGATGTTAGCCAAGGGTCACGACTTTTCTCAACTGTCTTTGGTGATCGTCGTTAATGTAGACAACAGTTTTTATTCGGCAGATTTTAGAGCAACTGAGCATTTAGCACAGCTGTTAATCCAAGTGTCTGGCCGTGCAGGCCGTGCTGACACACAAGGTGAAGTGATTATTCAAACAGAAAACCCACAGCAACCTTTCTTCCAGCAACTATTAGAACAAGGTTATGAAAGTTTTGCTGACATACAACTCAAAGAACGTCAGTCACTACAATTTCCACCCTTCAGTCATATGGCCATAATTCACGCACAACACAAGGATAACCAACAATTGACTGATATGCTCAGGCCAGCAATTTCATTACAACAAGAACATCCCGATGTAGTCGTCTTGGGACCGTTACCGGCCCCGATACAAAGAAAACAAAAATTGTATCGACAACAAGTAGTGGTCAATGCCAATAGCAGAAAAGCACTCCATTATTACCTTAACCAACTAAAAACAACACTACCCCAAAAACTCAGTTGGATCATTGATGTCGACCCTGTGGTTCTTGATAGCTAACCCTATCCGAACCGTTATTCAAAGTACTAATACCCATATCTTCATAGACTAAAACCATCAGCAAATATCAAATCGGATAAGGTCACAGGATCAACAGGCGCTGGGGCTGTAATACCACCAAGAGCTACTGTAGTCTGTACCTGATAAGTGAAACCTTTAGGTAGCAATCCACTGAACCATTGAAAAGCGGTCTTTACATCATTAGGTCCAAAACCATTACCTATATTGAGCAAGTTATCAACATCATCATCTTCTAGTGGCGCAATAACAGAATTGTAACTACCTATTTGATAATTATCATTACCTCCAGCTCGAAACTCTACCTGATAACCATCATCCACTTGCCTGATATGGCTGATGTCATTATTGACTAGTTGACCTTGATCACCACCTGAGCCATTGATATCAAAATCGGCGCTACTAAATATACTGACACTGATGTCATTTGCATTGAAATTAGTGATTTTCATGGTGCTGGTCAAGATACCTTGATCAGCCTCAAGCCCAGTTTGATCAATCACATGGGTAAAGTCTACCCTAAAACCTTTATCATCAACATCTAACCAAGTGATCGTCACAGTATCGCTATGATAGATGGCAAAATCTGGCTCCGGAAATTGATATTCTCGATTATCATTATTCAGCCGATAAAACCAACGCATTGCGTACAAATAATCTATATCAGTTTGTAGATCCAATCCTGTGCCCCCTGAATGGACTCTGTATGTGGCCGAACCATCACTGATCTGACCCGCAATAGGATTAATAATCAAGGATGCATCAGTAACTTGGCCCACACTACCACTCCTATTGTCATAAACATACAATGTCCAGATACCGTTAGGATCTACCACATCATTGAAGATTTCATTCATTGAAGTATAGAGTCCTGGATTAGGACCTCCTCCCTCTGAAGTGGTTCGATAGGAATTTTCTGGTAGCACATCATCTTGTCCCAAATTTTCAGCTTCTGCCCACCAACCAAGTAACTGATCCGACACATCATCAGTCAATCGATAATACCCATTTAAATTACTAGAATCGCCAATACATTGACCATCTAATGCGCCTGTTTTACCAAACAACAGATGCCGTGTTAAATCGGGAGCCTCTAATTCAACAATCAGATCTCCCACCCAACTGTGTGTAATTGCCATCTCCAGCTCCACCCTATTGACAATAGTAACACCTTCCACTACAAAGTTGACCTCTAATGGCTCGCCTAAAGTACCACAAGGACCTGGTGCATCAGGAATATCACTCAATCCAGAACCCGGAAACACTAAAGCTACCGAACCAGTTGTTAATGTTAATGATGCTAAATATAAAAATAGTCTAAACTTCACAGCACTTCTCCTGTGTAAATACCGTTTTATTAAGTAGTCAACCATGAAAAAGTCCTTCCTGACCTTTTCCAGTATCGGTCAAAAAAACACTTAAGTGCAAAATTGAAGTACCTCTTCATATTTAACAATAAGTTATGCATTTTTCAGGTTCAACTAGGTATTACTGTTTAAAAACGGTCAAACGAGTTGGAACGTATAACAATGTCAGTCAATGTTTTAGCATAGAGTATTTGGTTTAATAACTACCCTTCTCAGAACACTTATACGAAAGTAAGGGCGAAAAAGGACCAACTTTTATTGAAAAGGATTATAGATAAATCAGATTGAACACTATATATGAAGCTGGCCTCAAAGTACCTTTGTAGTCAAAAAGACCAACTCAATTTGTTATAGGTGAAAGGAATAGGAATAATCGTTATTTGTCAGAAAAGCCCCTAATACGGGGCTTTTGAAGTGTATTGACTATTTATCTTTGGTTTCTTTTTTACCTTCTGTATCATCTTTAGGCGCTTTGATTTCAATTAATTCGATATCAAAAATCAGAGTGCTATTGGGACCAATTGGACTGCCAGGTCTGGCATCTGCACCATACGCCAATTCCGGTGGAATGTAGAAACGGTATTTAGAACCAGTATTCATTAACTGAACGCCTTCAGTCCAACCTTTAATGACATTATTGAGGGCAAAAGTTGATGGTTGTCCGCGCTCAACTGAGCTATCAAACTGAGTACCGTCAACCAACATTCCCGTGTAATGAACAACAACAGTGTCGGTGGGCGATTGAGGTTTAGGTCCACTGCCTTCTGAAATAACTTCATACAACAAACCTGAATCAGTGGCTTTAACGCCATCGGCTTGTTTTTTCTCGGCCATGAACTGATCGCCAGCTGCTTTGTTTTCTATCTTTTGTTGTTCCATTTTTTCCATCATCTCAGCACGGCGTTTCTCCTGAGCGATTTGCTGTTTCTTTTGAATCACTCCACGAATGGCTGACATTTGTTCTTTGGTTAAACGCATTTCCCTACCAGCCAAGCCATCTTCAAGACCTATCATAAAAGCCTCTTTCTCAAAATTCATTTCTGAGTCTTTTAAATATTTTCCAACGTCAGTACCGACTTTGTAACTGATTTGAGCATCTTCTGACTCTAAATTAGCCCAAGCGGCACTTGTAAATAAAATGGCAGCCGTTGCCACGTTTAGCTTTTTCATTAATATTCTCCGGTTTTAACTGTCTGTTTTCGTCACAAGACGAGCGATTATAAACAATGTTGAACCCAACTGCATGAATGAAAAGGTTCTTTTTATAAAACTATTGAACTTTAAAATGACCAAATCGGTCTCATTTTACCGTAGTTGACTTGTTTTGATGACGATAGACCTATATTATAAACTGAACGCATGAGGCACTATTAGTGTCATAAAGTTCAATAAAATCTCTAAATAAATATATCTTTTAAGGAGAAAAAAATGATAACAATGAAGAACACCACTATTTTATCGATAATAGTGTTGTTTACACTACTGACTCAAGCACAAGCGTTGGTCAATAAAGATGCTCTGAAACCAGAAGCCAAACATATCAGAGAAAGCCAGCTTGTCGTCAAAATGATCGAACAGTTACACTACAAGAAAGATATTGAGCTGGATGATGCGTTTTCAAAACAAATATTAGATAAATACATCTCTTCACTGGATGGTAACAAAATGTACTTTTACTCGGAAGACATATTGGCTTTTGATCAGTGGAAAAACAGCTTAGATGATTTAATCAAAGCGGGCGATGTAAAACCTGCTTTTAAAATTTTTAACGTCTTCAGATCACGTGTTACAGAACGCACAAACTTTGCATTGAACTTACTTAATCAAACCATGGATTTTTCTTCAAATGATCAGTATGAATGGAACAGAGAGCAAGCTGAATGGCCAATGAATGAAGCCGATTTGAACACAATCTGGACGCAAAAAGTTAAAAATGACTACTTAAACCTTAAATTAGTAGATAAAGAACCAGAACAAATTAAAGAGATTCTTCAAAAAAGGTACAAATTAATAGCTAAAAGAATCAACGAACGAAAGAGTGATGATGTTTTTCAATATTTTATGAATGCCTATGTTAGCTTGATTGAGCCACACACAGGCTACATGGCACCCCGAACATCAGAAAATTTCGAAATCAACATGAGTTTATCTCTTGAGGGAATTGGGGCGATTTTAGGTAGTGATGGTGAATATACGGCTATAGACACCATAGTCAAAGGCGGACCTGCTGAACTTGAAGGGTCACTAAAAAAAGGAGATAAAATCATTGCTGTTGGTCAAGGAGTTGAGGGTAGTTTTGAAGATGTAGTGGGTTGGTCTTTGGAAGATGTGGTTCAATTGATTCGAGGTGAAAAAGGTTCTGTTGTAAGATTGCAGGTATTAAATAAAGACGATCAGCCTGGTGTAATCCCTAATGTAGTAAGAATTGTTAGAGATAAGGTTAAATTAGAACAACAGGCAGCCCAATACCAAATCTTAAAAGTCAAAGGAGAAGAAGGAGAACGTAAAGTTGGCGTCATTGATTTACCGACTTTTTATATGGATTTTGAAGCTTACCAAAATGGTGATCCTGACTTTAGAAGTACAACTAAAGATGTCAAAAAAATATTAGAAACCTTAAAGCAGGAGAGTGTTGAAGGGGTGATAGTAGACCTAAGAAACAACGGTGGTGGATCACTCTATGAAGCGGTTCAGCTAACAGGACTTTTTATCGACCAAGGACCTGTGGTTCAAACCAAGTTTTCCTATGGAAAAGTCGATGTCAAGAGTGACCGGAACTCTGATATGGCCTGGACAGGCCCCGTAGTTGTGATGGTCAATAGATTCTCAGCCTCGGCTTCGGAAATTTTTGCAGCTGCATTACAAGATTATGGTAGAGCTGTTATTGTCGGTGATCAAACTTTTGGCAAAGGCACAGTCCAAAATGTATTACCACTACAAGAATATACTGGAGATATAGAAAAAGAATTAGGTCAGATAAAAATGACGGTAGCACAATTCTTTAGAATCAATGGTGGCAGCACACAAAATCGAGGGGTGATTCCTGACATAGAATTTCCAGCTGCTCCAGGTTTTGATGAGTACGGTGAGTCATCATACAAAAATGCTTTACCTTGGAGTAGTATTGGTTCCAGTGATTTCACTTTATATGACGACCTAAGTGAAGAGATTGTATTTTTAAAAAAACGATCTAAGCAACGTAACAAAACAAATTTTGAATTCGCATTCTTAGAGAATGAATTAGCGCTTTATGAAAAAGAAAAAGATCAAAAGTCCATATCACTCTCAGAATCTGAACGCAAAGCAAAAAGTGAAGCCCGCAAGTCCAGAGAAGAGCAGCGCAAAGCCAAACGTGAAGCAATGAAAGAAGCTCAAACACCTAACCAATCATTGAGTGAAGTCATATTAATATTTGACTCTAATGAAACACACAAATCTAAAGACACTTTAGCTGCTGAAACTGAAGCTCTGGAAGAACAAACATCGAATCCAGAAGATGATTCGGAAGATGAGTATGTTGACTTTCGAATGCACGAGGCAGCAAGAATTATGGTTGATTATATTGATTTAAAAATGAAACAACTCTTAGCCAAAAAATCCTCTGAGTAGTTAATCGAACCGAATCTGAAAAGGCCATCCTGGCCTTTTCAAGGTTGACTAGGGTCTGTTAACACTATTTAATTTGTTCTGGTCAAATTAATAGCTTGTTCTTTTTTGACTACCACATTGTCTTCAATGCGAATACCACCATAGGGAATAAAAGCTTCGACTTTCTCCCAATTGATGTCACTATGACCAACAAAACCCTTCAACAGCATGGGAATAAAATAAAGTCCTGGCTCAATAGTAACGACTACATTCTCTCTCAAACAACCAGTAAGTCTCAAGAAAGGATGATTTTCTGGTGGTGGTTTAACTGTGCCGTGCTCATCAACGATATACCCATTAACATCATGTACTTGCAGCCCAAGATAATGTCCCAGTCCGTGAGGAAAAAATACACTACTCAACCCTTGCTCAACTGCGCTACTGACACTACATTTTACAATACCAAACTCACTCAAAACCTCACCGATGTAATGATGGGCCTTAATATGTAAATCAATATAATCCTGCCCTGTCGTTACGAGTTTACAAAGTTGTTGTTGCTTATCTTCCATCATTTTAATCATCTCAGCAAATTCATCATCGATGAAACTATAGGTTCTGGTGATATCCGATGCATAACCATGATGATTTGCTCCAGCATCAATCAAAAAAGATTTGAGCTGGCCTTTAGGAAGACGTTCTCTGTTTTGAAACTGATAATGTAGAACTGATGAATTTTCATTCAATGCAACAATGTTACCATAAGGCATTTGATACTCATTATGCTGGCAAGCAGTTAGGTAAGCCATATGAATTTCATATTCTGAAGAACCTGCATAAAAAGCGTCCCTTGCAGCCTGATGGCCCTTCAGTGCAATTTGGTTGGCTTTTTGGATACACTGTATTTCATAATCCGTTTTTTGTACACGAGAAAAATGCAAATGATCCAACAATGCTTTAGGATTGGTATTAATTTCAGGCAAAGGTTGTAATTCTGGACCGCCAATCCAGGCATGGTTATGCCAATCATTGAATTTGGGTAAGTCTGAGTAGTGGCCAATAACTTTTACATCAAAATACCGTGCCCACTTATCTTCAGAGTGATCAATCACTTTATGCCAGAAATCTGCTGGCTGATAAAGGTATACCGTAGGCTTTTGACCAGGTTGATAATGTAAAACACTACTGGTAACGTTAGCTACGGGAACCCACCACCTAAAATGAGGATTAATGACGTGTGGCGAACCCATGTCATCAAGAAAATGATGCTCAGGGTGACCAGAGTATATCCACAGCCCATCAAAACCCGTTTCTTCTAGCGCCCGAGTTGTCGCTTCTGTCACTTTCTTGATATGTGCCTTAAATAACTTCATTTTACCAATCTAATATTTTCTAAAACTTAAGATTATCAAAAGGATGATTTTTTTTCCCACATGCAATTTGATAATATAATACCCGTGGCGCATTATAAAAAAATAAGTCTTATCAAAGGGTATGGGTTAAATAAAAAAAGGCCGGTCAAAAATCCAACCATACACGACTCACTCTTTTTGCAAAAAGAAACAAGCATGAGCGATGATACCAAAATCAAAAGAGTTTGCAAGAAGATATGGATCCGATATTGAATCAAAATCATACAAACACACTGGAAGTTAAACAGAATTAAGGGCACCTTTATTAATAAGGGACTCTTAAGGATGTTGAGGGAAGAGGTTTAATCTTTTGTTGACTGACTACAGTGATATTTTCATCAGAGAAAGTAGCGTATCCAGATATTTACTCTGGATACGCTCTTCACTTCCAAGCTGCCTCACACAAACCGGTTTAATTCCTTTCACCTAAAATCACATACACTTAGGAATTGTATGTGCGTTGAATGTGATATAAAATACCCTGCATAAATTTATGCAGGGTATTGACATTTGGAACAAAATGAAATCCTTAGAAATCTGAATTTGGCTTTAAAGGCTTTTGCTGAAATGATTTATCAATTTGATATTTCCCAAGCAGAAGTTTGGAAGTTAGTAAGATGGCACCTTGCCCATATTGCTAAAGAAAACAGTGAAGATGGTGATTCCCAAAAAAATATAGCTGCGCGAGCAGGCCTTGATCGTAATAGCTATTCGAAGTTTATTAGTCAATCGCCACCAGAAGCTAAGCCTTCTAATTTTTCTGCATTAATTACAACAGCATATTCATTAAGTGATGATGGTGAATTATCAATAAAAGAGTTTTTAAAAATTTCTGAGAAGGTCATGAGGACGACAATGTCACCACAAAATGTCCTTGAAGAGTTAATATCACGTAAAGTAATCACTTTTAAAGAAAACTCATCCACTCATATCATCATCAAGAACGAGGGCCTATACACCTCTGGAATGACAGCATCTTACCTTGATGTGTTTTCAACGACACTTAATAAGGTCATAAGGACTTTACTACACAATAAAGATGCAAAAGAATCTGATAAGCTATTTCAAGCAAACTTTTATTCCACTCAAATGCCTTTGAATCAACAAAGAGAGTTCAAACAGTACACCAAAGATGAGTTTTGGGCACTTAGAGTACGATTGAGAAAAAAAATTGAAGAACTGGAAAACCCTAATTTACCTGTAGGTGCATACTCAGAAGTTGGTGTGTCATTACTACAAACCTATCTAACGAAAAACAAAAAATAAGCTTTAAACACTTGGGAGACATTAACATGAAGAACCTATTAATTTTTATTTCTTTTTTAACTTTCAGCACAATATCAATGAGTGCAGAGGATGGTACTGGACAAGGCAATAATTCAGCCGATGGTGCTTTATTTAATTACTGTTTGTCTGTTTTAAAGGCCGAAGACGGTACAGGTCAAAACAAAGCAGAGGATGGTACAGGTCAAAATAAAGCGGAAGATGGTACTGGACAAGGGGAATCATCAAGTTCTTTTGTGATATTTTGTCAAGAATTGCTACATAAAAATTAAATAATAGACAAACTATTTGGAGGGGCTGATTTTATTCTAGATTGGCCTCTCAATGTATGTTTAAGCATAGAGGCACCCTATAGAAACAATTCTTAGAACTGAAAATTTAAAGAAGCAAAGGATAAACATTCTAACACAAGGTCATAAAAATCAAACATAAAGGCCCAAGTTACATGTGTGATTCGCTTTTTTCGATTCAATTCAAAATGCACAAAGGGTTAAAATATCTAAAAATTTAGAACTTTAATACTCATGAAATCACAACGCACTTTTATCCAGAATTTTTTTGCCATGGAGTCTGCTGGTGGCATTTTATTGATGCTGGCGGCCATATTGGCAATGATCTGCGCCAATACTGGACTCAGTTCATATTATGAGTTGATATTATCAACTATTGTAGAAGTGAGGGTCGCAGAATTTGGTATTGAAAAGCCTTTACTGCTCTGGATCAATGATGGACTGATGGCTGTTTTCTTTTTTTTGGTTGGTCTTGAATTAAAAAGAGAGTGGGTCGAGGGCGAATTAGCCAACAAAAGCAATTTGGTACTGCCTGCTGCTGGAGCCATTGGAGGCATGTTCATTCCAGCATTGATTTATGTAATGTTTAATTACAATGATCCAATAGCGATGAAGGGATGGGCCATACCAGCAGCCACTGATATTGCTTTTGCTTTAGGGGTTTTAACACTACTCGGTAGTAAAGTACCTACTTCATTAAAAGTTTTCTTAACTTCTTTGGCTATTCTCGATGACATTGGTGCGATTGTTATCATTGCTATTTTTTATACATCAAATATTTCTTTTGTCGGACTGATCGTGGCATTGACATGTTTACCACTATTGTATTACTTTAATCGCAAACAAACAGAGTCAATCAGCCCCTTTTTACTATTGGGTATAATCATGTGGGTTGCTTTATTGAAATCTGGTGTACACGCCACCTTAGCTGGTGTTATCCTGGCGATGTTTATTCCTCTGAGAGTAAAAGGGGACAGTCAACAGTCACCCTTAAAAAACCTGGAACATGATTTACATTCAGTAGTAGCCTATTTTGTTCTGCCTGTTTTTGCCTTTGCTAATGCTGGTATTTCGGTACTTGGGTTGAGCCAGGAACAACTGTTACATGATGTGCCTGTTGGCATTGCAATGGGTTTGTTCATTGGAAAACCGTTAGGTATTTTTGGTTTGTGCTGGTTGGTAATTAAACTAGGATGGGCAAATTTACCTAACCAAATGAAAATGCCTCATCTATTTGCAACATCAGCATTATGCGGCATTGGTTTTACCATGAGCCTGTTTATTGGTTCTCTTGCCTTCGAGGAAACAGGAGTTAATTTACTTTTTGATGAGCGGCTGGGAATCATGGTAGGATCCTTATTATCTGGTATTTTTGGGTTCTTGATTTTGAAGAAAAGTTTATGAGTTGATCCGGTAACTAGTCAGTCCTGAAAAAGTCCATCCTGGCCTTTTCCAGCATCGGTCAAAAAAACACTTAAGCGCACAAGTGTGATTTTGCTGCTGTTTTTTGACCTTACTTGAGCCTGATGGCTTAAGGTGGCACGTCCCTGTGCCACACCATCGACCATAAAAAAGTTTCTGGAAAACTTTTTCACGTTAGCCTGAGAGCCGCATGGAAGCGGCGAATAAAAATGCATCGTGAAACCTGTTTCCGGGTCGAAAAAATGTCCAAAATTGAAGTAACTCTTGATAGTTAACAATACGTTATGCATTTTTCAGGTGCGACTCATTATAGATGTCTTGAATAAGCGTTTACTGTCAACTCAGCGCAACGACTCCAACTGAAGCTTTGGGCGTGTTCCAAACCTCGTTGAGTTGCATTTTGGCGCCACTGATCATCTTCTAAAGCACGATGCAATTGCTGCTGAATATCATCGACATCCTCTGGATTTGCCAGTATAGCGTGCCCTCCTGACACTTCTTGCATCGCAGAATGATTTGAACTTAAAACAGGAGTCCCTGAAGCCATGGACTCAATAATAGGTAATCCAAATCCCTCGTATAAAGAGGGTAATGTCGTTAGTACTGCACTGGCATAAAGTTGCTGTAGTTGTTGGTCATTAACAAAGCCAAGACACTTCACCACACCTTTTTTTTCGAGTGAGTTAATTAGACGCTGTATGAGCGAGTCTTTCCAACCTCGTCCACCTACTAATAACAGTGGAAAAGTCTTTTTCAGTCGGTCATTCAAGTTATCGTAAGCTTGTAATAGCCGGAGCAAATTTTTACGGGGCTCTTGCGTTGCGACACCTAATATAAATCTCTTATAACTAAGTCCATATGTTTTCAATGTCAGTTCGCAATCTTTAGCTGAGCGTGGCTTAAAGTGATTATCTGCAGCCAGAGGGGTAACTGTTATATTTTTACTTGAAAAACCATAATAGTTTGCAACTTCATTTTTGACATATGTTGATGGCGTGATGATGTGTTGGGCTTGTGCCAGCGTTTTAGGGATCGCTTTGTCTAAAAACTTCAAACGATATTTGGGTTGCGTTTCAGCAAAATGAACAAAGCTAAGGTCGTGAAAAGTCGCTACACTGACGCCATCAAAAGGCATTAATATAAAATTAGGACTATGAAAAACATGATCAAACATGTCGCCTGTCAGTCGATCAAAATGTTTACACCGCAAATGATGGTAAGCTTGTAAGGCCAGGTATTTGAAAGGCACATGATCTCGAAGGCGGCTTAACCAAGCATTTTTCTGTAATGTTTCTGAAAAATCACCCAACCAACGGTTACCCGCAAATAAACGAATATCCTCTATCATCTGATGTTGTTTCAATGCTTGACCTAAATTCAAAGCATAGCGTCCGATACCTGTGAGTGGTGGCGTAATGGCGTCGGTGTTATAGATCAATTTCATGATTGTCATTGTATCACTTACAATACCATTTTCATTTTTGAGATTTGTCATATGCCAAACCCTTTCCACTTAGCTATTCAGGTCAAAGATTTGGCAATTGCTAGACGCTTTTATACTGAGATTCTGGGATGTCAGGAAGGACGGTCATCCGCACATTGGGTCGATTTGAATCTATTTGGACATCAGTTGGTCTGCCATGAAAATAAAGAAATGACCCTCATCAATCATCATGGAAAAGTGGACGGACATGATGTTCCCACACCACATTTTGGCGTGGTTTTAGAGATGGATCAATGGCAAATTTTGGCCCAACAACTTAAAAACAAGGGAATTGAGTTTATCATTGAACCATACATTCGATTCAAAGGACAATCTGGAGAACAGGCAACAATGTTCTTTTTGGATCCCTCAGGCAATGCATTGGAATTTAAAGCACTCAAAAACATTGAAGAGCAATTGTTTGCTGTTTGACTAGGTTAGTATCTTGAAGATATGATTGTGCTGATGCCATCTTTGTTGTTCTTCAATTAAATCTGCCTGAATTAAAGGATGAGCGTCCAACCACTCGGCATCTAGCTCCAAACTATGTTGTTCTTTGCCTAAAATTAATTTTTCAATTGGAACATCATACTTTTCTCGATTTCGGCTGAAGATGACAGCGAGCCTCAATACCATCAATAAAGGTTTGATTCGCAACCATTGCTTTTGAGTTAAAACAGATACGCTTAACTCAGTAATTTTTCTCCGATGTAAGTAAATCAGTTGACTGATGAGTAACTGTTGTTGTCTCGAGAATCCAGGCAAATCAGCGTGCTGGACAATATACGCGCCATGTTTTTGATATTGGCTATGTGAGATCGATAAACCAAGCTCATGAAGAGCAATCGCAGAATGGAGTAAAAATAAGTCATTCGCTGCAAACGTGAGGTCACTGTGTTCAATCAATTCATTGGCCTGTTTAAGTACACGAAACTGCTGTCTTTCATCAACATCGAATTGCTTTTTCAGTCGCTTGATACTACGTTCTGTCACCTGATCAGGGTGTAGGCCACCACCCATACTATAGACCAGACCCTCACGCAAAGCTCCGTTTGACACACTGATATGCTCTAAACCAAAAGCATCCATTAATGCAGCAATGATCACCAGTCCACCAATGAAGACTGGTTCTCGACGGACTGATAATCCAAGTAACGATTTCAAAGACTCTATTTCACCTAATTCGAAACAATGCTGCTTCAACTGTTCAAGACCATTGCGACTGATACCCGTTTGACTCCATTGATTGGCGATCAATATCTTAGCAGTTGCCCTCATCGTTCCTGATGAGCCAATGGCATGAGTCCATCCCTTTTTCTTAAATTTCTTAATGATCGGAGCCAGTTGTTGTGAAGCTTGCGTATGCGCTTTATTCCATTGTTCAGGGGTGATCAACTGATCAGCAAAAAAACGATGAGTGAAACTAACACATCCCATGTGCAAACTCTCCCTTTTGAGTGACTTGAAACCTTTGCCAAGGATGACCTCTGTACTACCACCTCCAATATCCATAACCAGTTTCTGTGTTAGGTGTTCGGACATCGATTGTGCCACACCAAAGTACAACATTCGGGCCTCCTCTCTACCCGATATGATATCAATGTCATGGTTCAAGATACTTTCTGCCTTGTGAATAAAGGTGTTGGCATTTTTGGCTATTCTCAGTGTGTTGGTACCAACGACTTTGACATTATCCTTAGGAATACCCTTGATGCGTTGAGCAAATAATGACAAACAATTGAGCGCTTTGGACATACCTTCTTTGTTGATATTCTTATTGACATCCAAACTGGCAGCCAATCGCACCATTTGTTTGACTTTATCTATTTGTTGTAGCTGACCTGAATTAAAAGTCGCCACCAAAAGATGAAACGAGTTAGACCCAAGGTCTATCGCAGCATAGGTATTTTCAGGAATAATCGGCATTGGGTGCATTGTACCCAATGCCGACAAAGTTCGATAATCTAATTATCAAAATCATCAGCGAAGATTAAATCATCATCGATTCGATATTCATCCGCTCCGACATCGTATACACCAATATGATCTTGTATGTTCGGTTCATCCCAACCCCGCGCTTCACCATCAATATCAGGGAAGTTATTAAAGGTAAAAGCATCACAAAAATCCACGGCATCAGAATCGGCTTGAATCCGATAATCATCATTAGCCGCATCAACAAATTTAGGGTCGCCGGTCATCACTTCAACACCATTGACCAATGATTCAGGATCACTGGTCAATAAACAGTTAAACAAAGATACATCATCTTGGGTGCCGTTATAGATCGGATCTTGATTATTCTCTTTCATAACGATGGAGGAAGTGATCACAGCGACACCACCCGAGTTAGATACCAAACCCAAATCGGTTTTGTTATCGGCCAGTGTCACAAAACTTAAGATTAACTGAGCATCTGGATCATCTGGCTCTTTAGGGTCAGTATCATCGACTTTAAACGCATAATAGTCATTAAAATCACCATTGCCACTATCGCCATTCTCAACAATGATACTGCCTTCAATATCTAGTTTTGTTCCTTTATCCTCATCATCTTTTATGTAACCCACTGTACCCGTGGTTGCCCTGTTACCTTGAATCAATGAAGTCCCTATGCTCATTTCACCACCATTATCTAAATAAAAAGCGCCTCCAAAAAAAGCCTCATTACCGATAAATTGGTTACACCTCCCAGGGGACCAACACGGTTGAGCAAAAGACGATGCAGCATTGAAAGCACCAGCCTGTGCTGTATGGTAAATAGCAACGGCACCACCATAACGAGCTCTATTCTTTTGCATCAGTAGGTTATTGGCATTAACCGTTGTGCCATTGCTTACATAGATACCTCCACCATAACCACCATCCATGTTACCATCTGCATCACTTTCATTATTATAAATTTTGATCGGATAATCATCTGAACCAAAACAATAGTTTTCATTACAATACTGAGCACCTGATAAATTTACTGTAGCAAGGTGCCCCCATATTGCACCACCATTGTGATCAGCCCTATTGCTGCTGATCTCACTATATAAGTTAACTTCTTGTTGTTGCTCAGAAAAAATGGTCAGACCACAACCCGCTAAATATATGGCTCCACCGTCAGAACCAGCACTGTTATTATAAATGGAAGTGGCGCCATCAATCAGTATTGAACCACTGTTATTCCACAAGCAAGAGATACCACCACCGTAGTGAGATTCATTAAAACTGATAATGCTATCAACAATGTAAATATCGACTGTGTTAGATCCATCAACAGATATGCCTCCTCCATAAAAACCTTTATTCCCATTAATGTAAA
This sequence comes from Gammaproteobacteria bacterium, assembly GCA_030430025.1. Classification (GTDB taxonomy): domain Bacteria; phylum Pseudomonadota; class Gammaproteobacteria; order Xanthomonadales; family Marinicellaceae; genus Marinicella. Next base: position 16,522 of record JAUIGR010000033.1, read on the forward strand.
CATGATCGATTACCAGAAATAAATCAGCTTCTTCAATCGATACTCCACCCCCTTCATAATGAGTCCCCAAAAATTCATAATCTTTGCCATTGGTTAAAATCAAATTTTGGATGGTTACAATGTGCCGTTGTCCATCACCTGTAATGGTAACCACTGAAGCAAGATCAGAGCCATCAATGGCAATTTCAATGTCTGTTTTATTGTCTTGATTGGCATCTTGACACGTTGCATAACCGCCCTTGAGGGCCACACTTTGATTATTGATAACGATATTTTCGTAGTAACTGTTACTCGGTTCAGCACTGATTCTCACTTCTTCCACACCTGAATCAATGGCTTCTTGAATGGATGCGAAATCACAACCCGCATCAACAGAACCAACGCTCTTAAAGTCCACAGCACCCTTATTCTGTCGCTCCTTAAGCAGCACCGATATTCTATCGGCATGTTCAGCAGCTGAGTTCAATGGTTTGGCGTGTGTAACAAAAACTGACAACAACAACAATAATAATAAATATTTGTACATATTAGACCTCTAATCTCTGTTTAACATATTGGTTTTAATGAATATTTGGTGATGTACTTTGATTAACAATACCCGATACATACCACTACCATCGAAATTTTGCCTACAATTAGGTCAAAAAATACAATTAATTTAAAAAAATGCGGTAGTAGAGGTAAAACCCTATTGGAACTTTACTGTCGTAGTTTAATGAAAACTCTGCTTGGTACTGTGGTCTTGTTTTAACTGCCTGAAAGGACGAAAATTCCATAACCTGACATTCAGCCAGCTTAAATAGTCAGCCCTGAAAAAGTCCCTCGTGGCCTTTTTCAGTATCGGTCAAAAAACACTTAACCACAAAAGTGGGATTTTGCTGGTGTTTTTCGACCTCACTTGAGCCTGACAGTTTAAGGTGAGCACTTCCATGTGCCACACCATCGTCCAGAAAAAGTTTCTGGAAAACTTTTTAACGTTAGCCTGAGAGCCGCATGGAAGCGGCGAATCAAAATGCATTGAAACACTTGTTTTCTGGTCGAAAAATATGTGCTTTATAAGAAAAATTATCTTATCCAACAATAACTTATGCTTTTTTTCAGGTTCGACTAAATATATAACAGCTATTGATGTTATCTTTTCATCGAAGTGAAAAACTCCTCGTTTGTTTTGGTGTCTTTCAGTTTATCTAAAAGAAATTCTATCGCCGCAATATCGTCCATCGGATTCAAGATTTTTCTTAAAATATGCGCTTTTTGAAGGAATTCATTGTTGACAATTAATTCTTCCCTTCGCGTACCTGATTTATTGATATTCAGTGCGGGGAAAATACGTTTTTCAGCTGCACGCCTGTCCAAGTGCGCCTCCATGTTACCTGTACCTTTGAACTCTTCAAAAATCACTTCATCCATCTTGGACCCAGTTTCTACCAGACCTGTGGCAATAATCGTTAACGAGCCACCCTCTTCAACATTCCGGGCAGCACCAAAGAACTTTTTAGGTCGGTGCAGCGCATTGGCATCAACACCACCAGTGAGTATCTTACCGGACGCTGGTGTGACGGTATTATAGGCCCTTGCCAACCGTGTAATCGAATCCAATAAAATGATCACATCTTGTTTGTGCTCAACCAGGCGTTTAGCACGTTCTATGACCATTTCAGCCACTTGTACATGTCGTGTAGCTGGTTCATCAAACGTTGAAGCAATGACCTCACCATGAACAGTACGCTGCATTTCAGTCACTTCTTCAGGGCGTTCATCAATTAACAGCACAAACAATTTAGCTTCTGGGTTATTCATCGCAATCGAAGTGGCGATGTTTTGCAAGATCATGGTTTTACCCGCTTTGGGGGGTGATACAATTAAGCCCCTTTGACCTTTACCAATGGGCGACACCAGATCAATGATGCGTGTGGTCAAATCCTCTCTTGAACCGTCACCTCGCTCCATTTTCAATTGTTCCGTTGGAAATAAAGGTGTTAAATTTTCAAAGACTATTTTACCTTTGGTGTTTTCAGGTGGCTCGTAGTTGATGGTGCCCACTTGAAGCAGTGCAAAATAACGTTCATTGTCCTTAGGAGGTCTAATCTTCCCGTCAATGGTATCTCCTGTACGGAGACCAAATCGGCGTATTTGGCTCGGCGACACATAAATATCATCTGGGCCGGTTTGATAAGATCCTTCAGGTGCACGTAAAAACCCAAATCCATCTGATAACACTTCCAAAACACCATCACCAAAAATATCGTCGCCTTTTTTAGCTGTCTTTTTGAGAATAGAGAAGATAAGTTGTTGTTTGTGAACACGATTGCGAGAGTCAAGACCCACTTCTGCTGCAATTTCAGTCAGCTGAGTGGAAGACATTTTTTTTAGTTCTGTTAGATTCATATTAAGCTTATTTTGGCTGAAACGCCCATAAAAAAGATACCCCAGCATCACGTGTCATCCAGTGATGCAAACTCATTTTAATTCATATTGAAACACGAGGATAACGAATGCTATCCGTGCTGACAGCGCATAAACTAACATTTATACAGCAGTTTGTCCAGCTTGGGCGTGTAATTTACTCAAATCAAGGACATATTTTCAAGACCCTTCTTTTAAAGAAGGGCATTTATAGTTTCTAGTGTATAACGATCTTTAATGAATTTTTATGCCGTATGTTTATTTAAAAAACTCACCAATTGGCTTTTTGAAACGGCACCAACATGCTGATCCAATACCTCACCATTTTTAAAAACCATCAAAGTGGGTATGCCCCTGATTCCCATTTTAACGGCAATCTCTTTATACTCTTCAATATTAACCTTAACTACTTTGACTTGATCAGCCATTTCACTGGCCACTTCTTCCAAAATAGGAGCAATCATCCGACATGGGCCACACCACTCCGCCCAATAATCAACCAAAACAGGTGTGTTTGAATTTATGATTTCATCAAAGGTTGCGTCAGTGGCATTGATGATGTTTTCGCTCATTCTTAATCTCCAAGATAGTGAGAACCATACTAAGGCTCACGTACATTTATAATTGACAGTGCTGAAAAAACCCATCTTAAACTTACTTCTGGGCTCCACTTCATATAAGGCTCATGTGGTGTCAAACATATTTTTTTCAAGTCATCAGTCACTTAAGCTAAAATCTTATCCAAACCATCAAGATCAAAGATGCAAACCTGCTTGTTTTTGATGGTCAAAACTTTCGATTTTTTTAGTTTGGCAAGAGTCCTACTCAAGGTTTCTTCTGCAAGACCCAAAAAGTTGGCCAAGTCTCTCTGAGAAATAGGAAAAGGAAACTGCTTAGCGGAAAATCCACGTGAATAATAAAGGTCAGAAACTGTTTTTATGAAATGAACCAGTTTCTGTTGTGCATTGTATTCACTGTGAGAAATTTCAAACTGTAGGATTTTTTCACTCATCATTTTGAAAAGCCGATCTTGAATGCTTTTGTGGCGAAAAGCCAGCTCATTGAGTTGTTGAAATGGAATAGTACAATAGGATCCATCACTAATGGCTTTAACCGTGGTCTTATAGCGCCCATCTCTGATACCATCAAATCCCATAACATGTCCAGGAATAAAAATTTCAACAATGCGCTCTTCTCCATGAGGATTGACATAAATCGATTTAAACATACCAGAATGAACAGTGAACAAATGAGTAAATTTCTGTTCCTCTTGGTAGACTATGGCACCTTTTTTAGTTGGAGTATGAGACTGGATGATGTTCTCAAGAGCAGAAATTTCTTCACCGTCTATTCGGACACGACGTCGATTGATGGTTTGAGTACACAATTCACAATCACCGCATTGGCTATCGTAGCGTTTGTTGGTGTTTTTCATTATAGTCATGCTATAAGATTGGAAAAGTTTTGACAATTGTCATGCCCCCTTTCTTGTGAAGGCAATTATAATCCAACTTGATGAAAATATGGCAAAAATGAGTACATTCATGAGTATATATAATGACAGGGTGGTTAAGCAATTTACCGTAATCACTATAATTTGGGGCATTGTGGGCATGTTAGTTGGCTTGTTCATTGCATTACAACTTGCTTGGCCTGCCTTCAACTTCGATATACCATGGTTAACCTATAGCCGCCTGAGGCCATTACACACCAACGCTGTGATTTTTGCTTTTGGAGGCAATGCATTACTAGGTACTTCTTTTTATGTAGCACAAAGGACGTGCGGCGTCAGGCTTTATTCTGATAGGTTGGCAACTTTGGTATTTTGGGGCTACCAAGCAGTGATTGTTGGTGCTGTCTTAACTTTGCCATTTGGCTATACACAATCTAAAGAATATGCAGAACTGATTTGGCCTTTAGATGTGCTGTTAACCGTAGTATGGGTAATGTACGCCATTGTTTACTTCGGCACATTAGCAACTCGAAAGGAGAAACACATCTATGTAGCTAACTGGTTTTATTCCGCCTTTATTATTACCATTGCGGTGTTACATATCGTTAATAATCTTGCCATACCAGTTAACTGGCATTTATCTTACCCCATTTATTCGGGTGCAGTTGATGCGCTGACTCAATGGTGGTACGGACATAACGCAGTTGGCTTCTTCCTGACAGCTGGCTTTTTGGGAATGATGTATTATTTTGTCCCTAAACAGGCGAATAGACCAGTCTATTCATATCGTTTATCTATTGTTCATTTTTGGGCATTGGTATCTACTTACATGTGGGCTGGGCCTCACCATCTACACTACACCGCATTGCCTGATTGGGCACAATCTTTAGGTATGGTATTCTCTTTGGTACTATTAGCACCCTCTTGGGGAGGTATGATCAATGGCATCATGACACTGTCAGGCGCTTGGCACAAGTTGCGAACTGATCCTATCATCAAAATGATGGTTGTTGCACTTTCCTTTTACGGCATGAGTACATTCGAAGGACCGATGATGTCAATCAAAACAGTTAATGCCCTTTCTCATTATACGGACTGGACCATTGGACACGTACACTCCGGCGCTTTAGGCTGGGTGGCATTGATGACCATGGCATCAATTTATACACTGGTGCCGAGATTATGGGGCCGTGAGAAAATGTATTCAGTGGGGTTGATTAATACACATTTTTGGATAGCTACTTTGGGTATTGTTCTTTACATTGCATCAATGTGGATGGCAGGTGTTATGCAAGGATTGATGTGGCGTGAAGTAGATACCAATGGCTCATTGGTTTACTCACATGTTGAAAGTATTGAGGCAACCTACCCATATTATGTGATTCGCGCCACAGGCGGGTTGATGTTTTTAATCGGCGCCTGCATTCAAGCTTATAACGTGATGATGACCATTAAAGGCAAAGTCAAAGGAGCATAACCATGATTAAGCATGAAAAAATAGAAAAAAACATTGGTTTAATGGGCGTTTTGATTGCCATTGTTATCAGTTTTGCCGGCATTATTGAAATCATTCCGCTAATGACGCAAGCCAGTGTGATTAAACCTGTTGAAGGATTAAAACCACGTAATGCTTTACAGCTTGCTGGACAAAACGTTTATGTCTCTGAAGGTTGTTATGGTTGTCACTCTCAACAAGTAAGGCCTTTTGTTGATGAAACCCTGCGTTACGGCCATTATTCTATGGCTGGTGAGTCAGTCTATGACAGACCTTTTCAATGGGGTTCTAAGAGAACCGGTCCAGACTTGGCGCGTGTTGGTGGACGCTATTCAGATGAATGGCACGAGATCCATTTGATAGATCCCAGGGCTGTTGTTCCAACATCCAATATGCCAGGCTACCCTTGGTTGGCCAAAAACCCAGTGGATGTTGAACAGACTGTAGCCAGCATGAAAGTATTACAGACTCTCGGTCATCCCTATACAGATGAAGAAATTACAGCAGCTGCCGACTTAATTAAAAATAAAACAGAGCTGGAAGCCCTCGTTGCTTATCTACAAAACTTAGGAACAGCAGTTCCTAGGAGTTACCAATGATCAGTGGTATATATACAGCAATATTGTTATTAGTTTTTTTGGCGATTGTCGCCTGGGCCTTTAACAAGTCAAACAAAGATACATTTGAAGATATGGCTCACATGGCTTTAAAAGATGATGATCACAATCAAGAAGAGGTGAACCATGAATAATTTTTGGCACTGGACGGTCATCGTTATCGTTATCGTACATTTAATTGCCTACATATGGTTATTACTGGCAACTGCTAAAAAGAAAGTTGCTAAAAATGATAAAAATACCACAGGCCACGAGTGGGATGGCATCGTTGAATTAGACAGCCCAATGCCGCGCTGGTGGTTGTGGTTATTTGTCATCAGCATTATTTTTGCTGCAGGTTATTTGTATGCGTATCCTGGCCTTGGTAACTATCAAGGGTCATTGAATTGGTCGCAACAAAAACAGTTTCAAGCACATTATGACAAAGTGACGGAAGCTCGAAATAAGTCATTCGCCACATTTATAAATAAACCCATTGATGAATTGGTGAATGACGACAAAGCCATGTTGATCGGCAGCAGGATTTTTGCCAATAATTGTGCGCTCTGTCATGGGTCTGATGCCCAGGGTGCCACAGGTTTCCCTAACTTGACAGATGATGACTGGAATTGGGGTGGCGACTTCGAACAAATACTGACATCAGTCAAAACTGGTAGGAATGGCATCATGCCTCCTTTAGCACCCGCTCTGGGAGAAGAAGGCGTAAAACAAGTAGCTGCTTATGTTCGGAGCCTCTCATCTACTGAACAAGATGCCAACTTGGTAGCTGAAGGTCAAAATAAATTCAATATGTTTTGTGCAGCTTGTCATGGAACAGATGGTAAAGGCAATGACATGTTCGGAGCGCCGAATTTAACCGATAACATTTGGCTACATGGCACTTCTGAGATCATTGAAACCGCTATTTACGAAGGTTTAAGTGGGAAAATGCCTGCACATGCTGAAATTCTTGATGAAAACCGAGTTAAATTAGTTGCTGCCTATGTGTACTCTTTGAGCAAAGAATAACATGCCTACCCAACCGATCACAAAGAATAAAAATTTCAATGCACGGCAGGTAAAACGAATTTTTGTCCGCCGTTTAGGGATTGTAATTTGGGTGTCATTCTTAGTGGCAGCGGTGCAGTCTATGGTTTTTTTTGCTCTATTCGACCCTGTTTATCTTTGGCAACTATCCAGTTGGCATATAGATATTAGCTATTGGCAGGGATATGCTATGGGGTTTGCCTGTTTTTGGGCTTTTTTATTTGCTGCTGGTTACGTTATTGGCATTGTTATGGCATTACCACGCGCCCAATTAGCCAAAAGAATCGGTACCAAGTGAGAAAACACCATGTCAACCCAAGAAAGAGAAACTATTGAACTGAATCTTTATCAGGCTCATAAAAAAATCTATCCTAGAGAAGTTAAAGGTCGATTTCAATTTAAAAGGAAGCTGGCAGTTGTTGTCCTTTTAGGCTTGTTCTACCTTGTCCCCTGGCTTCAAATGGGCGGAGAACAAGCCATACTGTTTGATTTGCCCAACAGACGTTTTCATATTCTGGGCTTGATTTTATGGCCCCAGGATTTTATCTTCTTGGCATTATTACTCATTATTGCCGCGTTTTCTTTGTTTTTTTTCACAGCACTGGCGGGACGGTTATGGTGTGGCTATGCTTGCCCACAAACTGTCTGGACAGAAGTGTTCATCTGGATGGAACAACTGACAGAAGGTGGCCGTAACCAGCGAATGAAACTGGACCAAGCACCTTGGACATGGAACAAATTCAGAAAAAAAACCAGTAAACAAATTCTATGGGTTACTTTTGCTCTGTGGACTGGTTTTACTTTTGTCGGTTTTTTTACCCCAATCCGTGAATTAGCAAATCATATTTGGATCTGGCAGCTAGGGCCTTGGGAGATGTTTTGGTTGTTTTTTTATAGTTTTGCCACTTATGGTAATGCTGGTTTTTTGCGTGAGCAAGTGTGTCTATATATGTGTCCTTATGCTCGCTTTCAAAGCGCCATGTTTGATAAAGACTCCTTAATTATTTCATACGATGAACAACGCGGTGAACCCAGGATGCGTGGTAAAAAGCGACGCACAGAAAACAACCCTGGTGATTGTATTGACTGCACCTTATGCGTCCAGGTATGCCCCACAGGAATTGATATTCGTGATGGACTTCAGTATGAGTGTATAGCTTGTGCAGCTTGTATTGATGCTTGTGATGAAGTGATGGAAAAGTCGGGCATGCCCAAAGGATTGATTCGATATACTACAGAACACAGCCTGTCTGGAAAACCGTCACGAATTCTCAGGCCTCGGGTTATTCTGTACGCTTTAGTGTTATTTGGTTTAATCACAGGTTTTGTGACTGCTTTTATGATGCGAAGTCCCATCTCTATAAATGTATTACACGACAGAAACACTTTTTACAGAATGGTTGATAGTAATACCATTGAGAATGTATATACCTTGAAAATCATGAACAAAGGCAGAGAAACAGCTCAATATCAGCTGTCGGCTTCAGGTCTGCCTGAATTATCGGTAGTGACTGATGTTGATAGTGACATGTTGCAGGCAGAACCGGGTCAATTAATATCTGTTCCTATTAAAATCAGGGCACCAAAAAAAATAGCCAATCAGCGTATTCATAACATTCTGCTTTCAGTCATGAGTGGCCAACACAAAAACAGTGAAGAGGTGAAATATTTTGGATACAAAAAATAACAACTTAAATAACCAGCAGTCACAAAAACCCTGGTACAGATATCCCTGGGTGTGGTTTATCATTGCCTTACCGGCTTCTGCTGTTGTGGCCAGTTTGTATACCGTATACATAGCCAACCAAAATGCGCCTGTTGTTTTGGTAAAGCAAAACAAATTCCAAATAGAAAAGGAAAGCGGTGAGCAGTGACAACTGTTTTCACTGCGGACAACCCATACCACTGGGCCTCAAATTAACCGCATATATTGATGGCAAAGAACAATCGATGTGTTGTATTGGGTGCCAAGCGGTGGCCCAATTCTTGGCGGATAATCATCACCAGCAATTTTATCAATACAGGCAACAAGACAAACCAACCACTGCAATAAACAAAACAGAAGATTACGGTAGTATTGAGGTGGCTCAACAAGACTTAATAACTGTACTAGATAATGGTCTTAGTCAAACTTCTATTCGAGTCGATGGTATGTATTGCAGCGCCTGTGCTTGGTTACTGCAAAAAGTATTGGGACAATTGCCGGGTATTCATGATATACATATCAACACAATATCTCACAAGGTTCAGGTAACTTTCCTGTCTGAAGAACTGACACTACAACGAATCTATCAAACCATTAGTCAATTGGGTTATCAACCAAAACCCGATCGACAAAAACAAAAGACTGATCATGGACATTTCTTGAAAAAATTGATGGCCTCTGGCTTTGGTATGATGTTTATCATGACGATTTCTGTACCATTATATACAGATACATTAACAGTGACCGATCCATTGCTGCGACGTTTTTTTGTGTTACTCAGTTTGTTAGTAGCAACATGGGTATACTTCTATTCGGGCAAGGTATTTGTTTTCAATGCTTGGCGTGATTTAAAAAATCGCCACTTAGGAATGGATGTACCTGTGGCCACTTCTATTTCATTGGCTTACTTTGCCAGCGTTTACCTAAGTTTTAACGGTCAAGGACATGTTTACTTTGACTCCATGTCGATGTTTATTTTTTTTCTACTACTGGGTCGATTTATTGAGAACCAAGTCAAACAACAACATCTTGATATCCAGTCTGCGTTATTAGACTTGATTCCAATCAGCGCCAAAAGAGAAGTCACTTTAGGAATAGAAGAAGTTCCACTCAAAGAATTGAAAAAAGGAGACATCCTGGTTTTGAGTGCAGGTGAAACAATTGCTGCAGACGGTCTGATTGTCGCAGGTCACGGACAATGCAACGAAGCCATCTTAACAGGAGAAGCCAGACCTGTCAGAAAAATGATGGGACAACGCGTATATGCTGGCGCCCAGCTAATTAAAGGGGATATCAAAGTTCAGATAAGTTGTGACAATGATGACAGTCTATTGTCACAAATGGCACAGATGATGGAAAGGTCACAACAACAAAAACCAAGGCAGTGGCAGTTGGCCGACCACATTGCCAGTTATTTTGTCGCTGTGGTGCTGGTACTGGCGTTGGTTACTCTTTTAACCCATTGGTGGCTAGATACGGGACTGATGATGGTCGCCTTATTGTCTGTTTTAATTGCCACTTGTCCCTGTGCACTATCATTGGCCACACCAACAGCTCTGACAGCTGCAGCCATGAACTTGATCAAACATGGCGTATTAATCAATCAAATGGAAGCCATAACCACCCTACATCAAGTTAAGTCTTGGTTCTTTGATAAAACAGGAACACTGACAGGTAGCGAAATGCAGGTAGTTAAAACACATGATTTAAGGAAGGGGGGTTCACAACGGACATTACCATTGAATATCATTACTGCGTACCTTCAAAAAGTAAGTTCACACCCTATTGCCAGTGCATTTCCCTCTGTTTTAATCGATCAAGACTATGGAGAGGTCAAAGAATTTCCCGGTTATGGTGTAGCAGGTCATTATAAAAAGGTATTTTATCGTCTCGGCAGTGATGAGTGGATGCGCTCATTTGGCTACTCGATTCCTGATGTACCTTCGGATAACACATTGGTTTACTTGGCCAATGACCAAGGTATTTTGGCCGTTTTTGAACTAACTGCTCAGTTAAGGGAGGGCGCTACTGAATTGTGTGCAACGCTTCAAGAACAACATAAGTCACTGCAGATTGTCAGTGGTGATCATAAACAAGCAGTCCAAAACTGTGCTGAACAATTGCATATTAAAAATTGGTATGCAGCTTGTAAAGCCGATGATAAAAAACAACTGATTATGGAGCAAAATGAACCCGTCGTGATGGTAGGTGATGGTGTCAATGATGCCCCAGTTTTGGCCATGGCTGATGTTTCTATCAGCTTGAAGCAAGGCGCTCCTCTGGCTCATGCAGCATCTGATTTAGTAATATTGGGGCAATCACTGAAACCTATTATGCATGCCCTCCGAGTTTCAGCATTCACTCAACGAATCATTAAAGTCAATTTAGTCTGGGCACTGTTATACAATATGAGCATCACACCAATAGCTATGATGGGCATGTTATCACCTTGGCTGGCAGCTATTGGTATGTCAGTTTCTTCACTGTTAGTGGTGCTAAATTCTAGAAGAGTGGTTGGAGTTAAGTCGTGAGCATGGTCGTTGTTTTGGTGTTGTTGAGTTTGTTTTTGGTTGTGGCCGCCATTGGCGCCTTTTTTTGGGCTGTCAACAATAAACAATTTGATGACCTTGATTCACCAGCCTACTCCATTTTGGAAGATGATGAAACCGACCACTCGACCACATCAAGAAAGTGAATGGCTGTTCTCACACCCTTTCTCATTGGTTTATTCTCTGGGCTGCACTGTATCGCCATGTGCGGTGGACTATGCGCAGTCATTTGTCCTAACAATCAGCTCAAAACATTATTGATCGTTAACTTAGGACGCATTATCAGCTACACTCTTTTAGGTGCATTGGCTGCAGGTTTAGCCCAAGGACTATTAATGACAATAGATGGTGCCTGGATCAGCTGGATTTTGCGCATAGCCATGGGCTTACTATTGATACTGGCCGGATTGACTATATGGCTTGATAGCAAAATTTTGAATATACAAAAAGTCTGGCCATGGTGGCACAAAGTACAACAATATCTGAGACGACTGAATCAATCACCTCAGATTGGTTTGCATTGGATAAAGGGCATGTTATGGGGTTTGATTCCCTGTGGTTTGTTATACGGCATGTTATTAGTTTCAATGACCACTGGCTCGGCACTCGGGGGTGCTCAATACATGTTCTTTTTTGGTTTAGGTACAGTATTTCCTTTGATTTTCAGCCAACCTTTCATTAATCGATGGCAATCTAAAGGTCGATCCATCGCGGCCATATTTGTGATCATTGTAGGCATATGGTCAATGCTGTCACCATTTTTTGTTCATGGCTTGATTCCAGTTGAAAGTCCATGGTTAATACAATTAACATTAGTGCTAGATCGTTGTATACCGTTGTAAAACAACTAATAATCAAAGACAGATATAAGTAGTCAGTTCTGGAAAAATCCATCCTGGCTTTTTTTCAGAATCGGTCAAACAACACTTAAACGCAAAGTGTGATTTTGCTGATGTTTTTTGACTTTACTTGAGCCTGAAACGGCTCAAGGTGAGCACGTCCTCGTGCCACAGCATCGACCAGAAAAAAGTTTCTGGAAAACTTTTTTACGTTAGTTAGCCTGAGAGCCGCATGGAAGCAGCGAATAAAAATGCATCGTAGTACCTGTTTTCTGGTCGAAAAATATGCAAAATTGAATTTATTTATTTTATTTAACAATAAGTTAAGCATTTTTCAGGTTCGACTAATTAGTCAGCCCTGAAAAACCCAGTTCTAATTATCCAGGTTATTTGTCACTCTGACGACTATGAATGTATTATTGTGTGTTGGCTGATCGATATACAGCAAAA
>JAUIGR010000034.1 GCA_030430025.1 Gammaproteobacteria bacterium
ACACATAATATCAATATAGAAATTTTCATTTTACCCTCCATAAAAATTACTAAATTTCATTAAAACACACACACCAGTCTATTCAATGTCAGTCAAATTAACCTACAAAACGTTCAACCAGTTCAAACCATAAACAATCTGGCAACTTAACTACAAAACTCACCAGCCTAGTTAACCAAATAAAATTAAAAAAAAACAAATCATAAAACCACTAAACTGTTGTCTACCGACTCTACCAATGTCCTTTAACTTAACTAACCATCGTTATTAAACGGAAAATAAGGTCAAATTTAAGAAAAAATTTGTAATACATTTGCCTCAATACCTGCTAATAAACAAATTTTTAACGAAACAATAGAGTTGCTATGCCTTAATTAGGCGAGCCTAAAAAATGCATAACCTATTTTTAAATATCAAGAGTGACTTCAATCTTGCACATTTTTTCGACCAGAAAACAGCTACTACGATGCATTTTTATTCGCCGCTTCCATGCGGCTCTCAGGCTAACGTGAAAAAATTTTCTAGAAACTTTTTTCTGGTCGATGGTGTGGCACAAGGAAGCGCCACCTTGAGCCGTCAGGCTCAAGTGAGGTCAAAAGAACATCAGCAAAATAGCACTTTTGCGGTTAAATGTTGTTTGACCGAATTTGAAAAAAGCCAGGATGGACTTTTTCAGGGCTGACTCATTATTAATCTTTGATGTCTTTGTTTAAATGAACAAAAGAGAAGTTGAAAAGCCAAAAAAATCGGTAGCGACAGTGCCAGACTTGCATGACAAGGGGGAGGGGAGTCATACAAGCACACGGGTATGCGGGTATGGGGTACTGTCGCTACCTGAAGACCAGCTGACACCAATACCTTTTGACAATCACACCGACCTCTACCTATACCAACGTATTTTTTTGTTATTGGAGGTCAAAAAAATTCATTTTTTTTTAATTTTTTTTTAAAAGCCTTTGTATTGCTACAAAAGCGAGATAAAAAAACCTAAAACAAGCCTTTTTTAGGTGAGCCAAAACTCAGCAAAATACGCTCAAATTCATCACTTGTATGCCAAGCTTCACCACAAACAAATCGTGGCATCGCCCAAAGCTGACAATCCTTAGTGACTGCTCGAGCTTCTGTAGTGAATGCGGCCTCTAAACCTAAATCTCTAGCTTGTTCTGGTAAATATTGGTTTTTTAGGTAGTCACTGAAATTACCGTAAGGATAAGCAAAATAACACGATGACAAAACCATATGTTTATTTAAATAGGTTTGTGACTGTCGCAACTGGTAATCACATTGCTTTTGATTGTCGACTGTTTTGAAAGATTGATCATGATTGACATTCTGATGAAAAGCGATGTGATTGTGATCCCAACTGTGATTCTCTATGGACATCAGCCCTGATTTCTGGGCTTCTTGCCACCAGTCATCAGTCCACCAGCCATTTCCTGCTAAACAGGTCTGGTCTAAAACAATCCTACCATCAGGTGAGACAATCACAAAACTACTGAGATGGACTTGATCTCCTGTAGTATGACTATAGTCTTTAATGATATTAAAAAAACTTCGTTGAGGACCAAAATGGGGGTGATCAATATCATAATAATCGAACCATGAACCATCATCGCAAGTGAGCACCACAGATTGCGCCACCTCTTGATCAGGTAATCGACCCTGATACCAATCAAGCAAAGTACTTAAGGAAATGATTTTAAAGCCCAAACGATGAATAACAGACAAATCATGTGCTAAGGCGATATGATCATTGTTGTGATAGTCATTGCCCATCACATTGTTACTATGATAGGTCAGAATTGGAACCGCAATCTTCACAACATCCCTGTTTCTAATTTAGCCGCTTCTGACATCATCGATGCATCCCAAGGCGGGTCGAATACAATTTGACAGTTAACTTTTTTGATATTGGGTATCAGCTTTACTTTAGTGCTGGCATCAGAAACAAGCACATCTCCCATACCACAGCCTGGAGCTGTCAAAGTCATATCAATATTCACTATATAACCACCTGTCTGCTCATCTATTTCACATTGATACACTAAACCTAATTCAACAATATCAACAGGAATCTCAGGGTCATAAACTGTACGCAACTGATTCCAAACAGCCGACTCAACATCTGCTTTGTTGGCATTTTCAGGCAAACTGGGTGGAGGTAAGGGTTCTTTACCCAAGGCATCAGCATTATGCCCAAGTATCATAAACATAGAACCATCAACAAATACGGTGAAACTACCACCTAAAGCTTGAGTAATATAACCAACAACACCTGCAGGTAGCTCAACCGTCTCCCCTGTAGGCACTGTGATGGCCTCCACGTCTCGCTCCAGCTTAAATGGTTCACTGGTCAGGCTATACATTGGATCAATCCCTTAAACGAAGTGTCCTTATTTTAACATGTAGCGTCCAACAAAGGTCATTATCAAGATGTTTGTTCTCATAACTCTGTTTATGAATAGAACTAATTTATGCTCTTCAAACAGACAACTTTCATTTGGTTTTGTACACTACGGGCTTCCACTTATGGCGATCTCGATCACTGGCATCAAAAGCCACATAATAGCTTTTATCTGCTTCCACAACAATGGTTACTGTGTTCGTTAAGTTGTTATTTTTACTCGAATTTTTACTTAATTGGCCTTTTGTAACCCTTTTGTCTACTGTGCTCGAAAAAGTCAACTCATATTCACCTGGTTTTAACCAAACCGCTTGGTCTCGGTTGGTCACATTATGACCATTAACTGCTTGTAATGTCACAGCAAATAACTTTTGAGTCGGGTGAGCTTTGTTAAGAATCAACTTTCCTGAAGGCTCTGAAGGATTAGCAAATGGGTTTGCAAATAAGCTTGTACTAATAAACGATAAAATGAAGATTATCTTTTTTTTCATGGCTTTTTCTTTAATTTGTAATAGAAAACCATTTTCTCACAATACAGTGAATAGAAAATGAACAAATCATCAACTCAACAACCTTACATATCATAATTTGCCTTGGTAATACTCCCGAAAAAAACAGCAACCATCAAAAATAGAATTTTCTTACTTTTTAAACCACGGAATAGGGTTTGTCGGGTCTGTGGTTCTCCGGATTTCAAAATACAAACCACTGGAATCAATGCTACCTGAGTTACCTACAGTCGCGATGATGTCTCCAGGCTGTACCCAATCACCAACTTCAACCAACAGCGACTCATTATGACCATACAGTGTCATATAATCATCATCATGGTCTACAACCAATAACAAACCATATCCTCGCAACCAATCAGCAAAAGCAACTCGACCATAAGCCACAGCTTTCACTGGCTGTCCCGCTTGATTACCAATCACAATACCATCCCAATAGCTTTGCCCAGCTCGTAGGGACCGATAGGAGCGTAAGGTTTTACCTATTAGTGGTCGGGATAATTTTCCCTTCAAGAGAGGGAAGGTGGGCCCTTCTCCCAAATTTTTTGGTAAATCGTTCAGTAATTCCGTAATCTCATTAAGCAGCTCATTTAACCGACTTTTATTTTGATTCAATTGTTCACTTTCATTACGATATTGTGAAATCGTTTCTCTTAAAGTTTGAAGGACCAATGCGCGTTGGCTTTTTTGTTTTGTTATTTTTTCTTGCTCATGCTGTAAAGCTACTTGTTGATTAAGAAGTGTCTGTTGTTGCTTCGTCAAATCACTTTTGATGTTTTTCAGTTGGGTAATCTGTTGAGCTATGTTTTTTACCAATGAGAGTAGTTTTTGCTGTAGATATTTGATTTGATGATGGGTGATTTCAGCGGTTTCTGTATTTTTCTTAAGTAAGAACATCTTCAGGGTTCGGTCATGATTAATGTAAATTTGCAATCGTAATAACTCTGCCATTTGTTTTTTTTGGCTGGCAATACTGATATTTTTAGCATCAATTTCAACAGATAGTTGTTCAATATTGCTTTCTGATGTTTTTATCTGTGTTTTAAGTTGATGAATTTCCTTTCCCAACTGACCAATCATCTGATCTTGCTGTTCCAACTCATTGAGCAAATTCGCCTCTTCTCCCACAGCCTGATTCAACTTTGATTGAAGCTGTTTGAGCTTCGTTTGAATCAATTCTAACTGGTTATTGATGGTAACCTCATCAGACTCAGCGTGTACCCAAGCCATTCCCACCAACAACATCAGAACCATCTGTCTCAGAATCATCAAAAACAACCAAATACGCGACCGAAACATGATATCAAAGAGCACACAGGGATAAAAGCTTTGATTAACGCTTGATTTTTTATAAGCTCACCTTATATTGTCCTTTTCATTTTTCTGGTGTTTGCATGGCTCAACTGGCAGAATTTATCGGCAACCATGTGTTGTTGGTGACGCTATTTTTAGCAGTACTGTTTTTGTTTTTATTCAGTGCTTATAAACAAGCCAGCGAAGGCATGAAGTCAATCAACGTTGAACAATTAACCCGACTTGTTAACCAACAAAATGCAAAACTGGTCGATATCAGACCTGAGGAAGCCTATAAACAGGGCCACATCGTTAATGCAATTAATATGCCAATGGATAAATTGGTGACCGGAAAAGTGAAACTGGATGGTTTAAAAAAGCGACCAGTGGTAGTTTATTGCCAAGTAGGACAAACATCTATGAAAGCTTGTAAGGTACTAAATCAAGCTGGAATTGAGACTGCTTTTAGTCTTCAAGGAGGGCTCAATGCTTGGCTCAAAGATAAATTGCCTTTAACTAGGTGATTATTAAACTTAATTTTTTGGTCAGAAAATGAACGTGTTAACGTACTTTTCCGATCAATAGCATGGCACAAGGAGGTGCTGCTATGAACCGAGTCGGTTCGCGTGAGGCAAAAAACATCAGCTATGTCACACTGAAATGTTTTTTTAACCGGCCCTGAACTAATTCCAGGATGGAGTTAATCAGGTTTGACTGAACTAAATAGGAAAATACCATGACTGAAAAAAACACAACCGCACAAGCGGAAAATCAAGGACCAAGCATGTCTTTGCAAAAACTTTATGTTAAAGATGCCTCTTTTGAAGCACCTAATGCACCCCAGGTGTTTCAGGAACAGGGACAGCCTGAAGTGAACTTAAACATGAACCAAAAAGTCAACAAACTGGCTGACAATGTTTATGAAGTCATGCTGACTGCCACAGTAACCTGTAAAGTAAATGACAAAACAGCTTATTTAGCAGAAGTGGCCCAAGCGGGTATTTTTAATATGAAAAACTTTGAAGAACAAGCATTGCATCAAACTTTAGGCATCTACTGCCCTAATGTTTTGTTCCCTTATATTCGCCAAGAAATCAGCAATAAAGTAGTCGCCGGTGGTTTCCAACCATTAGTACTTCAACCAGTTAACTTTGAGCAAATGTACGCACAACAAATGCAAAAAGCACAAGCTGAAGCAGCCAACAGCACTAAGCAGTAATGAAATTTGCGGTTCTGGGTGCCGGCTCATGGGGTACTGCGCTGGCCATGCAAATAGCCCGCAATGGTGAAACCATCCTATGGGGGCGTAATGCTGAAAGAATGGCTGCTATGCAAGCATCCAGATCCAATGAATATTACCTACCAGGAATTCCTTTTCCTGAACATCTGATGGTCTGTGATGACCTTAAACAAGCAATCAATCAAGCAGATGCGGTATTGTTAGTTTGCCCATCACATGCATTCCACAGCATGCTTAAACAAATCAAACCTTACTTAAATAACAAACCGCTGGCTTGGGCCAGTAAAGGTTTTGAACCAGGCACAGGACAGTTTCTTCACCAAATTGCAGAACAAGTGTTAGGTCCAACTTATCCCACAGCACTGGTAACGGGTCCTTCGTTTGCTAAAGACGTTGCCAACGGTAAACCAACATTAGTGGCCGTGGCTTCGAAACACAAAGCATTTGCCAAAGAGGTTAGTAACGCCTTACTGAGTAACAATTTTCGTGTCTATTTATCAGAAGACCTCATTGGTGCCGAGTTAGGCGGTGCAGTGAAAAATGTATTGGCATTAGCAACGGGTATCGCAGATGGTATAGAGTTGGGCGATAACACCCGTGCTGCGTTAATTACCCGTGGTTTAGCTGAAATGATGCGCCTTGGGCATGCATTGGGTTGCCAGCCTGAAACATTAATGGGTTTGGCAGGTTTAGGTGACTTAGTACTGACATCAACTGGTGACTTATCCCGAAATCGGCGTATGGGCCTGGCATTGGGAAGAGGAAAAACCATTGAAGAAGCCAAAGCTGAAATTGGTCAGGTAGTTGAGGGCATTGGCACCACTGACGAAGTGATGAGATTAGCGCGAAAACATGGCGTTGACATGCCCATTACCGAACACGTTTGGAAAGTGGTCCATGGCGAAATGAGCACCACTGAAGCACTGTCATCATTGATGGGAAGAAAAAGTCGATCCGAGTTTTGATTTTCATTACAGCCTTTATAAAATTGTATGTATTTAAGAGATACTGTCTTTTATTTTAAAAAAGTGACCCTTTTTGGCTATTTAATTCGATAGTTAACTAAAGAAGAAGCTTTAACTAAAAATATGAAACTGACTTTTTTAATATTACTAATATTGGGGAATTTTCAATTGCACGCCAATATTAATGGGATTCAAGTTATAGATTTTATAACCGTTGGAGCTGACGGCTGTAATTACACGAGCTTACAGCCTGCAATTGATAGTATTCTACCAGGTCAATCCTCTGTGATCCGGGTGGTTGATCAGGTCTATCATGAAAACCTGATACTCGATGATGTTAATGTTGATATCATTGGAGGTTATGTTGACTGTCAAGCTGCTATTGACAATAACCAGAATGGCGACAGTTTTACTGTCAATGCAGAAGATCCTACTGAGTCAGTTGTTACTTTTTCAGGAAATCAACCCTCTATCGTTTACTTGGAAAACATGAATGTGACTGGAGGATATGCTGGTATCTACTCTGATGGTTCGAATATTGAATTGACCATGAAGAATATGAGCGTGCTTGATAATTTTGCTATGGGAGTTGGTATTGATGAGGGCGGTCACATGATAATAATTGATGACACAATCATTGCTGGCAACTATGGACCCGCCATAAACTGTGCCTACGAATCAAATACCATCAACATTAAAGGGAACAGTCAATTCGTTGAAAACATTTCAAATTCGGGTGGTGGTGCCTTATTGGTCAGTCATGGTTGCCAAGTAGATGGTTATAAGCCAACAATTATCGGCAACAATCACGCTTATAATGGTGGTGGAGTTTTTGCTTATCTTGGTGGCATAGTTAATTTATATGGAGTAACGATTAAAGACAATACCGCTAATAGTGGTGGTGGAGTTGTTGCATCAGCAGGAGGCCATGTCAATTTGCATGGAGTAACAATTAAAGGTAATGATGCTGCTCATGGCAGTGCTTTTTACGTTTATGGTGAAAATACTACTTTAACCTTAACTCAGTCAATGATATTGGAAAATGCTAACCAGATTGGAACATCATCAACTGGTGCAGCAATGTATGGTGCTACCGTGGACATTGAAAATAGCATGATTGTTGATAATATGATCAATAACAATACTTTGTTAGCAGGATATGAAGCTACCTTGAATTTAAAGTATGTAACTTTGGCTAGCAATGGTGAGCTAGATGGAACCATTAAGTTCATAGAAAACGGTTCAGTTAATATAAAGTCCAGTATTCTTCAAAACGATAGTGTGGTGCTATTATCCGGAGATGGTTCAGGCTCATTAAGCATGAGTTGCACAATTATAGTGACTTCTGGCGTTGATGAACTGTTTGCCAATCCTTTGATAGGAGATTACCATTTAACATCAAATTCACCAGCTATTGATTATTGTACAACTCCCGAAGATATCAATCCCGATTACCCAGTAGATATTGATGGCCAAGCTCGCAACGCTGGTCAACTTGACATTGAAGACAACAACCTATATGACGTAGGGGCTGACGCATACTACCATAACGACTCAATTTTTAGTGATGATTTTGAAGGAAATTAAGTTCCACATTTAAAATGGAGTATCCCCAAGTCTAACCAATCTGATAAAAGCATCGCAAGTGCTAAATTAAAATATGTGCCCATGTTGAAATCATTGCATACTGAATAAACAAATTATATGTTATGAGGTTGTTGCAATAGCAGCAACTTAATCATATCTTTCTGCTCATTACTATCAAACTCTTAACCAAATAACTGTTAAAACAGAATACTTTGTGTGCCAATACCATTTCCTGTTTGTTTAAATAGTCCCCCCTGAAAAAGTCCATCTTGGCCTTTTTCAGCATCGGTCAAAAAACAGTTAATCGCAAAAGTGCGATTTTGCTGATGTTTTTTTGTCCTCACTTGAACCTAACGGCTCAAATTGAGCACTTCCCTGTGCCACACCATCGACCATAAAAAAGTTTCTGGAAAACTTTTTCACGTTAGCCTGAGAGCCGCATGGAAACGGCGAATAAAAATGCATCGAGACACCTGTTTCCTGGTCAAAAAAATGTGCAAGATTGAAATAACTCTTCATATTTAACAATAAGTTAAGCATTTTTCAGGTTCGACCAAATATAAGAATAGGTGATTAAGCTCATAAGACCCTTTGTATTATCAAACCATTTTTAGTTTTTTAATCCGTGACTGTTAAAAGCAAAAACATCAAAAAGGAACCAAAACTCACCTCTGCTTGAACAAAAGATGAGTTCTGGTTAACGTTCCGTTCATACTTCCAAATTTAAGACAACACCCTATAATTCGCAGGAATCAAAACCATTACGAAATAATATGCGGTGATTAAAGGCATTAAAACCTAAATCAAATGGCCCCAAGAAATCAGCAACACCAGGATGATCAACTCCACGTAAATCTGCCTCATAATCATCACCTACGGTATTCAGTTGTATGGCTTCATAACAATAATCTATCGCAGGTGATGTAGCAGTGAGGCTGAAATCACCATTTGCTCTGTCCTTAAATAAAGGGTCAGTTACCGTTGCGCTACCTGATGAATAAGATTGATTTTCATGTGCAATCAAACACTCAAAATTATCATTGTTGCTTGTAACTGTTTGAATAACATCAACCTGATCTGAGATAATGGAACTTTTTACATCTACGGCTCCATTAAGATCATCAATAATTATGTCTGTTATGTTGTTATCAGCTATTGTTGAATACCATATATCTAAGGTGCTACCAAACCCCAGCAAAGCCACTCCGAATAAACTTTCATCCGCCCAATCGCCTGAACCAGAGTCACCATTGTTAGTTATTAGCGAATTAATAATCCCAAAATAAGAACCAACAATAACTGTCGCCACTATAGATTGATCAGCACGACTTTCTTGAACCACAGCACTATCAAGAATTGCAGAGCTGGCAAAACCAACAAAAAATACACCGCCTTGATTTGAAGCTCGATTATTCTGATATTTATGACAACCACTCTTTTGGCTGCCTCTGCTGGCAGTAAAGCTTGCACCATCTAAAGCCACTGCTCCACCATTTGATGCTGAGTTGTCAATAAAACAGGTTGAAACAGCCGAGATGTTAGAACCACTAGTAGCCAATATGGCTCCCCCATTTCCTAAACCTTCGCCATCTGAATTGGCCTGATTAGCCTGAAACACTACATTTCTTAGACTAGCTACTGATCCTCCTTCTAACCGCAGCGCACCCCCTCCAGCAACATTAGAATTGTCATGTATTGACGAGTCCTGAGCGTTAATTCGGCAACCACTCCTAAAGTCTAATGTGCTGTATGCTTCATTGACTATTTGATGATTTTTTACTTCGCTGTTATGGATATTCACTACAGAGTCTTGATCCAAACAACTAATACCACTAAGAGAGTTAGATTCTATAAGCGTATAATTGATATTTAACTCGTTGCTACCTTCTGCATACTGATCAAGCAAAACACCAATTGTATTGGTTGAAATATCAATATTGGATAAAGTAACAGGAAAGTTTGATTTGAGATCAAACCCGTTATCAGAATCTTGTACAATCATGCTTTCAAAAACAACCTCACCACTGGGGTTGTCCACTGTTATCGCTGAATTAAATGGATTGTTTGCTTTAATGATTGGTTTTGTATCACTTTCTGTATCAGCATTAGCAGCAATACAGTCCAAATACCCACCTTTTAAAGACACGCCATGGGAGCCAATATTAATCGAACCGATATATGGTGAGCCAACTGATGTAATCCTCACTTCTTCACCAGGATCAGATGCATCAACTGCCGCCTGGATAGTATCATGAGTACATCCTTGAACTATGGGTCCTACTGTAAGCACCGCATCCGCTTCTTGCCCATAAGTATGAACAGCTATCATAGAGAAAAGTAACAGTATTTTTTGTTTATCAGTTTTCATCATGCACCTCTTTGTTATCATAAATAAATAGATAGTGCCGATGGTTAAACTACCCTTTGACTGACCCTTCGCCAAAGATGACTGAAAAACTTTTCACACACTACCGTTAATACCATCGCAAAAAGAACAAAGAAAGGGTCAAATGCTTTAATTTAATACCTGTAAGTATGTATAACATTTACTATCTGAATGAAATGAAAAGCCAGATGAGTAATGTATGTGATGATTGGAATAGTTAACAATTTACAAATTAAGTTATAGTAATTTATAGACCTTCTCTTAAGTTTTTGTAAAAATGTTTTATTTTTCCAATAACAACTCAGGTTTGCTTTGTTTATGTCAAAATATTTTCTTTGGGTTGGTGGTCTTTTTCTACTTTGGCTAGTTTCATTCTTATCAATATGGCTGGCTGAGCATCTATTTATTTCTTCTGCTATCTTTGCGATTATTTTGGGGATGATTTTAGGAATAAGCCATCCATTTCTTCCTGATATACAACCAAGTGTGGTGTGGTGTGAAAGAACGGGTTTAGGGTTGGCAGTGGCATTGTTAGGATTTCAAATGCCATGGCAGATGGTGGCAAGCAGTGGTAGTGAAATCATAATATTGATCATTTCAGGCATTATCATGACTGTCTCATTAAGTATCTTATTTGGATACTTAATGCGCATAAAAGATCCGTTAATTACATTAGTTGCTATTGGTAGCGCGATTTGTGGTTCAGCTGCAGTAATGGCCAGTCAATCGATCATTAACAGTGACCGCACAGAGACTGCAATGGCCGTTACACTAATTAACTTATTGGGGCTATTGGGTATCATTGCAATGCCTTGGGTCGCTCAATTTTTTTTCCCAAATCAAGAACTGTCTTCAGGTGCTTTGATAGGTAATACATTACAATCCATGCCCCATGTCGTAGCAGCAGGCATTTCTGTGTCTGAATCTGTCACTGAAACAGCCATTTGGACTAAAATGATACGGATTTTGATGTTGATGCCTGTTTTGTTTTTGCTTGCGTTATGGTGTCAGCGACGCCAGCGACTAACAATGTCATTTAATCAAATATCTTGGTTTACACAGATACCTAAATTCATATGGGGCTTTATCTTTTGTAGTCTGTTAACAGTTTTATTGACTATACCTCAGGCCGTACTTTATGTGCTAGAGCAAATTTCTGATACGCTGATGCTGATGGCATTAGCTGCCATAGGTATGCAAGTAAAATGGACCCCAATGCGACAACAGGGTATTGGCTTATTATTCTTTGGAACCGTCGTTTTTATTACTCAGACGATATTCAGTATTTGGCTACTTCATCATCTGTAGTTGGTCTCCCAATGCTATTTTCCCTGTTTCAATAACGGTGGCATTAATACCAAAAGTCGCTTTGTTGTTTAATCTATGATGCTGGGCAAGCGTTTTAAGCACAGAGCTGCTCATTGAAAACCCAGTATCTGGGTCAATGTTGGTTATTTGGCAACGACTACATGGCTTGACTAAGGATAATTTGATCTGATCATTACCGATGGTTTTCCACTGCCATTCACTTTGAGCCGGTAGTGTACTTGTGACCACTATGTTGGGTCTGAACCTTTTCATAAGCACAGGAGGGTGGTCAACTTGCTCTAATTCGTGGTTAAGCTGATCAAGGGTTGCTTCATGTGTCAGCAGTAAAGGAAAACCGTCTGCAAATGCGACTTGATCTTTATTGGTGTTGTATGCAGAATCAACAGGTCGGCAGCTGATCGCTGAATAACGGACTAAACGACAATTGATATTCAGAACAGCACTGAACCACTCATTAACGTCATTTGTGGCGATTTCTGCTTTTACTCTGTCATTCCATATCTTTACTGACATATGGAGTTTAGTATCATCTGGCCTGATTATCAAACTGGATTGATTCGGAGCTGACACCCTAATACAGCCATTTTTATCCATTAATTCAACTTGAATCAATGACATTTGAGGCTGTTGTCGTTGACTTAAAAAGCACCCTTCTTCATCAATCAACATCCACCGTCTGTCATGTGCTAACCCTAATGTTGTGATGTCAGCACGATCAAGTGATACCTGGCCACAAGATTTGATCGGGTAACAATAAAGACCGCTAACCTCAAGCATATCGTGTTGGATCAGCTATCCCTGCCTCTTTAAAGCCTTGTTTTCTGTAACAACAAGAATCACAATGCCCACAGGCTAATCCATTTTCTGTCGCTTGGTAGCAGCTGACGGTCAGTCCATAATCAAAACCTAATTGATTCCCCTTCTGAATGATTTCCGCTTTTGACAGATTAATCAGTGGCGCATGGATCCGAAGCTTATGCCCTTCTACGCCTGCTTTTGTGGCTAAATTAGCCATGATTTCATAAGCATCAATAAAAGCTGGTCGGCAGTCTGGATAACCAGAGTAATCAACCGCATTGACACCAATAAAAATAGCATCAGCTTTTACAACCTCAGCATAAGCCAATGCAATGGATAAAAAAATGGTATTACGAGCAGGCACATATGTGCTTGGAATAACACCCCTGCTTTTATCAAATTCAGGCACATCAATGTTTCGATCAGTCAGTGCAGAACCTCCAAACTGCGTCAAGTCCAATGGCATAACCTGGTGTCTAGCAACATCAAGGTGTTTAGCAACTTGCGCAGAGGCATTTAGTTCAGCTTGATGACGTTGTCCATAGTCAATGGCTAAAGTGTAACACTCGTAACCCTGATCCTTGGCAATCGCTAAGCATGTTGATGAATCCAATCCTCCCGATAGCAAGATGACTGCTTGTTCCTTTTCAGTATTCATGTTCATGT
This sequence comes from Gammaproteobacteria bacterium, assembly GCA_030430025.1. GTDB lineage: Bacteria > Pseudomonadota > Gammaproteobacteria > Xanthomonadales > Marinicellaceae > Marinicella. The sequence continues at coordinate 13,178 of JAUIGR010000034.1, forward strand.
TCCTGGGGTATTGCCCCACAACTGTTTATGTAATTGAAGTTGAAAGCGAACGGGTAACTGATCTTTGATGATCCAGTCAGCCAGTGTGATAGCAGACATTTGATCCGCTACAGGTGACATCAGAACAGTACATTGCTCATTTAAATAATGCACTTTCATTAATTCAACAGCCCATTGATAGTCAATTTCGTCCGCTATCACGAATTTAACTTGGTCATGGTGACGTAAGTGGCTTAGGTTGCTATAGTCGTTTTTATCGACCTCACCAGACCCAGGAGCTTTCATATCAATCACTCGACTGACTGCTGGGTTGACCTGATCCGTCGGTAAAGCACCTGATGTTTCCAGACTAACCTGATACTTTTGCCCAACCAAAAGGTTGATCAATCCGTGAACTCTTTTTTGTGATAGCGGTTCTCCTCCAGTGATACAAACATAGGCGGTTTTATATTGCTGTATCTCAGTGATGATTTGGTCATAATGCATCCACTGGCCACCGTAAAAAGCATACTCAGTGTCACACCAACTACAACGCAATGGACAACCGGTCAATCGAACAAAAACAGTAGGCCAACCAGAAGTGTTACTTTCTCCCTGAAGTGAGTAGAAAATTTCATGGACTTTTAATTGTTCATCCCGACTGACATTCAATTCAGTTTTCCTTCTCGTCGTAATAAGCTCAAGCGTTTTTCAGCCAAACGAGCAACTGGCTGATTTGGAAAGACCTCTATTACTTTATTGAGTGACGCTTCTGCTTGAGCATAATCTTCTAATTCATGGTAAGTATAGCCTATTTTTAATAATGAGTCTGCCCGCTTACTGCTTAATGGAAAGAGTTCTTCTAATTTTTGAAAAGCAGCCAAAGCCAGTGGATAGTTACGTGAAACATAGTATGATTCACCTAACCAATAATAAGCATTATCAGTTAAATCATCATTAGGGAATGACTGTATAAAGTTTTCGAATAGCCGTGCTGATTCGTTAAATCGACCCGCCTTTAATTCATTGAAAGCAACCTGATACTTTGCTTTGGCATCACCATTTTGATTACTATCAGAGGCAGTAACAGTTGAATTATCAAGAGACTGTGTATTAACTTGAGCATCAATCGCTGGTCGTACAGCGGGTGTAGCCAAAGTTACTACTTCTTCTTTACCTCCATCGGTGATTGAGCTATCTTCTGTCAATTCTTTTTTGGGCTGGCCACCAAAAGCCTCCTCGATCCTCATCAAACGGCTATCCATATCGACATAAAGGACTTTCTGACGCTCTTTTAGTTGGTTAATCTGATGGTTTTGCTCTTCTATTGTTCCTTGAAGTAAAGCGACTTGTTGTTGTATTTGTTGAATTTGTAGAACTAGATCTGCTGAATGCCCTGATGTTACGGTTACGGCTTGACGTTCCAGCTTAGCCAGTCGTTCCTGAATGGACATTTTTTGTGCTGACGCACTAAAAGACCCTAAAATAGAAAGAAGTAACCATGCTGTTTTATTCATAATATCACCATTTTTGGAAAGATCTTAATTCAAGTCGTCGTTTATCAAACAAACACAGGGCCTCATTGTAATGAAAAAACCCGACAGCGTGCCGGGTTTTTGACAATCAACAAGATAAGAAGTTTACTGAACGGAAGTATAAACTACCACCACTCGACGATTTTGAGACCAGCAAGAGTCATTACTACAAGTGGCTTCCGGTCTTTCTTCACCATAACTAACAAGACTGATTTGATGATCACTAGCACCCTGTGCTTTCATCAAGTTAGCCACCGATTGAGCACGTCGCTCTCCCAATGCCAAGTTGTACTCTCGAGTACCTCGCTCGTCAGCATGTCCTTCCAATGTCATGCGAGCCCCGGGATTTTCACTCAAATAACGGGCATGCAATGACACCAACTCACGATACTCCGAACGAATGGTCGACTGATCATAGTCAAAATAAATGACTCGTTGTGACAACAAACTGTCGGGATTTTCCAGATCCGCAGGATCACAACAAATAGGGCCATCATTAACAGGTGTCGTATCGACAGGTGTGGTGTCAACAGGATCATTATTTTCGACCTGTACGTTATCTTTTTTTGTGCAGGCACTGATACCAAAAACCAGCAACAACATCATTACTAATTTTATTGTTTTATTCATTTAGATGACTCCAAGGCGTTTTGTAAAATCAAAAACATAGTTTACAACAAATTCATATGCGTTCTTTGGACTTTTTTACGATTTTTAGGGCTTGACAGCGATTGGGCCTTGTTTACTAGGATTCTTTCCTTGTACTTTTTCATAAAAGGCGCGAATGATTTTCATGTCAGCATGAATATTTCCTGTTGGATTGAAAAACTTACCGCCCATATTGATTGTTTTATTTTTAAAGTCCAAAGTGGCCATTACTATGGGCACCTTTGCTTTGTGAGCAATGTGATAAAAACCTGATTTCCAATACTGGATCTTTGAACGAGTACCCTCTGGTGACATTGCCAGAATCAGCTCTTTCCGCTCATTGAAAACTTTTACCATTTGATCGACCATATTCAAACGCTTGTTACGATAGACAGGAATACCTCCCAACTTCCTGAACCACCAGCCTAAAGGAGGTTTGAATAATGAACCTTTTCCCAAAAAACTCATTTTGGTTCGCGATGCAGAGCGAGCCATGATTCCAACAATAAAATCCCAATTACTTGTGTGTGGTGCTGCAATCAAAACATATTTTTTAAAATCAGGGAGTTGATTTTGAACTTGCCAACCAAAAAGTTTTAAAAGCCATTCAGAAAGCTTCGCCATGACTCAATCCTCTATAAAAGGTTCAGTGTTAGATGCCACCAAGGTCAAAATATCATAAGCAGCAACCACTTCATCATTTTGATTGCTGGCTTGCAAATCCCAACGAACTTCACCATAACCCTTACCTCTTCGATAAGATTTTTGTTTACAGGTCAATTGTACTGTAATGTCATCCCCTGGATAAACAGGTTCGGTAAAACGCAGATCATCTAAACCATAGTTCGCCAGCACAGGACCCTCTTCTGGAACTACAAACAACCCTGCGGCCATTGAAACCAAAAAATAGCCATGGGCCACACGACCATCAAAAAAAGGATTTCTTGCCGCAGCTTCTTCATCCATATGTGCGTAAAAGCGATCTCCTGATAAATCCGCAAACCGTTCGATGTCCTCCAAGGTAATAGTCCTTTTCTCGCTGACCAAAGTCAATCCTACTTTTAACTCTTCGAAATACATTTTAAAAGGATGTTTGATGGCAGGCAAGGTCTGTGCTTTGGGCATGTATTTTTCTGTAATACGCATCAATGTGGTTGGTGAGCCTTGTAAAGCAGTACGCTGCATATAGTGTTTAACACCACGGATGCCTCCCATTTCTTCACCACCACCAGCACGTCCTGGTCCACCATGTACTAAATGAGGTAATGGTGAGCCATGTCCTGAAGACTCCTTGGCTGAATCCCTATTGATTAAAACCATTCGACCATGAAAACTAGCAATTTGAGTAACTAAATCGGCAACATGATCATCGTTATAGCCGAATACCGAGCCAACCAATGAACCTTGACCACGGTTGGCCAATTGTGCAGCCTCATCCAAAGAATAATAAGGCATGAGCGTGGTTACTGGACCAAACGCTTCGATATCGTGTGCTGGGCAGTCATCAGATGGTCGATGATTACACAACAAAATGGGTGAGACAAAAGCACCATCCTGATCATTGGCATCTATGGCTTGGATATGTTCTGGATTTCCAAAAACCAGTTCACTGGTCTTTCTTAATTGGGAGACACGTTCACGAACTTCTTGTTGTTGCGCTTTACTGGCCAGAGCACCCATTCGAACTTGTTCATTGGCTGGATCACCAACAGTGACTTTGGTTAAACGAGCACAGATGGCCTCACTCACCGGATCTAGTAATTCAGCAGGTACAATCGCACGACGAATAGCCGTACATTTCTGTCCTGATTTGACAGTCATTTCTTTGACGACTTCTTTAACATAGTAGTCAAATTCCGGAGTCTCTGGTGTTGCATCCGGTGTCAAAATAGAGCAGTTCAACGAGTCTGCCTCCATAGTGAATCGAACTGCATTTTCAGTGATATTCTTTTTTGATTTTAGGTACTGGCCTGTACTCGCTGACCCAGTAAATGCCACCACATCTTGACAATCGAGGAGGTCCAACAATTCACCTGTCGAACCACAAACCAATTGGACAGCACCCGGTGGTAATATATCGGACTGAATAATCGCTCGAAACATCAGTTCGGTGAGGTAAGCTGTATCAGAAGCAGGCTTAACAATAATCGGCATACCCGCCAATATGGCAGGAGCCAATTTTTCCAACATACCCCAACAGGGAAAATTAAAAGCATTAATGTGTATTGCCACACCTTTTAGGGAGGTGCAAATATGCTGACCAAGGAAGGTACCATTTTTAGAAATATGTTCAGGAGCTCCATCCACATAAATGTGGTGATCAGGCATTTCTCTGCGTCCTTTTCCTGAATATACAAACAGTGTACCAATACCACCCTCAATGTCTATCCATGAATCCAGTTGAGTGGCGCCGGTTGCCTGAGACAACGCATAAAAGTCTTTTTTCTTTTCCAGTAGGTATAAAGCCAGTTCTTTAAGCATCAATGCACGTTCGTGGAAAGTCATTTTTTGTAAATGCTTATGACCGATAGAGCGTCCAAAATCAAGCATGCCGGAAAAATCCAGTCCGGTACTGGAAATTTGAGCAACTGGCTGTCCAGTAATGGCGTGATGACATAATTTAAATCCTTCGGTGGCTGTATGCCACTGGCCTTTCGCGTATGATTGTAATAGTTTCATATTGACTCTATTGGTGACAGTAACCAGCGAACATTGACGGTGGCAACTAAATCTTTGTTATTATCATGGATACGGGCTTGTATCCAGTGTTCAGTTTTGGGTTTTTCAACTTCAGGAATCTCCACCTCGGCAATGGCGGTGAGATTACCTTTTGCTTTTTTAACATACTCTGTTTCTATTTTGGTGACAATACCTCGGATATTATTTGGTAAGCCGCTGAGCATAGCCAAACCACTACAAAGCTCACCCAAATTCGATAGTGCTAATGCATGAACTGAATTTAAGTGGTTAGTATTCTTCTTACGAAACTTTAAAAACACCTGGCACCGACCAGGAACTAACTCTTTAACCTGTGCCCTGATACTACCAGAATAAGGTACTTTCATGGCAATGATCCTGTTGAAAATGGCTTTACCCGCGGGTTTATCCTTCAATTTCTGCCAAAGGTGTAACAATTGTTTACCTGCAGATTCTAATTTTCTGGCCATAGCCGTCACACCATGCTACGAAAAGTTTTTTTTTGAAAATTTAGAGTGACTAACACCAAGTTCAGTATTATGATACTGAACTTGGTTGAAAGATTGTTTAAGAATTTGGATTAATATCTGACTTTAGGATTAAATAATCCTCACCATCTTCGCCGCGTACGATGTAGTATTGGTTATTATTTTCGTCGGTAACTTCACCGACTATAAAATAATCTTTGCCATCTTTACCGTTTTTCCCGGCTATTGCACCGCTAAAAGGAATGAGCAAAGTTGCTATTAATAGAATTGTTTTATACATCATTTGAACACCTGTTTTATGTGTGAATCGGGTCGAGAAGATTAGTATGGTCTTTTGAAAAAGTCAATAATTGTTATGGAAAAATTCATTCTTGTTATGTTGTTCATGTTAGGTGTTACTAATGCAGAAATTAATAACAGCCAGTATATTAATGTAGAAAGATACGATATTTATAATGGGCTTTCATCTAACAATATTTCCGAAGTGGTGCAAGATGACTTTGGTTATTTATGGTTAGCCACACATAATGGTCTGAATAGATTTGATGGTGAAAGTTTTCAATGGTTTTTACACGATCCGAACGTATTACATAGTATACCTAGCAATCAAATATCACTCTTTCATGTCCATAAAAATCACATGTGGCTGGCACTTAATGAAATGGGTTTGGCGCGTATGGATCTTGAGTCCCATGAATTTAAGTTATTCGAGGTTGATCCATCAGGTCATCCCAATGCCTTGTTAAGCGATGTGATCTTTGCCATCAGCCATGACCAACAGGGTCGAATATGGGCCTTCCAGTTCGAAAAAGGCATTTCTGTTTTTGATCCGCAAACAGGTGAGTTCGAGCATCTTAAAAAAAATTCACATCCCTGGTTAACCTCATTGCGCTTTTTTGATGCCAAAATAGGCCCTGAAGGTAAGTTATGGATAGCCACATTAGATGGTGTGATATTCGAAGTTGATACAGCAAATAAAACAGCCAAAACGCATGCTGTTGAATATGACGCACAACAACCAAAAACCGGAAGGGTATACCATTTGGCTTTTGATGATCATGGCGGAGTCTATGCAGCAACAGGGAATGGTTTGCATCGCTATGACACCGCTACAGATGAATGGCAAATCCTTGTTAACAACCACCATACGATGGAAGTTTTGGGAGAAGCTGTGGCCATCAGACAAATTACCATTCATCACAACCAAGTTTGGATGTCAACTCGTTCGGGACTGTTGTTACTTGAGGATAACCAGTTATCACATGTACAGTTCATGGAACGAGGTCAACCCTTGAAAGATATACTTCATATCCGCAGTGTTTTTACTGACCAAGATGAAGGGGTTTGGGTAGCAACAGACCAAGCAGGTTTATTTAAACTTTCAAACAGGTGGAGTGAAATTACTATCAAAAAACCTGATGTGCTATCGCAGCTAAGTCAAACCAAGGTAAGCTCAGCTCTGGGCCATAATTTAGTTTTTGCAGAGGATGAAAGCACTCGCAAGTTGTGGATTGGACAATATCAAAGAGGTAATTGGAACACGTTACGAACCTATGATGAACAAAATAATGTACCGAATCAAATCAATCAAATTTACCAAGATCGGCTGTTCAGATTATGGCTGGCCTCAGCTCAAGGACTGTTTTTGTTAGACCCCATCAGTCAACAGTTTAACTTGGTTGACAACCCATTGGGTATTTCAGGTATTAACCAGATTTTTGAGGTTGAAAACATGTTGTGGTTAACAACTTATGGTGGCGAACATTGGTATCAAGTGACTGGTTCCGACCAACCAAAAATTGAACAAATTGACCATGCCAAACCATGGAATACCGTAATCAATGAAGTGATCAATGATATAGATAGTCGGCTATGGATTTATGGTAATAGAGGACTCGAAGTGATTGATCCGGTTGACCTTTCACATCAAGTGTTACTTAATTCAGAAAGAGGGTTATCGGACTTATTCTATGATCGAAAAGAAGGACTTGTCGTTGTTTTGAGTTTAGGTGACATGGCACAATACCGTCTTGAGGAAGGTCAACTCATACCGGTTGATAGTCAAGTAATCAATACGAGTTTAGCAGGAAAGTTTGTTACTAGTGTCACCCGTGACGGATCAGGTACTTGGTGGTTTGGCTCTAAAAATGGCTTGATTCAACGATCAGAACAAGGTACGTTGAATTTGACGGTTGCCAATGGTTTACCGATGAATGATGTCCAAGATATACTGACCATGCATGATGGACAAATACTTGCATCAACAGGAGCAGGATGGGTACAATGGAAAACTAAAGCAAGTCAATCACCACGAACTCCTGAATTAGTTATTAATCGAGTAGCTGTCAATAATCAGCCATCAACAGAAAGTCTTTTTTTACCACACCAATATGGAGTGCTGGATGTACGGTTTCGTCTTGATACACTGACTGAAAACAGCCAAAACCAATTTCAATATCGACTTTCTGAACACCATAATTGGCAGAATGTGAACCATCCTCAGTTAAGTTTTTATCAGTTACCACCCGCTGATTATGAGTTACAAATACGTGGGCAAGTCAACCAAGGCCCTTGGTCAGATATCCAATCCATATCATTCCATGTGGCCTTGCCCTTTTGGCAAAGCAACAAGGCATACTGGCTTTATTCAATAGCACTTCTGTTTTTAATTATTATCACTTGGTGGGGTATGAGGCAAAGATGGCAATACCGCAGTAAAATTAAAACAGCAACAGAAAAACTTCAATTTGCTCAAACTCAAGTGACTGTTAATCGCGCCTTAGTTGACACCATGAATATGGAACAACTGTTTTCACTACTCAAACAACATATAGAAGTATTTCTCCCTGACTGCAAGATTGAAGTTGCTTATTGGGACAGTGAAACCCAATTTGAATCCTTCTCTCATGAAGCCATCAGCAAACAAGACAAGTTATACCTTGGGAAAAAAGCATATGAAATGTATCAAAATGATTTGGGCTATTTGTTAGGTAGCAACCAATCAAACTATGAGTTGCTGATCGGCTATCACCTGTCACCTAGCCAAATAGGTTTATTGCAAATAAAACGCCAGAGGTGTTTTGAACAACAAGAAATATTACAGGCACAGGCCTTTGCTTCTCAGTTGACCGTTACTATCGAGCACAATCAACTGTTTTCTGAAGTGCAAAAACTGGCCAAAAAAGCACAGGCTGCAAGTCAAGCAAAAAGCGATTTTTTAGCCCAAGTTTCACATGAAGTCAGAACACCAATGCATGGTATTTTAGGTATGAATCAGTTGTTATCAGATTCAAACTTAAATGATGTCCAAATTAAATATGTTAATGCCATCTCAGAATCAGGGCATCACTTATTGCATATCATCAACGACATTTTAGATTATTCTAAAATTGAGGCAGGGCAGTTAAAACTTGAGTCAAGACCTTTTGACCTGTTCTGTTGGGTCGATGAGCTGCTAATGACCTTCATGCCACAAGCCCATAAAAAAGGTTTGTTGTTTTATTTAGATATATCTCCCAATCTCGTTCGTTGGCGTTATGGCGACCCTATAAGGCTAAAACAAATAGTTTTGAATTTATTAGGTAATGCTTTCAAATTCACAATCCATGGCTCTGTTTCATTGATACTACGTCCCGGGCAATACCAGAATAAACTGCAAATTGAAGTCAAAGATACCGGAACGGGTATTCCAGCCAAGAACATTGACACATTATTTGACCCTTTCACACAAGCTGATAGTTCAACCACTCGCAAATTTGGAGGAACAGGGCTAGGTTTGGGTATTGTCAAACAGTTATGCGAGTTAATGACAGGACATGTTGGCATTGAAAGCAAAGAGGGACTTGGGACTTCGGTAATTTGTGAACTCACCCTTGAAATAGATGAATCAGCAAAAAAACCAGTGATGTTTTCTCGGCTTGTTAAATTGGTCGCCGATAATACCGATATTGAAACAACCTTGATAAATCAGCTTACTGTCATGGGTATGCAAGTAACAACTGAAGATTCTAATATGTCGTTTGATTTGATGATATTAGCAATTAATCAACTGTCACCAAATGATAAAGTAATGATTGATGCTGCCAATAGGGAACTGAAATCGGTATATTGGGTAAACGTTAACTCTCAATCTCCACCTAAACAAATCAGCAGCAAACACATACTCAGCTTTCCTCCTTTGTTTAAAGACTTACAAAAATTGATCGATAGTCAGTCTGATGATCTCAAGCCTTCAACAACTACGAATGATCAGCTCCGCACATTGAACACTTTAGTGTTAGAAGATAATCCACTCAACCAAGAACTAATGAACATTTGTTTAACAAAAAGCGGACACCGCGTTACCATTCTTGCTCACGCACACGACGCTTTAGATCAACTGAAACAGGGTATACATTACGATGTCATTTTAGTCGACTATCACCTCCCAGAAATGAATGGTCTCGATTTTATTATTGAGGCCAGAAAACATCTGCCTGATGTGCCCTATATTATGATGTCCGCAGATGTCTCAGATCAGTTGTACCACTTATGCCAACAACACCAGATTAAAGAGGTACTGAGCAAACCGATTGACATTAAATTTCTTGAACAGCAGTTATCTGCACTATCTTAACCACCCGTCTTGAAAAAACTTATTTGTCTGATGCTGGCTTTTTTTTCGTTGACGTTGAAAGTTTTCCATTGATTTCATTCAATGCTAAATCCAATTTTCTGACTAAATTCGCTTTTTTTTCAGGGTCTATGTATTTTGACTCAAAAGCTTGTTGGGTTTTATCTAATAAATCATCAAACTTACGCTCGTCATAGGTCAATGGTGGGAAAGGGTCTTTTTTAGCCTCATCAAATAAACCAATCCACTTTTCACTTAATTTTCCATAACTTAAGACACGGTAAAGATAACGACCAGGATTTTTACTGTGACGCACCAATCCCCATAGGCTAGCGACTAAACAAACTGGCATCAAAACCAAATCTCGCAACCCATCAACAATAAGCTTCAACTGCAACACCAAAGTGTCCCTGAAAACTTCCGCACGTGGGTTAACTTGTGAATTAGCTTCTTTTTCTGATTTGGACATGGTCACATTGTGAATAAAGAAATGAAAATTGTAAATGACGATGATATCGATTTCATGGCTCACAAGTCATTAACCACCCTGATTTTTCCATAACACTCTCTTACCCGTGCTATTTTACAAAAACCTAATGGGCATTTTAGTTCACATATCAAGTAAATCAAACGAAGAAGTAAACAAAGTGTAAAAAAATACCGTTTATTTTCTCCACAGAGGTTATATCACCTTGAAAGTATAAGATAAATTAAGTACTATCATTAGGAGGGGTGTGTCTCGTGTGGGGAGTAATGTGAAAACTAAAACCAGTTTTCTTATCAATAATTTATTGTTGGCTGCAGCTATTGTTTTGGCTAGCCATATTGCGTTTAAACTGATGGTGCAGCCGAATGTTTCTATTTTCCTTTGGCCTGCCACAGGTATAGAAATAGCCGCCATCTTTATTTGGGGAAGAAAAGCATTAGCTGGATTGTTGTTAGGCGAAACTTGTGCCGCGATACTTTTTTATGAAATTCATCTGACGGCTGGTCTAAATGTCTCTTTTCTATTTGATGTTTTACTATTAGCTAGCTCAATATTAAGACCCGTTTTGGCTGGAAGTTGGGCCCGGTTGAAACTGAAAGGGGATCAGAGTTTACTAAGCAGTGCTGATATTTGGAAATTTATCTGCTATGGTGCACTATTACCTTGTCTGATTAGCAGTGCTGTTTTTACCAGCTTGTTGTTTGCTGAAGGTCACTACAACATCAATAATGTGCTTATTAAATTCATATCTTGGTATTTAAGTGACATTCTCAGCGTGATGGTCATCAGCCCCTTGGTTTTGTGTTTTTTTGCAAAACCAAGAGTTGCCTGGCGTTCACGAATCTGGACTGTTTCTTTACCTTCTGTTTTAGGTTTTCTACTCATTTTCGTATTATTTGACTCTTTACGCCAACACGACGAAGAAAAAATCATTGACTCTATGACACTCAAATCCAACTATATTGAAAAAGTCGGTGTTACTCAAAAGTTAAACACCGGAGAGTTGATTTATTTCTTGGATAAAAACCATGATCAATTGCAGATGAGTGACTATGCTATTGAGTTACGTAACCGAGCTACTGGGGCGTTAATATATAGCTTGAACACCTCAGAGCCCATTCATTTTCCAGATCTGAATACGGTGGGAAGCTTTAATATTGGTAATGAACGATACAGTATTAAACTCATCCCTCTTGATCGTTACTTTGATCGACAATACTCTTGGAGCCTTTGGTCCTTGGTTTTTATCGGTATCTTATATACTGGTTTGACAAGTATAGGACTGCTTGTTCTCACGGGCAGAAACATGCTAACAGAAAGAGAAATTAAACGCCGCACCCGGTTGCTAAACAAAGCCAACAAGGAATTAGTTATTAGCAACGAAAGTTATCGACATATTGTTGACAGACAACCTGCTATATTTTGGAAGATCAATATGTTAGAGGATAAAATCAGTTATGTCAGCAAAGAAGCTCAGAGCATTCTAGGCTATTCATTGAGCCGATGGCTAAAGGAGCCTCACTTTCTCAGCAAAAAAATCCACCCTGATGATCTACCCAAAGTCAAATGGAGTATGCAAGAGGCTTTTACAACAGGTCAACACATAGAACTTGAATACCGGGTACGTCATATCAATGGTGAATATCGTTGGTTTAGAGATGTTTTGAACATCCCATCAGAGTTTCAAGATAGTGTGGAATGTATGGGTATGATGATTGACATCACAGAAAAGAAAAATGACGAAAATAAAATTAAACACTTAGCCTTCTACGACTATTTAACTAACTTACCCAACCGTCAAAATTTTCAAACACATTTGGACAGTTTGCTAAAAGAAGCTAAAAAGAACAACACGTTTGGTGCGGTTATGTTTTTGGATATGGATCGGTTTAAAGTTTTGAATGACTCATTGGGCCATCAATTTGGAGATCGGCTGTTAGTCAACATTGCAGAGCGACTCAAAGTATTTCAAGATCAGATTGCCATGGTAGCAAGGTTTGGAGGTGATGAGTTTGTATTAGCAACTTGTGCCGAATATAAAAACACCAGCGATACCGTCGCTGGCGCCACCCAATTAGCTGAAGAAGTAATCGAGGCTTTAGCTGTTCCTTATCAAATTGATGACCATCGTCATACTTGCACAGTTAGTTTAGGTTTAGCGGTATACCCCAATGAAAAAGCCAGTGTTAACGACATTATCAAACAAGCAGATACGGCAATGTATCGCTCTAAAGAACATGGTCGTAACCAATTGACCATTTTCCATGAAAGCATGAAAATACATAATGATCAAGCTTTGTATATTGAACAAGTATTAAGAGATGCTGTGGTTTCTGACAACTTCATTCTCAAATATCAGCCAATACTTAATAAAAAACGAGAAATGGTCAGTTATGAAGCCCTGTTACGGATTTTTCATAATAATGAATTGATTTATCCAAATCAGTTCATCAAGGTGGCCGAAGAAACCGGTGTGATTTTAGAAATGGGTCGATGGGTGATTGAAAAAGCATGTAGTACCATTGCCCTTTTGTCTGTACCTGTGGCCGTGAATGTCAGCTCTATTCAGTTTCACCAACAAGGTTTCATTAAACACATAACGTCTTGTGTTAATCAATATGCTATTGCAAAAGGAATGTTGACACTTGAACTAACGGAAGGTGTTGTTATGGGAAACGTCAATGAAATCATCTACAAATTTAAACGACTCAGTGAAATGGGTGTACTGATTGCTATTGATGATTTTGGAACAGGTTACTCATCTCTCGAATATTTACGAAAAATACCAATAGACTATCTAAAAATTGACCGCAGCTTCATCAATGACATGAGTGATGAAAAGTCCTCTCATGTTATTGTTGAAACGATCATTGCTATGGCCAAACATTTGGGACTGAAGGTCGTTGCTGAAGGCATAGAAACAGAACAACAATATAAAATGCTTCATACTCTTGGCTGTGATTTTTTTCAGGGCTATTTGTTTAGCCGGCCTGCTGATATACAATCTTCAGTCCGATCTATCATTTAATACAATCAATTTCATGCTCAACCAACAACAACTTGCTGCTGTTGAATACACAGCATCCCCTTTATTGGTGTTGGCTGGTGCCGGCTGTGGAAAAACCCGAGTAATCACAGAGAAAATGGCTTTTCTGGTAAATCACCGGTTATGCGCCTCTGAACATATTTACGCCATCACATTCACCAACAAAGCCGCCAAAGAAATGAAACAACGAGCCATATCGCTAGTGGCCGGTGGAGACCAAATTAAAGTTTCAACTTTTCATGCCCTTGGACTGAGAATCCTAAGAGAAGAAGTACAAAAAACAAACTACCATCCTGGCTTCAGTATTTTAGATGGAACAGAAACACACAAAATTCTCAAAGAGTTACTCCCAAGTGGCATAAAAAAGGAAATCGTAAGTCAATTGCAATGGCAAATTTCAAGCTGGAAAAACGCAGGTTTATTACCTCAGGATGTTGTGTCTAAAGTGCCAATGGCAACACAATTATATGATCAATATTTAAATTACATGAAACACATCAATGCCTTGGACTTTGACGATTTGATTCTACAAAGCCTTCATTTATTAACCACCCAGAAAGAGACACGACAACACTGGCAACAACAAATCAGCTATCTAATGGTAGATGAATATCAAGATACCAATGCTTGTCAATACCAGCTCCTCAAGTCATTGATCGGAAAAGATCAACACTTAACCTGTGTAGGAGATGATGATCAATCCATTTACGGTTGGCGAGGAGCCCAGTCAGAGAATTTGCAATTACTACAACAAGATTTTCCGACATTAAAAGTACAAAAGTTAGAACAAAATTACCGTTCTTCAAGCACCATTCTCAAAGCTGCCAACGCTGTTGTTTTGAATAACCCTCACCCCTTCACCAAACAAATCTGGAGTGAACTGGGCCAAGGGGAGGCAATTAAAATTCGTGCCTATCAAACACCAGAGGAAGAGGCTGTAAGCATTATTAATGAGATAATGTTTAAACATCGAGTCGATCAAATAAGTTACAACAATTTTGCCATTTTGTATCGCAGCAACCACCAGGCCAAACTGTTCGAACAGCAGTTGCGAGTCAACAACATTCCTTACCAAATATCAGGAGGTCGATCTTTTTTTGACTATACAGAAATCAAAGACATGTTGGCTTATTTACGGCTGTTGGTCAATCCGAAAGACAATGCCGCTTTTTTACGTATCATCAATACACCAAGAAGAGGGATTGGGTTACAAACAGTCAAACACATTACCCATATCGCTGGTCAAAAACGCATCAACTTTCTCCAAGCAGCTCAGGATCACCAAGTCATTAATGGGTTGACAGATACCGTACAAAATAAACTGCTGTTATTCACAGCAATGATCAAAAAACACCAACAAATGAAGGGCAGCCCATATGAAATAGCCAGTAGTATTTTCAAAGCCATTGATTTGGTCAGCTGGGTTGAGACCAATGCCAATAATAAGGCAGCAAAAATTAATAAAGTCAAACTGGTTAAGGATTGTTTGAAATGGATCGAATCACTGAGTCGACAAAAGGCCAAAGATCTGGATGAGCTGTTAAGTTTTCTTTCAATTCAAACAGGCTTAGAGAGCGAAGAAGAGTCAAAAAGTGGCATACAAATCATGACGCTGCATGCTGCCAAAGGATTAGAGTTTTCTCGGGTCTACTTGGTTGGTGTAGAAGAGGGCATTTTACCACATCGCAATTCATTGAGCGATGATGCTGAAAACAACACCTCATCGGGTGTCGAGGAAGAGCGCCGACTGATGTATGTAGGTATGACGCGGGCAATGAACTCTTTGAGCATCTCTTTTGCGAAAAAACGGAAAAATCGTTTTGATGATAGTTCAAACACCTTAGCAAGTGGCCCCAGTCGTTTTATCGACGAAATTCCTCTTAACTTATCCAGTGGTCATCCTGCTGAACAAAAAACTGAAGCACAAATCAAACAACAAAATAAAGACAATTTTGCTGCTATGATCGCAATGCTTAAAAATAAATAGTCAGTCCTGAAAAACAAATAAGAGATTGATATTAAATACAATGTTGTTGTTATACCTGTTATATTTCGACCGGCGATGTTAAAATTATTGTTACTTTCTGGTCGAAATCATCAACAAAAT
>JAUIGR010000035.1 GCA_030430025.1 Gammaproteobacteria bacterium
AGGTCAAAAAACATCAGCAAAATCACACTTTTGCGCTTAAGTGTTTTTTGACCGATGCTGGAAAAGGCCAGGAAGGACTTTTTCAGGACTGACTAATTACAGTGCAGCTACAGCTGATACTTATAACCATATTTATGACTCACAAAATTTATACTAAACCACTCAAAGGTTCCGACCCAAAAACATTCACTTAAGTAACTGTACTAAAAATCAAGTTAGAACACTTGAAAATCAAGCCATCTAGAATGCACCAAGGGGTAATAATGACCTATCGGATAGATCAATTAAGTGAATCAATTATCCATTTTTTTAACTTTAACAAAGATTTTATTAATTGAAACTTTGAATTCATTTTGCAAAATCTGTAGAATGGCGCGGCTATACATGCGAACTTTGCTGGCTTCCATCTGTGTGTTACACAGCAGAACAGCAGCGTCGTCTCGAAGGTTAGCTAAAATAAGCAGGCCTTTGACTTGAGGTGGTAATTTTAACTGTAGTTTTTGGTTGAGATGCGCTAACCGCTCGGCACGCTTGATAATTTGGGCAATGCTCGCGCTTTTGGGCAAACTATCCAACAAAGGTTTGAATTCTTTAGCCATAGCGTTTGCAAAAAATGAAAATGAAGGCACATTATATATGACAAAAATAACCCTCATCAAACATGACCGTCATGGAATAAAACAATACGCCTTAACTAATCCAATAATCAAAACCAAATTCTTTATATTGATAATTGGTATACTATTATCAGCATTGGGCATTGGTTTTGGAATAGGTACGTTATTGACAAGCAAACAATCAAAACACCCTATAATCGCTCAATTACAACAACGTGTCACTGAAAGTCAGATAGCATTAGACAACTACAAGACCTCCGTTCAAAACGACCTTGATGCCATGAGTTTACAAATGGGCCGCTTGATGGCACAGTCTACCCGTTTAAATGCTTTAGGGAATCGCTTAACCGTTGCTAGCAACATCAACCCAAATGAATTCAACTTAACCAGTGAACCAGGTTTAGGTGGTGTAGACCCAGACTCCATCGAAGATAACAACACAGTCCAAGACATCTATCAGCATTTATTCAATCTTGAAAACACATTCATTGAGCAACAACAACAATTAAGCAT
Source organism: Gammaproteobacteria bacterium (assembly GCA_030430025.1). Lineage (GTDB taxonomy): Bacteria > Pseudomonadota > Gammaproteobacteria > Xanthomonadales > Marinicellaceae > Marinicella. The sequence continues at coordinate 1,131 of JAUIGR010000035.1, forward strand.
TCTGTCTCAACTACTTGATGAAGAAAACAATCATGCTCAAAGTACTCCTCATATCAAACCATTGAAAGGAGGCTGGATTTCATCACGTTACGGCAAACGAATCGACCCCTTCACTGGTCAAAAGAATAACCATTTAGGTATGGATTTATCAGGCAAATATCACGCAGAAATCGTTGCGGCGGCAAATGGCATTGTCATTTGGTCAGGTAAAAGAGGGAACTATGGGCTGATGGTTGAAATTGATCATGGCAACGGTTACACCACTCGCTACGCTCATGCAGAAAAACTTAAAGTTCAACTGGGACAAAGAGTTAATGCAGGCGAGATCATTGCTATCATGGGCAAGACAGGACGGGCAACTTCAGAACACCTACACTTTGAAGTATTAAAGAATGGCCACAAAATAGACCCGATGCCTTTTGTCTTGTCATGATTTTAAATATCAACACCCTAAAAAGCATAACAATTTAACTTGATAAATGTGTTCGGCGTAACCACATTGAGCACATTGGTTTTAATAAGATAGCAAAAGGAACTATGGCACTCAATACGTTATTTACCAAAGTTTTTGGTAGTAGAAATAAGCGGTACATCAGACAGCTCGATAAAATCGCTGACCAAATTGAAGCACTTGAACCACAAATGCAGCAGCTCCGGGATGAAGACTTCCCGCAACAAACTCAAGCACTTAAAAATAAATTGAGTGCAGGAGCTACATTAGATGATGTGCTGGTTGAAGCTTTTGCTTTAACCCGAGAAGCTTCTGTCCGCACTTTAGGGATGCGACATTATCATGTACAATTAATTGGAGGCATCTGCATTCATAAAGGTAAGATTGCTGAGATGAGAACCGGTGAAGGTAAAACATTGATGTGTACCCTACCCGCTTACCTCAATGCATTAGCTGGAGAAGGTGTACATGTAGTGACTGTCAACGATTATCTGGCAGGGCGTGATGCTAAATGGATGGAACCGCTATATAACTTGCTTGGTATGAAAGTAGGTATAGTCGTACCCAACATGACCACTGAAGCCAAGCGTGCCGCCTATGGTGCAGATATCACCTACGCCACAAATAATGAACTTGGCTTTGATTATCTGCGTGACAACATGGCTTTTACACTGGAACAAAAAGCACAACGCGAACCTTTTTTTGCTATCATTGACGAAGTTGACTCCATTTTAATTGATGAGGCAAGGACACCTCTTATCATATCTGGCCAGGTCGATGATTCCCCTGAAGTTTATAATCGGATTAACAAAATCGTACCTTTTTTAGAAAAAGCTGCTAAAGAGCCTGACAGTAAAGCCGTTGCCCAAGCGATTATGAACCGTCAGAGCATTCCTGAACCTGATGGTGACTTTTCTGTTGATGAAAAGTCCAAACAAGTATTCCTGACAGAACAGGGAATGCAGAATGCTGAAAACTTACTGAAAAAAAATGGTTTAATGGAAGAAAACGAGTCATTGTACGACTCTCAACATATATCGCTAATGCACCATGTCAATGCTGCACTCAGAGCTCATCATCTCTATGAAAAAGACGTTGATTACATTATTAAGGATGGAGAGATCATCATCGTCGATGAATTCACAGGGAGAACCATGGAAGGCCGTCGCTGGTCTGATGGACTTCATCAGGCAGTAGAAGCTAAAGAAAATGTACCCATCCAAAAAGAAAATCAAACACTGGCATCTATCACCTTCCAAAATTATTTCCGCCTTTATCCCAAGTTATCTGGCATGACCGGTACAGCAGACACTGAAGCATATGAGTTTCAAACCATTTACGGCCTAGAAGTGATTGTCATACCAACACACAAACCAATGATCAGGGAAGATGCCCAGGATTTGGTTTTTTTCAACCAAAAAGCCAAATTTGAAGCCATTGTTGAAGACATTGAAGAATGTGTCAAAAGGCAGCAGCCTGTTCTGGTTGGTACTGCTTCGATCGAAATCTCTGAATTTCTGTCTCAACAATTAAAACAACTAAAAATCAAGCACAATGTCCTGAATGCCAAGCAGCATGAAAGAGAAGCCATGATTGTTGCTGAAGCTGGTCTGCCTGGAGCGGTAACCATTGCCACAAACATGGCAGGGCGTGGTACAGATATCGTACTTGGGGGTAACTTATCAGTAGAGTTTGAACAAGCTGGTGAGAACATATCTCAAACCCAAAAAGACCAAATCAAAACGGACTGGGAAGAACGCCATCAACGGGTATTGGCAAGTGGAGGCCTGAGGATCATCGGAACAGAACGGCATGAGTCACGCCGTATTGACAATCAACTACGTGGCCGTGCCGGTCGCCAAGGAGATCCTGGCTCATCTCGTTTCTATATATCACTTGAAGACAATTTGATGCGTATCTTTGGGCAATCGCGAATGATGGATAATATGAAACGCTTCGGAATGAAAGAAGACGAATCTATTGAACACAAATGGATCACGCGTATTATCGAAAATGCCCAACGCAAAGTAGAGTCACATAACTTTGACATCCGTAAACACTTACTAGAATATGATGATGTCGCTAATGACCAAAGAATGGTCATATATCAACAACGGGCCGATTTACTTGAATCCAAAGATATTGGTGAGTACATTTTTGATACAAGGGAAGAAGTTTTTGACAATGTCATTCGTCAATATGTTCCATTAGAAAGTGTTGAGGAACAATGGCAAATTCCACAACTTGAACGAGTGTTGAATCGGGAGTTTGGACTCGAGGTCAATATTGCTCGAATCATAGAACGTGATGATAACCTAGACGATGATGGTTTAACTGACAAAATTCATAGCCAAATTGAACGCCATTTTAAAGAAAAAGAAGCCATGACTGGCTCTGAAGTCATGAGGAACTTTGAAAAAGCTGCTTACCTCAACACACTAGATCAACTGTGGAAAGAGCATTTAGCACAAATGGATCACTTAAGACAAGGTGTCAACCTGAGAACACATGCACAAAAGCAACCCATACAAGAATACAAGCGGGAATCTTTTGATATGTTCACAGACCTACTGGATAAAATTAAATACGAAACTATTCGTATCATTGCTCGAGTTAAAATCAGAGAAAGTGATGATGTTGAAGCCATGGAACACCATGAGCAAGAAAACGTACAGTACCAACATGCCAATACCTCTTCCACTCAGTCAGAACAAGAGCGAGTGGAAACTTTTATTAGAGACGGTCAAAAAATAGGACGAAATGAACCCTGTCCGTGCGGTTCTGGCAAGAAGTTCAAACAGTGTCACGGCAAATTAACTTAAACATCATCCCCATCGTTGCCTTAGTCTTGGAAACCTGTCAAGGCGAGGTTTTGGTACAACAAAGGCCTGCTAAAAAACATCTTGCGGGCCTCTGGGAATTCCCTGGCGGCAAAGTTGAACCGGGAGAAAGCTTCATGTCGGCTCTTAAACGAGAAATGAAAGAAGAGTTAAATTTCCAAGTTCAACAAGCTAAACACCTGCTCACAATTACCCACCATTACAGCGAAAAAAGTATCGAATTACACTTTTATCATACATATACACACCATAAAAACGTCCAAGCAGTAGAAAAACAGCCCATTAAATGGATCCACAAAACACAACTAACAGATCTACCTATTCCTCAAGCAAACCTACCCATCGTTGATATGCTGACATTAAGCTGAGCGAACAACCTCGGAAATGCAATATCAAATAATGCTCTATTAGCACGATAGCTGCTCATTAGACTTTTCTCTGCTTCAGAAATAAACAAAACATTCTTTTGTCACTTTTTTAAGCTGATTTCATTTTTTATATGAACGCGCCTTCTAGCCAATTTTTTCCTATATTTCAATAACCTAGTTAAATATTTCACAAATACGTCACAAAATAATTTTTTTTTTTTCTAAAAACACTTGCGTTTTAAGGTTATTTTAACAATAATGAACCTGTTCATATTTGACCAGGTTTTCATGCACCAAGCAAAACTAGACAGTTTTACAGAATTCTACCAGTATGGTTTGCAGGCGATAGTAAATGCCGATCAACGCAAGCCCACTTGGTATGAACTGCTGTACAGACCTGGCAATAATGTCACTGATGTTGAATACCTTTTTGCCAACATGACGGATGGTGAAAAGATTGAGTTTGACACTAACCTCTTAATAAACCTGCCTCAAATACAAAAAAGACATGGAGCAATTACCCTCAGTATTAACATCAATCCAGTCAGCTTAGAGAGTTCAGAATTTCTTAACTTACTAAAACACCTCATGAAAATGTGCCTTATTGATTGCTCAAAACTGTGCATAGAGATTGTCGAATCGGGTCAGTTAGAAGCGCTCAATATCCAAGCACTACAAACACTCGAAAGGTTCAGTACTTTAGGTGGTAAGCTGGCTTTAGATGACTTTGGCACAGGCAATACGCATTGGGAGCTGATACACAAAGGCTTAGTAGACATTATCAAAATAGCAGCTCATAAACATCAAGATCATAATGAGTTGTTACTGGGTGCACTGATGGATTTCGCCTACAGGTTAGATCTCATCACTGTCATCGAAGGTGTCGAAACACATAATGATCTTGAAATAGCACAAGCATTTGGTGCCAATTATTATCAAGGCTGGTATTTTAACCAGTGGAATAATGACAACTCAAAACGATGGATGTAGTAGGTTGCGAGCATGATTAGTAAAATAACAAGTCTAAGCAAAAACCTCAGCTTCAGTCCTCACTGGCTGAATTTCATTGCAGTCAGTTTGCGCCCGATCATCAGACTGTTAGTTAAAAATAAGGTTGAGTTCAAGACTTTTTTCAACCTCACTCGTGAACTGTTTGTTGAAGAAGCTGAAAACTACATCAATAAAACCAGTTCAGATAAACGAGGAAAAATCAGTAGCATTGCATACCAAACTGGACTTGATCGTCGTGAAGTTTCCAGCATTATAAAAGCACCTAAATCATACAATTTAATTACAGAGCAGAATCGCTCTCGTGAGGCCTTCATTATGGATCAATGGAATAACGATCCGATGTTTTGCGATGAAGAAGGATCTCCTTTAGATCTTAAAAGAAGTGGGCCTGGATTATCTTTTGAATCACTGGTCCAGAGATTTGGAAAAAATATAAGTCATGGACCTATTCTAAATGAATTGATTCAGGCTGGATGCGTTCGACTAATAAATGACAAAGTACAATTCGTCACTAATGATTATGTTCCTCCATCAACATCTGATGAGACAAAGGTAGGTATTGCTTCTCTATCCATGAACCGGTTGGCTAGTACATTAACTTATAACCTATCTCACAGAAAAAATCTTAAATTTCAGAGGAATTTGTATTCGGTGAGGGTGGATAAGAAACATATCTCTCTATTCGAAACTGAAGTATCAAATATGATGAATGATGTATTTATCAACATCATTACTCCAAGATTCGATGCTATAGAACAAAAGCATGAAACAAACATAAAATCCGAACAGTCAGGGCCGATTGGGTTAGGTCTGTTCTATTTCCAACAAAACAATATAGAGGCAGAGGCACAACAATGAAAAGATCAGAGTCAGATGGAACAGATTTGTCAATCGCTGAGATTAAAAAGGGCACCGTATTAAAAACTTTAGCCATTTTATTTTTGGTTCTTAGCAATAACCTTTGGGCAAATGAATTACACATGTATTCAAAAGAAAATAATACAATAAGTGGTGTTTTAGTAACAGAATTCCAAACTTATCCTCTTGAAGCCATAGTTAGCAATAGATTGGTAGAGGGCATTATTAACCAACCAGTTACTATAAAATCGGTAAGTGATGGTACTGGTGATAAATCGGTAAGTGATGGTACTGGTGATAAATCGGTAAGTGATGGTACTGGCTATGCAATTACCTTCATAAACAAATACATAGATGATTTAGTATTTGATGTAAAACTTACAGAATGTGATAGCAAATTATTCATTACGAATAACATGAGTAACTCTGTCATTCTAGATCTAAATACAATTACACTTGATAATGTATTGGTTAGCTGTAAATGAAATAAGAGAAGAGCAAAAACGTTTGTGGTGGTGCCGAGAAACATTCCTAAATCTCACACACACCGTAGGTAAACTAACTCACAGCCACCATAAACGATTAATAAGAAGAAGGTAGTAACAAAAAAGTAAATACAAAAACCGAGCAAAACGTTTATGGTGGTACTGAGAAACATTCCTAAATCTCACACACACCGTAGGTAAACTAACTCACAGCCACCATAAACGATATATAAAAAGATTGTTTAGAGATAAAGATCTTTAGAAAAAAAGATGAAAGAACCGAGCAAACGTTTATGATGGCATAGAGAAACACTCCTCACACACGCCGTTCCTTTCAGCCGTCATAAACGTGTTTTATTTGCTCTTCGCCTCGTTCCAGAGTGTATTTAAATAGCTCAAATCAAAACGACTCTGGTGAGGACTTTCAATTTTCGCACGTTTCTCAACAAATTGGAATCTTTCAGTGAATTTTTTATTGGCCTGCCGCAGTGCTCCAGCAGGATCTATCTCTAAATGTCTAGCAAGATTTGCACAAACAAACAATAGATCACCTAACTCATCTTTAATATGTGAAACCTGTTCACTTTCTATTGCCTCTTTTAGCTCAGCAACCTCTTCATCCAACTTGTCTAAAACACCTTTTATATCAGGCCAATCAAAGCCAATAACAGCTGCATACTTAGTTAATTTAACAGCTTTCATTAATTCCGGTAAATTGGCTGCAATACCATCCAGCACACTTTCTTTGCTTATAGCTTTTTCTGCCTCCCAGCGCATAGATTGTTCATCACTAGATCTGACTACCTCACTCCCGAAAACATGTGGATGTCTTTGCTTCATCTTCAGTGTAATCGCTTCTGCTACGTCTTTGAAATCAAACAACCCCTGCTCTTTGGCCATTTGTGCGTGAAATACCACTTGAAATAACAAATCTCCCAACTCACTTTTTAAGTCTGAATGGTTTTTTCGATCAATGGCATCGGCCACCTCATATGCCTCTTCAACAGTATAGGGAGCAATACTTACAAAATCTTGCTTAACATCCCAAGGACATCCTGTATTAGGATCACGCAACCGTGCCATCAAATCCAACAACTTTTCTACTTCTTTCATAGTCAAACTCTTCCATATATATTGTATTGCCCAATTTCCAAACCTAGCAATAGCAGCATTTGCATATCAAAACTTAAATCTGCAGTGAACTACTTGAGCCTGCATTGCTTTCTTTGAATTGATTAAATCACCTCAATTCTGAAACAGCCGGAGCCCCAGGTTTTTTTTTCAATCATATAAAATCGGCCTTTCTTTCTAATCTTATTATGAGCACCTTAAGATACCGGCTTGTCTTTATGATTTTTCCATGCCACCAAGAATCCCAAGACAAAAAATGCACCAGGCGGTAACACAGCAATCAAAAAACCACTATAATTTTTAATGAGAATGATTTCGATATAACTACCCCAGTCACCAAGTAACAGATGAGCACCTGAAAACAAGGTACCCTGCCCTAGAACTTCTCGCATAATACCAATAATGAACAGTACCAATGCAAAACCAAGGCCAACGAACAAACCGTCTTTCAGAGCCATGAATAAGTTATTTTTAGATGCGAAAGCTTCAGCTCTGGCCATGATCACACAATTAGTCACAATCAAAGGAATAAAAATCCCCAAAGACAAATAGAGTTCATGAAAATAAGCATTCATCATCATTTCTAATGCTGTCACTACAGACGCAATTAACAGTACAAAAAGTGGTATGCGAATTTCTTTGTATGTAATGGGCCGGATCAAAGACACCAAACCATTGGTAACAAGCAGTACCAAAATAGTAGCCAATCCCATGCCCAATGCATTAATAGCCGTATTAGAAACAGCCAATAAAGGACATAATCCCAACATTTGAACCATGGCTGGGTTATTATCCCATAGCCTTTCCCTGATGAATGTTGGCCGATTATCCGTTGACATCTGGTTGCGACTCCTGGTTAATATCATTTTGCCATTGTGTGTGATTGTTTTGATAATACAACAATGCTTTTTTAACTGCCTGAACGATGGCTCTTGGAGTAATGGTTGCCCCGGTAATTTGATCAAATTGTCCACCATCTTTCTTAACTCGCCAAGCTGTTTCTTGTGGATATTGGATGTCACGACCAACAAACTGCGATAACCAATTTCCCTTGCGGCGCTCGACTAAATCACCTAACCCTGGCGTTTCTTTGTGTGCAACCACTTCAACCGCTGTAATCACACCACCTTCACGGATACCAACTAAAATTTCAATGTCACCCGCATAACCATTTCTTGCCACCACAGGCACTGCCACCACTGATAACTTATTACCTTGATAACCCAGATACATTGTCATAGGTTGGCGATGACCTAGCGCATGTGGTTCATATATTGGCAACTCATCACTCAACACATCATTATCGTATAATTGCGCTGGCATTAACAAACTCAGTGACTGTATCATCATTTGTTGTTTCTGTTTTGTAATGACCTCTCGTGTCAACTCATTAGAACCCATAAGTAAACCACTGGCTACCACAGTCACTGTCGCCAATATTACTGGTAGTCGCAGCTTATGGTTCACTTACACTCCCTTTGCCTTGCTGTCCATAAGGCTTTGGAATAGTCAGTTGGTCAATCAAAGGCGCCGACATATTCATCAGTAATACTGCGAAAGCCACTCCATCCGGAAAAGCACCAAACTGTCTGATCAAAACCGTTAAAATAGCCACCCCAGCGGCAAAAATCATTTTTCCTTTTTTAGATGAACAGCCCGAAGTTGGGTCTGTTGCAATAAAAAAAGCAGCCATCATCAAACCACCTGAAAAAACATGCTGCATGGGAGATAAAAAACTGTCTGGATCGAAAGCATAAAATGGGTAGGAAAATAGACAAGCAACTAGCAATAACGTCACTGGCACATGCCAAGTAATAATTTTCTTAAATAGTAGCAACAAACCACCTAAAAACAACCAGTTAGCAACCCATTCCCATCCCAAACCACCGAAGTTTCCAAAAATTGGCTGAGTGATGATTTCGCTGTAAGTCATACCTTGCTGTTGACCAATTTGCAAAGCTGATAAAGGCGTAGCAGCAGTCATTGCATCAATCCACTGCCCTCCACCAAAAAAAATCCATGTCAAAGCATCACTGAAACTTAACACAGGTTGGGAAATTCCCCATGGAGCCAGCCACAACGACATACTTTGAGGGAAAGCAATCAAAATCACAGCAAAACCCACCATAGCAGGATTAAAAATATTATGTCCCAAACCACCATACAGATGTTTGGCTATCACTATGGCAAAAAACATACCAATAACAGACACATACCAGGGTGCAATAGGAGAAATACATAAAACAAGCAACCAGGCAGTCACGGGCGCAGACAAATCTGTCAAGAAAAGCTTAATAGGTTGCTTCCTCAATTTCAAAGAGAGGTATTCAAAAAACATAGCAAAGGCTGTCGCCAATACGCCTTGAATCAGTACTCCAGTACCAAAATAAAACACATGAGCGACCACAGCAGGAAGCAATGCCAATAAAACCCAAGCCATCACTTGTCGAACAGACCGGCGATTGTGTTGATGGGGTGCTGTCGGTGTTTCTAGTTTCATGGTGACTGGCCATCTTTTATTTTTTTGATACGTGCCAGTGCATCTGATATCTCTTTTTTAGCTACCTGCTTATCTTTCAATTTAGCTGTCTTATCATGCCGCTTGGCCATGCGTTCAGCTTTGATACGTTCTAGTCGGTTTTCACGGGCATCAAATCGTTGTTTGGCATGGTCAGAATGTTGTTTCTTAAAATCTAAATAACGCAACTCTGCTTTTGCATAACGATAATAATCAACCAACTTAATGTGACTGGGGCACACGTAAGCACAAGCACCACACTCAATACAATCAAAAACATAATGATCTCTGGCTTTTTCTAAGTCATTGCTTTCACCACTGATATACCAAAACAACTGCTGTGGCAGTAACTCCTGCGGACAAACTTGAACACAATCGCCACAACGAATACAAGGCATATTTCCGGAAGGTAACAGCTCTTCTTTCATCGCTAGCAGACAATTACTGGTCTTATCAATACCAATAGCGTCATTCGGCATAGCAAAACCCATCATCGGACCTCCAATAACCAGTCGTTTGATGGCAGTATAATTAACCTCGGTAAGTGACAACAGGTCAGATAAAGGTGTTCCGATCATGGCATTGACATTAACTGGTCGACTAACAGCATCACCTGTTATGGTGATAAACCTATTCAGCAATGGCAGTCCACTTTCAATAACATCCGCCAAAGCAACTGCAGTAGCCACATTCTGCATCAATAACCCGAGCACCAGCGGTGTTTGTCCTTCAGGAACCTGTTGACCAGTCAGCACCTCGATTACCTGTTTTTCTCCACCAATGGGATAAATACTGGGAATTTTTTTTACCAAGATATGGTTCATTGAACTTTTTTGTATGGCTGCCTCTAAAGCAGCCTGAATACCAGTAGAAGTATCCTCAATAGCAATGACAGCTGTGGTAGCTTGACAAGCCTGACGCATCCAATCCGTGCCACTGATAACTGCTTCGGGCTTTGCTAACATCAAAGCCTCATCACAAGCGATATAAGGCTCACATTCTGCTCCATTAATAATCAGGGTTTTTACTGGTTGCTTATATTTCATGTATGCTGGAAAACCAGCGCCTCCCATACCCGCTATACCTGATTTCTGCATCAACTCAATGATATCCTGATGTGACCGGATATTAACAACCATGGGTTCAATTGTGCGATCCAAACCATCTGTCGTGATAGTGATGACAGTAGCCATCGCAGCATCAGGAGCTGCAGATGGTTGCACACTGATATCAGTGACTGTACCTGATGTGGGGGCATGAACAGGCAATACCATATCATCATCAGCCACAGCAATACATTGTCCTTTGAGTACATATTCACCCACTGAAACCACCGCTCTGGCTTCATCACCTTGATTCATTCTTAGTGATAAGTACAAATGTTCTGGTATGGGAGCTTCGACAACCTCTTCACCCATTAATGACTCTTTATGATGTGCTAATTTAAGTCCACCGTGGAATGACATTAGCCTACCCTTGCCTGTTCAACAGTCTGATACAAAGCGGGTTTATTAAACCTCTTTATTTGATTTGTCAATGGATTAGCCACCTGAATGATACAATCCACCGGACATGCCGGTATACATAGGTCACAACCTGTACACTCACTAGCAATGACTGTGTGCATCAATTTAGCTGATCCTACAATGGCATCAACAGGACAAACCTGTATACATTTTGTGCAGCCAATACAGTCTTTTTCAATAATAGCGACCACCTGATCTTCACTTTCTTGACCATTTTCTGGGTTGAGGTCAATAACCTCAACATCTAACAACTCAGCTAGTTTCTTAATACCCTCTTGCCCACCTGGCGGACATTGATTAATAAGAGCCTCACCTTTTGCGATGGCTTCTGCATAAGGTTTACAACCCGGATAATTACACTGACCACACTGAGTTTGTGGCAGTATAGCGTTGATTTGTTCCACAATGGGGTTGCCTTCTATTGCAAACTTTTTCGAAACCCAAACAATGAGCAACCCAAATAGCAAAGCAAGTATGAAAAAAGCACACAAGCCCCACAACAAATTCATGATGCCATTCCAGAAAACCCCATGAACGCCAATGACATAATTCCTGCTGTCATTAACGCAATGGGTAAACCCTTGAATGCCTTAGGAACATTAGCCATCTCCAAACGCTCTCTGATACTTGAAAACAGAACCAGTACCAATCCAAAACCAAATGCTGCTCCAAAACCGAAAAAAGCCGACTCGATCAAAGTATGTTGCTCCTGGACATTAAGCAATGCCACACCCAGTACTGCACAATTGGTCGTAATTAATGGCAAAAATATTCCTAAAACTTGATACAACAGCGGTGCAGATTTTTGCAAAATCATCTCTGTAACTTGTACAGTTACCGCAATGACCAGAATAAAACTGAGCGTTTTAAGGTAAACTAAATCTAATGGTTCAAGTAAATAGGTATTAACCAAATAACTGACAATGGATGATAAAGTCAAAACAAACGCGGTCGCAAAACTCATACCGAGTGCAGATTTATACCGGGTAGAAACTCCCATAAAAGGACACAGTCCAAGAAAGCGAACCAATACAAAATTGTTCACAAATGCAGCACCGATAAAAACCAACAACCAATCTGTCACAAAACTCACTTATTCAACATGATCAAGGTGTCAGTTATTATAACTAAACCAGTGCTTTTAAGCATGTATACCACTTACCAATAATTTGATCAATTCGCTGAATTCCGAATAAAAATGTCTATATCATCAACGATAGAAGTCTTTGATAGCAAATGCCAACTCCAACGCCTGCTCATAATTTAATCGGGGGTCAACCTGAGTGGTATAGGCCTTACTTAAATCAGCTTCCTGGAGTGCACGAGCGCCACCCAAACATTCAGTGACATTTTCACCTGTCAACTCCAAATGCACTCCACCCAAATGGGATCCATTGATCTTATGAGTTTTAAAAGACATTTCCACTTCTTTTCGAATATTTTCAAAACGACGTGTTTTATAACCATTAGATGTTGATTCAGTATTGCCATGCATTGGATCGGAACACCAGACAACTTTCAATTTTGCTTTTTTAGCAACGTCAATCAATCTAGGTAAGTAAGTTTCGATATGCTGTGCACCAAACCGATGAATTAGAATCAACTTACCGTCTTCATCATGAGGGTTTAGTAGACGACACAAATCCACCAAATGATCTGATTCTGTTTCTTTCCCAATCTTAACACCGACAGGGTTTTCGATACCCCGCATCAACTCAACATGTGCTGAGTCTAGTTGATTCGTTCTTAAACCAATCCAAGGCAAATGAGTACTTAAATTATAATATCCACTTTGCCTAGGAACCTGCCGCGTAAGAGCTTGTTCATAATGTAAGTGTAGGGCTTCGTGTGAACAGAAAAATTCTACATTAGAAAGATTTTTTACTTCACGGCCAGCCAAAATTTCAGCGAAGTTAATCGAGTCAGAAATTTTTTCAACCAAATCATGGAACTTATTGGCATTGGGTGAATGTTTAACCCAAGCGAGATTCCAATACTCAGGATGCCTAATATCAGCAAAACCACCATCGACTAGCGCACGAACAAAATTCATAGTCATCGCCGAATGATGATACGCCTCCAACATCCTTTTAGGCTCTGGCACTCTGGCAACTTCAGTAAAATCATTTTCATTAACAATATCGCCTCTGAATGAGGGCAAAGTTACACCATCACGAATTTCTGTATCCGCCGAACGAGGCTTGGCATATTGACCAGCAAATCGCCCAACCCGAACTACAGGAATGCGACAACCATGAATCAAAACCAAGCTCATTTGAATCAACACCTTCAGCCTATTAGAAATAATGGGTGAAGTACAATCACTAAAACTCTCAGCACAATCACCACCCTGTATCAAAAAACGTTGTCCATGCTGCACCTCTGCCAGGTACTTCTTCAGTCGTGTCACCTCCCCCGAAGTTACCAAAGGTGGTAATATGGAGAGCCTATCAACCACTTCTGCCAAGGCTTTCGAATCAGGATAACTGGCTTGCTGACGCACTGACTTTCTTCGCCAGCTCTCGACTGACCAATCTTCTAACGGTTTCCGCTTATTTTCTACCAAAACACTCATAATTCTACCCCTTTCAACACCCAAATAATCGTATAAATAAATAGACCTATAAAACACAACATCGTCCAAAATGGCATCGACAATCCGAATAGTTGCCATTTAATTTCTGCACAAGAACCTGAGCCTGTTAGCACAGTAGATAAGACACTAAATAAAGAGTCCGTTTCTAACATCATACCCAAACTGGGTCCACAATCAGGCACCTCTTCTGGTGGCAACCCCTGCATCCAAACATGCCGACCACTGATAGCAATACCAATAACTGTTGTGACACCTAATAACCCACCAAAAATTTTACGACCCCAATACAATACTGGTTTAATCGCAGCCAGTAAAAACAAAACAGCGATGACAAAAAATACGACACGTTGCAAGATACACAAATTACAAGGCATCAGAAATTCCACATACTCCACATAATAAGCATATCCTAATAAACCAGCACAAAACACAGCCGGTAAAATGGTCCACATACGAAACATATTCTTTGTCATGGAAATCTCCCATCCTCTTAAGAAAAACATCAATAAACAGACAAGATAAGGTTAACAAAATTAACGATACTTGCAAAGCTTATGATCACTAATAAAAGCAATAATTCACTTAGTCGTTATCATATTGTGTACTGACGACATGAGCTTGAGGTATATTTGGAGTTCTTATTACACTTGTTTAAACCTATAATATGCTGAACAAAGCAGTAATTATAGATGCAAGATGAACAACAAAATAGGTCTGGCACTTGGCAGTGGATCTGCCAGAGGCATGACCCATATAGGTATTATTCAAGCGTTAGAAAAAATGGGCATATATCCTTCCATTATTGCGGGTTGTTCCGTAGGCAGTCTGGTTGGGGCCAGTTATGCTACTAATAACCTAGACAAACTAACAACATGGGCTTTGTCAATGTCAGAATCAAAAATTAGCCAATTTCTCAGTTTAAACTTTAATGCCACTGGTTTCATCAATGCCACCAGACTACAAAAATTATTTGAGAACACCATTGGCATTAAATCATTAACATTTAATGACATGAAAAAATCATTTGCTGCAGTGGCAACCGATCTAAGCACAGGAAAAGAAGTGTGGCTAAATCAAGGTTCAGTCCATGATGCTTTATGGTCTTCTATGGCATTCCCTGGTTTATTCCCATGTTTTCAACATGAAAATAAATGGTTAGTCGATGGCGGCTTAGTTAATCCAGTACCTGTATCTTTATGTCGTGCTATGGGTGCTGATCATGTCATTGCTGTCAACCTCAACGCCGATATCATTAATAGTTATGAAGTCATTGACATCGATAAAAAGGTAAATAAAAACAGTGATTCTAGCCTTTGGCAAAAAACTAAAGCCGGCATCCAAAAAACATTGAATGTAATCAGCTCTGATGGCAGTAAGGTCAAGGAACCTAAGGGGATTGATGTAGTATCAAATTCCATACATATCATGTCTTCACTATTGACACGAAGTCGACTGATAGGTGACCCTCCTGACGTTCTACTCCAGCCTAGGCTACCAGATGTTGGGCTATTACATTTGCACAAATCTGAATTTTGTATAGAGGAAGGCAGAATGACGGTTGAAAGAATGTCTGAAGAAATTACTTACCGGTTGGGGTTATAAGAAATCTCACTGTGATAATTAGTCGAACCTGAAAAATTCATAACCTATTGTTAAATATAAGGAATTACTTCCATTTTAAACAATTTATCGACCAGGAAACAGGGGGCATATGCTTTTTTATTCGCCGCTTCCATGCGGCTCTCAGGCTAACGTGAAAAAGTTTTTCAGAAACTTTTTTCTGTTCGATAATTGGTACATGGAAGTGCCATCTTGAGCCGTCAGGTTCAAGTCAGGTCAAAAACATCAGCAAAATCACACTTTTGCGCTTAAGTGTTTTTTGACCGATGCGGAAAAAGGCCAGCAGGGACTTTTTCAGGACTGACTACTTACAGGGAGATTGATCTAAAGAATTCATGTTCTAAAAACATGCCCGAATAGTGTAATGGTCAAGTTTTTCCAGACACCTTTTTAGGCTATTTTTTTGAGTTCATTGAACTTAATATTTGGTGTTTTATAACCGATGGCTGAGTTCAGTCTTTTGTAATTATAAAAGTAAATATAGTTTGGTAAGGCCTAAGAATTGTAAACACTTTGTTATGGTAAAGTTATTGAGGAGCTTGTTTACCAGCATGACTTTTTCTGAGATAGAAAACATATCTTTTTAAAGGTGACAAATAACGATAGTTTCTCGTTTTTAAACCAATACTTTCAACACATAACTAGTACATTAGTCACGATTAGAACACTTAATTTTGGCGTTTTTACATAAAAATTTGAAATATCTAAACCCAAGTGCAAAATTAAATATAGGTGTGTGATATTTGTATGTACTCACACGTGAATGGCAATTGATTAATTTGATTTAAGCTTAATACAAAGGAGCTACTACTATGAAACCCCACTTTTATATTTTGTCCATGTTAATATTGACTGGCCCATCTTATGGCAATGTACCAACATGTGGTATGGAAGAGCCTATCATTTATGAAGAACAAACTTTTGAAGGACTTGCCCCAGGTTGGTCCATTGGCAATTTGAGCAATACCCCATTGACTTGGGGAACCACTACTCAGGAGTCACACACAGGCGACTTTTCTGCACACTCTGAGGGAGTAGATTACGTAGCTGATAATGTATTGATTTCTCCAATAATTCAGATACCAGAAACCGAACAAAAGTTGACATTACATTTTTGGCATAAGTATTCTTTTATGGTTAGCGATGATCAAAATGGTGAAGATGGCGCCATTCTGGAAGTGTCAATCAATGGTAATGACTTTATTCAAGTGCCTAATCCTTTTTTTGAAGCTAACCCATATGATGGAACCATGATCATAGGCAACAGTGAAAATCCTTTAAAAGGCTTAGATGTTTGGTTTGAAAGTCAATCAGCATGGACTGAATCTATTGTGGATATTAGTTCATTCATTGGGCAGGGAAATTCAGTACAATTTAGATTCAGATTAGGAACCAATCAAATCGATGAAAGCACTGGTTGGTATATCGATGATTTCAGCATACAAGGGTGTTTAGAGGATGTACTTTTTACTAATGGTTTTGACACTTAAACATTGACTAGCAGGGTAATCCCCCCATTTTTAACTGACGTCAAAAACAGAATATTTAGTTGCCATCATACTCTTGCCCTTTAGGATTAGCAAAAGAGTTTGATGGCATGCAGCCATCAGGCTGCCTTTTTCATCAACGGCGGTAAACCACCATTGGCTTTATGCGGTCTTTGGTGGTTATAAAACCACAACCATTTTGTTGCATAATCCTGAACTTGCTCAAGTGAATCGAATAAATGTTTACTGACCCAACTGAACCTGATGGTTCGATTGTGCCTTTCAATATACGCATTCTGCTGGGGCTTTCCTGGTTGGATGTGTTCAATCACAATCTCATGTTTCTTGGCCCATTGGATAAACTCTTTGCTGACAAACTCAGGGCCATTGTCACATCTGATTACTTTGGGTTTATCCCTGTATTCAAGCAACTGGTCCAAAATACGAGTCACCCGGATGGATGGAAATGTAAATGATGCTTCTATTGCCAACCCTTCACGTTTAAAATCATCAATGACATTGAACAGCCTGTATTTTCTGTGATCCACCAGTTGATCATCCATGAAGTCAACAGACCAAACCTGATCCTTCCTGGTGGGTTCCTTCAATGGCTCTGGTTTATGTCTCTTTAAACGTCTTCGTGGCTTGATACGTAAATTCAATGCCAACTCGCAATAGATGCGATAAACTCGCTTGTGATTCCATCTAAACTCCTTTACATTCCTCAAAAAATCAAAACAAAGACCAAAACCCCAGTCAGTTTCATCGTTCGTTAATTTAACCAACCAATCAGCGATTTCATCATTTTCTTCGCTTAACTTGGCTTCATAGCGGTAACATGCTTTTTTTGATGCCAAAAGCATCACACGCCAGTTTGATACTGACTTGTTTGTGGGCAACTACTGCCTTGGCCATCTGTTTCCTGTGAGACGGCCTCACCACTTTTTTTCAAGTGCTTCCTGAACAATTTCAGCTTTTAAGCGCTCTTCTGCATACATCTTTTTGAGGCGACGGTTTTCTTCTTCAAGCTCTTTCATGCGTTTCATTAAAGAGGCATCCATGCCACCATATTTAGCGCGCCATTTGTAAAATGTCGCTGAACTCATGCCGTGAGCACGGCATAACTCTGGAACAGGCACGCCTGCTTCATTTTGCTTGATGATGGCCAGTATCTGGTTGTCTGAATATCTCGACTTTTTCATGTGAATCTCCTTAAATTCATTATAAGAAAATTCTACTTTTGAAGTCAGCTATTTTTCGGGGGGATTACCGCAGTTATCTATTTTTCATGTGATTGAAAACACAGTACGACTTCTTTTAGCATGCTAACCAATCAAGTTTACTTGTACAATTTCATAAATGCTTGAATTTGTCAGTTTTTGTCTTCAAGTAGACTTGATTGTGAGGGTTGTGACCAACTTTCACCGGAATACGCTCAACCACTTCAATACCGGCTGCTTCAATCGCTGCCAGTTTATCTGGATTATTGGTCATTAGCTTAATCTTTTTGACACCAAAATGAATAAATACATCATTCAACATATCATAGTTACGATTATCAGGTAGATGACCCAAAGTAACATTGGCATCAAAAGTATCAGCTCCTTGATCCTGTAAATGATAGGCCTTGATTTTTTCAGTCAAGCCAATACCTCGACCCTCTTGTCTCAAGTAAATCAACAGTCCATGATCGACCTGTCCAATCGCCTTCATAGCAAATTCCAACTGCGGACCACAGTCACAGCGCAAAGAAAACAAACCATCACCTGTCAGACATTCAGAATGAACACGTAAGAGGATAACATCATTATCTCCGAAACGACCACTGACCAAACCTTTAGTCAAGGCTAAATGTTCTTGTCCCTGATATTCAAAAACATGAACTTCAAAATTAGCATATGTTGTAGGTAAATGTGCCTGTGTGATGAATTTGGTTTTCATGAATTAGTATAACCTATCCCTTAGCCTCAGCAGTGACAAAGCGGCTTCAGCAGCTTCTTTGCCTTTATTCTCCTTATCAGAATCACTACTGGTGGCTGAACGAGCCAGTGCTTGTTCACCATTTTCTACCGTGATAATACCATTACCTATAGGTATATTGTAGGCAAGTGACACGTCCATGATTCCTCTTGCACTTTGTTCACAAACATAATCAAAATGTGCTGTTTCACCTCGAATCACACAACCCAAAGCAACAATGGCATCAAACTCACCTGACTCAACCAGCATTTGACAGGCCAGAGGAACTTCAAGGGCTCCTGGAACATCAAATCGCTGATAAAGTACTTGTGCCTTTTTAAGTGCTTCAGTAGCACCATGGAACAAACCGTCTACGATTTGTTGATAAAAAGGGGCCGTCACAATGGCTACTTTACTGTTCATAACGCAAATACTCAGTAATTTCTAAACCAAAACCAGATAAAGCAGGGAACCGAATTTCAGGACTCATCAACTGCATTTTCCCTACATTCATGGCACGCAAAATCTGTGAACCTACACCTACATTATGATAGGCAAAATGATTGTCTTTACTGTGAGATTTACCCATCTCATCAATATCAATAGGTACAGACTCATTGGAGTTTAACACCACAACAACACCTTCCTTACGATGTGCAATGGTTTTCAATGCCCGTTGTGTTGTCCAATAATCATCTTGCGAATCAACACCACGTAACTCACGGAAAAAATGGCCGTATTGGACACGCACAGGTATTGCCCTTTCGGGCTGAAACTCACCTAGATAAAAAGCCAGATGTTCGGTGTGATTGATATGATCTTTGAATTTTTTAACCAGAAAATCACCCCACTGAGTGTTGAATTCAAACTCACTGATGACTTCTACTGTGGTTTCCGTCATCATTCGGTATTCAATCAAATCAGCAATGGTGCCTATCTTTAAACCATGTTGTTCTGCAATTCGTATCAAATCATCTCGACGCGCCATGCTGCCATCTTCATTCATAATTTCTACAATCACTGCTGCAGGAGTCTGACCTGATAACAAAGCAATATCACAACCAGCTTCAGTATGCCCTGCTCTCGACAAAACACCACCTGCTTGTGCCATCAATGGGAAAATATGACCCGGCATAACGAGGTCTTTTGGCTTAGCGTTAACTTTAACCGCATCAATGATCGTTTTATATCGGTCATAAGCTGATATACCCGTACTGATTCCATACGCCGCATCAATCGAAACAGTGAAGTTAGTCTCCAACTGGGCTGTATTCTTTTCAACCATCAAAGGTAAACCAAGCTGCTCACATTTATCGCGGGTTAACGTCAGACAAATTAACCCTCGAGCATGTTTAGTCATAAAATTAATGATCTCAGGTGTTATGGCATTGGCTGCTACTACCAAATCACCTTCATTTTCTCGATGTTCATCATCCATTAGAATGACCATCCGGCCATTTTTGATTTCTTCTATCAGTTCTTCAGTACTGTTCAAAGGTAAATTTGTCATTTTGTATTAACCAACTGGCTATTTAACATTTTTTCTACATATCTGGCCACGGTATCAACTTCAACATTGACCGCATCTCCAATGTTCAAGTCACCCAAATTAGTATGCGTTAATGTGTGTGGTACCAAATTAACTGACAATAAACCATTTTCAATTGTATTGACAGTCAAACTGGTTCCATTAATGGTGATCGAACCTTTGGCAGCAACATATTTGTCCAAAGCAATGGGTATTTTAAAGGAAAAAATTTCAGAGCGAGCACTTGACTCTCTACCGATACAATGGCCAACTGCATCAACATGACCAAAAACAAGGTGCCCACCCAACTGATCCTGTAAAGTCAAAGCTGATTCCAAATTCAAACGACGTCCAATGTGCCAATCACCCACCGTGGTTTTATTGACTGTTTCAACGGACACATCAACAGTAACAACATCCTGATCCATCGATGTCACGGTCAGACAAACACCATCCATAGCAATTGAATCTCCCAATCTGATGCGACTCATGTCTTTAAAACGGGTTATGATGGTCAGCAATAAATCACCCCCTATAAATTCTTTTTGCTGAACTTCGCCTATGGATTGAATGATACCAGTGAACATAATTTAATTTAATCATTATAATCTCAATCTAATATGGCGATCAAATACACCGATTCAACAGTTAGAGATTGACTTTATTAACTATACCCGTAGTGCATTTAGAAAATGTTTAAGAAAATAAGTTACCCACAGCAACGAGATGGTATATTTATTGGTACTTAAATCAAAAATAACCAATACTATGAGTAACTTAGAATCCAGTTATAACAAAATATTAGGCACATTGCATCAAGTAGAATCAAAAGAGAACTTTTTAAACCAAATCAGAAAGCCAAAACTCAGTGATATTGAGTTGATTGCTTTAAATTTAACCTCAGAATATCTGGGGGTTGATTCAGAATATGAGCTGTTTAGACGCCTTCCAAAACATATCAGTGACAAAATTGAAAGGTCTGTTTATAACCGAAGGAAATATGCAAAATCTTTTGAAGGTTTTAAATCAAGAATTCTCTCAAAGTTAACTGCATTAACCGTGATTCAATGGATTAATCTTCAAGACGGGCGTAATATTAATAACTTGAAAGTCAAAATAGCCTAAATGCACTACGGATTAACTATAGATATCTTTACCCGAGCTGCGTAACATGTCATAAAATTCACCACAAATAAAACAGAAAAAAACTAATTTAATACTTCTCTCCTATTGTCATCCTGTTGTAAAAAACGAGATCTATTTCACACCTTTTTATTGTTAAACCATTTTTTTGGTCCAAATACACCCCTGAATACGTATACCTCTTTGAATCCATAACTTTATTTTAAGGAGATATATGTGTTCGAGAGACCTCTGCATAAGTCGTGAATCAAGATAAAAAGTCTAAAATCCTCATTTTTTGAGTCAGCAAACTTAGCAATAGCATTGCTATTACTTGCGTTTGCATCCTTAAACTTTAAGATTTTATCTCTTTTTTTCAATAATTGAGACCTTTGAATTATTCATAGATTCTGGTTTGTGATCGAAAATCTGAATTTTCAAAATTAAGATACTTAAACTTTGTCTTTTTTTCGTTTTTTTGTTAAAAAACACCTTAAATTTGTCGTTATTGGTGGATAAATGAAGCCTTTTGGCTTCATTTGCCTTTTTTCAGGCGTAACTGTCCTGCAGTTTTACCATATCTTTAAAAATATTCAGGCCACATTTTATATTGTGCGACATGGCTATTAACTGGGCTCTGGTTTTGTTTCTTGCCAATCCCATGTATCGTGCTTTAGCTAAGCCTTGATGTAATTTCATTAAGCCAAAAGTTCTTTCAACTGTTGATCTGATTTTAGATTTTCGGCGATTATTTTGTTTCTGCATTTCAGTTAAAGGCTTATTGCGATAAGCCCGTTCAAGTATTTGGTTTTTATCTCCCAATGCATCATTGTTCTTTTTACTGGCATGAGCACTGTCCGCATAAACCTGTTCTTCACGGCCTGTCAGCAGTTCATCAAATACTTGGGAATCATGAACATTGGCCGGTGTGAACTCGAGCGCTTTAATAAAACCATCCTCGTCAGTGTTGGCATGTAGCTTGTAGCCAAAGGTGGTTTTTTTATGACCGTCCGAGCCAGCTTTAGTGGTATAGGCAGCGTCCTTGTCTTGGCTTGAGTCACCTGGTTTGTTTTTCTTGGGTCTTGCATTCTTAGCTTCGATAATTGTTGCGTCAATAATGCTGATTGAACCGTGGGTAACAATTAAGCTGGCTTGTTCTAATTGATCATTAATTTTAGCAAGTAATGGTTCAAGCAGTTCCTTTTCTTGTAGCAGTTGTCTGAAACGCCATAGGGTGCTGTGATCTGGTACAGTTTCACTTAAGCTTAAGTCAATAAAGCGTCTGAACATCAGGTCACGAGCCAATTGTTTTTCCATGGCAGGGTCACTTAATCCATACCAGGCTTGGAGTATCAGTATCTTAAACAGCATCAAAGGCGGATAGGACGGTGCACCTCGTGTTCCTTGGTAAAGGGATGACAGTGATTTTTCTATTTGCTTCCAGTTAATAATGTCATGAACGGCATCCAGTTCTTCAAGGGCGCTATGATGTGATGCAAGTGCGTCGGTTAAACTATTTTGGGTGAGGTTTTTCCAAGCCATGATTCTATTTGCCAACTGATTAATTGCTTAAGACCATTTTAACAAGTTTGGGACTGGTTTTGGCTGATTTATGCAAAAGTCTCTAATTCAGACTTATACAGAGGTCTCTTAAAAAAACTGTAAGCGCCAAGTTAAGTCCATACTTGCGCTATGTTGTCTGATAACAGAGACTGTGTTTTTTTGATATTGTAAGGATTTTAAGGTGAACAAACGCAGTGCTATCGTACCTATTAGGAGTTACGTATTATGAAATATACATCGTTAAAGCATCAGCAAGGGGCGGCACTTGGTGATGGCAGGACATTCTCATTGGTTCAATCAACTTATACTGCTGTTGTCAGTAGTGATGCAACAAATTAAGAGGTTCACTATGAAATTCATGATTAAATATATTATTTTTACATCAGCCGTATTCGTTGCTGGCTTACAGCCCAGTGAAGCTTCCTTGTTACAGTTGTCACATGAGCCACTGTTTTTAAATCAAACAGTCCCTCCAGCTATTGCAGTAACTCTGGATGACTCTGCTAGTATGCGGGAAGGGTATATGGGACCACAAGTCAGTGAGGAAGTTGAGGGAATTAACAAGTATTTCGCTGATCCAAATATCAATCGTTTGTATTACAACCCCAATATTACCTATTTCCCACCACTGAAAGCAGATGGTTCACCCTTTCCTGATTCATCACCGCAAGCTGCGTGGGTTGATGGTTATCCAAATACCATGGAAGCGACTGTCGATATTACCACGAAGTATATCGCGATTGATGAGATTGTCTATAGTCAAGCAGGTGATAAGACTTGGGTCAAGTTAAGAGATACAGCAAGATACGATGCCGATGATGAGCCCTATACGCTAGATACTTACCCTGTATGTAATATTGGATGTACTGGGACTATCCCTTACTATTATGTTGGTGAAACCCGTGTTGATATTATTGATCAAGATGAGTTACAGAATTTTGCTAATTGGTACTCTTACTATAATACACGGATGAAATTAGTCAGGGCAGCAATCAGCCGTTCATTTGTGGGTTTTAGTCCCAGTTTCAAAATTGCCTGGCATGAGCTCAATAATATGCCTGAGTATAATCAATTAAAAAAGTTTGAATTTAATCATCGACAGGACTTTTTTGACTGGTTATTTAGTGTCCCTAATGCTTATGGAACACCGTTGAGGGAAGCTTTTGTTAAGACTACCGAGCTTTTCGAACAAAATTCGAGTTATGAGTCTGATGATTATGAAGGCTTGATGTCATGTCAACAAAATTTCCACATAGCCATTTCTGATGGTGAATGGAATGGTAACAGTATAAATCAAGAATTTTTAAATGACGAAACAGGTCAAGCAATTAGTGGTGATACTGGAAATCTTGAAAATAACAATACTCCTTATTATGCCAACATGCCGTATGTTCCTGGCAGTTCCCATCAGTTGGTGTACCACGAACCAGATCCTCTCACGTCATTGGACTCACAAGGTAATAAAGTCATTCGACAAAAAACTATAGCTGATATCGCTTTTGATTCATGGATACGTGATTTGAAACCTGAGATTGATAATAGGGTGCCCCGTCACAAAGCCGATTACACGGAACATGATGGTTCTGAAATTATATTCAATACACCTGATGAGTGGGAGAATGCAGAGTTTGTTTGGAACCCTAAAAATAATCCTGCTTATTGGCAACATGTGGTGACCTATAATGTGGGTATGGGACTCAACCCTTCTCTGATTGAGAGGCATGCTTCTGGAGATTATTCGATTTGTGATGACAATGGGATTGTTGACTCTAAAGAGTCTGTATTAGCTTCTTTACGAAGTGGAAGCTTTGATGAAAACGATAATAATACCTGTGTGTGGCCTGATAATTTGACTGATGATCTTTGGCATTCTTCGATTAACAGTCGTGGTGATTTTTTCAGTGCCAATGATCCCCAAGAGTTAATTGATGCGCTTAACGAAGTTGTTAATAACATCATTGAGAGTGTATCCAGAGGTGGGGCCTCTTCTGTGACTTCCGGAGTCGTTACCGATGACAGTGCTGCTTATTCGCCGATTTTCGATTCATCAACATGGTCAGGAAGCTTGTTGGCTAAAGTGGTGAAAACCGATCACAGCTTTGGTGCTGTGATTTGGGATGCGGCTTGTGTTTTGACAGGAGGTATGTGTGATTCCATCGGAGAGGAGGTGACGCAACAAGAAAGCAGGAATATATATACTTATGATCGTGTGAATAAAACCAAAGTCAGTTTTGATACCAACCTACCTAACAACCTCAGATTTGAAATGATGATGACGGCCAATGATTATGCCGATACACTATTTGGCGGTGTTGTCGATGACAGTGATATCAATGACATCATTAACTATGTCGTAGGTGATACCTCACTGGAACTGTCAAATGGTGGTTTATTCCGAAACAGAAAATCTTTGATGGCTGATATTATTCATGCCAGTCCAGTGATCGTGAGAGGACCGAATCAAAACTATAATGACTCTTTGTGGCCTGAGAATTCACCAGAAGCTTCTAATCCATATTTAGACTTTAAAATCCTCCAGAAGGACAGAAAGAATATAGTTTATATTGGTTCAAATGGTGGCATGCTCCATGCTTTTGAAACAGAGAATGAAGATGAAAACCTACCAGCACAAGAGCGCTGGGCCTATATTCCAAGTAAAGCTTTGGAAAAGTTGCCTCATTTGCCTTCAAACACCCACTTTTCCTATGTCGATAATACGCCGGTAACCAGAGATGTCTTTATTAATGGACAGTGGCGAACTGTATTAATCGGAGGGATGCGTTATGGGGGCCAAGGATATTATGCTTTAGACGTTACAAATGGTGATGCTACACAACCGACGGTGTTATGGGAGTTTACCGATCATGATGATAATGATTTAGGTTATACCTATGGGCAGGCTGATATTGTTAGGTTGGGCAGTACCGGTGAATGGGTGGCCTTGTTACCCAATGGTTACAACAATTCATCAGCTGATGATATTGCGAATTTCAGTTTGACTGGGAATGCTGTTTTATACGTGGTGAGAATCAGTGACGGTCAGTTGCTTGCTAAACTGGATACGGGCGTAGGTAATGCATTGACGCCTAATGGTCTAGCTACGCCAACAGGCGTTGACTCACGATTTTATTACGACGGGTCAACCCCAGTCGATAGTGATACAGCGTTTAGGGGTATTGATCACGGAGTTGAAACAGCTTATGCAGGTGATCTTTATGGTAACTTGTGGCGTTTCAATTTCCAAAGTAGTAACCCAAATGACTGGTCAATTATTCAATTGGTTGAGGCACCCAATCCAATGTACAGACCGATCACAATTAAACCGAGAGTGTTACATATACCTAGGGAATATCAATCTCCCGAGGATGATGTGGTTGTTATGTTTGCTACTGGCAAGTATATTGAGGTTCCGGACAGGGATATTAATTTACCAGCCAGTCAGTATATCGTTGGGATTTTTGATGGTCCTAACTCTGCGGATGACAAGCTTGATATTTTAGATGACGGTATTGTTGAGCAAGAGTTTACGGCAAATGGTGTATTTCGCAGTTTGTCAGATAATGAAGTTAATCCCAATACCAAATACGGCTGGCGAGTCGAATTGACCGAGCAGGGCGAGCGAGTGTTTAACCCCATGAGCTTACTTGGTAGCGACATATTGCTTTTGACCTCCAACATAACAGCTGGCATAGACCCTTGTCTTCCAGGCGGTAAAAGTTGGCTGCTTGCGGTTAACCCGCTGACAGGTGGTATTCCATACCAAGGTGGAGAACCGACAAATATTTTTAAAGATGTACATGTCATTATTAATGGCCAACTTGTGCCCATAGAGGGTTCAGGAACTGGTATCTCTGTCGATGATTTTATTATTGGAAAGCCTCCAATATTAGAGAACCAGGGAGGTGGAGCAGGATCGATTGTCATAGAAGGTAC